>JAJPJE010000091.1 GCA_021324365.1 Terriglobia bacterium | reverse complement strand
CTGCATCCTGCTGGAAGATGAGGGAAATCCATTTCAACCTCGCGTTGGATATTAAATCGACGCTTTGCCAGTAAGGCCTTCAGCTTTCGATCAATCCGATAGCGACGGTGTGCTTGCCCAACGAAGTCAAGAACCGTGAGGCAATCCTTTTCCGGTGCGTGGCGCAAACCGCGCCCAAGTTGCTGAAGAAACACTGTTAAACTTTCTGTTGGGCGAAGAAACAGGACCGTGTTTACATCCGGCACGTCCAATCCCTCGTTCAGCACATCCCGGGTGAATAAGAAGCTGATCTTTCCCGTGCGAAAATCGTTCATCAATGCAGTCCGTTCCTCTGTGACCGTTTCGCCCACGAGAACTGCAGAAGTGATTCCGCGCTCGTTAAATTTCTCAGCCATGAACTCCGCGTGATTAACGGAAACGCAGAATCCGATGCCGCGTACCCGGACCAGGTCCGGCTCGTATCGGAGTAAGGAGCTGATGATTACGTCCAGACGTTGGGTGGCCAGGGCGTGAGCCCCGGTGTAAACGTTCTCCAGAGCGGTAATGTCGTACTTCCCGCTACGCCAGAACTGGTCACTGGCCAGGGACACAGGGTCGGCGGCCCCAAAATAATGAAATGGGCAAAGTAATTTCTCGTCCAGCGCCTCGGGAAGGCGGATCTCAGCAGCAAAACGGTTCCCGAAGTCGACGGCAACGCTCGCGCCGTCCATCCGTTCCGGTGTTGCTGTCAGACCAAGAAGGACCCGAGGATTGAACTGCTCAAAAATGGCCCTGTAGCTCGCAGCAGGACCGTGGTGCACTTCGTCTACGACAATAAAATCGTAAAAATCAGCCCCCACCTTTTCCCAAAGGCGTCTGGTACCGAGCATGTCTACGGAACAGAACAGATGGTCAAAACGCGTTGCTGCATGAGGCCCCACAAGTAGTTCCCCAAAGTCCGGGATTCTAAGCACCAGACGAAAAATCCCTGCGGCTTGCTCAAGAATCTCTCGCCGGTGAGCGACAAACAACAAGCGCGCCTGGCGATTCTTGCTTTGATAAAACCTCTTAAAATCGAAGGCAGCCACTACCGTTTTTCCGGTTCCTGTTGCAGCTACGACCAGGTTTCGCCATCGGTTATGCACCTGCCGTTCAGCGGCCAGTGCATCCAGAATGCGTTCCTGGAAAGGGTGCGGAGTCATGTCGACCAGCACCGTAGCGAATGGCGTTTTCCTTCGTGCTTGCTGAATGGCCTCCCGCAACACCATCGGTGCATCCGGGTTAAAGGGGATAAATTCGCGGCTATTCCAATAAGTCTCAAATTCCGCAACAAACTTCTCCAAAATGTGGGGCATGTCCTGGGCGGTGACCTTCAGATTCCATTCCAGGCCACTTGTAATTGCCGCCTGAGACATATTTGCAGAACCGATATAGGCGGTGGAAAAGCCGCTATGACGCTTGAAATGATATGCCTTGGCGTGGAGGCGAGTTCTTTCCGTGTCGTAAGAGACTCGGATCGACACATTCGGCAACCGCGCCAGCCATTCCACCGCCTCCGCATCCGAGGCCCCCATGTAGGAGGTCGTAATGATGCGAACTGCGCCACCGCGAGAGGTGATCTCCTCAAACGCCGGTATCAACAAGCGAAGACCGGACCATTTGATGAAGGACACGAGTAAATCCACGCAATCCGCGGAGCGCATTTCCCTCCCCAACTCGTGAACAAGTTGGGGGTCCGATGGCGAGCCTGTGAATAGACTGCTTTCCGTCAACGGTGTCTCCGGCCGCGGCAATGCGCCTTCGGCCAATTGCGGCGGCGTGATTTCGACCAGCACTGGCTTCTCAGCAACTACGAGACGATTGCCCTTAAGGAAGGTCGCTGACTGGCTGCCTGCCAGTCTTTCAACGATCTCATTACAAATCCGCAACCGGGTGACAGGATCATTTTCCAGCCGAAGAGCCTTTTCGACTACGCGAGCGAGAAAGGCAGCGTACCGCGTTGGTTGTTCTTCCGGGTCAAGTTTCCCAAAGACTGAACGCAGTTCCGGGTGCTGCGTAAGGATTGAATTCAGGTCTTCATCCAGAAGCGCATCGTAGATGCCGTGCGGTAAATTCGCCACGTCCGATTATTTTCAGAGCCTGCGTGATTTCTCCAGCATGAACCGGCTGCTGGGAGGTCATTTGGGATTTCATCTCGCTCCCCACGGAGTGCAGGATACGGGCAGCGCATCGGATTTAGGAGGATTCCTTGGTCCAGTCCACACCCATCTCCTCGCGGATGAATTTGGCGAACGGGGAGATGGTCTGGTCTGCCGAAGCGGCTTCAAGGGCCGCGAGATATTCTTTGCGTCGCGTTGTGCGCACGATGGTCCAGGGATAGCCACCCGAAGCCATCATAAGGTTCATCAGGAATCGGGCCATACGGCCGTTTCCGTCCATGTAGGGATGAATAAATCCAAAAAGCCAGTGGCCCAGGACAGCTCGAACGATTGGTTCCTGTTCGTTTTCCAGCAAATCGAGAAGAGCGGTCATCGCATCGTTCACCGCCTCGGGGGGCGGCGGAACATGCCGAGAGGCCCGTATATACACCGGCGCGCTGCGGTGGCCCGCAAGGTGGTAGGATTGCAATAACCCGGCGCGGACGGACTCGCTGAACATGGCGCGATACCAGTCTGAATAATCCTGGCGGAACACTTGGCCGGCTCTTTCCCCGTGCAGCACACGAGCCACGCTCTTCTTCACCGTTCGAAAAGCTTCCAGGTACCCCTTGGCCGCCATGGCCGCTACCTCCTGCTGGTCCTTCGGCTCTCCATCCGGATTCCACGAACCTGACCGGATTCTTTCAATCAAGTCCGGCGTGACGCGATAACCCTCGATGGACAGTGAGTTATAAGCGTCGTGTGTGTATACAGCTTCAACGTGGTCCACGTAGGCCTCAGAATCTTCCAGGGGTTTAGGAGGCCAGTCCCGGAAAACCTCGAGGACAGGTTCCCGGAGGGTATTAAACAGCCCCTCGATCCGTCCTGCATAACCCGACAGCAGACGCGTTCCTCGCGCGAAAACCGGTTCCGGTCTCACAAAGGGGTTCGCCGGTTCAAAAACGATGCCGGCGGACTTCAGAGTCTTGCTAATCTGTTCGGCCCTCTCGGTATCGCCCAAGAACTGGTAAGCGCCGGTGAACCTGCTCGCCAAGGTGGGGGACTCGATTTCGAGAATCGCTCGGGTTAAATCGTCCACTGACCTGACGGCGCGAAGCGCGATTTCGGCGCTGAGAGGTTGGTTCTCAAAAAAAGATGGAGGAATCCGACAAAGGGCCATAGTCAAAGGCATTGCTCGCACGCCACGAACCAACTCGGCTTCCCGGGGAAGATTCTTCGTATCCTGATAAACCAATACCGACGTGCTGTGCGGCAGTTCCAAATGCATCTTGCCTCCGCGCGCCGTCAACGCAATAACCTGTCGCGGAATCAGATTCGCCCCAGTATGCAAGTCGATCGAGGAGCCTGCCTGCAAGCAATAGTCCGAGCCAAAGCGGTCTTCCAGATAGACTGAAAGAAAGTCCCAGAACGCGGAATACCAAGCCGTGCTGTCGCCTGGCTTTTCGGACGGCCGGCTGAGCAGATACCATCCCTTAAAAATCTCCTGCAAGTAGCCGCGCCGTGTGAGCAACTCCCGGTCTGCGCGTTCGATCCAGGCCGACTTCACCACTCCCTTGCGAGCAGCTTTTGATACGCGCTCCAATGAATCGGCCAATTTGGTATGGGACTTTTCAGGCATTAACTGTGTTATTATGTATAATACAACTGTGTTTTGATGTCAATAACAACTGTATTTTTATGCTAAATCAAACGGTGTTTTTATGCCTGAATAATGGAATTATAGTGTGAAAATCACTGAAACATGTTGAATGGCAGACAAATCTTAAACGAGCCACTCGACGGTTAGTGGCAACCGAATTGCCACTAAAGCCTGCCAATTCGTCAGGACTGTTGGTGAGTCACTTTGCCAGTACCACGTGCATGGCGGCGGTGCTCATCACATGCTCTTTGCAGCGGTAGCCGAGCTTCAAAAGGTCAATGCCCTCCAGCAGACGTTCGCCGCTGCCAAGCACCGTGGGTGACGCGGCCAGATGGATTTCATCAATCAATCCTGCTTGCAGGTATTGCCTCACTGTAGCGGGGCCGCCGCCGATGCGAACGTCCAGCTCACCGGCCGCTTCTTTGGCTCGCTGCAAGGCCGCGTGAATACCGTCGGTGACAAAATGAAACGTGGTGCCGCCTGCCATCTCAAGCGACGGACGCGGGTGATGCGTGAGCACGAAGACCTGGGTGTGATAGGGTGGGTTGTCGCCCCACCAGCCTTTCCATGAGTCGTCCGGCCAGGAGCCGCGCACCGGACCGAACATGTTACGCCCGAGAATCCAGGCGCCGACATTCTCCATACCCCGCTTCGCCCACTCGTCGTCAACACCGGTCGAGCCGCCTTCGTGCCCGTGCATCTGCTTCCACGTGCGGGTGGAGAAGAACCACTCGAACAACCCGGGTCCACCGATGCCGAGCGGAGCATCGAGAGCCTGATGCGGGCCGGCAGCGTAGCCGTCGAGCGAAACAGAGAACGAATTGACGCGGACTACCGGCATAAGCTCGCCCTATAT
>JAJPJE010000024.1 GCA_021324365.1 Terriglobia bacterium | reverse complement strand
TTGTTTGAATGCAAGTTGGAAGACAGGCGATAAACCTGAAAACGGCATTAGACCATGGATTGACACGGATGAACACTGATAAAGAAGGACTTGCATCAGCAAAAGGCGCTCAGCCAAACGGTGAGCTCCCCAAGGCGAGCATGGAAACCGCAATAACAGATATTGAGTCAGGTTCGGCAGGCAGGAGGCGTCGATCCGAGGAGCTTTTTTGCGAGCACCAGGAGACGAACTACCGACGGACAGATCGCATGTTTGCGGGTCTGATGGTCTTTCAATGGGTGGCCGGCATTATCGCAGCGATCTGGATTTCGCCGAAGACATGGAGTGGAACGCAGAGTCAGATTCACTTGCACGTGTGGGCGGCCGCGTTTATCGGCGGGGCCATCACAAGTTTGCCCGTGTTTCTGGCGGTAAAATTCCCAGGCCAGGCCAGGACACGTCATGCAATCGCAGTGGGGCAGATGCTTACTTCGGCCTTGTTGATCCATCTATCGGGAGGACGGGTGGAAACGCATTTTCATGTGACCACTTCGTAAGGGGAACTTTTTGGCCGCAATCTGTTTTTGGGGTTCTCACAAGCAGTCCCTGGCGGTGGATAGAGCACGCGGGCTGGGTAGTTTTTGAAGATGTGTTCCTCCTGCTCTCGATTAAGCAAGGTCTGGCTGAAACACGCATGGTCGCAGAGCGGCAAGCCAAGCTCGAGGCGGTGAACGAAGGGATCGAAAAACTCGTTAAGGAACGTACCCGTGAACTGGAAGAAAGCCATAAGCAACTGCTGGAGGTATCGCGACGAGCGGGCATGGCCGAGGTGGCCACCAGTGTGCTTCACAACGTGGGCAACATTCTCAACAGCATCAATGTCTCGACGACCATAATCGCGGATCGTCTCAAAAAGTCCAAAGGAGGCAACGTGACGAAGGCGGCCAGCATGATGGAACAACATGCGACGGACCTGGGCAGTTTCCTAAGCGAGGATGTGAAAGGCAAGCAGTTGCCCGGTTTTCTCAAACAATTAGGCGCACAGTTGACTGAGGAGAACGCCTCCCTCCTTTACGAAGTAAGCGCACTTGCCAAGAACGTCGAACACGTCAAAGACATCGTTGCGATGCAGCAGAGCTACGGCAAGGTCTCAGGTGTTGCGGAGCAGATCAAAGTCACGGAGCTCGTCGAGGACGCGCTGCGAATGAATGCTAGCGCCTTGATCCGGGATGATGTCCAAGTCTTTCGCGAATATGCCGAGGGCTTGCCGGAGATCAATGTGGAGAAACACAAAGTACTGCAGATCCTGGTGAATCTGATTCGTAACGCCAGGGAGGCCTGCGACGAGTCCGGTTCGCTAGACAAGCGTTTGACAATTCGGGTGAGTAATGGCAGCGACCTGGTACGAATCGAGCTGATTGACAATGGCGTTGGCATTCGGGCCGAGAATCTGACACATATTTTCAACCATGGATTTACGACTAAAAAGGATGGTCACGGGTTTGGCCTTCACAACGGTGCCTTGGCGGCTAAGCAACTGGGTGGCTCTTTGAGTGTGCATAGTGAAGGGCCGGGCAAGGGCGCCACTTTTGCATTAGAGCTTCCGTACAATGTGAAAGTGTAGAGGGTAGCCGTTTGGGGGTTTCCTTCTTACCGGATGCGCTCTTCGAAGTTCGTGGGCAGCTCGGATGAATTCTTCGGCTCGCTCGGGATTGATCCTGAAGGTCACCGTGATCAGCACGGGACCGTCTTTCGGGTTAGTCTCGATGCCGATCTGCGGAGCAGCCCGGTTGATGGCTCTCAGTAATCGTCCTGGCGCATGGACTAAGCCGGCGCCGGATTTTAAAGAAAAGCGACGGGCTATCGCAGCCTCGCCAATAGTAGCGGCGGTGAAAGACTGGAGCTTTCCTCGCTGACCGGGCAATGGATTGTCGGTTGATGACGGCGCGCTGACTTTTTGTCGAGAAGCCGACGCGGTTCTTCCCACTTCCGATACTGGTTGCGCATCCACAAGGCAAAAGACCCCAGGTGAGGTGGTGGAATAGAAAATGCACGGTGATGCTTCGCGAAATTGCTGGGAGCAAACGCTACGAAACGTCATCGAAATGAAAACCGTCGCGGAATTTGTGGTAGAGACCCTGGTGGTCGCGAAGGTCAGACGAGTTTATGGCGTGGCTGGCGATTCACTAAATGGAATCACCGAAGCCATCCGTCGGAACAGGGAAGTTAAGTGGGTTCATGTCCGGCACGAAGAAGCGGCCGCGTTTGCCGCCGGAGCGGAAGCCGGGCTGACCAATTCCCTGGCGACGTGCGCAGGCAGTTGCGGCCCCGGAAATCTGCATCTTATCAACGGCCTTTACGATTGCCACCGCAGTCGCGTGCCGGTGCTCGCCATCGCCGCGCAGATTCCCAGCCGCGAGATTGGAAGCGGTTATTTCCAGGAGACCCACCCGGAACGACTGTTCCGGGATTGCAGCCATTATTGCGAGTGCATCATGCAACCCGACCACGTGCAGCGTATCCTGGAC
>JAJPJE010000025.1 GCA_021324365.1 Terriglobia bacterium | reverse complement strand
GCATAGAACAGGTATCCCTTCGCATACTGCGCGCCGGAGTCGGAGTGGGTCACATAGCTGGTCCGGCCGGTCTTCAGGTCCAGCAGGTAAAGCCCCGCAATGTTGTCATTCGGATTGCTGCCAAACGGAGTACGGGTGCTGCTCACGAAAAAGAGAACACGGCGACCACCGGGCAGCAGAAAAGGCCAGCGGTGACTATCTTCTCCGCGCACCGAATCGACTTGCGTAACGGCGGTCACCGGTCCACCCTGTGTGCTTACACGGCGAAGTCCCGACTTGCCATAGTCAGGAGCAAACAGAATCGTCCCGTCCGAACCCCAGGTAGCACCGCGCTCCCCATGTACCTCGGCCAGTGTCACTGCGGGGCCGCCTGCCACATCGACTCTCCTGCGCATGGAATTGCTGAAGAAACCGATTGAACGGCTATCCGGAGACCAGAACGGGGAGGAGGCTGGGTCGGTTCCTGGCAACTGTTCATCTTTGCCAGTAGCGAGCCGCCGGATCCACAATCCACCTCGCTGACCCACTGTGGTATAGGCGATCATGCTGCCGTCAGGCGAGAGGGCAAAATCATTGGGATTGAACTGTTGTCCCTCCGGCGGCAATACTGAGGAGTGCACCTGAGTTCCGGGCACCGCAGACTGGGGAAGCCACCACAGGATCGTGCTTGCGATGACCAGCACGGCCGCCACGGCAACCACAGCCCTCTTGCTGAGGTTGCGCCTTTGTGATGGAGACAAAACCGCCGGAGCGCCGAGTTCCTGGATCGATTCCAGATGGAGTTTGATATCGTAAGCAGTCTGCCAGCGCAGTTCGGGATCCTTTTCCAGACAAGTCCAGACCAGGCGATCGAGTGCCGGAGGCGTCAGTGGCTGTATCCCCAGGATTGGCTTCGGTTTCGCGGTAAGAACGGCCGCAATAACGCTGGCCGGCGTGCTACCGCCAAAAGCGCGCTGCCCGGTAACCATCTCGTAGAGGACGGCGCCGAAGGAGAAGATATCGCTACGCACGTCGGCTTCTCTTCCCTCGATTTGCTCAGGCGACATGTACTGAAACGTTCCGAGCAGCACGCCCTGAGACGTCAAGGCGGATGTTTGCGTCGCTTCAGTCACGGCCTGACTGTCTAAGAGGGTTCCCGTGGCTGCGGGTTTGGCGAGACCGAAGTCGAGCAATTTGGCCCCGGTTTTAGTCAGCATGATGTTGC
Source organism: Terriglobia bacterium (assembly GCA_021324365.1). Lineage (GTDB taxonomy): Bacteria > Acidobacteriota > Terriglobia > Terriglobales > Acidobacteriaceae > JAJPJE01. The sequence goes on along the minus strand of JAJPJE010000025.1, from coordinate 18,222 downwards.
CGGGCTTCAGGTCCCGATGTACGATGCCCGCGCGGTGCGCTCGGTCGAGCGCCTCCGCGATCTCTGCAGCTGTTTTTAGCGCCGTTTCTAGAGGCAGTGGGCCTTTGGTCAGCCGGTCGGACAGCGATTCGCCTTCTAGCAACTCCATCACCAGAAAATCAGTACCATTCTGGCTGCCCACGTCATAAAGATGGCAGATGTTGGGATGGTTCAGGGCGCTGAGAACTCGTGCTTCCTGCTGGAAACGCGCCAAGCGATTGACATCGCGGGCAAAGACGGCCGGAAGGATCTTGATCGCGACAATGCGATCGAGGCGCGTGTCACAAGCGCGATACACTTCGCCCATTCCCCCCGCTCCCAACGGGGATTGAATCTCATATGGGCCAAGCTTTGTGCCAGAGGTGAGTTGCATTGCGTACGCGCAATTATATGTCGGCCAAGAGGCTAGCAGCCGACTCCATAATTGTGGAAGATGGTCTGATTCGCGCGAGCTGGGCATGGCCATAGCCCGAAATTTCGAAATGGTCTCTGGCACTATTAGTGGTGCTGGGCAAATACTCGAGCGCAGATAAGTGTCAGCGGCCGTTTTGTGGGCTATTCGGAAACTGCCAGGATCCGAGTTACCAGCAAGTGCTCGAGCAATTCCCGCACCAGGGCACTGAGCGGCTCGTTGAAAAGAAAGGTTTGTGGCAGCCGGATCTGTAAGCCGAATTCTGTCTGCGAGCCGAAGCTTGCAGGACGGTCATTCCTCTAGGCGGCGCATTGCTGCGCAACTCAAGCGACCTACCCGGAACTTCCATCCCATTGCTGGGAGCCCGAAGGTTGACGCGCCGAGCCGGCGCGTGCGGATATTGCTATCCGCTCGTCCCCTATTTGGTCTTGCTCCGTGTGGGGTTTGCCATGCCCCGTCCATTGCTGGGCGGGCGGTGCGCTCTTACCGCACCTTTTCACCCTTACCAGATTCCCACTCAAGCCAAAAGCAGGCTTGAATGGCCACCTTGGCGGTATCTTCTCTGTGGCACTGGCCGTCGACTGGCCTTGACGCCAGCCTCCCGGACGTTATCCGGCACACTGCTCTGCGGAGTTCGGACTTTCCTCGTGACATCCCACATCTGCCAAAATAGGCAGATATGGGGCACCCCGCGACCGTCCGATCCGGCTGCCAACTGTAACATTATATAGATGAGTGACAGGACAGCTCGGAGGAACTTTCCTCGGACGGCGCTCGTACTCATAGATGAATAGGTGTTGTTGATCCCACACCCACCCCAATGGCCCGGGCACCTCAACAAACACCTGATAGACTTCTAGGAATCCCATGAACACGCTGGAAGCCGTCCGTATTGCCTTGCAATCGCTCTGGGCGAACAAGCTTCGCTCAGTGCTGACGTTGCTCGGGGTCGTGATCGGCGTCTCCGCAGTGATTGCCGTCGTCACCTTCGTGGCTGGCATCAACGGCTACGTCGCCAATAAGGTATTCGGACTCGGCGCCGACGTGTTCATCATTGGGAAAATGCCAGGCGTCATCACCGACATCGATACCTATCTGGACGCGCTGAAGCGCAAAGATCTGAACATGGAGGACTACCGCGCTGTCGCCGAGAGCTGCAACGCCTGCAGCTATGTCGGCGCGTCTATTCTGAATACGAATGGGCATGTTCGCTATGAGGACCAGGCATCGTCGGACACAATGGTGCGTGGTATGACGTCGTCCATGATGGTCATTTATGACGAGGAAATCGTCGCGGGGCGTGGGCTCAATGAAAACGACGTGGAGAACTCGTCTCACGTCGCTGTAATCGGGCAGGACATCCTGGAAAAGCTCATGGGCGGTGCCATCGATCCGCTCGACAAGTTAATACGCGTTGATGGCCAGGAGTACCGGGTGATCGGTCTCGGGAAAAAGGAAGGTAAAACACTCGGCCAAAGCCGCGATAACTATGTATTAATCCCGATCACGGCGTATCTGAAGCAGTACGGCGAACACCAGAGCATTCGGATTTCGGGAAAAGCTGCTGGAGTTGGATCGCAGTTGCAGACCGCGATGGACCAGGCGCGCGTAACATTGCGCGCGCGGCGTCACGATCAACCCGGCAAACCGGACAGTTTCGTCATTGAAACCAACGAGAGTTTCCTGAGCATCTGGTCGAGCATCAGCAGTAGCTTCTTTATTGCCATGATTGCGATCGCCAGCATCTCCCTGGTCGTCGGCGGAATCGTCATCATGAACATCATGCTGGTATCGGTGACGGAACGTACTCGGGAAATCGGAATTCGCAAAGCGCTGGGTGCAAAGAGCGGCGATGTAATGCGGCAGTTCATCATTGAGTCGAGCACGATGGCACTGGTGGGCGGCGTGCTGGGTATTATCTGGGGCATTGTCGTTGCCAAGACAGTGACCGGTTTGATCGGCATGCCTTCTGAAATCAAGGCGTGGGCAATTCTTGCCGGGTTAATCGTCTCAGCCACTGTTGGCATTTTCTTTGGCGTGTACCCGGCGCGCCGGGCTGCGCAGTTGGACCCAATCGTGGCGTTGAGGGCGGAAACGTAATGGCAATGACAAAACGCGATTACGGCGAAATTGTTCGCATGGCGATGGACACGATCGTCAAGAACAAGTTGCGCTCCGGACTTACGGTACTCGGCGTCGTCATTGGAGTCGCCGTGGTGATTGCCATTTCGTCAGTCGTGAACGGTCTCAACTCCAATGTGACGCAATCGATCCAGGCGATGGGATCGAACCTCATTATGGCTTTCCACATTGATGTCTTCAGCTTCAGCCGCCCCAGCGAAGAAATGCGCACGCGCAAAGAGCTGACCTGGGAAGATGCCGAAGCTATGAAAGACCTGCCGCACGTGCAGGCGGTCTGCGCCGGAGTTCGTTACTTCCTGCCCGAATTCAATGCCGGTAGCTACGTGGTGAAGTACGGCGACCGCCGCGCGAAGAACACGATTCTGGAAGGCGACAGTCCTTCGGCGAAAGAAGTGTACGACCTGCAGATGAGCGAAGGGCGCTTCTTCGATGAAAGCGAAGACGAGCGGCGCGCTCCCGTTATTATTCTTGGCCACGATACGGCCGAAGAGTTATTTGGCAACGACTCGGCGCTGGGAAAAGAAATCAACATCGAAGGCAAGCTGTTCACGGTAGTGGGCGTCAATGCGCCAATCAAGAGCGCCTTCGGCGGCGGCAAGAATCCAGACGACAACATCGTGCGCTTCCCGCTGGCAACTTTCCGGAAGCTTCATCCCGAACTGAAGCAGCACTGGATCACCGTAAAAGCCACAAGCCACGACGACATGTCGAAGGCAATGGACGAAATGCGCGAACTGTTGCGCCGTCGCCGCAGGGTTCCCCCAGACAAGCCGGACAATTTTTCTATCTTCACACAGGATTCGCTCTCCGATTTCTGGAATCAGATCACTGGAGCGGTATTCATCTTCATGTTTGCGGTTTCAAGCGTGGCCTTAATCGTGGGTGGCGTCGGCGTGATGAATATCATGCTGGTGTCGGTGACGGAGCGAACCCGTGAAATTGGTGTGCGCAAGGCCATTGGCGCGCGAAAACGTGATGTGCTGCTGCAATTCACGCTCGAAGCAATTACGCTGACGTCGCTGGGTGGCGTCATCGGCATCGTGATAGGGGGATTGCTGACTCTCCTGGTGCGCGTGATCTGGTCATCGCTGCCGGCCAGCATGTCGATGTTCTGGGCAGGCGTAGGCTTCTTTGCATCGTGCGCTATCGGGCTTATCTTTGGTATCTACCCGGCGTGGAAGGCTTCAAACCTTGATCCAATCGAAGCGCTGCGCTACGAGTAGCGCTCTTTCCGAATGCATCTTTTGCTGAAATTGCTCGCTGTGCTGACTGCCGCACTCGCTGGTGCAGGCATTGCATATTACGCCCTGAGCCTCTATGGCACCTTCAGATTTCTCCGCGATTGCCGGCTCGCTCGCGCAAACTCGCCCAGATTCACGCCTCCAATCTCGATTCTGAAACCATTGCGAGGCACTGATCCGGAAATGTACGAGAGCTTCCGCAGTCATTGTCTTCAGGATTACCCGGATTACGAGATCATCTTTGGGGTCACAGATCCTAACGATCCAGCTGTTGCGTTGGTCAGGCGCCTCATCGGCGATTTCCCAGGTCGCAAGATTCAGCTGCTCGTGTTTCCCAGGATTTTTGGAACCAACGTGAAGGTCAGCAACCTCATGCAGATGGCTCGAGTTGCACGATACGAATACCTGATTGTCAATGACAGTGACATCCGGGTGCCTCGCGCCTATCTTCGCAGCGTTGTTGCCTCATTCGCCGATTCCGGCGTCGGGATGGTGACCTGCCTCTACCGCGGAATCGCATCGCCGACGCTTGGTTCACAACTCGAAGCTCTTGGGATCAGCACCGATTTCTGTCCTGCAGTGCTCGCCGCTCGAGAACTGCAGGGTGTCCGTTTCGGTCTGGGTTCAACGCTGGCATTTTCACGCAAGGCGCTCGATGCGATCGGCGGCTTCGAACCGTTACTCGACTATCTTGCCGACGACTACGAACTTGGCGCCCGGATCGCCAAAGCGGGATTGGAAGTGGTTCTCTCCGACGTTGTCGTCGAGACCTTTCTTCCGCGGTATACGTTTGGCGAGTTTCTCAGGCATCAGTTGCGCTGGGCGCGAACCATTCGCGATTCGCGGCGGTGGGGATACGCGGGACTGATCGTTACGTTCCCGCTGGTATGGGCCGGACTTGCGGTCGCATTTGCGACGGGAGCCGCTTGGTCGTGGATTTTGCTTGCCGTCGCCATACTCGCGCGCCTGCTGGTAGCGGGCATCGCCGGAGTAACAGTTCTTCAAGACCGCCAGGTTCTTCGCAACTTCTGGATGATTCCTTTGCGGGATGTCGTCGCGCTGCTCGTCTGGATCGCAAGTTTCTTCGGGCACACCATTCACTGGCGAGGCATGGAATTTGAACTGAAGAATGGCAAGCTCAGGGCAATGGAAACTGATGTAAGTGTCTGAGCTGTGATTTTGCCTCTTTCGCTGCACTCAGAGACTCATAACGGACAGGCCCGCCGGACCCGCGATGGTGCACCTTGCATCTCCCACTCCTCACTGTACCGATTAGTCGTCTGAACTTCTCTGCAAATGGGAGACTCCGCCGCTTCTGCAGAGAACAAGGCAGTGCAGCGCTGGCAATCACCCGCCGTTTCAGCGTAGTACTAAGGTGATTGTTCGCTCCTGCAACGGGCGTTCGGACCCGAGCCGCAGACAACGCGCGCTGCGCAGCTTGCCTCGAAAATTGCATCATTCCCCATTAGGAGCAGCAAAAATGATGTCTCGCATCGTGATATGGCGTTGGCCCGTACTAGTCGTATCCATCTTCGTAGGCTTTGCGCTTCTAACCGGATGCGGCGGCGCAGCCTCCAGCACCAGTAGTTCCACTCCAAGTGCTTCGGGGGGAACAGGGTCTTCGGGCAGTGGTGGAACGAGCGGAGGGTCGGGCGGCACGGCCGGCACCTCAGGAACTTCGGGCGGCTCAGGATCTTCGAGTGGATCAGGTTCCGGCAGCTCTGGCTCGAGTTCCAGCGGAGGATCAGGCGGTTCTTCGGGAGGTTCAGGATCGGGGTCAGGCGGCGGTACTTCCGGAGGCTCCGGTTCGGGTTCCTCGGGCGGCGGATCGGCTCAGAGCGCGCAGTATCTGTTCGTCGACAGCAACTTTGTCGCGTCCAACACAAGCGTTGTCGAGTACAGCATCAACAGCTCGAACGGAGCACTGACGAAGATTGGAAGTGTCCAGCCAGCGACCGGAAACAACGTAGATGACATGACTGTTGATGCGAAACATCACCGGCTTTACGTAATGCAAAAGACGCCAGTACCGCCGGCTCCCGCCAATACGAAGGTATTCACGTATGAGGTCGATCCCGGCACGGGCAACGTCACCCAATCATCGGCTGCTCCGTATACGACGACCGATGAACTCGCATTTCCCGTAATCTCTGTCGATGCAAGGTTCATGTTCACTGGCGATTATGCGACGCCATCTCTCTTTCACACTCTGCTGCTCGATTCAGCTTCCGGAGCCGTCACGCAACAGGGCGAGACAACGCAGGCTTCCGAACAGCCTACAGCGGTAATGCAACCCGCAGTTGAGCCGAACGGGAAGTACGTTTACGCCGCAAATGCGGAAAACAATCACATCTATGGCTTCAGCATCAATGGAGGCGTCGGCACCCTGACCTTTGTGCCCGGTGTGCCGTTCACGGTGGGATCGACGACGAGTGGATGTCCACCTAAGAGCCCCTACTGCGCGGCTCCGATGGCATTCGCAAATGGCTACCTGTACATGGTGGACACCGCGTTTCCTGAGTTGGTGGCTTTCAAGATCGATCAAGGGACGGGAAGCCTGACAGGCGTAGCGGGATCGCCGTTCACGACCGGGAACACAACCTACGATTCGATTGCGACTACTCCGAACGGCAAGTTCCTGTATGCGGCAAGTAGCTTATCGAGTGTACTTGCTGGGTGGTCCCTCGATCCCTCAACGGGCATAGCCACGCCTATCCCAGGGTCACCCTGGACACTGCCGGGATCGAGTCAGTGGTCGGCCGTGGTGGTCGACACGACCGGCCAATATGTTTACGCCAGCAACACAAGTTCGCTGACCGGTTGGAAGATAGACCCTGGCACGGGCGCGTTAACGGCTTTATCGGGTTCACCATTTTCGACCAACGCCAATGCAACAAGGATCGCAATCGTGCCATAGGAGTGCCCGGTGGAAAGCTGCCTGCTGATGAGAGCTAGGAAGGATTTGGAGGCGCGGGGCGGAATCGAACCGCCGAATAAAGGTTTTGCAGACCTCTGCCTTACCACTTGGCTACCGCGCCTTGCCTTGAACCTCTCCCTTTCAGTGCGCTACGGGTCAGGATCTCGACCGGAGTCTCAAGACCAAAAAACCCTCGCTGGGAGGGGGTAGGCGTCACCTGAATTCTGGAGCGGGAGACGGGATTTGAACCCGCGACTTCGACCTTGGCAAGGTCGCACTCTACCGCTGAGTTACTCCCGCTCAGCAAAGCTAATTATATCGATTCACCGGAGAAGAGGCAAAACAAAGGACCTGCACGACTTTGTCAACTACCGCCTGCGCAGGCTCCGGCACGAATTGATTCTTTACGGCATCTCCCGCGCGGCAATCATCTTCGTTGGGTACGACGGAATTAGGAGCCGCTGATTCTTCGTAAATGTATGTCGCTCAGCGATCTTTCTTGATCATTGGTTACCCCGGCCGCTCGCGCCTCCGCAGATTCAATTACAGGTGGTTATGGTCGGCCTCTGCTGTGAGCCTCCGGTATTGCGGGTCGTTCCTTAGCGGATCTATGATGGTGCTCCACTGACCCAGCCCAATAAGTGAATCGATCCTCTTATGAGCGGCTTTGTCCAAAACATTTAAGGCCTGGCTTCGCTGTCCTAATCCAAGGTAGATAAAAGCAGGAAAGACCGGGGCGGCAGAATCGCGCTCGACCAACTCGTTCAATGTTGTAAGCAGCTGTTGGGCCTCCTCCACGTGCCCGGTAGCCGCAAGCACATATCCTGCTTCAGCCATGCTTCGTGGATTGCTGCCATCCAGCGCCAGCCCGGCGCGAGCCTGCGCCACACTCTCTGTAGCGCGCCCTTCTACCAACGCAATCAGCGCCAGCGTCTCATGTGGCTGCCCCAGGCCCGGAGCCAGTTCGATTGCGTACTGAAGACGCTCTTTTGCTTTCCCGTAGCGGCCTATAGCGTATAGCAGGTGTCCCTCATCCGCATTAATGATGGGCGAGAGGGGATCCAGCCGGCGCGCCAGCTCCATTTCACCCAGAGCTTCATCGAGTCGCTTCATAAATATCAGGTAATACGAGAACCAGTGATGAGCCGTGGCGTAATTTGGATTTAGCTGCAGGGCACGGCGGAATTCCCGTTCCGCCTGATCGGATTCAGAAAACCAATGATGGATTGCAAGCATTCCCAAGGTCGCATGCGATTCGGCCAGTGTGTCGTCCAACTGCAGCGCACGGCGCGCGGCAATCTCGGCTTTCCTGTAGCTGTCTTCTGTATCAACGCTGTTGTAAGACGGCATGATCAGGTAAGCATCTGCCAAGCCAGCGTAAGCAGGCGGGTAATTTGGGTCTCGGCGTATTGCGTCCTGAAAATACTCGATCGCTTTGCTGAGTCCCGCCGGCGTCCGTCTATTCCAGTGGTATCTCCCCATGAGGCAAAGCTCGTACACCTCCGGATCTACAGCAGACACCGTCAGATTCACCGGCCGGGCGCTTAGAGTACCTCCAACCTGGCTGGCGATCTCCTGTGAAAGTTCTGCTTCCATGCCGAGGAGATCGCCGACGTTGCGATCGTATCTCTGTGCCCATAGATGACGATCCTCGGTAGCATCAATGAGTTGAATCGTGACCGTGACCCGATTCCCCGATCGCGCAACCGCCCCTTCGACAATCGCTTCTACTCCCAGTTCTCGCGCAATCTGGGTGATTGGTTCACTCGTTTGCTTGTACCTCATTACCGAGGTTCGGGAAATGACCCGAAAGGGCAGTGTTTGTGCCAAGTCTGTAATCAACTCCTCTGTGATTCCATCCGCGAAATATTCCTGCCCGGCATCCGGAGACAGATTCTGCAGAGGCAAGACTGCAAGAGAATGTATCTGCGTAGAATGACGCGCTCTTGCCTCTACCTGAAACAGCCATATCCCAACCAGCAGCAAGGCCCCTGCTGCAGCGAAGGCAACGAGTCTCGAGCGGCGATGCGATCGAGGAGACTCAGACACCGGGCCGGCCGCCACCTCGGGTACTCTGCCAGGCTCCACGGTGGGAAAGTTCGCGGGCACGGCTTGATCCACGATCTCAACCGGCAGAAGAAAGCGGTAGCCCTTCTTGGCAATTGTTTCTATAAACCTGGGATTTTCTGCCGAGTCACTAAGCGCTTGCCTGACCTTCTTTATCGCGACATTGATTCCCTGCTCATAATCGACAAAGGTTTCGCTGCCCCACATACGTTCGCGCAACTGTTGCCGGGTAACTAACTCCTGCGGATGATCCAGCAAGGCGGTTAACAGAAGTAGTGGTTTTTCCTGCAAACGGACGCACGAATCCGTCGTCCGCAACTCTCCCTCCTGAGAGAGCAATTCAAATGCACCAAATCGGTAGACTCGGCCGCTCATAGTCCAGAAACAGGATTTGTTAAGAAAGAGACCTTTGAGGGGAAAGCTTAGATTTTCGCTGAGAGTACCCGGATTTTCAACTCCCTGAATCGCAGCAGCTCCGCTCCGCGGCACGCAGATCCAAGTTGTTCAAAAAAAGCAACTAAGCACGGTTCATAACTAATTAAGCCGAAATTAAGCTGCAGAAAATTGAGTTCTAGTGCACTGTCGCGCAAAGTCTCTCGCCTGAGATGGCAACCAAATCGGAAGAAGATAATATGCGACTGCTGAAAACCCTGCAAATGTCCCCTTGCTCCGTGTTGGCAACAAAACCCACGTTGCGACAGGAAATCATCTCTCGTTTCCGGCCTGTATTCCTCGCTGCAGCCATCAGTTCGCTGGCATTGCTTCTAAGCTGTGGAGGAAATGGAAGCAGCAACAATAACGGCGGCGGGCAGAACAATGGAGGTGGACAACCGCAACCTCCTGCAATCACCAGCGTCAGTCCGACTTCAGGACCGGTCGGCACCACCGTCACAATTGCCGGATCAAACTTTGGCTCAACGCAGGGCAGTAGCACTGTGTCATTCAACGGGACCGCCGCGGGCACTGCCGCTTCCTGGAGCGCCAGCAGTATCAGCGTGACTGTTCCCAATGGAGCGACCACCGGCAACGTGGTCGTCACCGTGTCGGGAGCGGCAAGCAATGGCGTTGCATTTACAGTCGCGCCGCTTATCACCAGTTTGAATGTGAGTTCCGGCGCAGTTGGAACTGCGGTCACAATTTCAGGGTCCAGCTTTGGCGCAAGTCAGGGAAACAGCACGGTGACGTTTAATGGAACATCGGCTGGAACCGCCATCTCGTGGAGCGCCAGTGCGATTACCGTTACCGTTCCTGGCGGAGCGACCACCGGCAACGTGGTGGTCACCGTCGGAGGACAAGCCAGCAACGGGATGGCGTTCACAGTTACCCCGAGCGGGCCACCGGCAACCAGCACCGTAAGCGGAACGGCCTCTCTGGGTGCACCCATCGCGGGAGCGGATGTCACTCTGATCGATGCCAATGGAAACACAAGTACCGGCACGACAGCTTCGGACGGCACGTTTACGGTCAATACCGGCGGGTTGACTCCGCCTTTCCTGATTAAAGTCGTGACAACTGCTGCGTCCGGCGGCTTCCCGGCTGGAACAACGCTCTACAGCGTGAGTGCGGACGCAAACGCCACCACGCACATCAACGTGCATGTCCTCAGTGATGTCATCGTGCGCTCATGGTACAGCGTTCAGGGCATCAATGTGGACAGCGCATTTGCCAATCCAACTGCTCCTGGAAATGCTCCACCCAGTCCGCTTGCGGTGCAAATCGTTAGCAACCCACTGATTCAAGTTATGCAGTTGTGGTTTACCAACGCCGGACTGACGGTAACGTCGACAGCGCCAGCCAACGGATCGATAAATCTCGTATCCAGCACCTTCAGCGCCAACAACACCGGGTTGGATTCCGTGCTGCACATCATTGCGTCGGAAACGCTGAATTCGGGCAATGGCTCTGTTGCCGGGGTCACAATTAGTAGCGGCACAGTCACGCAAACCATTACTCCCGCGTACTCCGGTGGAGCGGTAACGTTGAACGCAACCACCACCGATAGCTCCACTGGCAACAGTACGACCAGTTCCGCGACTAGCGTGCCTCCTGCGAACTCTGCTCAACAGTCAGCCATCAGTGGGATCGATAGCACCATCGCTGCATTCGAGAACACAGTCCAGACCAAAGGCAGCGCGCTAACCGGCGCCGACCTTCTCCCTTACTACAACGCCGACTACTTGAATGACGGAACCACTGCAACCCAGAACGCTGCACACAGTGCCAGCCTCTTTGCCGGCGCAACTCTGAGTATCCAGATCGCGAACATCATCAGCCTCGACACAACTAATAACGTCGCCGACGTGATCCTTCTCTTGACATTCACTGTAGGAGGTCAGTCGCAAACTGGCACCACAGAGGCGATTTTCAAGAATGAGGGCGGCGGTTGGTTGTTGTATGGCAACCAGCATGTCGGCCAGATCACGGCAGCGGCCCAGAGTCGCACTGCACAGGGAGGCCCTTCGCTCGGTGTAGGTGTTTCACATGGCACGTACATTTGGGCCGGAGTGCAAGCGCCTCACGGCGTGGTAACCGGGGCATCCGTTAGCGGAGGCGGAAACATCTGGGGCGGGAACTCCTCCGGCATGCTCACTCAGGGAGCCATGATCAGCCAACAGGGTCAGACATTCGACCAGTTTTTCTTGTTATCCGAGTCTCTCGGAACCAACCTCAGCCAACTGCCGCCGGCGGGAACGACCTTTACCTTTACTATTACGACGGCTTCGTCCGGTACGGTGCAGAATACTGCCCAAAGTAACGGGTTTACCACAGAGACAATCAGCTTTGCGGGGATCTCGAACACTCCAGGCAGCGGACCGCTGTCATCAGTCGTCGGAAAGACTCTGACTTACAACTGGTCTCTACCCACAACCTACTCCATCGTTAATGTGGCCCTCTCGGCTCAGATCATGGACGGACCTGCAAACAGCTCAACCACTCACAGCTGCTTTGTCAGTGCAGGAAATCTGGCAACAACAGCCACTTCAGCTTCACTCACCTTTCCTGCGGATATGTCCGCGTGCGGACTTGCACCGGGCACGGCCATTAAACAGGTAAACGTATTCTTGGAGGTTAGCGGCGCAAATAGCGAAGACAGCCTCGACGCTCTGGTGTATCCATACTGATCGTGGAAGACGAGCATCCGATAGGCGGTTATAGAGGCAGAGGTCAGACAGGACCCAAATTGGCGGGCTATCAGGCAAACGATGCCATTAGCCTGCCTTGTTTCCAGAGAACTTTTTGCGGCTACTTCTTTCTACGCCTCCGCACCGCTGCAAGCGATTCCTTCAGCGCTGCGGAAATATCCGCATCGCCTGTAAGTACGTGCGCTGGTTTCGGCATGCCGGATTCTTTGCCAATCCACGCCTCCAACTCCGAACGGCTCGCAACCGTGAATCGGCCCTCGCGCCGGACAGGCATACCCGCGCGGGCCCATCTTTGTGCGGTTGCCGGGGCCAATCCCAAAAATCGCGAAATCTGCGCCCAACCTTTCAATACTGCTGGTGAATCCGCCTTCGTTTTCTTTTTCGGCATAGCTCGCCATTTGGCTTTCTTCGGTTGGACCTAACGGCTTTCCAGCACGTTCCGAAGCCGATCGTATCCCGCACGGCTGACCGGAAGCCGCGTCCCGTTTTTCAGAATCGCTACTTTGCTGTCTTTCCCATACGGCTCAATATTCGTTACCTGCTCCAGGTTCACAATGTACGAACGATGCACGCGGAGGAAGCACTTTGGATCCAGTGATTCCTCCAGACTGGAAATAGTTTGCTGCTTCAAATAGCGGCGTCCTTCGCTGGCGATTGCGATGTAGTCGTCCTGCGCTTCCACATACTCAAGCTTGCTTGTCGGAATGATATGCACTCGAGTTCCGTCGCGCACTACTACTCGATCGAGATACTGCCCCGGCGGTCGTACTGCCAGTGCCAGTTGTGTCAACGGCGGCGGTGGGCTGCCGATTCGTTTTCTGGCGCGCTGCAAGGCTCGTTCGAAACGTTCTGCTCCAAACGGCTTAAGCAGGTAATCGACGGCATGCACTTCAAACGCTTTGAGGGCATGCCCGTCGTGAGCCGTTGCAAAAACGATCGCCATATTGGTACCAGTAAGTTCCAGCACTTCGAAGCCATCGAGCTTCGGCATCTGTACGTCGAGAAACACGAGATCGGGTTTCAATTCGGTGATGGCCTTCACTGCCTCAAAGCCGTTGGCACACTCGGCAACAATTTCAAGCTCCGGATGTGCCCCGGCCAACTCACGGAGCACCTGACGCGCGAGTTCTTCGTCATCGACAATGACGACGCGAAGTTTTGGCTCTCCGTTCACGCAATGCTCCTTGCGGCTGGAAGACTGATGTTGACGCGAAAGAGATCGCCATCAGCGGCTGCCTGGAAGTTGGCCGCGTCGCCATAACGAATGGCAATGCGTTCCCGCACATTCGCAAGCCCGATGCCGCTGCGTTTTTTTGGTTTGATCTCCGGATCGAAGTTGTTCTCCATAGCAATCGTCAGGCGATCATCCTTCGCGGTGATACTCAAGCGGATACACGCTCCTTCAGGAAGGTGCGCTACCCCATGTTGAATAGCGTTCTCTACCAGCGGTTGCAAAATCAGCGGTGGGATTACGCAATCGACAGCCACATCATCCACTTTTTCCTCGATCATCAACCGCGAACCGAAACGGATTTTCTCTACTGTTAAGTAACGGTGCACGAGATCAAGCTCTTCACTCAGCGGAATAATGGTCTTTTGACCCAGGCCGAGTGTTGCTCGCAAAAAATCTGCCAGCGTGATGCACATCTCGCGCGCCCTCGTGGCATCCACCGTCGTCAGTGCGCTGATGGAGTGCAGGCTGTTGAAGATGAAGTGCGGGTTGATCTGCGCCTTCAGAGCACGCAGCTCTGAATCTCGTGCGAGAACCCGGGCTTCGGTCGCCCGCAGTTCGAGTTGCCGTGAGGCTTCCATAGTAAGCAGAACGTAGTAATACGCAGCCCAAACAAGGTAGAGCAGCAAGCCCATGCCGAAGATCATCCGGTACATGCCTGCGTGGCTGGCCAGGCCGCGCAACGATTCGAATGATTCCAGTACCGAGACGTAGATCATCGCGAAAAACATCCAGGTTCCGGCAATGACCACGGCAGCAGCAGTGAGCGTCGCAGCGATCCGCACTGAGCCTGCGCGTTGCAGCGGAGTGGCGCGGCAGGGATACCATGCAAGCAGGCACATAAGCGCATACAAAGGGGCGAGCACGCCTAGCAGAATGGCGACTTCCTGGACGCTGTAACCGGAAGCTCGGAAAAGGTAGCCGAGCAAAGCGGTGAGCGGTATCCACAGCACCAGGTATAGGAGCATCTGGCGTGGATGACTGAGAATCGGATGCACGTTATCAGCTCAGTTCTTGATTTCCACACTGCCGAATACAACTCCGCCACGAACGATAAGCGTCTTCATTGTCGAGTTTGGCAGCGGACCGCGTGTATGGTTTTCGCAGGCGCCAAACACAACGCCCGCCTCGAGGCTGACCTTCCAGTTCATGGGCACGCGTACTTCGATAGAGCCGAACACTGCATTTACTTCCAGAACCGCAGTATCTTTTGCCATGTTCGCTTGCAGGAAATCGAGCTCCACGCCGCCAAAAATAGCGGATGCGGATCCCTGCTCGAATTCCTGATCGGTAACGACCTTTTCAATCGACGAAAATACGCATTCCGGGTGAAGTACTCCCGCCGACAGCGGCAAGGCTGCCGGTTTCGGCCGCATTGCCTGCCACACGAGCAGCGCACCCAACCCAATCAGGAACCAGGGCCACATGGTGCCCCATCCGAGGTAGCCCAAACTCGCTGCGAGGAGCAGCACTCCCCAGATCAGCATGATTCCACCGCCGACCACATTGCCGCGGCCGCAGCGCATTCCTGGATGCACGAGTTCCTTGACCCCGAGAACGATAAGAATGACAGGCCAATAACGCCAAAGATTCTCGATATGTATGTATCCGGCGGTATTGAGCAGAAAGAGTCCGCCGATCGCAATCGCAATAAGTCCGGAAATCAGGGTGCCTTGGTTGCGGCGTTCATTTGCCATACGGCATCTCCCGTTCCTGATATGACTGCTTGGTCCTCTCCACTTGCTCCAGATCCGACAGCCAAGTAAGCAGTCCCGCCAGAATCAACAGCCAGGGCCATAAATGACTGATGACCGCCCACTGCGGAACCTGTGCGAGGTCAAGGACACCAAGTCTACCAAGGACGCCCACGACCCCCACCATGATCAAGCTGGTTCCTGCGACGATATCAAGGATTGGCTGCTGCTTGTTGCTGGACATCTGAATCTCCTGCGCTCTGACATTCAACACTGCGAGCGTAGGCCGCCACAGAAATTCTTGCTCCAGCTTTTCGGTGAATTTCGGTTGTTTACCGGCGAATGGCGGGCTCAGTAGGACCGGTGAAGGTGTGTGATCGGACCGAGGTAACTGGAACTGGTTTCGTAAATGCGATTTGAAGGGGCACAGCTCTCAGCCACACCGAACGAAGTTCTTTTATTTCTTTCCTTCCGCGAGGACTTCAGTCTTCTACGTACCTTTTCGCTTTAGCGTGGCAGCCCGAACTGCTGCCACACACGGAACCATGGATTGCTCGCGCACACCTCGTCATGCCTTCGGTTCGCGGCTTCAAGGTCGGCGGATGAGAAAGGCCTGTTGTCTGGCAGCTTGTAGATGCGCTCCAGCAACTCGATATCGGAAATTGTCTTCTCCGGCTCCATATCTCGTTTGACTATGTTAAGGCCGCGCCTACATTTTCGCCAGCCAACGGGTCGCAAAGCTCCACCAATCGGCTACTCTGCCGGCCGGTCGTTGTCCGCTACAATGGATTGTGCTGTGGGTTTTCTGCCCGCTTCCCATCCTGCCCAGGGAGATGCACTTTGAAAATTCGCATGCCCTTTCTGCGAGATCTTGTCGCACTCGCAATCGTATTGACCTTCGCATTCATCGCGGCATCGCAGACTTCTCCTCTCGAACCGGACATCCCCAAGAAATTTGAACCGGCCACTCAGTCGTACGACTACATCAAGCGCGACGCGATGATTCCGATGCGCGACGGCGTCAAACTGCACACTGTCATTGTGATCCCCAAGGGTGCTCACAATGCGCCCCTGATCCTGACGCGCACTCCCTACAACGCCTCGAAACGTGCGCAGCGATCGCAATCGCCCCACATGCTCGACATCCTGCCCGAGGGCGACGAAGTTTTCGTAAAGGATGGTTACATTCGCGTCTTCCAGGATATTCGTGGCAAATATGGATCGGAAGGCGACTATTTCATGACGCGCTTCCTGCGTGGGCCTTTCAACACCAGCAATACTGACGAATCGACGGACGCTTATGACACCATCGATTGGCTGGTGAAGAACGTCCCTGAATCGAACGGGAAAGTGGGCATGCTGGGAAGCTCCTACGAAGGCTTCACCGTCGTTGAGGCGCTGGTAAACCCGCATCCAGCGTTGAAAGTGGCTGCTCCTGAAAGTCCGATGGTCGACGGCTGGATGGGCGACGACTGGTTTCACTTCGGAGCTTTCCGCCAAACCAACTTTGATTACTTCACCGAGCAGACCACGGTTCGCGGCGAAGGCCATCTGATTCCTCGCGAAGCCTTCGATGACTACACGAATTTCCTCCGTGCAGGTTCAGCGGGAGATTTCGCCGAGGCCAACGGTCTCGATCAGCTTCCATGGTGGCGCAAGATCGCCGAGCATCCGGCATACGACGCATTCTGGCAGGCGCAAGCACTGGACAGAGTGATGGCGGCACAACCGCTCAAAGTTCCAACCATGTGGATCCAGGGACTCTGGGACCAGGAAGACATGTGGGGCGCCATCCATTCTTATCAGGCAATGGAGCCCAAAGATACTTCGAATAACCTCAACTATCTCGTCATGGGACCGTGGCGCCATAGCCAGGTTAACTACAACGGCTCCACGCTCGGACCTCTGCACTGGAAGGGCGACACGGCGCTTGAGTTTCGCCGCGATGTGCTCAAACCTTTCTTTGATCAGTATCTGAAAGACAGTGCGCCCAAGGCGAACACACCTCCAGTTTTCATCTACAACACCGGCGAGAATCACTGGGACCGCTTCAACTCCTGGCCGCTCGCCTGTGATAAAGGATGTGCCAGCAAGTCAAAGCCGCTCTACCTGACCGCTGGATTTAGCCTCTCGTTCAACGCTCCTGATACCGGCTCTGCGTACGACGAATATGTTTCCGATCCCTCGAAGCCGGTGCCGTATGTCCCGCGCCCGGTAAGCTTCACCGATCATCCGGCATGGACGCGCTGGCTCGTGGACGATCAACGCTTCATTCATGATCGCACCGACGTGCTGTCGTACACCACCGCTGTGCTTGCCAAGCCGGTGCGGATTAGTGGAACTCCCATCGTGAACTTGGTGGCCTCCACCAGCGGAACCGACAGCGATTGGATCGTGAAACTGATTGATGTTTATCCCGACCAGGTACTCAGCGACCAGCAATTAAGCGGATATGAACTGCCAATCGCGATGGATATTTTTCGCGGACGCTATCGCGAGAGCTTTGAAACTGCAAAGCCGATCCAATCCAACATCCCGCTTCCATATAAATTCATTCTGCCGACCGTGAATCACGTGTTCCTTCCGGGCCACCGCATCATGGTGCAGATCCAGTCCAGTTGGTTTCCTCTTTACGATCGCAACCCGCAAACGTTCGTGCCCAATATGTTCTTTGCTAAACCATCAGATTATGTAAAAGCAACGCAGCGAATCTATCACTCGGCGGATCACGCAAGTTTCATCGAGCTGCCAGTCGTGCCACTTCAGCCGGCCGCAAGATAGCTCAGTCATGCGGATCGAGAAAGATCTGACTCGATCCGCATGAATAGCGCGCACCCTCATCGCACGCTGGCCAACGTCGTCGCTGAGATTATGAATTTGTCATCTTCGTTCAATCGGCCTTTGCAATCAGCGTATTCAAAGCCCATGCACCTTCGTGCTTACTGGCCGCACCGAATGCGTATGCTAGACTCTCTCGCATCGCGCACACTTGGTTGAGTTCTCGCGGGTTTTGTCTCCGCGATTGAGGGCTAGCTAGATTGCCACAACGAAGTGAGGGCTCGGTCAGGAGACACTTTCTTCTAGCTCTGGCATTTGTTTGTCTTCTTTCTTTCTCCCTCGCAAGCCACGCGCAAATCTCTCCCGGTCCGCTTTCGCGCGCTCACCAGAGCCTGAACGGCACAACCCAGTGCACTACCTGCCACGCTATCTCTGCCGGCAAAGCTACTTTCCGATGCTTGGAATGCCACACGGAAATCGCCTCGCGCATGTCGGTCGGACGCGGACTGCACTTCTCCTATCTTGGTCGGACTAATAGCAGCCAGGGATGCGTAAAAT
>JAJPJE010000063.1 GCA_021324365.1 Terriglobia bacterium | reverse complement strand
GCTTAACAGAGTAGACGGAGTACAGGATTTTCCGCTGACCGTTGCCGTAGCTATAAGAGCATTGGAGCGGGAGACGGGGATCGAACCCGCGACGTCCAGCTTGGGAAAATCCACTGGTTCCATGTATCAACAACTTAGGCGCTCCATGGCGATCATGGCTGACCAAGAAATCTAAGAAGTTTACGACTTTTGCTGACTTTCGCTGCTTAACGCAGTAATCGCAGTAATCTCATCCAAAACCCCTCAACGACGATCAAAGCCCCTCACCAAATCGCGCCGGAAGCCCGGCGCTGACGACGAGGTGAGGATTGGAGAAAGCGTTCGCCCGGAGTGTGTCTCCGGGCAGGGTGAACGGTTGCGGACAGATGGCGTCTGCCGGTGCCGTCCTGAAGAAGATGGTCCCGGATCTGGTCGTTTCCAAACGAAAGCTTCGGGTGGCCGAGGCGTGCTGCCAGGTGCGGCTGAAACGAGAGGAAGGGAATCAGAACTTGGGGTTCAGTTCGAGACCGTTCGTGTTGTGCGGGCTCCCGGTGAAGAGGCCTGCGGCGACAGATTTGCTTTACGAGCGCCGCAACGGGAACTTTGTGCTGCAGATTACCGGGCATCCCAGCTTCGGGCTGCCGTGGGGACAAGATCGCTTGATCTTGATCTATCTCGCAACCCTCGCCGTTCAACAGCAGAGTCAAACAATCCGGTTCAGGAACGCAAGTGAAATGCTAGACGCGTTCTTGTTGCACAAAGGCGGTCGCGAATACCGGCGACTTGTTTCGGCGTTCGAGCGCATCTTTGGCGCGACGATTTTCTTCGGTACGGAAAATATGCTGCCGAAAGCGAGGGTCGTTCAGCGGACGCGCTTGAGCTTTTTCAGAGAAGCACAGATTTGGTACAGCCGCGATCCGAACCAGTGCTCGATTGACGATCAGTTCCGGAACGTGATTGTGCTCAGCGACGAGTTCTACCGGGAGATTTCATCGCACCCGATCCCGACGGATCTGGAGGCCGTCAAGGCGCTTTCGGATTCGCCGGAGGTGCTCGATCTGTTCATGTGGCTGTCGTACCGATGTTTCATCGCGAAGGGCGAGGAAAGCATTCCATTGTTCGGACCCTTTGGCTTGTCGGCTCAGATTGGCTCAGGTGAGTACGCTAGGCCGCGGCGGTTCAGGGAAAATCTCGAGAAGTGGCTCGATACCGTCCGGCTGCTGTGGCCGAAGTGTCCAGCACGCATCAACGCAGACGGGCAGAGCCTGCGAATTGCGCGTGCAGTCGCCGTGCTGCCCGAAAGCAACGATAGGTCATGACCGTCCCGGGATCGAAGTTGGGGCCCTAAGTATCTTCAAACCGAAATCTTATTAAACCTAAGGACCGTATGCCTTAATAAACGATCAAGCCATTAAAGCAGGCTTTAACCGATGGCAGCAACTTCCCCAGGAGTGCTCGGACCGGCCGATACGCTATTTCCCGGATCGGAGGAGAAGAAGTGCGGGGCTACATCCCTCCGCGGAATACCGCCTCGGCGAAGCCCCTCCCGTCTGATCTGAAAGGGAGCTTGCCAACGGTGGAAGAATTGGAACACGATCTCAGATCCGGCGGCGGCGACGAACACACCGCTTGAGGCGGGGGGACCAACTCCCATTGACCGTGTTTCGTTCGTTGCTGATTGAGAAATCCAGCAGCATAATTCCGTTTTAGAACCCGGTCTCCTACTGCGTCCAGGATTCAGTCTTGACCGGTTGCCACGGTAACGAAATTCTTTTGCCTTGTTATCGCACCTACGCGAAGATCGTGAATGGCGCGGCATCTCAAAGCCTGGGCAATCGCAATGTGATTCGACCCGTCTGCGTCCGAAGCACCTGAAGCATTGCCTTATCAGGAAGTCCCGGATCACCGAGATCTTTCGTAACCCAAAGGTATCCTTCAGAACGCCGTACAGTCCAGGTTCCGACGGCCCCAAACGGGTCTTCTACCTGGATCTGACCCTCGGGGAGCGCACACGTTTCTGTGACTCGAAGGGTTTTGTTGACGGCCGAGTACGTGTAGAATCCCAAACTTGTTTGAGGTACGTAAAGCGAGCCCTCTGTCTCATGTGCGTAAGAGCCATCGGCTTTCGTGAAAACCGAAACAACCAACATCTGTGTATCGAGACCGCGCAGAGCCGCGTTCCACTCGGGTTCAGCGCGGTTCGTTACGACAGCGGTTGCCCTTGGAACCAAGTAGAGAAGCGACCTAGCCTGTTCGGCACTCATGCCGTCGATCGCCGAACAGATATTGCCGATGCATGATTGTAACGGCTGCCCGTAGCGCAAGCATCGTACCTGGGGAATGACGTGGCCATCGAGCGAGTGTGATACCAATTCAACTTCGATGACAAACCAGTGCGAGAATTGCTTGTGAACTAGCGCGAGGTCCGCTTCATGCACCTGGCTTTCGAACTCGTACGCCCCACGGAATGGTATGCAATGGTATTCGGGGTACACACATTGCAGTGCGCGCCGCGTATGAACCTCGAACTCCGCCTCAGTAAATGATGAGGGATCAACGAGGGAAAAGATACTGTCCGGCACACACTTGCCGCCCACAAAAACTTTCACTCAGATCTCCAGGACACTTTCGCAACCCCGTCGAGATTTTCTTCCTCTTCCTTAAGCCGGGCTACCTCGGAAGCGGATGCCACTAAGGTGTATACAGTCGCTGATTTCTTTCCCTCCGCAGGCCTCAAGATTCGCCCAAGCCTCTGAATTCTTTGCCGCCGAGTTGCCGTACTTGCGGCGATAATTCCAATTTCCGTCTCGGGAACGTTGAATCCTTCATCCAATGCCCGGCACGTGACTAAGGCTTGTAAGGATCCGTTTCTGAACTCGTTGAGTACTTTCGCCCTAGTTCTCAGTGGCATTCTTGAATGATAAATACCGCTCGCGACGCCGAAACGAGCTAGGGCCGACGCTATGACCTGACATGCGTTTATATCTTCGTGAAAAACCAGCGTTCGCTTGCCAGCATTGGCCAGGACCAATTTGGCTGCCAAGAATACACGCTTTTCGCTTAGATTGAGCACTCTCGCTCGGCGTAGAAGAAGAGCGACTGCTTTCGGGGAATCAGCACCTTCTGCTTCAATCGTTCGTGCAATCGCCCTCGTCAGCTTCTCGTATTCGTCCTGCCGTTCACTTTCGAGCTCAAAGATTATGTTCTTGAGAGCAAACGGAACGATGACACCGTCGGACCTCGCCTCCGCGTAATCATATGTGTAGATGACCGGCCCCAATGATGGAATGAGTACATCGGCTAGGCCTTCATCATACGGTCGGTCTGGCGTTGCAGAAAGGCCGAGGCTGGCGTTAGTAGGCAGATTCAGCACACGCCGAAAATAGCTGGAGGCTGCTTTGTGGCATTCGTCAACAATCAGAAAGCAATCCGGTTGCTTTCTCTCCAAGAGACCAGCTGCGGTGTTAAGTACCGCAACGTTTATGGTTCCTGGCCGAAGGCTTTTGGTTCTGGTAACTATGTGAACGTCATCCAGACGGAGACTGAAGAACGCACACACCTCCGACCACCATTGATCCAAGAGCGCAGACGTTGGGACGACGATAAGGGTCGTCAAAGGCTTTAGGAGATCGATACATGCTAGAGCAAAGACTGTTTTCCCGCCCCCAGTGACGACACTTACAATCCCTCGGTGGCCTGCCTCAGCCCATTTGAGAATTGCCTGTTTCTGCCATTTCCGAAGTTCGGGAACACTCATGCATCCTGCAGATCCCGCTCCAGGGCCATTTCCGCTTCCCTCTGCACTTTGAAATTCTCGTT
This sequence comes from Terriglobia bacterium, assembly GCA_021324365.1. Classification (GTDB taxonomy): domain Bacteria; phylum Acidobacteriota; class Terriglobia; order Terriglobales; family Acidobacteriaceae; genus JAJPJE01. The sequence continues at coordinate 21,094 of JAJPJE010000063.1, read as the reverse complement.
TTGATTTTGATGCATTCTGACGCGGAGGAGAGCGTCTTTCAGATTTCTCACGCTATCGGGCAGTACGGGTGATGCAGAGAGGGTTCGCACTCTGTATTCTGCAACGGCATCGTACATGAACTGCGTGACACACTCCTCCATCGCCTCTGCCGTATCGAGACACTGATAGTAAGGGTGGAGCAGGTTGATAACAACGTGCACTACACCAGCCTCTGCACCGGGACTTATCGTGACGTACGGTTCGTACAAACTCGTCTCCTTCCGGGAGACTTTGATCGTGAGTTCCTTGGTTATAGGGAATGTGGCGACGGTCTCGTCTGGTGTTAGGGAAGCAACCTGCTGTCGATTGTTCGCCAAAATCGTTTCGAGCGGCGGCAAGTTCGCAGAGTTGACTGCGCCCTTCATCTCACCGCTGGTGAATTCTGACTGCAGATTCTGTACTAATTCTTTGAACTTCTCGGCGCTCCACCCACGGTCCGGGCGCCTTCTTTCCGTCGCACGCTGGCGATAATCTTTAGTAAGGTCTACAAGGAATTTCTCAAGCTGATCCTCTTCGTCGCCCTCGAACAGGATGGCATCCTTCGTGTGGGAGACGCCGAATTTGGGATCCAACTGCAGAACGCCAGTAAGCCGCTGGGCAACCAGGTTGTTTGCGCCCTCATCATCCACTCCGCCGAAAATCGCGCGCGGCTTCCAGGCGTTTGGGAATCCCTGGATTTGCCTTCCGTTCTGATACAGAGAAAACCCGCCGTACTTTCTCCCGCCCCTCTTCAGAACTCCCACATAGCCAGAAATTGACTTGCCGCCGATGGTCGTTCCTTCTGGGATATCGCGCTTGTAGGGCTTGCCTTCGAGATCAGTATCCCATTCAGCATCGTCCGGCGGTTCGATAGGGGTAGTGTTGTAGGTGATTCGTACGGGAACCCGCTCCTGCTTCTTCAGGTCGAACATGTACATGGATCCCAAGTACGCCTTCAGAGTCTCTTCGGTTCTAGACTGGATGTTCCGGCGAAGCTTGGTCACCACGATCCGGGTATAGTGTGCGTCCTTGCTCACCTCTCGGGAAGTTAGATGAACCTTCTGTCCGTCCCTCGCAATCGCCTCAACATCGACGTTGGCGGTCCACTCCACGCCACTTCCCCACTCGCACGTTTCGATGCGCCACACGCGTCCTAGCCAACATGCGGCGGTTTTCATTCCCATTCCGTACTTGGATCGGCCACGGCTATCCTTTGTGGGCATTGCGATCTTCAACGCCTCGATCAAGCGTTCCCTGCCCATGCCGATCGAATTATCTTCAACACTGATCTCGCGTGATAGCCGGTTATACGTTATGTCAATCTGCAGCGGCTTGCCTTCTTGGGCCAGAACATCGTCAATTAAGTTCTCGTAATTCAGGCGTGATTGCGTGGCGTTGTCCACGAACTCAGCCAGCGCGTACCACATCGTATAGCTAAGGCGGCTGTACGCCTCAAGCGCACTCGGCCCAATCGACATCTCCGCTTCGATCACTTGCAGTGGCTCATCAGCACTCATCACTTACTCCTGTTCAATAATCGCGGGAAACCGGCCCCGCGAGCCCTCGATGTACTTAGATTCAGCTTCGATACTCAACCAGTAGCGGCCTTGAGCTTCCGAAGCTGCGCCGGTGGTATTGCTCCCGGCAAACGGGTCCAGGACCAAATCTCCGGGTTCGGTCAACAGGCGGATGAAGAACTCGGCCAAAGCGCTCGGCATGCGGGCGGGATGTGGTTCAATCCCTGTATTGCGGCAATACTCCTGATAAGGATCATTTGCTTGAGTGTTTGCGAACGTCAAAACGCTCCCAGGAATTGCTCCACCATTATCCGAGAGGAATGAGTCCTCGCCGATCTTGTGCTCCGAAGGTCTTCTTCCGGCATTGTACGTTTGAGTCGCCAACAGCTGCTTCATCGCGGTACTGTACTCTTTCAGCACTCGACGGTTGTCGGCTTTGGGCTTAGGTGTCGGCGACATCCACCAGAGTTTAGTGAAGCTGTCCTTTAAACGTATTCGCTCTACGTTTACCCACTGAGCAGGTGAGGGAAGTTTAGCCGGATTGTGCCACACGAACTCCTGACATAAGTGGAGGCCGTTATCAGTCTGAAATTTCAACAGTGAGCGCACAGGCAGAGTAGACATAACCGGCGATCCTTGTTCCCAAGCGTTGCCGAGTTCCATCACAATCGAACCAGTTGGCTTCAGCACGGATTTCAGGAGCGGCCCATAGCTGCTCAGCCATTCCATGTACTCTTCGCCGGTCAAGTTGCCGTACTTCTTCTTGCGATTCAGGGGAAATGGCGGGGAAGTGAACACCAAATCGACCCTGCCACGATAACGTTCGAGGCAGTCAGACCGAAGCAATTCGTCCGACAAACCATGCAGCATGCGTCCCATTGGGGTGCGATAGGCGACGCACACGGGCGGGCGACCAATGAACGGACTGGACTGCGTTCCATTGGGGGGCGATTCCAGAGTGGTCACCACGCTAACGAGAGTTCCTTTGCAAACATTGGAGTGAAACGATCAGCATGCCGCTTTGTGTGCACGAGCCCTTATGCCGGTGTATTCCGATTCTCGAGACGCTTTCTTCGGGGGCACTGAGACATCGATGGCCACGTCGAATCCTAATCGCGATGCGAACCGTATCATCTGACCGACGCTGAACTTAACAATGTGTCCGTTCAGAAATCTACTAACATCCGGCTGATGTATTCCTAGGAGCCTGCTGATTTGGGTTTGGGTAAGCGAGTACATCGCAATGTACGAAACCAGTTGACGGTGCAAGTCCTCTTTCACCCTCTGTTCGATGCGCTCCGCTTCGTCCTCTAAAAGTTGCGGTGCCTGTTTATGCATCAATACCTCGCCTTCATCGGTCGACGCCTCGGGATCTCGCAAGCGAGAGTATAGCAAATTTTCTATAGTCAGTATCGGACCGCATCGTGTATGCCCTCGGTCTGCTCTGGTCTCATGGCCTGAGAGTTATGGTGAACACGGCCAAACGCGACACTCAAAGACGAGCCCCGATCGGTGAATACGAGCGTCTCCGTTTCAGCACGGGAGACCGCCACATACGCAAACCGCTGATCGACAAGCTTCCGCACGCGCGAGTTCTGCGTCTCAACGTTGATCAGCACCTTTTCCACTGTCGCGCCCTGGGAAGAGAAGCTCGTCACGGCATAGCCGTAATCGAGGTGCTTCATCTCGTTCAGGTTGAAGCGGAGGCGACGATCATCTTTATCCATCCGCAAGATGGCCTCCCCGTTCTCGCTGACTCGTTCCAGCGTTCCGGTTTGCCGGTTGGCAATACCCTTCGATTTCCATGGCGCGGTTAACTGCACGCGTTCGCCTTCGGCGAACACGCGTTCAGAGCGCTCGTAAACCTGGACGCCATAGGCTCGCTCTGGGTTGTACGTCTTCAGCTTTTCACCGTGGCGAACGGTGAGCAGATTCTCCTCGCGGTCAACAGCAATCACGGTCAGATATTCGCCCTTTTCAACGCCGAGTGTCTTGTTGTTCTTGTGGAACTTGATCACATCATCGGGTCGGTAGGACCGGCGATCTTCCGGTCTTCGCGCGTGAGGTCCTGGCGCGCGACAAGGATCTGCTGACGGAACTCTGGGCCGCTCAGCTTCAGATCCTCACGCACAGCTTTGTTCAGCGCCTGGCGGGATTCGTTGTCGGGCGAGACTATCAGCGTTCGCCCGGAGCTCGCGACGTACTCCTGCGCGATCGCTTTATATCGTTCCGCCTTGTTCTGGATTTCGCGTACACGCCCCTGCTCGTTTAGGAGTTCGACGGCTGTGTCGATCTTTCCCGCCGCAAGGTTCTCGACGACGGCTTTCAGTTCCGGGCTGTTCCGCTGCCGGACAATGTGGCTCAGAGTGGTTCCGTTCATGCCGGATTCGCGCATTTGGGCGAAGATGCGCCCGGCTTCGATAGACTCGTGCTGCTTGACATCGCCGACGAACAGAACTCGATCCTTGGCGTCCAGCTTGCGCATGAACTCGTGAATCATGCGGGTGGAAGCTAGACTGGCCTCATCCACGATGAAGTAGCGCGGCTTCGCAGCAGACTCGTTCTTGAGCAGGTGCATCTGCAACGTCTTCGCATTCAGGCCGGACGCTTGCATCTCCTTCACGGCCCCGCTAGTCGCGGCTAAACCGATGACTTCATAGCCGTGCCGTTCGAGAGACGGCTTGATCGCCTTCAGCGTCGTCGTCTTACCCACTCCGGCCATACCCTGCAGCCCTGTGAACGTGTCTCGGCTGCCGAGTATGTCGGCTACAGTTTGGGCCTGGGCAACGTTTAGCTTCGGATAGCGCTTTGCCACATCCTCCGCCGTCCAGGTTTCAAGCTGCTTCTGCGTCTCTTTCCCGAAGGCAACACGCTGGAGCACTTCTCTTTCCTGTGCCAACGTCTCCGGCGTGGTGTATCGCTTTCCGGGCGCATATTGCCGCACGTGGTCGACTTTGTGTAGAAGCTTCTGTGACTCGCGCCTGTCGATCTCGTCCTTGAGTTGATCGAAGGGGACTTTGCCCTGTCCGTGCCGCAAGGCTTCGCGGTAGAGCTCCCACTGTTCGAAGACTGCCGTCCTTTCTGAAAGCTTATTCGCCGCGAAATCCAACGAGCGCTTCGCCTGCGCCTGGGCCTGCTCGGAGTCAAGCTTTTGACCCTGCCGAGAGAGAGCCTCCGCGTGCAATCTGTCGGCTTGTCCGCCGAAGAGATCCTGGTGCTCCCGGTGCGCCTTGTGCACCTCTTCCGGCGTCCATTTCAGCTTGTTGTCCCGGATCGCATGCGCGATCTGTTCCCGGGCTTCGCGGCCCTCAACGCCTCGCGCTTGCTCCTCCAGTTTGATCCGCTGCGACCGTTGGCTTTCCGCTTCGAGGTACTCCTTGGTGAATCCCTTGATGTCAGGCGCGTGGTTCGTTCCTTGGGTTAGCTCGTACCCGAGTTCCTTGAGGCGGATTGCAAGCTCGTTCTGGTAGACGGCGGTCAGGTACGACTGAATGCGGTAGAGTTCGCCAGGCTGAACGGAGCGAACCTGTCCATCCTCGGTGCGGGTCATGTTGAAGACAACAACGTGCGTGTGCAAATGCGGCGCAGGATAGCCCTGTTCTGGCCGGGCCGTGTCGTGTTCGAACATCGCGGCGGCCCACTTGCCCGTTGTCTGGGATTGCTTGTTTCCGCCCATTCGAGCCTGCAGATACTCCTGCCCGGCATCGAGCGCCCTCAGCACCGCTTCCGAATGCGCCTTGCGAACTCGTTCGTCATGCCCTGGCAAGGCGACTAGCGAAACCGTCTTCGGCGCGTTGAAGGTCAGGTCGTATCCTGCCCGATGCTCCAGTTCCTTGCCGTTCTGCGTTTTCGCTGACTGGCGATGCTCGATCCACTGCTCACCCGTTTGCGGGTCTTGCCCGAGCGCCATTCGCGCGAACTGCTCTTCCGTCACGACTCGACCGAGGCCGAGTTCTTCCGCAAACTTGCCATGCCAACGTCCTTGGAGCGTTTGCCCTTGCGAGTAGTAACTGTTCTCCGCGTTCGCGTACTCTTGCTTGAAGTAGTTGGTCGCCTTACCCGCCGTGAGCGGCTTTGAAATGTCTAGCATTACAGTTCAGCGCCGTACACCTCGGGACCGGACGGCTCAGTGGGCAGCTTCGGCGGTTCACCTGAACGCTGGACCGATCCTGCCCAGCGCAGGGGGATCGGAGCCGGTATGTATGGTTCCGCGATCTTCGTCTTCGGCAGGATGGCGAACTGGAGCGGGACGACAACGTCCTCGTACCGCAGATACCCATGCAAGTCAGCAAGGCACTGGATTTCAGACGGTAAGACCAGGCGCTCTTCCTTCCGCTCCGTTGAGTAGCTGTGTCCTCGCCCGCTCGTGAGAAATTCGTGTGCCGGACGGGTCTCCCGGATGCGTTCTACTTCGACACTCCCGATCAGGCGGCTGGCCCAATCGGCACAGTCTGATTCGGAGGTACGCAACAAGATCTTCATCTTCGGCATTGAGAAAATCGTGTCCGCATCTTTGCCGTAAATGCCTTCGAGTTGGCTCTTACCGTGGAAGCCGACGATAATGGAGAACCCCGCTTTGCGATTTTCGGTGATCGCAACCTTCAACTGCGGCAGGTTCTGCAAAGCGGCCAATTCGTCCAGAATCATCCAGACGTTTGGAAGGTCATTGCGCGGCCCCATCGAGATCACGCGGGCAATCAGCAAATCGAGCCACATGCTTTGGAGCGGCCTTAATGCCGTGCGAGTCTCCAGCGTGTTCGTGACGAAAATCCAACCCGGCCTTGTCTGCGCCCATTCCCTGGTGCTGAAGCTAGGTTTGCCGTCCTGATCGGGCAATAGGCGGAGAGCTGGACCGGCTATATTCGCAGTGCCGATGATGCCGGCACGTTGTCCTGCCGAGTCCTTCGTCAGAGTTCGCTCGAACTCGGTTCCCTTGACTTTCTCGTCCAGAAGATCATCATTCGCGAGCCAATCGCCGAGCTCGCGTCCGGACGGTTGGTAGTAAGCCACAAGGAAGGCAAACAGAGTCGCTGCTTGTTTCTTGAAGAACGGCTGATCCCCGGGCTGAACCGGGTACAGACTGTCGCCCATCATCAGAGCTTGGGCTTCGTCGCCGCGCTCTACTTCCAGGCCCGGTGCCCAAAACGGAAACCTAGCATCCAGCGGATTCAGGATCACGTCGCCGCGTTCCGGTCGGTAGAACTCTTCCACAAATTCCCGGTGGGGATCGTGGATGATCGCGACTTCTCCACGCTCTTGCACCTGGTGCAAAAGCCCCCGTTGGAACGTGCTCTTCCCCGAACCGATGTCGCCGATGATCAATCCGTTTTGAACTTCGTGTTTACGCTTGATCCGGAGCGGGAATATTCGGCTCGTGTCAAATTTGAGTGCCTTCGTTTGGAACAAGTCTTACCTCGCCTTGGGTTGGAGGAACAGGGCGATGCCGTCGCCCTTCAGGTACTTCTGTACCTTTCGCGGATTCATCAAACGAGGACCGCGAATCTGGACGCCTCGGCGGACAGCTTCCTGGTGCTTCTGGTCGTACCACGCGCCAACAAACAAACCAGCCGCGAAGAGAATACAGAATGCAATCAGAGTCGGTCTGAAGGTCTGGAGCGCCGCCGCGTGGTAGATGGAGTGTTCGAAGAAGGGCCGTATCGTTTGAGGTTTCATCCCGGTTGCAACGTACAGTCGGGGGTTCGTCACACCGGCGGCAACTCCGGCCTTCGTGACCGTCAATTTTAGCCGGTGTTGCTCCCGAGAAACTGAAATCCAAGGATCAACGGCCATGATGTATCCCCGCCCGGGAGCATTCACCTCAACAAGTTTCACCGTCATCCGGAAGGGAAGCGCAGAGGTCTTCACGAATTCAGTCACGTACAGCCGCTGCAGTGGTTCCATAAGCCTGATCTGAATGAGAGCCGTTGTGGCTGTAAGCAGAAGCGCCGCGATGATTGCAGCGAAAGCACAAATTGGAAACGCTCGCGGCCATTTCACGCGTGGATATTGGTCAGGCATGGATCACCTCTGGCATTACCAAACCGTGCTTCAGAAGGTGCTCATCCGCTTTGCGAAACTGTAGCGCCTCAGCAGTCTCTAGCGCCTGCCGAAAGTGCTCCTTTTCGAACGGTTTGTTGTCGTTCATCTGTGCGAATAGGCCTCCAAATAGGAGTTGCAGCATAGCTTCCACCTTGCATGTTTTCGCGAGCAATAAGCGTTCAGATGGGTTCAGTTGGGCGGATGCCAAAATGGCTTCACGCGCGAACGCAGATGGGCTCATGTTCCGGCGTCTTGCTGCCTCAATCAGTTGGATTTCCTCGTCGGAAGTGAGGCGCGCTGTGACCTTGAAAATGCGTTTGGATGACTTTGGCTTCAATCGGGGCATGGAATGGAATCAATGAGTTGGCACTTGCTGACGAGATGCACCTATCTGCTTTCTTGCCAACATGTTGGCAAGTGCCAACCCTGCAAGGGGTGGCCTGTCGAAATCTGTGTGTAATCGTCGCGAAGCGACGTCTGCCGCGACTCGAATCCGATGGGGATTGCAGGGGGTCATAGCGACATCTCCATGCGCTTCCGCTTGTCGTGTCGAAGCTCGGGGGTTTCGGTCTGTTTGACTTCGAACGACTGCTCCCGCAACCGCGCGTCCTGGGCTAGGCGTTGCGTTTCCTCCACCTGCGTCGTGCGCCTCTCAACGGACTCATTCTGCCGGTTTGCGGGCAATCCAGTCTGATCGTTATTGGAATCAGGCATACTTCATCTCCTTGGGGTCTAGGCACTCTTTCCGGACTTCTTCACAGCGCCGTCCTGCGGAGGCTTGGCGGCGCTAATGAAAGCTTCGAGAATCTTCCCGGCGACGTAGCTGCGATCACTTTCGAGGTGCGTTGCATAGTCGCTCAGAAGAGAGTTCTCGCGTTCGGTGAGTTTGAGGGTGACGGTGATGTTCCGCTTGTCCTCAGGTGCGATGGCGAATGTAGCGTGTCTTGGCATGGTCTCCTTCGTTGGGCTCAATTGGCTGCTGCGGCAAGATGCCTCAGCTCTGAAACCGGAGCGTTGTAGACCGCTTCGGTTTGAAAACACTGGTCGGCGTGCGAGTATCCGGTCACGGCAATCAGCTCGCGGACGCGGCGCATTCCCTTGTGGTCGCGTTCACAGTACAGGACGAAGTCGATCGCTTCCGCCGTCTCTGAGCGAACGAAAGCATGGTTCAAATTGGCCCGGGCGCTCAGGGCCAGATTGGATAGCCGATTCAGCGCGTCGAGTGCCGACTTCGCATGGATCGTAGAAAGCGTTCCGCCGTGCCCCGTGTTCATCGCCTGGAGCAGGTCGTAGGCGCACTCGTTGCGAACTTCTCCGATGATGATGCGGTCTGGACGGTGCCGAAGCGCGGCGGCCAGCAGCTCGCTCGGAGTGATTGCAGCCTGGCCGGGGATGGCGTCCACCGCCTCCCAACGGACCGCATGAGGTTGACGCACCTGAAGCTCTGCGGGCTGCTCGATGATCAGCACCCGATCTTCGAGCGGCAGGTGATCCAAGAACGCCTTCATCAGCGTCGTCTTGCCGCTGCCGGTCCCTCCGGCGATGATGCCGTTGCGCTTCTCCGTCATGAACTGAACCACTCGGTCGCGAACCGGGGCTGGAAGGCTCCCCCTCTCGATCAGTTCATCAGTCGAATACCAGCGGTTGAATTTTCTGACGGTCAGAGTTACGCCGTTGATCGAGGCCGGTGGTCCGACGACCGCGACACGGGAGCCGTCAGGGAGGCGCGTATTGAGGATCGGGTTTTGCGTTGTGAGGTCCTGGCCCAAAATGCGAGCGATCCGTTCGACGGCTGCCATCAGCCGTTCATTGGTGAATGGAACCTGCAACGGGATCCGCTCGACAACTCCATTCCGGTCCGCATACGTCCCGGTTGTGCCGTTGATCATGAGGTCGGAAATCGAGTCGTCCAGCAGCAGTGACCGAAGCTCTTCCGGGAAGTACGGCAGAATCAATTCGAAGCTCATCGCGGGATTACCGCCTCTGCCGCATTCGGGGAGAACGGACTGACGGAAGCCCGGTTCTCGTGAAACTCGGTGATCACCAATCCGAGCGGATTGATGGTCTCGAACTGAGGGAATATCCGGGACTCGTCATTGACGATTGCCGGATTCAGATAGTACGTTATGCTGAGAATCCAATGCTCGATTCTGGGCTGCCGTGAAAAGCGCGGCGAGTAGAGCTTATCGATACTCACCAGCGCGGTTCCCTTTGCAAACTTCGCCCCGGAAACCGTCTCTTCGGACATCGATGTGATGGTCACATCCCGAACTTCAACGTCACTCTGTTCGACCTGCCCACCCAGCACCTGGGACACAAGGTGTTTCTGGTTATCCTCTGCCATCAACTGCCCGGCCAACGCTTGCGAAAGGAAGTAGTAGTTCAGCGGATACTTCTTCGCAATCTTCTCGCGGTTGATGGTGTAGCGGTAATTCGCCCAATCCGTCAAGTAAGTACGCACCTCCCCCTCGCGAGGGCTGTAGTTCAGGTCGTTGTAGGCGATTGCCGTTGCCCGGCCAATGTCGTCAATACGGATGTACCGATAAACCAGCTTCCGGTTCGCCAGAAACGCAATCACTCCAACGGAACATAGGAGTGCAACGGTGAGCGCCGCGATGACGAAACGGCTTAGTTTCCGTTCCGCATAATGCGCGGAATAGACCTCGTTTCCCACCTGATCGATCAGAAGGGCCGTTTCGGGCGACCAGGAACAAACGGCTTCGGTGTCAGTGGGCATGAACCTTATGAACTCCTTCCCATGCAGCGGTGACAAATACGGCTGCGTAAATCAGTCCGGCGATCACGAGGACCAGCAGGAAAGCCGGTGCCAACCTGCGCGAGGTTTGCCTTCGCCGTCGAAAGAATCGGAACCAGAAGTAATCGTTGAGCATTGGTGCTATGCCAGCGCTGATAGGGCCGCGATCTCGACCAATTGGCTGAGTCTCGCGGTCGCTCCAGCACCTCCTCCGAAGAGCATCTGCGTAATGCTCGGGATGTAAAGCATGTTGAGAATAAAGGCGAGTTGGACCGCCGTGACCGGCACCAGGTGCGCGAGCCACATTGCGATCGAATAGTCGCCATGGAACGTTTGGCTTACGAACGTGTTCAGGAATCCTGCCCAAACGAAGATGAAGGCTGCGGCTACTGCCCGGATCATCGCGAGGCTGAGCAGAACGTCAACGAAATGCAGAAACTTCTGACGCGTTGCCGAAGCCATATAAAACGGAATGAAGATAGGGCCGAATAGCGCACTAACGCCGTAAAAGATGAATGAGCTTGCGTTGATCAGAAAGATGATCGCGGACGCTACTCCCATCTCGATTTGGACCCAAAGATAGACCAGCCATTGGTAGAGCGCCCATGCCGGCGGCTGCGGCGTTCCGTCCCCCACTGACTTAAACAACTGGGTCAGACTATCCAGGGAACTCTTGTCCAGCGCGGCAACGATCACCTGCGCGAAATAGGAGAACAGGTGATTGAAGCCGAAGCTCGCACCCGGTAAAGGATTCACCCAGTAGTTTTCGAGCAAACAACAAACCACCAGGCGCAGAAAGAAGAGCGTAAGGTCGCCCATCCGCAACGGTTGGTGGTGGAAGTGAAGCGTCATTCCCGAGACGCTCCACCGCACCACCATGCTCACCAAAACGACGAAGGAAATGAAGCTGAGCTCCGTCAGCCCTACGCTGGTCAGCGCGCCCCCGTTTGCCGTCGTAAGAGCAGTCAAGTTGTTAGCGAACTGGTATAACCAGTCCACACCGGCATTCCCGGATGATCCGAGCGGGGCGGCGTTGGCCGCCACACTCGAAGCAAACATCAGCAGGGCTGTAAACAGCGGTTTCTTCATCTGGATTATGGAACGTACGTCTGCCAGGTCTTTGACTCTTTGCCTGGGTTTACGTTGTGCTTTCGCTTCTCTGCTTCCACCTTCTGCCGAAACTCCTCTTCTTCTCGCTTGTGGGCGTCCGCCTCGGCTTTCTGCTGCTCAAGGATTGCGGCGGCTTTGGCTGCTTCGGCAGCAGCTCGCTGGGATTCGTTGTGCGTGTGAATCAGCAGGCCGGTGATCACCGCCAATGCCGCAATAACGGCAAGTAGAAGCTTTGTGTTAATCGCGCTCAATTGGAAAAACCTCCTATGGCAAATAGTTTTGCCATGTGTTGGATTCGCCAGCGGGATTGGCGTTATTTGTGGCTCTTTCCTGTTGCGCGGTTGCCGCGTCATTCACGGCCAATGCTGCCGCGTTCCGCTGCGCCATATTGCTGATCGTTGTCTGTTCAACCAAGCACGCGTGCAAGGCCCCTTGGGACTGCATCTCATGCAGATGCTCTGCGTCGGCGGCGTTCAGCAGGTTCAATTGCTCGATCTCGCTGTTGGTTGCCGAGCTCGTGTCGAATTCGTCGTTTTCAAGTGCGCTTTGCGCGGCGGCATTGGTCGCTTGTAGGTCGCGGTACTGGCCGACGGCATTCAGGCATGCAGGCGAGCTGGAATCGAACGCTTCGATCATGGCGAGCGAAGTTAGGCCGGAGCTGTTTCCCGGAGTTTGCCCCGACAGGTATGTCCCTGGGCTCACCTGTAGGTTCGCTATATTCCACGCGGTCTGTGCCGCGCCTGGCGAGTTGCTGTTCAGGGCGGTGTCCCATCCGGCTGTTTCGCCGTACGTGTCCTGGACGGACTCGTTCATGAGCGTCGCTTTGGCCGTTCGCCACACGTTCTTCCAGGTGAAGTTCTTAAGGTTCGCCTGCATCGTCGCGTAGGTGGCCTTCGCGGTTGCAACCGCCTGGATAGACTGCTTGATCTCCTTCACGATGTTCGCGGCTACGGTCGGGTCGAAAACGATGAACCCGAACGCAGGCGTGCACAATAGCGCGGCGGCGGTGACGCCAACGATACGGGTTCTCTGGGAAAGCTTAGGAACTCTCATCAATCCTCCTCAAAGGTTCGGTTCTACTCTGTGATCCGCATACGCAGGGACCAAAATGTCTCGTCCGATGTAAACCCGGGCTCGCGCACCTTCCTTCAGCGTGATGACGGGTAACCGGTTCAGGAAGTGATTCAGGATTTGCTCTGCTTCCTGCCCGGTTTGCGCCGAAATGCCGTTGCGCACCATGACGCCGGGATCGCCGCCCAGCACGCCGACACCGCCGTTGCCGATCTGAGCCAGGCCGCCGAGTCCGCCGATCGCGGCGGCTGCTCCGAAGGCCGTCAGATACCCGTGATCCACCTTCGTAGCGAGCCCAGTTGTACCGAGTGGGTCCAGGCCCGGGAACTTGTCCATATCGACTGAGAACCCGTCCGGGCATACCGCGCGGTGAAAGACAACGAACAGCTTTCGTTGCTGTCCACTTGCCACGCTCTGCACGTTTCCGATGAGCCGGGTGCCCTGCGGCAACAGCAGTTGCTGATGATCATGCGAGTAGTAATCGGTCGTGAGCATGATCAGGATAGGGCCAGCGAAACCGCCGTCAATGTGGTTCGTCACCACGCCCTCAAGCACGGTGCCCTCGAAGATCCGGTAAAGCTTGCCGTCGAACGCGTCGAAGTCGTACTTGCGGGTAGCAGCGTCTTTGATCTCCGGTTTGTCGTGCTGCGCCGGTTCACCTGGTGCGGGGACACCACTGGCTGCCGTCTCGGCCAGCTTCGGCGATGTCTCGTCCGCTCCAGTGGTTGAATCCGCGTTCTCTTGCTGTTCCTTGCCTCTCGGTTCCGCGGCGTCCCGTGCGAAGTCGATTGCGAGCGTGTCGCTATTCACGGCGTCTTGATGCTGCTTCTCGCGAGCTAAGGCCCGTTGTTTCGCTTCGGCCTGGGCTTCTGACATGCCGGAGGTGCGCTTGGGTGCGTTCGGATTGCCCTCACCGTAAATCGCAGTGCGTTGCGCCGCAGTCATCGGTGGAGCCGTCTCGGACTCCGGTCCGGCGTTGATCGCCTGTTGCTCTGCCTGGAGTTCTCGAAGCTGATCGGCTATCTGCTGCTGCCGCGCTCTTTCTGCCGCGTCTCGTTTTGCCTGCAGATCCTGCTGAGACTCAAAGTTGGTCACCTGTTCGGGGTCGGCTGTTGCGGGCCTGGTCGCTACGGAGCTGTGCGTCGGCTGGCTCTTCTTGCCAGACAGCAAGCTCACCAGATTCACGAGTCCGAACAAGAGCACAACACCGGCAAGGCCAATGACAATCGGAAACTTCTTCCGGATCGGAGCCTCGGGTTGCGGCTGTTCTGGAACTGGTCCCGGGGCTGGATTCGCTACCTCGGAGCTCACTCAGCTTCTCCTGTGCGGCGGAAATCCATTCGCTGCTTGCCAATCGCCAAGTACCCCTGTTCCACGATCTTCGGAACGGTGTAGAGGCCATTCGCAAAATCGAAGTTGATCAGGCTACCCTTGCCATCTTTGAGCTCGTATAAGACTGGAGGCTCCTGAAACCTGCCCCGAACATAGGTGAACTTGTCATCCCGCCAGATTTGCTGAACACCTAGCTTCAGGCCTGCCTTCTGATCCCATGCGTAATCAAAGTGGAGCTTGCCCGGGTAAGACGCCCGGTACTGCGCCTCATCAACCTGAGCGGCGTTGCGTGCGGATGCTTCAGCAGCTTTAGCCGCCTCAGCCTCCCGTTTGAGTTCCGCGAGTTTCTGATCGACTTCGGCTGCCGGAACGAAAACGGGAAGCTGGGTCAGGTTCTCTTGCGCCTTCTTGTCGCCAGGATTGAGAAAGATCTTGCTGTCGAAATGCGGATCGGCGTCAGCAGAGATTTCCTTAATCTGAAGCGTGTACTCATTGCCGTGATCCGAAACGATATGCACATCTGTGGATGCATTCGCGATCTTCGGCTTCACGGAGATGAACCGGCTTGGAACGTGTCCGCCGTCGAAAATCCAGCTCGCGGTGTCACCGCCGAATACAGTCGCGACCTTCTCCTGCTCGGGTAGAACGATGAGTGTCGATTGCAGCAGCCCGGCTCGAACAACCGGCGGTGCACCGGCGTCCATCACTACTATGCTTCGAGGTGCTGCCGCTGCAAGCGAAGCGGTTGTATGCGAGTCGGTGGCGGCCAGAACGCAGCAGCTAAGAGCTGCGGACAGCAGTGTTCTCGTTGTTTGGCTTCTCATGTGTAAGGTCATGCAACTTCTCCCTGTGCAAAGCGTCGGATTCCTTCGTCCAGGCCGTACAGTTCCACCAGCTTCGAGCGCCGTACGCGATCCTTCGGCTTGGTCGAAAACTTCGCATAGCTGTTCGGGTCCAGATTGAGCGTGATCACCTTGGTAAGCCCGTCGCGGCGGATGAACAGCGCCTCTCGGTCTCGCAGGCTTTCGAACAGCGCGATCTGCTCACTGTTCAGGTTGAATAGTTCGCGATAATGTGCCCGGTTGAAGGTCGCGTCCGGCAAGAACAGGAACGAACTGCAGGAGTTCACAATCGAATCGGCATTGTCGCCGAGATCATTGGCAGACTGGCCGATCAGCGTCACGCCCCCGAGGTTCTTCCGAACCGTCTTGATCGACGACAGCGCGGCTTCGAGTAGCTGTTTGTTCTTCATGTTCGAGAACAACTCCTCGATCAGCACGTGCTTGGGGACGCCGAGATTTGCCGGATCGAACAGAACGTCGTCGATACGGCGAAGTAGCCAGACCATCAACGGCTCAATCAGATCCGCGTTTTGCTTGTTGTTGATCCGCTGAAAATCGAAGCACTGGATACGGGACAACGTCAGCCTGTCTTCCACGTTGTCGAAGATTCGCCCGTATACGCCGCTTCCCACCCACTTCGCCAGATATCGGTCCAACTTTCTTGGCAAGTACAACGCCGAAAGGCGGCGGTTCTCCGGCTCCAGGAAATAGATCGACTGGACTGCCTTATGGATCACGTCGTCGTCCTCGGGCTCCAGCTCCGCCCCGCCGTTCGTGAGCAGCAGCTTAACGAACGAGTAGAGGAACTTCAGGTTCGCCTCTGTCGCTGGCAGAGCGAAGGGATTCAGTTGTGGGCCATCTACGCCGATGCGCTCGATTCGTCCGCCGTAAAGCGCTACTTGGCTTTCATAGCTTCCGCCGATATCGAAAACGAAGCTGAAGCCGTGGTATTTCTGTTCGAGCGCGAGCATCTGGTTCGCGTGCACGCTCTTACCCGTGCCGGTTGGCCCGATGATCAGCATGACTCGCACGCCATTGACATACACGTCCTGGAAGAACGGCGTCCGCGTGCGTGTCTCGAATACGTTCAGATACTCGCGGTCCAAATCCTCTGACTGGGTGTGTCCGATTTCCGGCGCAAAGATGGAGGACAGCCGCGCGTGGTGGTCTTCTCTCAGCCACAGCGGATACACGGCAAATTGCCGGTTGCCGGGAAACATGGCGTAATAGGCCGAAAGATTGCCGATGGTTTCCTCCACAATGGGAGCGCGCGCGTCTACGAATATGCGGTGAACGGCTGGAATGTTCTGCTGCAACTGCTCCGCAGTATTGCCGGCGATCAAGAGGCGTAGTGAGAACTCACCTTGCGCTTTCTTATCAAGCGACTTGATGACCTCGCTCAAGTCGTCTACCTTCTCGGTCGCGGCCTTCGCGCTGGCCGTCTTCTCCAGCTGGGCGGCGTTGTTCTTCGCCATGGCCCACTGCAGCACGTTGTGCTTGAAGAACTCGATGAACTTTTCATGCGCGCTTACTTCTTTCCGCACGGCCGCAACGCTCTTCGGCCGCCACGTGGTACAGAGAATTGCGTCGCAATCGAGCGTTAGCAGGCCCGAATACAAGCAGGGCCTCGAAGCCTCCGGCGTGTTTGAAAGCGAAAACATCTGCACGTGCCGTTTCCCGACGCGCAAATGATCACGCTGCCACGACATGGCGCTATGCACAGCTTGGCGATCTACGCCGTCATCGGACCGAAGCGGATGCCGCTCGCTCCAGTCTTCGAGATTGGCCAGGTAAGCGAAGAAGCTGAATGCTTCGCTCTTGTTCAGCAGCCGTAAGCCAATGCCGCTACTCAGTTGCGCTTCCAGCAGAGTTGCGCATTTCTGCAACTCACCTAGCCTTCGAGCGTTTCCATCGGCGATCTCTTTAGGCCGGTTCTCTAGCAGGTTTGCCTTTTCCGGTTCGACCGTCACACACCAGAAAAGCGATACTCGCCGAAATCCGGCGCTCGCCTTGAGGAACTCTAACCGGTCAGTGACGAACGCTTCGGTAACGGGGTTCTCGTACGTCGGTTGTCGTGGGATCTCGTAGCCCGGCTGGATGCGCGTGTACTGGTAAAGGCAAGCATCCTGAGGAAGTCCACGAAGAGCGCCTTCGACCCTTCGGCATAAGTGCTCCAGTTGCTCATCGGTCTGGCCCTCCTCGTCTACCCCTTTGAGCGTGAACAAGACGCCATAGCCGCCGCCTTTCAGCGCGAAGATGTTGTCGCCGATGAACCGCGAAATCGGGATGATACTGCATGCGGCTCCAGCCTGTGCGAACCAGGGCGTGCTTCGTTCAGTGTTTGCGCGGGTCATAGTAGGCCTTCTGTCGCCATCTGAGGAACCAAAGCTGAAACATCTTCGGGTGCTTGCGGGCGACGACCCAAGCTCCCAAAATCAATGCAAGGAAAATCAGAATCGCTGTGATTCTGGCCCCTGCGAGGAAAACCGTTGCCGATACAAACAAAATGGACATCCACGTGGGGACATCAAGCCCCAACTTCGTCCTGGGCTTATTCAAAGCCTGGTTGATGGATAACGGTTCTCCTCGCTTGGTGGCCAGCATCGTGTGTCCCTAGGGCAGTGTTTGGCCGGTCAAAGACCCGATCCAGCCAGCTCCCCATCCCAGAACGCCAGCGCCGAACAATGCTCCGAAGAGCTGCGGAATAGCGTCTTGAAAACGGCCGCCCATCATCTTGAGACCAGCCCAGATGAGACACCCGAAAGCGATGATCGCCCCTGCGAAGATCGCGAAGGTCTTGAAGCTTCCCATAACGTTGCTTGCGCCTGAGAAGTCGATGGTGCCTTGCGCGTGTGCAGCGGCGGCAAGGGTCATGCCGAGCAGCATGGGAGCCATGCTGCGAGCGTTCGAAACGAGCGCTTTACGAGCGGGTTCGATCACCCGATGCGAGCGCTTGAAGACTTTGTGCAATGAAGATAAACCTCCTTTATTCCGTCCCTGAGTTGTCAATCGAATGGTTACGAATCCCGATGCGTGTCTGCCTCGTTCTCGCCTCCTCGTTTGCGGTCATCCCGCTGTTCAATAGAGCGAATGAAAACGACGGATTCCGGGGACGCACGCGAAAAATATTTGGCTCTTCTATGGCCGCAAACTCAGCCGGACGGTGCGGGCTCCGTAGGTCTCTTCGCCGGTCCTTCGGTTCCACTTCTCGCGCATCAAACCCGACATCCTGAAGAGCCGGTCAATGTGTGACGGGTCAGCGCCGGTCCAGTACGAAAGCATTCGGCATAGGGCCGCGTCTGCGCGGCTGTGGTCGCCTTCGTAATCTGACGCATCGCCGTTCCACAGCTTGCTGAATCGAGTACCGCTCTTTGCGCGAAGGGCGCGCCGAATCAGTTCGGCGTCGGAGCGAAATTCGATGCGCGGCCTTGTCGGCGTGCTGGGAATCGCTGCGGCGTCTGGAGGGAAGTGCGCGCTGATCATTGCGTCCAGTTCCCGTTGCCGAGTTTCGATCTTTTCCGGCGTGCCGTCTACGCGCTTTCCTGTGATGGTGAAGTAGCGTCCCGCGCTGTATACTTCGATTCCTTGGGTTCGCCTCCCGGAACCAACGATCTTGGCTTTCACGAGGATGTGCAGCCCGGTTCGAGACGGCGAAAGCTCTGTGTAGCTACTCAGGCTGCTCACTATCTCGGCAGCTTGCGGCGTCAATATGTCCGTATGATCACGGCAGTGGTCCAGGTCGATTCCACAGAACGGATCGTCCGCTGTGAATACAAACCCGATACCCTCCGCTTTGTGCTTCCGAAGCGCATAGCAAACGTGCCGGAAACTCGCCCAAGTTTCCGGCTTATCGCAAGCAGCGGCCTTGCCGCTCCACGCAGAAATGGGAAGCTTGGCGGTCCGGCCATTCACGTCTACTCGCTTCCACAAGACCCATTGTTTGTATTCGGCGAGCTCGGCGGGAACGGCGATCACGCGGCCACCTCCGCCGATTCCGTCGCTCGATGTTCCTCAGGGCCCGTTCCGTCGCCGCTGCCCCACTCTAAGACGATCACCCGCTTACAGAACGAGCACGTGTATTCCCGCTCTTCGGTTTCGAAGTGCCGTCCACAAACGCACTCTGCACAAAAGACTGATTTGGTTCGCATATACACTCCCGGTGTTCGCTTCTCGTCTGTCATAAAGAGGCTTTCGGCGGGCGGATTTCCGGGCCGCTAAGCGGCCCGTTCCTCCACGATTTCGAGCGCGTTTAAGATCTCCGCTGCGGTCTTTTGAACGAAGTTCAGGGATGCGGAAAGCGTCTGGGCGTTGCCGTTGTACAGCTTGATGTAGTCTGCGGCGGCGGTGTTCGTATCGAGGCCGATTGCAGAGCAAACGACGTAAGCCACGGCTTCGGCTTCAGTCTCCCGAATGGTACGGTCCGTTTCCCTGCGCCGTTCATCGCGATGTAACATCTCGTGTGCGATCTCGTGCGCGAGTGTGGCAACCTCTTCGGCTGATGTCATGCCCGGGAGAATCGAAATGCGGCCACCGTAAGAAACCCCCTTTGCAGGAGCAATCGAGGCGTCGTAGCGAATCTCGACTCCCTTCGACTCCGCGAAGGCATTCAGTGATCCGACGTTTTGTGTAGCGTCGCCCTTCACGGTTGCGAACTCAGCGAGCGGCTTGCCGTCTGTCTGCGAAATGTCTTATCTCGTGATTTGCGGCCGAGATTTCACGCGCTCGGGTAACGCACCACACACCCCAGGGCACCCGGCGGTAGCAGCCAAGGAAAATGGCTGTTATGACGATCTACAGTGTCCACAGAGGTACCGAAGGAGTTGGCACCGCATTTCGCGTTTGCGATGCACGAGGTGTCAGCGTCGGATCATGCGATCAGTTCCTGACTGAACTGAGTCAGCGCGATTGTTCCGCCTATACCCAGCGCGCTTATGCCATAGGGCTGGCGCATTTCTTCAACTGGCTGGATCACACTGGCGGAGATCCAGACCGTGTGACCCGCCAGATTGTCGGCAGCTACATCTCCGAGTTTGCACGCGGCAGCAGGCAGGGCGCCATAACGTCGGACGGCGCACCGAAGGCACGGCAGCCGCGCACTATCAACCACCGGATCAGCGTCCTTTCTTCGTATTTTGACTACTGCATCCGTTGCGACACGGAAGATGGTCGCGGTCCGTGGAATGGCCGCGTCAACCCTGCATCCGGGAACCCACTCGCTGACGCCCCGCGCCATGGCATGATTGGGCGCGATTTACCACAGCATCGATCCCACCGGGATGGGTTTCGTCGACGCGTGCAGCGTGTTGTTCCTCAACGTCTAGACCCGTCGGAGATTCAGAGACTAATTGAAACGGCATCTTCCTGGCGCGACAAGGCGATTCTGACACTGCTTAGTCGTGCCGGTCAGCGCATCGGCGACTGGAGAGCTCTCGCCGGTAGGCATGGCGTTTTAGGCATGACGCTGGATGACGTCGATCGTAAGCGGCGCACGATTACCGTGCGCTTGAAGGGCGCGCGCGACGAACACCGCGTGCCCGTCACTGATGATTTCTGGCCACTGTTGGACAAGTACCTTGATGCCGAACGCCCCGCTTCGCAGGATATAAACGCTCTCTGGATTGCAGCACGCAAGGGACATGGCAAACCCCTCGGTTACGCGACCTTCGAGTCTTCGCTTCGCTACATCGCTCGCAAGGCTGGTGTGGCTGTTCATCCACATCTTTTTCGTCACACATTGGCTCAGGGAGTTCTCGACACAACCGGGAACATCAAGGTTGCGCAAGAGATTCTCGGACACGCTCATCTCAGCACGACGGCCGATCTGTATATGCGTGTCGATCAACACGCGATGGTGAGCGCACTGGCTGCCGCGAAGATGAGCGCAGACCGAAGTACGGCACAACAAACGCTGCCCCCTGGGAAAGCGACACAGTATGCATTCGATTATGACGACCAGACCATCGCGGAACTTGAGCGCGCGATTGAGCAAGCCTCCGGGCTGACGCCTGCTGGAGGAGAGTCCAGATGATGGTGTGGACATATGCGGCCCATTCAGGTCGCACAAGTCACGGCGACTTGTGCGGTGTTTGCAGTAACCGTGCGGTTGATGTATTCCACTGCATGCTGGGCATGTGCTGCAGCCGTGAAGACTGCGCGGTTGTCCTGGGCGAGAACGTCCAACCATGTTGCTATGTAGGACGCGTGATCTTCGCGAGGTTTCAGGGAGAGTTCAAGGTCCGCACACAGGAACGCCGCCCCAAGCTCAGCGACCAGTTCCTCGATGGCATAGCCTTGACTACCGAACCGATGTCCACCGAAGTCACGATTGAGCCTGCTCGGGCTCCCGGTCCAGTGCGTGCATTCGTGCGCAAACGTCGCATAGTAGCTATCCGCATCATGGAAGCTCACG
>JAJPJE010000115.1 GCA_021324365.1 Terriglobia bacterium | reverse complement strand
GGGAAGTTCCAAGCCATGATGATGCCGATACCGGCCTACTCGCTGCAAACACCTGAGGACACGAAGGTGGTCCTGCACAGGGTCGGCGATCATGAATACCACTTCGACAAAATCTGGATTCAAGGCAACAGTTACGGCTACGAAATCCCTTTGTCCGAGAAGGTGAAGGCGCGACAAGCCGAATGGATGCTCTCGAAGTCGGTCGCCCGCCCAACGGCTTCTGAAGAACTGGTCGTCGAGTCCGAGGCACCACTGTTTACTGAAGTCGCGGAAGGAGCGCCGGTATCGTCTGACAGTTCGAAAGATGTGGAAAGCGCCGCGGCCACCGAAACAAAAGCCGAGCCAGAGACGTTCGCGTACGCAACTCCTCCCGCGGCGTTTGACAGCGCCAGCTCTGTAGCGGAACCCATCGAAATGCCCGAGACGGCTGCGAATTGGCTTCCGATGCTCCTGCTGGGGACCGCGATTCCCACGGCAGGATTGTGGGCTCTACGCCGCCGCGCGTGATTACTCGAAACCACCGGCGTACAACGAAGGTTTGTACGCCGGTCGCAGGGGGCAACCGCGAACATATGCGCAATCGAATTCTTACGGCCTTGCGGTGGCTATCAGTGGCAGTCGGGCTCCTGTTGATAGCTGCGGGCCTTCGAGAGGTGATCGAATCTCGGATGGGACAAACGGAAGTCGCGGACGCCTGGGAGCAACTATCCGAAGCGCCAGAACAGCCTGCCGAAAAACAAACGGGACCAGCCCACGGCCCTATTGCGCGGCTGTCAATTCCCCGCTTACACACTGATCTATCGGTCGTGTCTGGAACCGGAAAGAGCGACCTACGAAAAGGCCCTGGCCATTTGCGCGGTACAGCATTCCCGGGTGCATTTGGAAACAGCGTCATTGCTGGACACCGCGACACGCATTTCAGAGTGTTGAAGGACATTCGCGTTGGAGATCGAATCATCATCCAGACCTCTCAAGGGCATTTTGCCTATGATGTGAAACGCACCTTGGTGGTACCGGCGACTGACCGTGCGGTTCTGCTGTCAACCAGCGAACCTACATTGACTCTTGTAACGTGCTTTCCGTTCTATTACGTGGGGCCGGCTCCAAAACGGTACATCGTCCAGGCGAAACTGGTGCCCGACGGGCCGGGTCTGCCCATCGTGCGAGTAGCCTCATCCGATGCGCCGGCGGATTTGAAGCAGCGGGAAAGCCACCAGCAATAGCGGTCCCGGTCCAAAATCCTGCTTTTCTTCCTCTCCCAACTGGCGTACTTCCGCCCCAAATTGCTTCATCGCATCGCCGTGCAGAGCGTTGCGCCCTCTTCGCCGCATTGCCTTCTGGACTAAAGGGCACAGCAATGTCTGTTAACGGGCGATGCGCGATCCGCCAAACGATCACTACTCCTCGGCTAACTTCAACTCTGAATCGGGAACTCCCACTGAATCAATGTCATAGGCAATCGAGTTGGCATTCCTAACTGACAGCTTTCGATTGGTATCGACGTTGCATTCCTTCAAGCGTTATGCAAAACAACCTTTCCCTAACCGATCTGAACGCATTCCGCTCGATACTCGTATCAGAGCGGGGCAAACTCTCTACTGGTTCGAACGACGGGCCAAGCGCCCTGGCGGCAGCTGGCGCGGTTTCGCTCGATGACCAGCCAACTCTACTGCATGAGCAGTTCGTTGTGATCCACGCGCGCAGCATCGATCGACAACGACTTCGGCAAATCGATGCTGCTCTCGAGCGAATCCACGCTGGTGACTTTGGTGTCTGCCAGGAATGCACCGCAGTCATCCCCAGGCGACGACTGGAAGCAATTCCGTGGGCACCGTACTGTGTTCGATGCCAGGAGCAACTAGTTGAACTCGCTGCGCAGGAATCACAAGTCGAACTTCTAGCAGCCTAGAGAGTTGACCCATGCCCACCACAAACATGAGCCCTGAACCAATGAAACTCTTGAGTACGCCACCTATTCGGAAGCAGGGGAATCGTTCTCAACGGAATCTTACCCAGTCGTCCGCCAGCGAGGACGCTCCGCCCAAGCCGTCGATTGCCGAGAATTTGTGGATGACATTAAAACTACTGATGATCGGCGGAGGAGTCGGGTTGCTGATATGGCTTCTCGACACGATTCGGGTTCGGTGAATCGCCTATGCGGATCATGTCTACCCAATCTGAGCTCCTCGCTCGAAGCAATCGTTTGTTATGAACCTCCGAAGGAATCTCTGAGAAGGATCGAATCGAAATGAAGTGGTCTTGGAAAATCGGGAAGCTCGCGGGGATTGACGTTCGTGTTCACATCACATTATTCCTACTGCTCGGCTGGGCCGGCGTAAGCCATTGGACGCGAAGCAACAGCGCGAGCGGTGCCCTCAATGGAGTAGCTTTTATCCTGGCTCTCTTTGCCTGCGTGGTGCTGCACGAATTGGGGCATGCACTGGCCGCGCGTCGATTCGGGATTCGAACGCGCGACATAACGTTGTTGCCCATCGGTGGGGTGGCGCGCCTCGAACGAATGCCTGACAGACCCGTTCAGGAATTGGTCGTCGCTGTCGCTGGTCCCGCTGTCAATGTCGCCATTGGAGCGGCATTGGCGTTGTGGTTAGCAGTTACTGGGGAGTTGCAGCATCTGCGACAGCTCGACTTTATCGCAGGGCCTTTTCTCCAGCGACTGCTGATCGCCAACGTATGGCTGGCGCTTTTCAATATGCTACCCGCCTTTCCGATGGATGGCGGCCGTGTCTTGCGTGCTCTCCTCGCGTCGAGAGTTGAGCGCTTAAGGGCAACTCGAGTCGCTGCGGGAGTCGGTCAGGCCCTCGCTCTGGGGTTCGGGTTCCTAGGAATCTTTGGCAACCCGATGCTTCTGATCATAGCTTTATTCGTGTGGCTCGGCGCCTCTCAAGAACTTGGCGCCACGGAGATGAAGGCAGCAATGTCAGGAACGCCGGTGGGCGCTGTGATGGCTACGAACTTCGCTCACTTGACTAGCGACGAACCGATCGAGAACGCTTTTGGCCTCATCCTCGAAGGTTGGCCGCCGGCTTTCCCGATCATCAATCATGGCCGGTTGGTCGGTGTGCTGACTCGGGCCGATCTGCTGGCAGCCCTGATGGAACGCGGACCGCAGTGTCCAGTTGCTAGCGTGATGCGTTCAGATTTCCTGACGACCGTTCCTGCGGCGACTGTCGAGAGTGCCTTCCAACGTCTGTACGAGTCCGCGGTTGACGCCATGCCGGTGATCCACCAGGGCCGAGTGATAGGACTCCTTACCACTCATGGCCTCAATGAATATTTCGCTATTCAGAATGCGATTAATAGAAAACGACACGACGGTGTCACCCTTGCTGCGAGCGCAACGGGAGGCTGGCATTGCCTGAAGACGCGGCCTGCCGGCGTGGAAAACAAGATGTTCGTTCCGGCAACTGCAAATCGAACTCGAAGAGACGCTCCCGCAATTGACTGAGCGTGAAAGTCGCGGTGCCCGCCGCAGAGACATGGAACGGTAACAGCCGCAAACCAACAAACATATTACGTGTGACGATCCGACAGTTCAGACTTCACGAAGCGTTCCGGGAACATTTCTTACCGGACCAGGTTGCCGAGCTTGCGGTCGACTGGGGACGCTACGCGGAACTTCTTTCGTACGACGACGACAAGAAGCTACTACACGCATGGAGCCGCTTGCAGGAGATCACTCACGGTCGGTGTCTACTCCTTGATTTGAATCCGTAGATCGATATTCGCTTCTCTGCGTGAATCGAACCGACTCGACATGCGAGTCTTGCCTATGATGCCGCGATGAGATGCGCGCAGTTCGTAGTCGATCTCCGAACTCAAGCCCTGAAAATGGTAATTGCCGTCCTGATCCGAGATGTAGGATCGAATCTGAAGTGTAACGGTGTTCTTTAGCTGTACGACGGCGGAAGGGATCGGCTCACCGGATCCATCAACGACAGTACCCGACACGCTCCGAACGTATGGCTGTGCGAATGCAGAAAAGCGGAGAAGGAATAGCACCGTCATCCATGAGAGCAGACGCAGAAGATGACGTGGATTGCCACGCGACAGCTTGTGAGCTGGACGATTTGAGGAGAGCGCTATTACTTCCATGCATGAACAGCTGCACGACTGAGGCCATTGAAAGGTGCGCCGACCGTACTCGTGAAGGGCGTATTGAGGACGACGAACTTAACCAAGCCTGAAATGGCGCACCTCTGCCCGATTTGAGGTGCGCGTCGCGCGCATGAGCCCAATATTCGCGTCGATCCGGCCGGCCCCTTGGATGGTCATTTGCTTGCAGCTAGAGAGTTGAAATGGAAAACACCCGAGTCATAATGGGTGATCGAGAGCCTACGATCACGTATCTAATGGACGCGGATTTTGACGTAGCGATCAAGCGCATCCGCGAGGCGTTAGCTGCGAAGCAGCTTTCCATAGCTGT
>JAJPJE010000041.1 GCA_021324365.1 Terriglobia bacterium | reverse complement strand
TTGCTGGGTCGCGTAACCCAAAGAAAGAATGGCTCCTCAGGTAGGACTCGAACCTACAACCCTCCGGTTAACAGCCGGATGCTCTGCCATTGAGCTACTGAGGA
Organism: Terriglobia bacterium; assembly: GCA_021324365.1. Taxonomy (GTDB): domain Bacteria; phylum Acidobacteriota; class Terriglobia; order Terriglobales; family Acidobacteriaceae; genus JAJPJE01. The sequence continues at coordinate 109,953 of JAJPJE010000041.1, read as the reverse complement.
GTGTCTGTGCGCAGGGTGCGGCGCACGCGCTAAGGTTGTCGGGCTTTGTGGAAAAGCCTACCTATTTATAACGGATTCCTGCGTCAGGGTCAAAGAGATCATCAGGGTCAAAGAGATCGTCAGGGTGCACGGAGATCGTGTAGCTGATCCCCACTCGCGTTCACTAGCTTTCCCTCTGCATTGGTAATGGCATAGGTTTCCAGCAGTGGGCGGCTGCCCGCAGGTACAAGGATTTCTGTTAACCTCTTTCATTGCTCTTTGAAAGTCCAATCCTGCGCTTCCATTGGGAGTTGCCATGCGAAGCAGTTTCGCGCTCATGACTTTTTTCTTCATCTTCTTCTCTTCCTTGCTACTGTTCGCCGCCATCAGTTCCACCGACAAATCCGGTGCTGGCTCGTCCATTCCAAAGACAGCGCTAAAACCCCCAAAAGCGCGCAAGGACAACGTCGTCGACGATCTGTACGGGGTGAAGATCCCCGACCCTTACCGCTGGCTGGAAAATGCGCGCAGTCCGGAGACTCAGCAGTTCGTCGCGGAAGAGGCGGCGTACACGCGCAGCGTGCTCGATCCGCTGCCTGGGCGCGACAAGATCCACGCGCGCCTGCAACAGTTGCTGGAAATCGGCAATGTGAGGTCGCCGAAAACGGGTGGCGGTTCTTATTTCTACGAGCGCCGTGAGGGCACGCAGAATCAGCCGGTGCTGTATGTTCGCGAGGGCGTGAATGGAAAAGACCGCGTACTGGTCGATGTGAACCGGCAGGCGGCCGACGGCACCATTGCGCTGGACTGGTTTTTTCCGAGCCACGATGGCAGGTACGTCGCTTACGGTACTTCGCCGAGCGGATCTGAGCTGAGCACTCTGCACGTGATTGAGACGGCCACCGGCAAACTTCTCCGCGATACCATCGAGCGCACCCGCGCCGCCAGCCTGCAGTGGAGGCCCGACGGCACGGGCTTCTATTACACGCGCTATCCAAAACCGGGCGAAGTTCCGCGCGGACAGGAAATGTACAACCGCCACGTTTTCTATCACGCCTTGGGCAGCTATCCGGAAAAGGACCCGCTGATCTTTGGCGCTGGTCGCGACGCGCAGGACTGGCCGAACCTTGATCTTTCTGAAAATGGCCGCTGGCTCGCGATCAACGTGGAGCAGGGTTGGGCGAAGAGCGAAGTCTTTCTAAAGGACACCACGAGCGAGGCGCCGCCTACAACCGTCGTTGCCGGCGCGCCGCACCTTTACGAAGCCAAGACATTCCGTGGAAATGTCTACATCATGACGAACGACGGAGCGCCGATGTTCCGCCTATGCGTCGCAGCCGCAGAACATCCCGACCGCAAAAACTGGCGCGAGATTATCCCGGAGACAGATGCCGTCCTGAAAGAATTCCGCATTGTGGGAGGAGAGATCGTCGCTGAATACGAGCAGGATGCGACTTCGCATGTAAAGGTATTCGGACTCGATGGAAAGCTGATCAACGAAGTTAAGCTCCCTACGCTGGGAAAAGTGTCGGGGCTGCAGGGCGAAGCAAATGGCAAGGAAGCATTCTTGGAATTTCAGTCGTATACGATCCCGCCGACGATTCTGAGATATGAGATCGCGAGTAAAAAGACCTCGGAATGGGCGAAGGTGAATGCGCCGATCGATTCGAAGCAGTATGAAGTGAAGCAGGTCTGGTTCCATTCCAACGATGGCACACGCGTGCCCATGTTCATCGTCAGCAAAAAGGGGCTGGTGCTGAATGGCAAAAACCCGACGCTTCTGACAGGATACGGCGGCTTCAACCTGAGCCGCACGCCGAGCTTTGAGCGCGCGATCTTCATCTGGCTGGAGCACGGCGGCGTCTATGCCGACGCAAACCTTCGAGGTGGCAGCGAGTTCGGCGAGAAGTGGCATGCCGCAGGCATGCTCGGCAACAAGCAGAACGTGTTTGACGACTTCGCCGCAGCGGCCGAGTACCTGATCGCGCAGAAATACACGGACACCGATCATCTCGGAATTCGTGGTCGCAGCAACGGAGGTTTGCTGGTCGGCGCCGCACTGACGCAGCATCCCGAATTGTTCAAGGCAGTCGTCTGCCAGGTGCCGTTGCTCGATATGCTGCGTTATCAGAATTTCCAGATAGCCAAGCTATGGATTCCGGAATACGGGTCAGCGGATGATCCCGATCAGTTTAAGTGGCTATATGCATATTCGCCCTACCATCATGTGGTCGATGGAACGAAATATCCGGCGACTTTGATCATGACGGCCGATACGGATACGCGCGTGGATCCAATGCACGCGAAGAAGATGGCAGCGCGTCTACAAGCGGCGAATGGCGGATCCAATCCAATTCTGCTCGAAGTGGACACGAAAGCTGGACACGGATTGGATAAGCCGATTGCAAAGCAAGTGGAGGACTGGACGGACATCTGGTCATTCCTGTTCTGGCAGTTGGGCGTTCACGAATAAGCTATTCGAATTGTCTGCGAAATGCTGCGAGCTGTGCTTTCACGTCGGCCAGTTCCGATTGCAGTGCTTGCACCGTGTCCTCCAGGCGCGAAATGCGGTCAACATCGGCGGGGCTCACTTCCGTCGTCGTCTGAGGCGCTTGGGCGACGTTCTCCCCCGAAAGCAGGTGCATATAGCGCGCCTCCTTGGTTCCCGGTTGACGAGGAAGAACGTGAACTAAAGGCTCCTCACGCTGCATCAGGCGCTGAAGAGTGCTCTGCACGTCCGCCAGCTCGGCAAACTGATACATCCTCTCAGTGTGACCGCGCAATTCGCCGGGCGTCTGCGGACCTCGCAAGAGCAATGCGCACATAATCGCAGCCTCACCGCGAGTAAAGTTGAAAACTTCCTGAAGTCGATGCTCGTACTTGGTTACACGACTTTCGGCGCTGCTCGCTGCAGTGGCTAGCCCTTTGCCGCTTAGTGAATCGAGTGCATCACGAACCGCATCTTCGTCCACATTCATGACAGGATCGCGATTCGATTTCTGGTTGCAGGCGTTGACCAGCGCATTCAGAGAAAGAGGATAGTAATCGGGAGTGGTTGTTTCTTTCTCGGCGAGAGATCCGAGAACGCGAGCTTCTATACCTGTAAGTTCGAATTGCACGCAATGATTTTATTTCAGTGTTTCTGGTCCGCGCGAACCTGGTGCGCCGCTATCATGGCTTGACCCAGACTGATTCCGCCATCGCTCGCTGGAACTTCCGAGTGCGAGTACACTTCGAAACCGGCACCACGCAGCCGCCCCTGCAGATGTGTGAACAAATAAACGTTCTGAAAGGTTCCTCCGCTCAAGCAAACGCGGTTTAGTCCGGTGCGTTCCCGGAGCCGCAGTGCGGCCTCGAGTAGCACATTAACGATGGCGTTGTGGAAACGAGAACTGACCAAGCTGATCGGAAGCTCATCGGCAATATCGAAAAGAATCGCCTCAAATAGCGGACCAGTCTTGAATAGAGTACAACCGTCTCCTTCTTCCAGATCGATTCGATACGCGGATTCTTCGACTGCATTGCCGATCTGCATCTCCAACTCGATTGCTGCTTGCCCCTCGTAACTCACCGTGGAACGAACACCGCAAACTGCGGATACAGCGTCGAAGAGGCGCCCGACGCTCGATGTGAGCGGCGAGTTGATTCCTTTTTCCAATGCTTGGCACATGACCTCGATCGATCGCGGGCTCTGTGGTCGAAGAAATCGCAGATCACGCTTGATGAAGCATCTTCCGAAGTGATGCCAGAGATAACTTACGGCCATACGCCAGGGCTCGCGAATCGCGGCTTCACCTCCGGCCATCGGCACATATTCAAAGTGCGCAGTACGCTTGAAGGCGGCATAATCGGCAATGAGCACTTCCCCACCCCAGATATGGCCATCGGTGCCATAGCCGGTGCCGTCCAGTGCAAAACCAATGACCTCGCCGTCGAGATGATTTTCCGCCATGCAACTGGCAATGTGTGCGTGGTGATGCTGTACGCCGACCAGATTCACTCCTTTCTGCTTTAGCGCCCACTGGGTCGAGAAGTATCCAGGGTGAAGGTCGTGAGCGACGGTCCGAGGGTGCATCTCCAGAATCTGGCCGAGGTGCTGCACGGCTTCGCCAAAGAACCCGTAGCTTTCGAGGTTCTCCAGGTCGCCAATATGCTGGCTCAGGAAGGCCGTAGTTCCTTGCGCGTAGCAGATTGTGTTCTTCAGTTGTCCTCCGACAGCGAGAATGCTTGGCAGGTGATGATCGACGAAAACCGGCACAGGCACGAATCCGCGCGAGCGGCGTATCTGGCGTGGGCGACCGTCAACAACTCGAAGGACTGAATCATCGCTGCGAATCAGGATTTCACGATCGTGAAACAGAAAGCAGTCGGCAATTTCAGCTAGACGGCGCAGCGCTTCATCGTTCTCAATGCAGATGGGCTCCTCGCTGAGGTTCGCGCTCGTCATCACCAGCGCAGAAAAGCTGCCTTCCGTAAAGAGCAGGTGATGCAGCGGAGTGTAAGGAAGAAAAATGCCAAGCTCTCGATTTCCCGGCGCCACCGCTTCGGCAATCTCGATGCCTTCGCGTTTCTGCAACAGTACAATGGGCCGCTCGGGGCCGAGTAACGACTGTCGCGACTTTTCGTCGACCTCGCAGAAGCGCTCGGCGGTCGCGATGTCCGGAACCATGACCGCGAGCGGCTTCTCGATACGGTGTTTGCGAATCCGCAAGCGTTCTACCGCTGCAACATTAGTAGCGTCGACGGCTAGATGAAAACCACCAAGTCCCTTTATAGCGGCGATGCGACCCGCGCGAAGCTGATCGACGGTTGCTCGAAGCGGCCTATCAGGTTCATCTCGGGCTGAAGTTCCATCAGCATTATTCGCTACAACCCGCAGCTTCGGTCCGCATTTCCAACAGGCATTCGGCTGCGCATGAAAGCGCCGGTTCGTCGGGTCGTTATATTCCTGCTGGCAATCCGGACACATTGAAAACACTGACATTGTCGTAAGTGCCCGGTCGTAGGGAATATCGCGAACGATAGTGAATCGAGGCCCGCAATTTGTGCAATTGATAAAGGGATAATGGTACCGTCGATCATCTGGATCAAGCAGTTCGCAAAGACAATCGTCGCAGGTTCCAATATCTGGCGAGATGAGGACACGCTGCTCTGAGCCGGAACGGCTCTCGACAATTCGGAAGCCATCAGGCCGTGGATCCAGGGCAACTTCAAAGGCGGAAAAGCTGGTTATTCGGGCAAGCGGCGGGACTTCATTGCGAATACGCGCAGCAAAGGCTTCAATTGACTCTGGCGGGCCCTGAACTTCAATTTGCACGCCTCGTGAATCGTTGAGAACGTGTCCGGAGAGCCGAGATTCAGTCGCGAGACGATAAACGAAGGGTCGGAAACCCACACCTTGCACAATGCCAGTGATTTCAAACTTCCGGCGAACTGTCGATGTCGTAATCTCCACGTGAGTGGCTTCCCATGGCAAGGCCGTCCATTCGCAACTTAATTAATCAGAACGGCAGTGCGGCTTTTCGACGTGGCATCCTGGCGCTTACGCAGCCACGTCATCCATTGATCCAGACCCGCCTCGTTGATGGCGGCGACTTCCACGATCTCTACACCGGGATGAACTCGTAGACAATTTTCCCGCGCTTTTGCCAGGTCGAAAGGCACGTGGGGCAGAAGATCGAGCTTGGTGATCACGACTAACTCGGACTTGAAAAAAATCGACGGATATTTGAGCGGCTTATCTTCGCCTTCTGTAACGCTTAGCAGCACAACTTTTGCTGCCTCGCCCAGGTCGTAACTTGACGGACACACCAAGTTGCCGACGTTCTCGATCAGCAGAATATCAATGTCCTCGAGTGGCCAGTCTTCGAGATGTTTCTGAACCATGCGGGCATCAAGATGACAAGTGCCGCCGGTGGTAATTTGCTTCACTGGGAAGCCGCTCCGCTTCAAACGATTGGCGTCGTTCTCTGTCTGGATATCACCCGCAAGCACCGCAACACGGGTATTACGCGGGAGCCGGTCGAGAGTCTTCTCCAATAGCGTTGTTTTGCCCGACCCAGGCGAGCTGATCAGATTTAGACAAAAAACCGCGTTTTCGCGGAAGCGGTCGCGCAGTTCATTCGCCACAATTTGATTCTCATTCAGGACCTTCTTCTCTACTGGCACTCGGGTAGTCATTACTCCTCCACTTCCAAGTAAGCGATATCCAATTCTTCCCCACCGATGCAAGTGGTGTTCGTGTCCCTGCATCGTGGACAATCTGTCCGGTAATCGTGGACGGTGAATTGCTGCCCGCACTGCTCACAGCGGTGGCGTCGTGGACAGAATTCAATCTCTAATGCCGTCTGCTGATAGCTGGTGTCCTGGGTAACGGCGTGCCAGCTGAAGTTCAGAGCATCGGCGTCGATGCCGGAGAGCTCACCGATACGCAAGCCTATCTTGTGGAAGCGTGCGTCCGGATGATCCGCCGCCTGTCGTTCGACAGCATCCAGGATTGATTCGGCGATGGAGAGTTCGTGCATGGCTTTAGCAGATTCTCGGTAACTGATCACCAGGAAGCATGTCCACGATGCGCATGGTGCCGAACGCAGTTCGCATCACCACGGTTCCGCGGTTCGACTCTGTCACTGTTCCGATAATGCAAGCTTCGCGACCTAACGGATGCGCCCTCATCGCTTTTAACACAGCCTCCGCAGCAGCCGGATCCACCACTGCAACAAGCTTGCCCTCGTTAGCGACATACAACGGATCCAAACCAAGGAGCTCGCATGCCCCGCGCACTTCTTCGCGAACCGGAATCTTCTCCTCTTGGAGGACGATACCAACTTTCGATTGAGCGGCTATTTCATTTGCAGTACTGGAAAGGCCGCCTCGGGTGGGATCGCGCATGCAACGGATCGCACCTGATGGCACTCCTTGCAGCATCGCCCGAACCAGGGTATGAAGTGCCGCGGAGTCGCTTTGAATGGTGGTTTCGAAGGACAGTCCCTCGCGCTGCGCGAGAATGGCAATGCCATGATCGCCAATCGGACCGCTGAGAATCACTCGATCACCCGGAGTTGCCTGATCGGCCGAAAGATGCAGTCTGCCCGGCACGATACCGATTCCCGTAGTGTTGATGAACAGGCCGTCCCCATGACCTTTCTCGACGACCTTTGTATCACCGGTGACTACCTGTACCCCGGCTTCTTCGGCTGCGCGCTGCAAAGACGTTACGACCCGTCGAAGAGCATCGATCTCCAATCCTTCTTCCAAAATAAAAGCGACCGAGAGATAGAGAGGTTGCACGCCGCCCATAGCCAAATCATTGATGGTGCCGTGCACGGCTAGCGAGCCGATGTCGCCACCAGGGAAAAAAAGCGGCTTCACAACGAATGTATCGGTGGTAATGGCGAGCTGCTTGCCAGCAAAATCTACAATGGCCTGATCGTTCAAGTGATTCAATGCTGTGTTGTCAAAGGCAGGCAGGAAAACCGACTGGATTAGTTCCGCCGACAGTCTGCCACCGCTGCCGTGCCCAAGCAGAATTCGCTCCGAGACTCCCACCGAAACTGGGCAAGTGAGCACACCATCGAATTCGGGAAACTTCGACATTAATGGACCTCGCCGCTCGCTTGTGTTTCGTGCCGACGATAACGGTAATACGCGGCGCAGGCACCTTCTGAAGAAACCATCGGTGCACCTAGAGGTGATTCTGGGACGCAGACACTTCCGAACGCCGGGCAATCCATCGGCTTTTTCAATCCCATCAGCACATCAGCGGCAATGCATTCCGAAGCCTCTTCCGCACCGCTCTCCTCGATGCCGAACACCCGCTCCGCATCGTACTGCGCAAACTCCGCACGAATACGCATTCCGCTCTTTGGAATAAAGCCAATACCGCGCCACCTTCGGTCGCACCTCTCGAATACCAACTCGATTGCCTGTTGCGCGGCGAGATTTCCCGCGCGAGAAACCGATCGCGCGTACTGATTGACTACTTCCGCGCGGCCTGTTTCCAGTTGCAGAATCAATTCGCGAATTGCTTCCAGCAGATCGGTAGGTTCAAATCCGCCAACCACGATTGGAACGTGATGGCGAGCGGCGAGCTGCTCATATTCCTTGTAACCGACAATTGTGCAGACATGTCCCGGCGCAATGAATCCTTGTACCCGGTTCCTTGGCGATTGCAGCAAAGTCTCGATAGCCGGAGGAACCAGCACGTGCGACGCCAACAAAGAAAAGTTCAACAGACCAAGTCGGTGGGCTTGCAAGACCGTCAATGCATGCGCGGGAGCTGTTGTTTCGAAACCAACGCCAAAGAAAACAATCTGGCGATCAGGATTTGCCTCCGCAATCTTGACGGCTTCGCAGGGAGAATAAACAACGCGAACGTCGCCTCCTGCGGCTTTCACCTGGAAGAGATCGCTCTTCGACCCCGGCACGCGCAGCATGTCGCCATAAGAAACGAAGATCACATCGGGACGCGAGGCGATTGCGATCGCCTTGTCCACGCTGTCCAGTGGAGTAACGCACACCGGACAACCAGGACCGTGAACCAACTCGATGTATCTGGGCAGCAATTCGTCGAAACCATAGCGGACCAGCGTGTGTGTCTGCCCGCCGCAAATTTCCATCAGCACCCACGGGCGGGTGACGTGCCGCACAATATCTGCAATGAGAGACTTGGCAAGGCGGGGGTCGCGAAACTCGTCAATATATCTCATTGCCGCGACGGACCATTCTGCACGGAATGTTCTGGCATCTCATCGGCACCAACCTCTTCGGTCAGCCGTGCCATTTGCTCCAAATCGGCGAGCGTTTGCTTTGCCTCGTCCTCGTCGATCCGGCTGATAGCAAAGCCGACGTGTACGAGAACGTAATCACCTATCTGTGCCTCAGGAACGAGTTCCAGCGAAGCTTCGCGGATGATGCCTCCAAATTGAACACGCGCCTGCCTCAGACCTGCAGCGTCTTCAATCGAGACAATTTTCCCGGGAATCGCGAGACACATGCGCAAGGCTCCGTAACTATCTCTGAATGTATCGGCGGGAATTAGGAAATTCTGTGATGGCTGAACATGCAGCGGCGGCGACGAGCGGCAAAAATAAAGGTGCAGGCAACGCCCGCACCTAATGGAACTCTGAATCTGACAATTACTTCTGGGGAGGAGTCGTGGTGCTGCCAGTGCCACTGGTGCCGGTCGATCCGGTGCCGCCCGATCCAGTGCTGGAACCCATCGACCCGCTTCCGCTGGAACTCGTACCAGTGTTGCTGCTGCTACCTTTGTGATGTTTCTTATGCTTCTTGCTCTTGGTCCGGGTCTGTTCGGTGCTCGTGCTGCCCTGCGTGCCTGTATCAGTCGAACTGGAACCGGACTGCGCTCCTACCGATCCGGACGTGCCTGTCTGGGAGTTTCCTGTTGCACTGCCGGCGGTGCCCTGCGCGAAGCAGAAGCCCGACAGAGCGCTCGCGATCACTAACGCAAAAACCTTCTTCATGCTCAATTCTCCTCGTTTTCTCCCCGAAGTGGCAGGCAGTTAGGATGCAAACAGCTGCGGGCGGGATAGCCTTTTGCCGCATCGCCTACTTTCGAAAGTATTAAGGTAAGCGGATTAGTTCGGCGAGGCGGCGGCGGTTGATTTCAGTTCTGCAAAATCAATGTTGTACCGCTTCAACTTACGATAGAGTGTCGCACGGCTGATGCCGAGCAGCCTTCCCGCCAGCACTTTATCTCCTTTGGCCTGTTCGAAGACTCGCCGTATTGTTTCCTTTTCCAGGTCCTCCAGATTGCTGGCAGCAGGCGCGCCTTCCGGGCGGCTCACCGGTTCCGGCGAAGCGGATCGGATGGAAGGCGGAAGGTCTTGCACATCGATCACGTTTCCGTTACCAAGCGCCACCGCTCGTTCGATGCAATTCTCTAACTCACGAACATTGCCTGGCCATTCATATTGCAGGAACGAATTCATCGCTGCGGTTGTAAGCGTGATCTTGTGATTCGGGGCGTAGCGAGCGAGAAAAGCCTGGATCAACGCGGGAATGTCGGAGCGGCGCTCGCGCAAAGGCGGAAGAGCAATCGTTACGACGTTCAATCGGAAGTAGAGGTCTTTGCGGAAAGTGCCTGCTCGATAAGCGGCTTCCAAATCGCGGTTCGTGGCGGCGATTACGCGCACGTCAATTTTATGCCGCTGATTGCTGCCAACCGGACGAATCTCTTTTTCCTGCAATACGCGGAGAAGTTTGGCTTGCATTTCAAGTGGCAATTCGCCGATCTCGTCCAGGAATATCGTTCCACCATTTGCGGCTACGAATAATCCTTCTTTCGATTTCAAAGCCCCAGTGAAGGCACCTCGCTCATAGCCGAACAACTCGCTTTCGATCAGTGTAGGAACTAGAGATCCGCAATCCACAGCAACGAAGGGTCGTTTGCGCAAAGAGCCACGAAAGTGAATGGCTCGCGCGACCAATTCCTTTCCAGTCCCACTTTCCCCGACGATGAGTACCGGAGTACGCGTGTCCTTCAGGCGCGAGATCATGCGCAAGACGTCTTGTATTTTTGCCGAGGTGCCGTCAATAACGTTCAATTCCATCTCGTTGCTGACGACCTGCCGCAAGTATTCGTTTTCCGCAACCAGGCGGACCTTATCTTTCATCCTCTGCAGCAGCAGTTTCAGTTGCCCCGCTCCGAACGGCTTGGTGATGTAGTCGTAGGCGCCGAGCTTCATAGCTTCGACAGCAGACTCGATGGATCCATGACCCGTGATGATTGCGAATTCGGTACGAGGAAGCAGCGCCTTGGCTTGACGGAGCAAGTCATCGCCCGACATGTTCGGCAAACGTCGGTCGACCAGGGCGATATCTGGGGATTCCGTCTCCAGGAGAGCCAACGCAGCCTCGGCGCTCTCCGCTTCCAGACAATGGAACCCAAGAGATGATCCAATGGTCATGCACAGCTTGCGAATGCTTTGCTCGTCATCCACGATCAAAAAACGAACTTGAAAATCATCACTCATTGCGGGGTTCCCATGACCTTACGAACCACGTCTAGCAGTTGCGAAATACGAAATGGCTTTTCTACGCAGGGTGCGCCCGTCTGCCGCAGCGTCGCAGCGGTATCCTCATTCACGATGTCGCCGGTTATAAAAATAAGGCGCAACACCAATTCCGGGCGGTTCGCCGACAACCATGCATGCACATCCGAGCCATCGACGCCTCCCGGCGTGCGCATATCGGAAACGATCCCCATGAAATCGCCGGACTGAAGCAATTCCAACGCCTGCGCTCCGCTTGTAACCGCGGTTACGGAGTAGCCCGTTCTTTCCAGTGCCGTTCGTACGAAAGACAACACCGACGGCTCGTCTTCGATTAGCAGAATTGGAAGCGAGCGGGCTGCTGCCGAGGCAAAGCTCATTTCAGGGCTCCCATAACGTGGGACGGTACACGTTCAGAAGCGAGCGGTAGTCGAACCGTGAAAACCGCACCCGGGCTATCCGGGTTGTTGTGGCACAGGATCTCGCCCGCATGTTCGCGAACGATGCCATAGCAGATGCTGAGCCCAAGCCCAGTACCCTTGCCTACTTCCTTCGTCGTGAAAAACGGATCGAAGATGCGCTCCGGATAAGTGATTCCCGGACCGTTGTCCCGGAAGATGATCTCGGCAAAGCCGTTCGCGTGCGATGTTTCAATTTCGATCTGACCGGGACCGCTACTTTCGTTCACGGCATCGTAGGCATTGTTGAGAATGTTCAGGAATACCTGCTGAATCTGGTGTCCGTCGCCCACAACCTCGGGCAGTTCCGGATCAAACTTCTCCACAATGCGCACACCGCGGTTGGAAAGATCGTACGCCCTGAGTGCGAGCGTCTGACGCAGGATTGCATTAACGCGCAGAGGCTTACGCTGCGGCGGCATCTGGCGAGCAAAGCTGAGCAAGTTCTGCACAATCTGTTTTGTGCGCTGTGCTTCTTCAAGGATTACGCGAAGGTCCGCCTTGGCAAATTCGGGGACATCAGGATGGTCGTTCAGCAAATCCGCGAAGCCGAGGATCGCGGTCAATGGGTTATTTACCTCGTGCGCCACACCCGAAACCAACTGGCCCACGGCAGCCATCTTCTCGGTGTGCATGAGTTTGGCCTGCAACATCGCGGCGTCCGTGATATCGGTCATTACCACCACTATGCTCGTGACCGCACCGCTCTCATCGCGCATCGGACTCATGTTTACCGCGAACTGTGCCGCTCGTCCGCGCCCAAGCAGGATTGGCATCTCGAGGTTGTCGACCTGGTGACCTTGAATCGTGCTCTCCAGTGCTTCCACGAACCCGTCGCGCTTCTGCGGAGGTACCAGGTCGGATAAGCGCGAACCGAGAAGCTGTTCGTGCCGATAGCCGCCAGCCTCAAAACAACGCCGGTTTGCGTAACTGATAAGGCCTGCCGTATCTACGACGAGGATCATGCTCTGGGTAGCATTCAGGATTTTGCTATTGAAGTCGCGCTGCCGCTGCAATTCCACCTGGAACACTTTTTGTTCGGTTACGTCGAGAATTAATCCGCGGTACTGGATCGTGCGCCCTTGAGAATCGCGCACTGCAAAGGCATTCTGGAGGGTATGAATCAGTGATCCATCTTTGCGGCGCAATGTTTCTTCGAAATTTCGCAGCGTCCCGGTTCTTTCGATTTCCCGCCGGAACTGGTCTCGCTGCGGCGGAGAGAGATAGAGTTGAGTGGTTATGTCAATGTGCAGTAACTCTTCTCGATTGTCATAGCCAAGCATTCGCACTAGCGCGTCATTGACTTCGATGAACCGCCCCTCCGGCGTAGAGAAGAACAGCCCCTCCTGGATGGTATCGAACAGCTCGCGATAACGGCGCTCGGCCTCGCGGCGATCGGTGATGTCTTTTAGAACATGGATGGTCTGAAAACCTTCGTTGAGTGAACCGTGAATTCGCGATGTCGAAACCAGGTACGTGCGTTCGAGGACCGGATGAATGTATTCATCGGCTCCATCAAGGCCAACACGGCAGAAGGGACACGGCTGGGTGCTGCTATCGGCCGCCATCGCAACCAGCGCCCGCATGCTGATGCCGATCAATTCGGCAGGTCGTACGCCGATGAAATCAGCGAGGCTGCGATTCACTCTCAGAACGTTGTTAGTTTCGTCGTGTACGACGATGAAGTCCGTAATGGAATCGAAAATTTCGACCCAATGGCGATTCGCCTGGTCCATCCTGGTAAACAGGCGTGAGTTCTCCAGGGCCACGGAGGCGTGCGCCGACAGCGCCTTGATTAAATTGTGATCGACGGTAGAAAGCTTCTCCGTACGATCGATTAAGCAGAGGATTCCGATTAACTCGTTGTCGCTGCCGCGCAACCGGGCTAGCGTCAGCTCATTCCAGCCGAGGGCTGCTGCCAGTGAGGAGCCGATCAATGTGTCCGCCGACCCGGAACTGATAGGTTCGTTGGACTGTGCGGCAAGGTCCGTCAGCGCAACATTCAGGCGGCGTACCATACCGCGATCGAGGCTCTTGAGATCATCGTGAACGACCACCACTTCCACGGATGTGCGTTGAGCAAGCGCCAACAAAGAAACGCGGGCACCCAGCATCTCCGCTGCACGTCGTGTAAAACTTCGGACAAACTCCGGCAGGCGCAGCGAAGAATTCAGCTCCAGCGCCAAGTTCATCAAGTCCTCGGAGCGTTTGCGGTGCTGTTCAGAAACGTGCAGGTTGTGCGCTGCTTCCAATACGACCGCGACTTCTGCGGCCAGCGCTTTCGCCCGGCGCATGTCTTCGCTCGAGATGGCAGCCTCATCACGCCGGTCGAAGACGGCTAGGAGGCCGATCGGGTGGCGCCCCCCATCCAGCAAGGGTACCGAAAGGTACTGCCTGATGCTCAATTGGGCGGCGGTGTGGGCATCCAAATCCGGCAGATTCGAGGCATTATCGCTGTAGATCGGTTCTGCGCTGGCGAGCATGCGCTTCGAGAATGCCTCGGCGAGACGCAGGTTCGTTGGCCTGGCTGTTCCCTTCTCCGCCATCCAGCGGATAACACAATGGTTTCCTTCCACCAGTCCGATGGCAGCCCGGGTGAAAGACAGAAACTCCGCGGCTCGCACCACGAACTTGCGAAAGAATTCGTCCATGTCGGCGACAACGCTCAACTCCGAAGTGATCTCCAGAAGTTGCTGCAGTTCGCGAGACCGCTCGGTTGCGGTTGCGTAGAGATCGGCGTTCGCCAATGCCAGGCCAGCAAAGCCGGCAATCACCGATGCGAGATTCTTCTCCCGCTCGGAAAACGCACCCGACTGGCGGGCATGCACCAACAAAACCCCCATTTGCTGGCGAACATGCATAGGCACGACGAGAATCTCACCGGACGGAAATACAAAGTCCGCGGGAATAGTGAGGCTGCTCACTGTCACGACAATACTGCTTCCGGCGGCAATAGCCTGATCGGCCAAATGCGCCAGAACGGCAGCACGGCCGTCTTGGAACGCCTGGCCGATTCTGAGTTCAGTTTCTTTGCTGCTGGAGCGAACCGCCGCGGCGACATAGTGACTGCCGGCTCTTTGGAGCAACAGCACGGTTTCGGCGGGCAGCAATTGTCCCAAACGCGAGACAAAGCATTGGATCAGGTCCTCGCCGCGCGCCATGGCTTCCGATAATTCCAGCAGGAGACGCTGTAAGGATTGCTCTGAAGACAATGGTGTAGACAACTGCGCTTTGTGGCCGGCACTCATGGCGCAAAGGTCCCAAACTGCAGGGCGGAAACCGCAAAGTACTCTGCAATCTCATTTTGAGTCAAGGTATTTACCCTCGGGGTCGCCCAAGGGGTAACGCGAGACGATTCTCAGCTTGAGATGGAATGTCAAAAGATGACGATGGAATGAGACGAATCAGGGTGATATTGGCGCGATGTCGTTGCCCGGGCAGACCAGAATATTCCATCTAACATACTAGTTTTCAGTTACTTACCTTCAATTCCCGCAAGTGCCGCACTGTCGTCCCAAGCTGGCAGCCGCTTTGCATTGTCTCTCATGACTCTCTTTGTGTGAGCTCAGGAGGAGCTGTGTTCACAACTTCATTTCGTCGAGTCTTCATAGTTGCAATTCTGGCGTTAGTGGCGGGGACAGCGGTTGCTCCCAATCGGGCCTGGTCAGAGGAAGACCGCAAGGTACGAATCAAGATTAGCCCGGATTATCCGGATCTGGCGCGGCGCATGAACGTAACTGGGAAGGTCAGGGTCATGATCGTGATCGCTCCGAACGGCAATGTAAAGAGCGTAAAGCCGTTGGGCGGCCATCCTCTTCTGATCGAACCATCGGTAGAGGCGGTAAAGAAGTGGAAGTACGAACCGGCTTCTGAGGAAACGACCACCACGGTGGAGTTCACCTTTGCCGGCGCAGAGTAATACCCGTAGCAAAGCCAACTGAGGGCGATAACCATCGCGCGAACTGGCGGAGGCGAGAAGCGATGACAATCAGCAAGCGGCTGTACATCAATTTTGGAATCATCCTGGCGGCGGTGGTGGTTCTCTGCCTGGTAAATATTATCGCGGTCGAACGCGAGCATGCGGCCCGGGATTCGGCTACACACGCGTGGGACCTGGGGCAGGCGACCAAGAAGATCCGTAATCAGATCATGGAGAATCGCCAATACCTGGCTAACTATCTGCTCAGCGGAGACTCGCGAGAAGTTACCAATATGATCGACGGCATCCGCAAAGCCCAGGACCTGATTCGCGAGACGGCCAGCAAAGTGAACTCCGATCAGCAGCGCACGCTTTTGACGAGGCTCGGTGATAGCGAGACGCAATGGGAGAACGGATTTGCTCGCCCCCTGCTTGAAAAACGCAAGCAAGTTGATAGTGGCAATGCGACCGTAGCTGATTTACAGATTCAATATCTGCAGCTCGACCCCGGCTCCTTTACTCGAAATTCCGCTCAAGTCATCGATCAACTTGAGCAGCTGAACCAAAAGCAATTAGATGACGAACAGAAAAGTGACAGTTTTGCCGGCAACATCACGCTAGCAATCACGATTATTGGAACATTCATCGCGCTCGGCGTCGGAATCGTTGTCGCCTTCAAAACCGCGAAATCTATTACGGAACCACTGAGCCACCTGATGGGTGTGGCGCGGGAGATCGGCGACTCGGGAGATCTTGAGCACCAGATTGATATTCAACGCCAGGACGAGATCGGCCAACTCGGGCGCAGCTTCTCCAACATGGTCGGCTATCTGCGCGAAATGGCCTCGGTTTCCGAAGCGATTGCCCGCGGCGACTTAACCGTCCAGGTTCGCCCACGATCGGGACGCGACACCCTGGCCCTGGCCTTCATGCGAATGGTGGAAGGCCTCCGCACTATGGTCAGCGGCACGCGCGACAGTGCTTCACAAGTTTCCAGCGGAGCGAGCCAGGTGGCCTCAGCTTCGGAAGAGTCGGCCAAGCTCAGCGTCCAGGCGTCGTCTTCGATTGATGAAGTGACCAGCACTATGCATGAGATGAGCGTCAACGTGCAGAACATGGTCAAGAACACGCAGATGCAGGCTTCGAGCGTAAGCGAGACGTCCTCCTCGATCGACGAGATGGTGGCCTCGATTCAGCGCGTTGCCGATACCGCCAAAGTCCTGCTCGACATTTCGCAGCGGTCCCGCGAAGAAGTGCAGAGCGGCATTGGAACAATGCAGAAGACGACCGACGGCCTGAACCGGATCAACAACTCCATTCAGTCCTCGGCGGAAATCATCGACGTCCTCGGCCATCGTGCTGACGATATCGGCAAGATCATCGAGGTAATCGACGATATGGCCGAGCAAACAAATTTGCTTGCATTGAATGCTGCTATCGAGGCTGCTCGAGCAGGTGAGCACGGTCTTGGCTTCGCCGTGGTGGCGGATGAAGTCCGGAAGCTCGCCGAGAAGTCGGCTCAGTCCACGAAGGAAATTTCCGAGCTGATCCAGAGTATGCAGAAGGAAGCACGCCGTGCAGTCGAGAATATGGACAAGAGTACGAACATTGTGAATGAAGGCCTGTCTCTCGGCACCGATCTGAACAACGCTCTGAAGAAGATCTCGAACGTGGTAACGGAAGTGTTCAAGTTCGCGCAGGAAATTGGCGCCGCCACGAATGAGCAGTCGCACGGCTCATCGCAGATCGCCAAAGCCACTACGCGGCTGAACGAAATCACACATGAAATCAATTCGGCAGTCGAAGAGCAGGCTTCGGGCGCACAAGCCGTCGTAATGGCAATGGAGCGGATGCGCGAGCTGGTACAGCAATTCACATCGGGTTCGACCGAACTTGCCGCTTCCGCTGAACAGATGACCAAAATGTCTCGCATGATGATGGAGAGCATGGATCGCTTTACCCTGGAGCAGACCCAACAACGCCGGACAAGTGCAAATGCTTTCGATTACGCCGGCCTTACAAACGGAGACGGATACGGCAACGGAAACGGCTCCAACAACAACAACAAGGAACAAACCGCTGCCTTTGCGTTCTCCAGACAGTGACGGAGGTTTTTCATGAATAACGACCTCCATATCGTTGGTTTCAAGATCGGGAGCGAGACCTATGGCGTTCCCGTCTCTTTGGTACACGAGATCGTCCGCGTACCGGATATCACGCAGGTTCCGGAAACCCCGGAATTCGTGGAGGGCGTGATCAACCTGCGCGGCAAGATCATATCAGTCGTCGACTTACGCAAGCGGTTTGGTGAAAAGGAAATCCAACCGCACAAAAAGAATCGTGTGATCGTGGTGGAGAACTCGGGCAAGCTCGTCGGCTTGATAGTGGACGCGGCATCAGAGGTCATGAAACTGCCGGTCGCGCAGGTCGAGCCGCCGCCGAATGTCTTCGCTGAAAATGAGATCACGTATGTCACTGGGGTGGGCAAGCTGAATAATCGTTTGATCATCCTGGTGGATTTGCAGAAAGTGCTCACGCGGGGCGAACTGCGCCGCATTGGCGAGGCTTTGGAAGAAGCCGCAGCAAGTTAAAGCGAGTCCCGCTGTAGCGGGTCGGGTGGGCGAAAAGGCACAAAAGAGCCGGTCGCCCGAATGCAAGTAAACCATTTCGATTATTTACGGATTGCGAGAAGGCATGGCGACATCGTCCATCCAGCTCACTGAGCCAGAACTGAAACTGCTGCAGACACTGGTGTACCAGGAATGCGGCATGTATTTCGATGAGCGACGCGCTCATTTTCTACAGGACCGCCTGCAACGCCGCCTGAAGGCCTGCCGGTTAGATTCCTTTTACAGCTATTACCGTCTGCTCACCAGCCGGGAAGGCAGGGCTGAGCTTTCGGCATTGCTCGAAATCCTCACGGTAAACGAGACCAGCTTTTTCCGGAACAAACCGCAGCTTGAGCTGTTCCAAAAAACAATTCTGGAAGACATGCTGCACCGGAAGCAGGATCGCCGGGATTGGACGATACGCGTGTGGAGCGCGGGATGTTCTACCGGCCAGGAACCCTACACGTTGGCCATGCAGATTTGCGATGCGCTCGCGTACTACTACCTGCGCAACCCATTGCCCTTCGACATGCCGACACCAAAGCCGCTGATTCCTCCGCCGTGGCGGGTGGAAATTGTTGCGTCAGACATCAGTTACTCTGCACTGCGCACCGCGCAAGAAGGCGTCTATACCGAACAGCAGATGGAGCCGATCGACTATATGTATCGGCTGCGTTATTTCGACAAGATCGGCGACACGTACAAAATTAAGAAAAACGTTCGCGAGCTAGTTCAGTTCGATTTCCACAATCTGAAAACGGAATTCCTGCCGCAGCGTAACGACTTCATCTTCTGCCGCAACGTGATGATCTACTTCGACGAAGCCGAGCAGAAGCGCTTGATTGACAAGTTCTATCGTTGCTTGAACGCAGATGGGTACCTTTTCGTTGGACACGCAGAAAGCCTCTTTGGTTTGACCGATCGCTTCAAGATGGTTCACCAGAATAATGGAACCGCATACCAACGACTCGAGGTGGAGCTGTGAGTTTCTTCTCGGATGAACGTGCTGCAGAGCTCCGCCAGCTCTTCTTTGAGAGCGCGCAGGAACTGCTGCAGGCGTTAAACGACCAGGGACTCCAATTGGAGCAACACCCCGGGGATACGGAGATTGTGCGCGGAATTCGCCGTACGGTTCATACGTTGAAGGGCGACTCCGCCGCCTGTGGCTATCGCGAGTTGAGTGAGCTTTCACACACGCTGGAAGACGTGCTCACGCCCGAAATGGCCGCCGCAAAAGGCAACGCACTCGCGGAAATTGTCTTAAGCGCCGCAGACATGTTCGATGCGATGCTGGCCGCCTATCGAGGAAACTTGCAACCTCCTGACGGCGATCCGCTGCGCAAAATGGTGGCCGAGCTGCTCGCCTCGCCGAATGCGAATAGCAGCGCCGATTTCAAGCCACGATTTGAATGGTCAGAGTACGATCGCGCGCGGATGAACGACGCCATCAATCGGGGTCGTCCGGTCTACAGTGTGGCGGTTTGTGTCGATCCGCAGTGCCCGATGCGCGGAGCGGCACTCCAATTGATTCAGAACGTACTGCAACAGGCAGGAACGGTGCTGGCGCAACATCCGGAAGACGCCACTCCCAATACCATGCCGGACGTCATGGAATTCGCGGTAGCCACATCCCTTCCGCCACAGACGCTCGAGCAGAAGTTGCATATACCTGCGGTCGTGTCCCGTGTAGTGATTGCACTGTGGGAACCGGTTGCAGCGATCCTGGAAGATGAAGACGACGAGGATTCCGAGACCGAGCAGGACGTACTTGGTATTACCGAATCAGAACCGACGCCACTGGCGACCGGGACAAATCTCGAGGCGAAACAGAGCGTGACAAAGAGACCCTCCACTTCGACAAATGGGTCTGACACGCTTCGCGTCGACGCGGAACGAATCGATGCGGTGATGAACCTCGTTGGCGAGTTGATCATCGGAAAATCGATGCTCTACCAGAGCATCTCAGAATTTGGAAGGCGCTTCCCCAAAGATCCTTTACGCACGCAACTGCTGGACACGATGGCACAGCAGTCGCAGGTCCTGAACGCGTTACAGCGCTCGGTGATGAAGATCCGAATGGTACCTGTCGATCAGTTGTTTCGCCGCTTCCCTCGCCTCGTCCGTGATACGGCAAAGGCGTGCGGCAAGGACATCGTCATGACGGTAAGCGGCGCCGACACCGATCTCGACAAAGGCATACTGGATGCGCTGGCCGAACCACTAGCCCACCTCGTGCGTAACGCAGCTGATCATGGCATCGAAACACCGCAAGAGCGCATTGCCGCCGGAAAGCAGGCGCAGGGCATTATCCGTTTGAACGCCTATCACCAGGCCAATCATGTTGTGCTGGAAGTCACCGATGATGGCCGTGGTCTGAATATTGAGCGAGTTGTCGCGAAAGCCATCGAGAACGGTGTCATTACAGCAGAGCAGGCAAGCCGCTTAAACGACGCAGAGAAAGCAGAACTGGTTTTCGAATCGGGAGTGACAACGGCAGAACGCGTGACGGAAATTTCGGGGCGTGGCGTAGGGATGGACGTCGTCCGCAACACACTAGCGCGTTTAAAGGGAACGATCACGATCGACAGCGCCCCAGGAGTGGGTACTACGTTCCGGCTCACACTGCCCCTCACACTTGCCATTATCAAAGCACTGCTATTCCGCGTCGGAACACGCATTTTTGCGGTTCCGCTGAGTTCGGTCATCGAGATCACGCGCGCAACCGAGCAGAGCGTACATATCGTTGACAACGCAGAAGTCCTGCGACTGCGGGAGCAACTGATCACGCTGGTACGCGTCAGCGAACTGGTTCCCGGCGGCCAGGGTACTTCTAACAAATTCTTCATCGTGATTGTCGGCCTGGGCGACCGAAAGTTTGGGCTGGTTGTAAACCGCCTGGTTGGCGAGGAAGAACTGGTCATCAAGGCGATTCAGGACAACCTGGTATCGACGGAACTCGTCAGTGGAGCTTCGATCCTGGGAGATGGAACAGTAGTCCTCATCCTGAATCTTACGGCTGTTGTTGAGCGACTTGGACGAATGCGGCTTTCTCCTGCTGCTCAAACGCCGGTAAAAGCTGAAGGCATAGGGGCATCAGCATGAGAAATAACGTAGCTCGAGTGCTGGTGGTGGATGATTCTGCTCTGATGCGGAAGCTGATTCCGCAGATCCTGGAACGTGACACGTCTATCCAGGTGGTGGGAACCGCTATGGACGGCACGTTCGCCATGGAGAAGATTGCCGACCTGCGGCCCGATGTAGTGACACTCGATCTTGATATGCCGCGCATGGACGGCATGGAAACATTGCGCAAGATCATGCGGCAATACAAGCTGCCGGTGATCGTAGTCAGCTCGCTCACAACTGAAGGCGCAACAGCCACCCTGAAAGCACTTGGACTTGGGGCGTTCGATTTCGTCGCTAAGCCACAGGATGCGACCAATAACATGAGCGCGGTTGCCGAAGAACTGATCGACAAAATCAAAGTGGCAGCGCGCTGCCAGATGATCAGCGTTCCGGAACCCAAGGTCTCTTCCAGTAAGACACGTAAAACAAGGCGGCCAGTGGCCCCCAACAGGGTGGTTGCAATCGGAATCTCCACTGGCGGTCCGCAAGCTTTGCAGTACATGTTGTCGCATTTTCCAGCGGAGTTTCCGGCAACCATTCTGGTCGTGCAACATATGCCTGAAGGTTTCACTGAAATGTTTGCTCGCCGGCTGGATGAGACGTGTGCTTTAGAAGTGAAGGAAGCTCGTTCCGGAGACATGCTGCTGGCAGGGAGAGTTTTGATCTGCCCCGGCGACCGGCATATGAAAGTGAAACGAATGCCGCTCGGCAATGTGGTCGTCCTTGCCGATGGAGAGCGAGTCAACGGCCATAGGCCGTCTGTCGACGTGTTGTTCCACTCAGTCGCTCGCGAGTTCGGAACCGATGCGGTGGGCTTGCTCATGACGGGCATGGGCGAGGACGGAGCGGAAGGGCTTGGCGCGATCAAAGCTGCAGGTGGGATGACGATTGCGCAATCGGAAGAATCTTGCGTGGTTTTCGGTATGCCCCGCGTGGCGATCGAACGTGGATATGCCGCCCGGGTAGTGCCATTGGATGCACTGGCCAACGCGGTGCTTGCACAGTGCCAGATGCCTCCTCGGTCACGATCCGTAATGGCCGTGGCGGAGGCTGAGTAAGAAATTTGCGTTTGCGAGGCCCCGGATGGAAATCCGGCGCTGAGCTGGAGGTGAGATTTTATGGAGCAGTTTACCCCACTGGTTCGAAGTAAGGATCAGCGGCCGATACGTTACCTGGTAGTGGACGATTCGATCTTTGCTCGCAAAAACCTGGCGAAAATGATCGAGTCGTTCGGCGGGCAGGTGGCGGGTGAGGCCGGTGATGGTTGTACGGCGATCGCGGAGTATACCCGTACGCAGCCCGACATTGTGCTGATGGATATCACCATGCCGCAGATGGAAGGCATCGAGGCTGCCGAGCGCATCGTGCGCCAAAGTCCCGACGCACGCATCGTCATGGTGTCGTCGGTCGGCTACCAGGAGAACATCATCGCTGCTCTGCAAAAGGGCGCGCGGCACTTCGTGCAGAAACCGGTCAAACCGGAGGTCTTGTACGAAGTAGTGAAGTACGTCCTGGGCGATTCAGCCGCTGCTTCTGCAGCCCAGGCGGCTGCCGGAGTGACACCGTGAAGATGGAACTGATTCAGCCTTTCATCAATGCCGCCGATGCGGTGCTGGCGCAGGCACTGCAGGCGCCTACCACGATCGGTGAGGTTAGCATGGAAGAAGAGGCGTATCGGCGCAAAGGGATTGCCGCCATGGTGCTGGTCAACGGCGATATAGAAGGTCGCGTGATCTTCGATCTCGAACCGAAAGCCGCCCGTGTGATCACTTCCAAGCTGATGGGGACGAACAATCCGGATTCTGATGAGTTTGTGCCGGAGGCAATCTGCGAACTGGCGAACCAGGTCATCGGGAATGCCGTGACCGTGCTCAACGATCAGGGGTTCAATTTCAAGGTCCACCCGCCTGAGGTACACACTTCACCACGCGGCATCGGCAACAGCGAAGACACAGAGGCCGTCGTGATGTGTTTCGAAACGAACACTGGCGCGGTATTCATGAACATCGCAATGCGGTACAACCGCCGCCGTAAAAATGACGGCGACTAGAGATTTGGAGCCCAACCAGCCTCCAGGGCCTAACCTCCTGAACGCAAACTGCGGGACTGACAACCATCAGTCCCGCTTTTTTATATCTATTGAGAACTACTGCGAGATGGCAACAAAGCTTGGTGCGCTGCTGGGCGTTGCGAGATTCACCGAAACCGTATCCGTAGTCGTGTTGATGATGCTAACAGTTCCGGAGCCCTTATTGGGAGTGTAGACCTTGGTCGCGTCAGGCGAGGCCGCAATCCAGACGGGATTCGTACCAACGGGGATAGTCGTCATTGCGGCAAAATTCAGTGCGTTGAAGACCGACACCGTATTGTCGACGGAATTGGCGACGTAGAACTTGCTTCCATTGCTCAGGGCTGTAACAGCGATGGGAGCAACCCCAGTAGTCACAGTCGCCAGCAGTGTGGGAGCTGCACTGTTGGCATTGAATACGCTGACCGTGTTCGACCCAGTATTGGCAACGTAAAGACGGGCCAAATTGGAATCGTAGTAAATGCCAGAAGGAGAAGTCCCTACGCTCAACGTCGCAACCACCGCTTGCGCACCCGTATCGATTACCGACACTGTTCCGTCGGCCTGATTGACGACATAAAAGAACGCGCCATCACTCCGCATCGCACCCCATACTGGGTTGTGGCCCACGGGGATGGTTGTCACGATGGAACTGTCCAGAGCAGAAATAACGGTGACAGTGCCATCACCCTGATTAATGCAGTAGATCCTGGTGTTGTCGGGGGTCACAGCGACTCCGACAGGGTGAAGGCCGACATTTACGAAACTAGTAGCCGCCTTAAGGGCGCTATTGATGATCGCGACCTGGTTAAGGCCGTAATCGGCAACATAAATGTTGGTCGCGTTCTGCGCGGAATACACCGGAGCAGAACCCGGGGGCAGATTAATAGTCGTAACCGTGTTGGTGGGTGAACTGGGGAAATAGATAGAGACAGAGTCGCTTCCTTGATTTGTAACCGCAACCGAACTGGTGAAGTACAAGGACGCATGAACTGGGTTCACTCCGACTATTGCATTTCCCATATTCGTATCGCCGGAAACGTCGACCGTAGCGGCACCGCCGTTTAAGGTGCCATTTGCGCCCACCACGATCGCATAATGAATTGCCTGAGGCTGGCCGCCGGGAGGAAGGATGGGATTAGCTACCGGCCGGTAGATATCGCCGCAGGACACCCACGCGAAGGTAAGTAACAGGAGAAGAAGCGCGCGGCCCGATCGAGATAGATAATTGCGAACCAAACTGGATTTTGTCGGCACTTAGCCGCTGAACTCCGTAACACAAAGTGAGTTGAAGAACTATTGTAGTGGTGAAGCAGAAATCCCGCAAAACGTCTGCAGGGCTATACCTATTCCAGCCAGAATAGTTTCGCCTGTCCCTGCATTAAGATGGTTCTCCTGAAGCTGAGAACCAAACCTCGTTTGTTGTTGCTCCTGCTGGGTGTCAGTGTACTCGGATCGGCACAAACTCGCCCACAGCTCCGCAATCCGCCGACGCTATTCGAATTCCTGCGACTTCCGCCTCACAGAACGACCTATGCAGCGCGCTTGCGCGGAGCACGTTTTTTTGTGTGTGTTTCAGAGGCTTTCTGAGCCTCTTCCGCGCGTTGTGGTGGCTTTTTCTGCATCTGGGCCAGGCTCTCTTTCAGGGCGCTCATCAGGTCTTTGACGGGAGCGACCTTAGGCTTCGGAACGGTTGTCACTTCCCTTCCTTCCAGATGTGCTTTGATCAGCTCCTTTAGATTCTCTTCGAAGGTGTCATGATACTTTTCCGGCTCGAACTTCGCCGACAATGCCTCGATCAATTGGTGCGCAACCTTGACCTCGGACTCACGGACATCAACGTCCGGTTTGCCAAAGTTTTCCAGCCTGCGGACCTCGTCTTCGTAATACATGGTGTGGAGCATGAGTCCACCCCCGTGCGGCCGCAGAAACACCGTGTACTCGCGATTGTGCATGGTGAGTTTGGCAATGGCCACGTACTTCGTTTCCTGCAGGGCCTGAGCAAGCAGCGCATAGGGACGTTTGCCGGGCTCGTCGGGAACCAGATAATACGAAGATTCAAAGTAGATGGGATCGACTTCGCTGGCCTTAACGAATTCGAGAATCTCCATAGCCTTGGCAGTCTTCGGCTCGATTTTCTTGATCTCATCCGGCTCAATAATCACATACTCGCCCTTGCGGTATTCGTAGCCCTTCACAATTTCATCCCGCCCAACGACTTTCTCCTCCACCGGGCAGATCAGCTGCTGTTTCACGCGCACGTGATCGGGGCGGTGAAGCATGTGAAAAGAAATACGAGTGCTGCGTGCGCCGGAAAACAGGCGCACCGGCATCGAGATGAGACCAAAAGTTAAATACCCCGTCCAAACCGAGGCAGGCATTCATTCCTCCAGCAGTGGCTCACGCCGGCGTGCATCGCCAAAGGGCCAACTGATACGATGCGCAACACTGGAGAGATGTTGACGACGGCCATCTTCGTAATTCAGCGGGTGTGGCTGCTGGACCGGCCGCTGCCGACGGAGCGACTCCCGGCCGCATTTGTGATCACGATTCTCTTTGGCATTTTCGGCTATCTGAGCCGAGGCGTGAACAAAAGCGGGGCAGTGGCTGGCACCTTGGTTGCCTTTCTCCTGTATTTTGCGGCAGGACCTCCTGCGTTCCTGACCCTGCTTGGCGTTTTCATCCTGACATGGATAACCACACGCATCGGCTATCTGCGCAAGGCCGGAATGGGTCTTGCCGAAAATCGACGGGGACGGAACGCGAAGCAGGTGCTTGCCAATGTCGGCGCCGCTGCAGCATTTGCCATTCTCGGTATTATTGCGCCAGTTTTACGGATTGCCGCAGCAGCCTCACTGGTGGAAGCAGCGGCCGACACCGCGTCGTCGGAATGCGGCCAGGCTGTGGGCAGGCGAGCCTACCTCATCACCTCAGGCCACCGCGTCGACATCGGCACTGATGGAGGAATCAGCGTTCCAGGCACGGTGGCCGGATTGGTTGCGGCATTCATGATCGCTGCACTGGCGGCAAGCGTCGCCTGGATCGGAAAAAGCGACGTAACAGTGATCGCGATAGCCGGATTTCTCGGTACCGTATTCGACAGCCTTTTGGGAGCAACGGTACAACGGCGTGGCCTGATTAGCAATAATGGCGTGAATTTCGCGAGCACGGTGGTTGCGGCGCTCCTCGCAATTCTGTTTCATCGGGCCTGATAATGCCTCAGGTTTTCAGCAGCGACTTCAGCAGGCTCTCCATTCCATTCCAGGTAATCTGTACGCCGATCGACAAGAGCACAAAAGCAATGACACGTAAAATTCCATGTGCGGTTTGCGGTGAGATACGCCGGGTGATTCGGGGCGCATTTGCGTAGCAGACGAACACTAGAATGCTAAGTGCAACGAGAGCAAGGAATATCCCGAGGTGCGCAAAAGCATCGGTAAAGACGTTGCGGGTGGATGCATGAGCGCTCAAAGTCAGCATCACGACGATGCATCCCGGACCAGCGGTGACGGGAAATGTCAAAGGATAGAAAGTCTGTTGCGCGAGGCTGCCCGATCCGGATTGTGCCGCCTCCGTTTTACTGGCATCCCGCGCGTCAGGCTTATTCAGCAGACCCCATCCCATCGAGGCCAGCACTAGCCCTCCTGAGACCTGAACAACGGGAAGTGAAATGCCGAAAAACGCTAGCAAAGCCGTCCCCACCAGTTCTACAAGCAGCAGAAAGAAAACTGTGTTGACGGCAATCTTGCGGGCGAGTTCCCGATACACCGGGACCGGCTCGTTACCAACGAGGCCCAAAAGCACGAGCGCCGAACCAAAGGGGTTGATGAGCGGCAGAAGTGCACTAAAGGCGAATCCGAAAAACTTCGCGACGACGGCCGCTGTGTGCATACGGGACGTAAGCATAGCATTCGCACGGCCGAAAGCATGCCTGCAACCGGCGGCGCCTGGATACAACACGGCTAATCGCTCCCGAAAACTTCAGCTGCAATGCGCAACGTATTCGCGTGTGCCTCCGCGGTCAATTCGATGGGCTTGGAATAGCCTCCGCCAAGAGTAATGACGAACGGTATGGCTGCATCACGGACCACATTCATTACCAGTCGGTCTCGCTGCTTCAGGCCATCATGAGTGAGGTGTAACTTCCCAAGCGCATCGGAATACAGGCCGTCAACGCCAGACTGGTAGAAAACTACGTCAGGACGAAATTCCAACACCTGTGGAAGAACGGTTCGCAGTTGCTCCAGATATTCTCCATCCCCGGTACCATCTGGAAGTGAAATGTCGATCTTGCTTTGCTGCTTGCGAAACGGAAAGTTTGCTTCACAGTGCATGGAGAATGTGAGTACGTTAGGCTCATCGCCAAAGATCTGCGCGGTACCGTCGCCCTGATGAACGTCCAGGTCGATCACCGCCACGTGCTCTGCTCGACCGGACTTGCGAAGCCATTGAATGGCAACGGCAAGATCATTGAATACGCAGAATCCTGATCCTTCCGCTCGGAAGGCATGATGCGTACCTCCGGCGAGGTTTCCTCCCCATCCGGCACGCAAAGCTTCTTGCGCAGCAGCGAGCGTTCCTCCTACGGACGCCAGCGTTCGCCGAACCAGTTGCTCTGACCACGGAAAACCAATTCGCCGAATCTCCTGAGCGGAAAGAGCACCCGTGAGAAATCGCCGGACATAGTCTGAATCGTGTGCCAGTTCTACATCCGATGCTGAGGCGAGCGGTGCAATCACGAATTCAAAGACGCCGTCGGCCGTAAGCAGGTCGCGGACCATTCGGTATTTCGCCATTGGAAAGCGGTGTCCGGGTGGAAGGTCGATCGTGTAGTGGTCGGTGTAGAAAAGGCGGCGCGACATCTGCCCTAGAAGATATCAGCAGAGAGCGCGCACATTTCAACGTGTCAGGTTATGTGGAGCTTCCAGAGGGCATAACTGACGCTTTCACGGAGCAGACCGACTGTTCGGCCCCAGACAGTGTGCGGATGCGAGTCAGGACGCGGCGATCCGTACACTACGAAGCCTTCCGCTCTCATCATCTGCTTCACACGAAAAATATGATACGCGTCGCTGACCGCAATCACGCTGTGCATATTGTTCGTGCGCAGGATCGTCGCGACGCGGTCGGCAGAGCGCGCCGTGTCGCTGCCCTGCGTTTCGGCAATGAGGTTTACATCTGGAATCCCGCGGCTCAGAAGGTAGTCGTGCCCGACGCCGCCTTCGCTGAATTTGGGATCTCCGCCAAACCCGCCGGTAGTGATCACCACGGGTGCAAGGCCTTTCTCGAACAACTGGTAGGCATGGTCAAGGCGGGCACGAAGAACCGGCGAAGGACGCCCGGAATATTCGGCAGCACCGAAGACCACGATGGCATCCGCTGGATGTAACGAATCGCCATTGGACTGCACGAGGATGAGCTGGACCGTCCAGATGAAATAGAGAATTACAACAAAGAGCAAAAGGAGAGCAAAGGCCAACCAGTGACGGTGCCTGGCTGGAGTCTTTACATTGGAAGTGGTGCTCAACTCGCTCCGAGTGCCTCGCTCAAAGCTTTTTGTACTTCCTGTGACGGAATGGCCCCCTCCCGTTGAATGCTCCAGATTCCTTGATCGCCGCTCAGATCGATAATGGTGGACGCGACTTCTCGTGGAGAACGTCCACCGTCAATAATGACGTTCAACCGCCCGCGTAACTGATCGTGAACCTCCTCGGCCGTGGTGCATTCAGTTGCTCCACTAAGGTTGGCGGAGGTAGCGGTGATCGGTAACCCGGAAGCGTGGATTACGGCAACGGGAATAGGGGCCGCGGGCACGCGCAGTGCGACGTTGCCGGTATTGGCAGTCACTTTCAACGGTAGCCGGGATGAGGCACGGACGATAATGGTCAAGGGGCCAGGCCAGAATTTGCGCGCGAGCACATAGAACTCGTCCGGCAACGGGCGCGATAGTTCTTCGGCTTGCTCCACGCTTTCGATCAGCAAAGATAAGGGTTTATGCCGGGAGCGAGACTTAATTTCGTAAATACGATCGACCGCCCTCAGGTTCAGCGGGTCGGCAGCCAACCCGTAGAATGTGTCGGTTGGCATACCGAGCACTTCTCCATGGCGGATCTTGTCCGCGGCATAGGCGATCAGCGATGGTTCAGGATCAGAACTGCTTATTTTTATAATTTCAGCGTGCAATCAATCCCCTCTCAATCGAGCACCAGACACCCACAGTCTGCTCGCAGCGACAGAGTCCTGACCGGAAACGGCGAAAAGTAACATACCGCAACAATCGCGTGCAAGTAAGCTGTATTGCGGCAACAGC
The DNA here is from genome assembly GCA_021324365.1 of Terriglobia bacterium. Lineage (GTDB taxonomy): Bacteria > Acidobacteriota > Terriglobia > Terriglobales > Acidobacteriaceae > JAJPJE01. The sequence goes on along the minus strand of JAJPJE010000041.1, from coordinate 80,472 downwards.
CGCTGAAATTCACTCCGATGCTGAACCCGGATGCGGCTGAATGCTGGTGACAAAAGAGCTTGTCATTGGAAGCGTATCATGTAACGCGGGGTTATTGGAAAAATGGGCCGAAACCCAACGGCTGACAGTGCAATTCGGGGACGCTTGCGCCAGGTGATAAGCCGGCAGAACAGTCTCGTCAAGGAACTGCGTCAGGCCTTTCAACGCAGCGAACTGACCCCAGACGGCTACTGCGCGATCGAGGGTCAACACCTGGTGGAAGAGGCAATCCGTAGCGGATTACGTTTTAAGGCCGTTTTCTTCAGCGATGAGGCCGCGGGCAGGATTGAGAAGCTGCTCCCGCAAATTTCCAGCCAGGTGGAAGCGCTGGTGCTTCCAGAGGAAGTTTTTCGCGGCGCAGTAAGTACAGAGACACCACAGGGTGTCGCTGCCCTGGTGAAGTGGCCGGAATACAAATCTGAACTCGTGTTGGCGCGAGAAAATCCGCTGCTGATTGCGGCGGTCGGTATTCAGGATCCCGGCAATCTGGGCGCCATGATCCGATCTGCCGAGGCATTTGGCGTCACAGCGGTGCTGCTGGGCGAAAGAACGGTCAGTGAGTTCAATGCAAAGTGTATCCGGGCTTCGGTCGGATCCGCATTCCGAGTACCGCTAATCCACGTGAACTCCGGTAGCGTAGAGGAATTACGATCTCGCGGCATCCACTTCCTGGCGACATCGTCGCATAAGGGCAAGCCAGTTGATCAGGCTGATCTGACAACCGGCATCGCTCTGATGATCGGCAACGAGGGCGCCGGTCTCCCGCGGGAGTATATGGCGCACGTTGACGAGGTTGTGCGCATACCGCAGTCGGAACGCGTGGAATCGCTCAATGCCGGAATTGCCGCATCCATACTTCTTTACGAGGCCATGCGGCAGAGACGCGCAATACCGCAGGAAGAGACTACATGAGCTTATTCGCTCCGATTCCAAGCGGACCCGAACCATCGGACGTGACTCGTCCGCTTGCTGATCGGATGCGTCCCCGAACACTGGATGAGTTCGTGGGACAGGAGCATCTGCTCGCACCAGGCAAACCGCTGCGGCTGCAAATCGAACGGGATGAGCCGGGTTCGATCATCTTCTGGGGCCCCCCAGGGGTAGGCAAGACCACGCTGGCGCACATCATTGCGCGGATGACGCGGGCGGAGTTCATCGAATTTTCGGCGGTGCTGGCAGGAATCAAAGAGATTAAACAGGTAATGGCTGATGCCGACAAAGCGCGGCAGTTCCGTACAAGGACAATTGTATTCATCGACGAAATCCACCGCTTTAACAAGGCGCAGCAGGATGCTTTTCTTCCATACGTCGAAAAGGGATCCATTCGATTGATCGGCGCGACCACCGAAAATCCTTCGTTCGAGATCATATCGGCACTGCTGTCGCGGTGCAGAGTCTACGTACTGAATCCTTTGACTGGGGAGCAGATTGTCGAGTTGCTGCGCCGTGCATTGGAAGACATCGAGCGCGGCCTTGGCAAACTCCGAGTAACGGCATCTGACGGAGCCTTGTCGCGAATCGCAGCCTATTCGAGCGGAGACGCGCGCTCGGCGTACAACGTGTTGGAGGTCGCAAGTACGCTCGCGCAGCAGACGGCGGAGCGAGAGATCACGGAGCCGATGGTGCAGGACGCGGTGCAGAAGCGCATTCTGCTGTATGACAAGTCAGGCGAGGAGCATTACAACCTCATCTCGGCACTGCATAAGTCCGTCCGAAACAGCGATCCGGATGCATCGCTGTACTGGCTGGGACGGATGCTCGAGGCCGGAGAAGACCCGTTGTACATCGCACGCCGGGTTGTAAGAATGTCGGTGGAGGACATCGGCCTGGCAGACCCGAATGCGCTTTCGTTGTGCATGGCCGCCCGTGACGCAGTGGACTTCATCGGCATGCCGGAAGGAAACCTGGCGTTGGCTCAAGCCGTCGTTTATCTGGCACTGGCACCAAAATCAAATGCTTTGTACACCGCATACGGTTCGGTACAGCGGGACGTGGAAGAAACGGCTCAAGACGCAGTACCGCTGCATCTGAGAAATGCCCCCACATCGCTGATGAAGCAACTCGGATACAGTTCCGGTTACCAGTATGCGCACGACGTGGAAGGCAAAGTTGCTGATATGCAGTGTTTGCCCGATCGTCTGAAGAAACGGCACTATTACCACCCGACGAATGAAGGTGTCGAAAAACGAATCAGGGAACGGATGGAGGAGATCCGACGGAAGCGCGAGAAGGCCGCTAACAGTAATCCTCAAACGAGCGGAACCTGAATTCCGCGGTTGCTCTCTTGCACTTCACCTTAATTCGATGGCCCTCAAAATGACTGCAGTGGACTAAGGAAGCGGGCGCGGTGCTCTTTCAGGATGCAGCTATCCATGACGACGAAAATCCCTGCGTGACGGGCTTTTTCCGCAGCCTTCTCGTGGACCACGCCTTCTTGCATCCAGACACACTTTGCTTCGCGTTGAATTGCCTGGTCTACGATGTCGGGCACGAACTCTGAGCGGCGGAAGATGTCGACAATGTCAATTTGTCCAGGGATATCGAGCAGGGAGGCATACGATTTCTCGCCAAGAACATGGTCGGTCTGCGGATTCACTGGGATGATCTGGTAGCCGTGCGATTGCATGTACGCGGATACACCGTAACTGGGGCGAAGCGGATTGTCGGAAAGACCCACCACGGCGATGGTTTTCGCGTTACGCAGCAGCTCGGATATTGGATCGGACTCGGGCACGTCGAATCTCCAGAACCAGAGATTTTAAAGGGGCAAAACGATTATGGCCAGAGGTTATGCCATTCCTTCGCACTCGCGATGGCGGCAGCAATCCTGACAACTCGAACTCGGTTACTCCGACTTCTTGTTGGATTGCGTCTTCTCGCGATGCATTTTGAAGGCCAGCTTGCGAAGAGTATCGGAGACATTCTTATTCATCGAGAGCGACTTGAGATCCGGAGCAAGCAGGTTTTTCATTAATGGCAGCGCAACATCAAGCGGACAGCGTGGATTGGCTGTTAATGAGCGTGTGACAGCGTAGAGCTTCATGAACTTACGCTTGCTGGCAATGCCGCGAAGAACACTCTCCTGTACGTTCTTCATGGCGGCAAACGTTTCGACTTCCTGGTCCGTAAGCTTCGGCGATTCCAGCACGGCTGCAGAAACCACCTTTGAGCCATCCCGAATCAGAATGAAGCGCTCGTCACGGCTGCCCTTCATCGCCAGTTGAACGCGCTCACCGACGCTCAAGCGCGCTATCTTCTGCAAAGTAGAAAGTCGTTCCGGCTTTTCGGCAGCAACTTTCGCGGCCGGAGCCTGAGGAGTCACGGTCTTTGCTGGCTCGGCCGCAGGCGCAGATTGCAGGTGCCCGCGTTCTTCCTCGCTTGCTTCAGCGAGTTCGAACGGCTTCCCTTCAGCCGCGGCTATGGCCGCTGCATTTTCTGCCTGGTAACGGGCGAGTTCCGCTTCGACTTCGGGCGCATCTGGCTCCTTCGCGGCGGCCTCCTGATCTGGCTTCAATTCTGGCACTTGGGAGCTAGAAGCTAACGAAGAGATCTCGGCAGGAGTGAGGTGCGGGTTTCGGGTAAGCTCATCGCAAACACGCGGGATCGATCGCGCACGCGAACTCCCAACTAATTGAACAACGACGTCGCGGGAACCTGTTTTCGCAAGTTCGATGATGTCTTTATCCGGAACCGACGGGTTTTCGAGTAGAACCGGCAATAGTGCCGGACGAAGATTCCCTGATGCTATTAGATAATCCAGCACAGCCGAAGGGGTCTGTGAATTAGCGGCAACCGGTTGAAGTTTGTCTTCCTTGAAACCTGCCAGCGTCAGACGAGCCTGCTCACCAAAGATCGGGTGCTGCGAGAGGTAAACAAGGATCTCAACAATCTCGTCCGAGGGTAGCGTGAGCGCACCATGCGCCGCGGAGCGCATCACCGATGCGGGCACTGCCGACTCACGAATTAGGTCGATCATCTTCGGCATTGCTATCGCTTCCCTGCCACTCCTGACTCCAGCGCACGGAGTTCTCGATCTAATTCGTCGAGCAACCGCTGATTGCCTCGCGCGTATGGCGTCAAGCCGTTGCGAAGCATGGCATCGCGAAAGGCATCCACCATGGCGCGGTAATACCAGAGGGTGCCGTCCTTTCGGCCTTTGAAGCGGTCGAATACAGGATCGCCCAGTTCGCGAAAATCTGCCAGGATCGCACGTACATTGTGTAACTTATCGGCCGTGGAAACCAAGGTTACTTCCGAGTCGGCATGTTCGCGTACGTGACGAACGTAAGCCTGTTTGCGTTCCAACCATGGTGGTTTGGGATCGATTTCCGAGTCCGTGCAGCCTTCAACGATGTGTGCCACCCGGTTGCCATAGTCCGCACGAATCCGTTCCAGAGTAGGACGGCCACCCTGGTCTTCCACGGCATCATGCAGCAAGGCCGCGATCGCCATATCTTCATCGCCTCCGAATTCGATGACAAGCGACGTCACTCCCAATAGGTGTGAGATGTACGGAATATTGTGCCCGCCCTTCTTCACCTGATCGGCATGAAGTTCAGCAGCCAACAGCAAGGCGCGGCGAAACCGCTGGCCAAGACGCGAGACCGAGGCATCTCTCATGCCTGTTTTACCTCGTCATGACAGCAGTGATCTTCGACGGAAGAGTCACAGCAGGTTTCCCCGCGCAAGCCTTGCACACCCTCCCGCAGAATGATTGGCAGCATGATCAGAGCGGCGAAGGGGTCAGCCCACCACCAACTGAACAACGCGTTCACGATCAGGCCGCCGAGCAAAATCGCAGACAAGTAAGCGCACAGGTCGGTTTGTCGCGAATCGGCGCGCATTGCATTGCTGCTCAGGGCAGAGGCGACGCTGCGTTTGCCGCGTGCAAGCAGTGGCATGACGATTAAGGACGCAACCGCCAGGAGGATGCCCGGCAAGCTCTTCTCTGGTGCCTCTCGCCGAACGAGCGTGTGAATTGCATCGTAGGCGAGATAGGTCGCCAGCAGGACAAAGCTGGCCCCGACTAGCCGAACCGCCAATCGCTCGCGGCGTTCACGGTTTGCGGGGTCGTGATCAGAATGCAGCCGCCAGAGAAGCGTCGCACCGGAAGCGCACTCGATCACCGAGTCGAAGCCAAACCCAACCAGAGCAATGCTACCGGCAAATAATCCGGAGACAATCGCAACGATCGCTTCGAGACAATTCCAGACCAGTGTGAAATATTCGAGGCGAAGGCCGCGACGGATCAGGGCAGAACGCTCGATGCTAGTGCCAACGTTCATTTTATTTCGATGTGGCGGGCATCCTCGCCTGTGAGCTTCCGAAATGCCGGGTCAAAGACACTACGAACTTTGCTCGTCTCGCCTCATCAGCAGATACGCCCGAATGAGTGGTTGCAAGTCACCGTCGAGTACACGATCGACATCACCAATTTCCATTTTGGTGCGATGGTCCTTAACCATGCGATAGGGTGCCAGCACATACGAACGGATCTGCGAGCCGAAGCCGATATCGAGCTTGGAATCCTCGATCTTCTTCGTCTCCGCTCGCTTCTTTTCCATTTCGTGCTCGTACAGTTTCGAGCGCAGCATACTCATGGCCCGTTCGCGATTCTTGTGTTGCGAGCGCTCGTTCTGGCAGCTCACGACGATACCCGTGGGAATGTGTGTGATCCGCACGGCGGAATCAGTCGTGTTCACGTGCTGACCGCCCTTCCCGCCCGAGCGATAGGTATCGACACGAAGATCCTCTGGCCTGATGTCGACCTGAATGCTTTCATCAATTTCGGGCGAAACGAAGATGCTGCTGAAAGAAGTATGGCGGCGCTTGGCTTGATCGAAGGGTGAAATTCGAACCAGACGATGCACGCCGATTTCGCTCGTGAGCATGCCGTAGGCATAGTCGCCGCTCACCGTGAAAGTCGCCGACTTCAGACCAGCCTCTTCGCCCGGCTGATAATCGTTCACGACGGCACTGAAGCCCTCGCGCTCGGCCCATCGCAGATACATTCGCAATAACATGTCTGCCCAGTCCTGCGATTCAGTTCCGCCGGCTCCTGGATGGATGGTCACAATGGCGTTGAGCAGGTCATTCGGGCCCGACAGCAGCGTCTCAGTTTCCAATTTCTCGACCTGCACCTGGAGAGCATCAATCTCACGCTTCAGGTCCGACTCCACCTGCTCGCCTTCGCGGGCCAGTTCGAAGTACGCTTCGATATCCCCAGCACGGCGAGCCAGGTCGGCCTCAGTGCTCAAGGCAGACTCCAGACGCTTGCGTTCGCGCATCAGCGACTGCGAACGTTCGGGATTCGACCAGATGCCGGGATCAGCTACTTGTTTTTCGATGTCGTTCAGTTGTGCGCGGGATTTCGAGGGGTCAAAGATACTCCCGCAGGTCGCGAACCTTGTCGCGCAAACCGCTGTACGTCTGTTCCAGTTCTTCGACCATTATGACTTTGCAGTCCTGATTCTGAGAATAAGGGCGAGAAAAACCCCTGTCGCGATTATCGCACAGGCCCATGCGAACCAATCGCCGTGACGCGTGTAGAACGTGGTTCCGGTGATCACCCCATAGGGGACGTCGAGTGCGACACGAATGTGACGCGGCAAGGTCGACACCACCCGCCCGAAGGGATCAATCGAAGCAGATATACCCGTATTCGTGGCACGCAAAATCCAGCGATCATTCTCGATGGCCCGCATGCGAGCCATCCGTAGATGTTGTTCGGGAGCACCGGTATCCCCGAACCAGCCGTCGTTCGAAATGTTGATGAACACCTGCGCACCCTTCGCGGCGAATTCACGTACCTCGTCGGGAAACACCGCTTCGTAGCAGATGAACACACTGAGCTTGTAGCTGTGAACCGGCAACGCCATACGTTCGTAGCCGAACGAGAAGTCGCTTACTTCACGTGTGAGTTTCCCAGCAAAGCTAAAGAGGTTCTTGAAAGGAACGTACTCCCCGAATGGCACCAGGTGAACTTTGTCATAACGAGCAAGCGCCCGCCCCTGCGGAGTCACTATCGCTGCCGAGTTGTAGACCTCGCGGTCGTTTGCGGATGGTCCTAGTCCAATCTCGCCTGCAATCACATACGCGTGCGAATCGACTGCAATCTTATCCACGGTCTGCTGGAAACGTGGATCGTTCTCATAAAACGGCGCGGGTGACTCGGGCCAGATGACAAGATCGGGCAGCGGATCCCCGGGCATAAGCTCACCGGGTTGTGGGACACTGAGTTTGCTCAGGTCGTTGAGCGTTTGCTCGTAGAATGCAGGAGTCCAGTTCAGGTCCAGCGCAAGATTCGGTTGCACAAGGCGCGCAGTGCCGTTCGCCGGTTGCAGCGGAGCAGTGAAAAACGCTCCAGTCTGAAGGATGCCAACCAGCAGGATGCATCCGGCCAGCACCAGGGTGCGGCGCTCACGGCGACCCAGGAAAACGGAAGCAAAGGCGGCATTCACCAACAGGATCTCGAAAGAGAGGCCGTACACGCCTGTAATGGTGGCAATCCGGGAAAGGGGTATGTTGTCGACGAGCGCAGTGCCCATCAGATCCCAAGGGAATGCAATGATGCGACTCCGAAACAGCTCCAGCCCAACCCACAGAAAAGGTGCGAGGACGAGAGCCCTCGGTCCGAGCTTCAGGCGGCCAGCCGCGAGCGCGAACAGCGCGCCGAAAGCCGCATTCACGAGCGCTAAATAGAAGCAGAAAAGTACCAGAATTCCAGCGGCGACTGGGCCATCCAAGCCGCCGTACACATGCATGACGTGGTAAATCCAGTTACACGAGCCGAGGTAGAAGATGATTCCGCTTAGATATCCGAGAACGAACCCCTGGCGCACAGAAGCAACGGAGCTGGGCACGCGTCCCAGTCGGCGCGCATGGAGGATCGCAACTAACAGCGGCGTAATGGCGATCCAGCAGAGCCAACTCAGGTTCGGCAGTGGAAAGACGAGTACCTGCAACACGCCGGACAAAGCTGCAAGCAACCAGGCTTGCCACGGGATCGCGTACCACGATGGATCGCGCCTCATGTAGGCAGGGCGTATCAGCGTTCCCATCGCCGGAATTTGGCGAGTTTCGGCCATTGAGATCTGAGTTAATTGTAAATGCTATGTAGCTCAGGCCCGGACGATTCGGTAGCGATTGAATTCGTGGTCGCCAACACGACGCGAACTGATCCAGCGCCAACGGGATGCAGTCTCCTTCGTGAAACCAGAGCCGAAAAAGACCGTCGGGCGAACCGTTGTGAATTTGGGAGTCGCAAGTTCCTCTGGCGTTCGCGGCTGATCGTCGGGAACAAACTCTCCCACTTCGATCGGCGCCACTGTTAAGAATTTCTCGTCGATGAGCCCCGCCCGAGACATGCTGGCGTAAAGCGTCGGCCCCCCCTCGCATAGCAGATATCGAATCTCAAAATTGCGTTGGAGCAACTGCATCGCTTCTGGCAAATCAACAGCCTCCTCTCCAGCCGCAATGATTTGTAGTCCCGGATTCGCACTGCGCCTTGCCAGCCGCGCGGCGCCGGCTCTAGAGGTGAGTACGATCGGGTCCACATGTTCGCAATCGAAGCAACGATAGGCAGACAGGTCGATATTGCCGGAACCAGTAACGACGACGTTCTTCTCTCGCGCCCGGCCCAACTTGCGACGAAGTTCGCGAACTTCCGGCGCCATGATGCGGAAGACGGGACCACGCTTCTCTTTCCCCCGAAGATTGGTCTCGTCGATGAGGGTATTCACGCCGACCAACACCGCGTCCGCATGAGCGCGCAATAGATCCATCAGCCAGCGGTCTTCGGAAGACTGCGAAATATCGGCGCCGGACGCGTGATATCCGCGGAAAGAGACGATGCCATCGAGCGATTGCACAAAATTGGAATAGATCCACGGACGCTCGGGCGTAGGCTGGGGAAAACCTAATCTGCCGTAAGGCGCATAAGCAGCATCATCGATAGGAGAAGCTTCGCCTTCATCGAACAAGATTTCGAAGCTGCGCAATGCGCCTCCACTAGAGTAAGTGCTACTTGCTGTCTTTTAGGGTGCGAATGTAGCGCACAATTTCCCAACGCTGGTGTTCGGGAATGGAATTGAATGAGGGCATGCCTTTATTGAAATTTCCATTAGTAATCTTCCATTCAAGCGCGCCATCACTCTGCGCCTGAACTGCAGGTGAACGCAAGTTCGATGCGCCGGCAAGACCCGCGTCTCCCTTGGCCCCGTGGCAGGCGGAACAGGTGCGGTCGAAAGCAAGCTTTCCTGCCTTTGCGGCAGCCGGATCCTTAGCCAAGGGATTTCTCTTCGCCGCAGCGGAGGCCGGCACCTTCCAGTTCGGATCGTGCCCTCCGGCGGAGTTCTCAGCAATCAGGATTAGGTCGAAACCGAAAAAACAGAGGACCAGCAACACAAACTTCAGGTTGCGAATATGCATGAACCAATATGCTCCGTTAAGCGGAAGTGAACGGCAACAAGCAGTTGAACAACTATATCAATTCGATACACGGCTTCGCGTGCGGGTTACAAAGAAAGGGTGGAATTAAGCTTCTGGCGTACGAAGTCAAGGAGTGCGAGACTCACATACTGCGGTGGAGTGATAGGAAAAACTGCCTTGCGTTCAATGAGCTTAGGAGAAACATTCTTCCATGCAGGTACAGCCGTGGAGCTTTCGGCATGAACGATGATGGCACTGGCACAATCGAGGAACTCGCGTGCGGACGTTTTGAAATCGCCATTATCGTAATCGAGAACCGCCAGGTAGAGGTCGGGGCGGACAAACTTCATAATGCTGTTGGATTCGATGATGACGGCTGCGCTTTCAGAGATGAGTTGGCGAAGCCGAGGCATCGCCTCGGCGAGGTATCCCTGGCGCGTCCTGGCCCAATAGACTTTTTCCGCTCCGGCCACTAAGAAACGCGAGGTGTCGCTATCGCCATCGCGGCTGCGTTCCGGATTAACGGCCCAGCTATGGTCGTTGGTTGCGCAATCGCAAGGCTGGCCATCCGCCGAACAGATGCCATGTCCGTATTGCGTGACCTTGATGGCGGTCCAGTGTATCTCGGGCAGAGCGGAGATCAGACCCGCTACGACGCTCGTTTTACCGACGCTCCGAGAATGTCCGCCAACCACAACAATTGCCATATCAATATTGCGGGTGCCCGCTCTCTGCCGTCATTTGGCAGAGAGCGGAAATGCAACTTTGCTACCCACCTTCTAACCACTTTTTGGCGTAAGGAGTGGGAAAAGAATCACTTCTTGGACAGACGCGCCAATACGGCCAGCTGCTTCAGATACTCGCGTACCGGGCGCGCCGGAGTTCCCCAAAACAAAATTCCCTTCCCGCGCAGAACCTTATGCGGAAGAACACCAGCCTGGCCACCAAGAATCACTCCTTCTCCGATGTGAATGTGATCGCCGAGCCCCACCTGGCCCCCCATTACAACATTATCTTCGATGACGCAGCTTCCGGAAATGCCGGTCTGCGCTGCGATCACCACGTTCCTGCCAATATGGCAGTTGTGGCCGATATGAACAAGGTTATCGAGCTTTACGCCATCGCTTATGATCGTCGCATCCAGAGCACCGCGGTCGACCGTGCTATTCGCGCCGATCTCAACGCTGTTGCCAATTTCGAGCCGTCCGATTTGTGGGAATTTTTCGTAACCACCCGTATCGCGATCGCGAACATAGCCGAAGCCATCACTTCCAAGCACAACGCCCGAGTGAAAAATGCAGTGATCGCCAACCCTGGTTCCGGGATAAATCGCGACATTGGCTTTTAGTTCGCAATTGCTTCCGATGCGAACACCGTGCCCGATGAAGCATCCTGCGCCGATGATCGTATCCGCTCCAATAATTGCGTCGTCCGCGATCACGGCATGAGGTCCAATGCTTACCTTGGAAGCGACTTCTGCCGACGAGCTCACGATTGCGCTCGGGTGAATGAAGCCATGAACCGGCAAGAGCGGCCGAAGCAACAGCGCAATTCGTGAAAACGCCAGCTTCGGTTGCGAGCTGATGAGAAGCGGCTTGGAGGTTGACGCGCGAGCAAAGTCACTCGTCACGATTGCGCTCGCCTGCGAGCACAAAGCCTGCGGCAGCACCTTTTCCTCTTCCACGAAGACGAGCGACTTCGGAGCCGCCGACTCAATGCTCGAGACCGAACTGATTTCCACTTCCCCGTCGCCGACCAACTCCAACTGTAGCGCCTGCGCAATGGATCTGAGTCTCATAAGAGAAGGGTCAGTATAGTGGCGGCTGGCCTTCGGGGCGAGTTTTCCAGCGCTTGTGCACCCACAGCCATTGATCGGGATACTGACGGACGTAGTCTTCGATCACGCGCGTAAAGAGGGCTGTATTCTCAACTACATCGCGTTCAGCATCGCCGGTGCGGACGAGCGTAAGAGCAGGATCGAAGCGCACGCGATATTTGCGAAGCACGCGATCCCAAATCGTGAACGCCGGAACAACTGCAGCATCCGTATGCAGTGCCACGCGTGCGAGGCCGCTGGCTGTACAGGCAGGAATGCCGAAGAAGGGGACAAAGACACCTTGTGGCGGAGTCATATTCTGATCCATAAGGAGCCCGACCGTCTCGCCCTTCTTCATCGCCGCCAGCAGACCGCGAGCGAAATCCTGCTTCTCAAAAGTGCTGTTGCCATGCAGAGTGCGGTACTGCATAACCAGTCGATCGAGATGCGGATTATCAAGCGCGCGCACAACCACATTCAGCGGGTGTCCATACAGAGAATGCGCGAAAGATCCGATTTCCCAACCGCCCAGGTGCGCAGTGAGAAAAAGCACGCCCTTCCCGCGAGCGTGAGCAGCATCAAATGCCTCATAGCCCTCGTAGATGGCTAGCGAGGAAATGTTCTCTCGTGTGTATGAGGGAAGTTGGCAGAAATCAGCGAGCTGGCGGCCGAGAGTCGTAAACACACCATGAACAATCCGCCGGCGTTCGCGATCTGACGTTTGCGGCATTGCCATCTGCAGGTTGCGGAAACCGACACGCCGAAGACGTCCATGAAAATAGTAGACAAGCTGTCCCAGGAGAATGCCGCAGGCACGCGCCAGCGCTCGTGGCAGTAGGCCCAGCACTTTCACCACTACCCAGACGGGCAGATATTCGATTCTGTGGCGCATTCGCGGACACGCGGACGGTAACACCTTGTGAAATTTGGTGTCAATCAAGCTTTCTTGCAATTTCACGTGCTTATCTCAATTTGGCATCTGTATAAGAAGACAAATCGGGACCAGTAAGCCGCTTCGAGAGAATGGCAGAATGAACACAGAAATAAACCGACCGACGATTAGGCTGTCTATGTTGCCTCGGCATTGCGAAAATAGCGCCCTGCGGGTGGTCGAAATAGGATCCAGGCGATCAGTAGAAGAAACACGGCGTGAATGACAAGCTCACGCCATGGATGAAAGACACTGATAACGACGTGAAAGGCCATCCATGCGAGTGCTAGCCACCGAGCCCAGTTCTGTGCGCGCAGCATGAACGCTCCACAGACGACTGCCGCAAACTCGGTGAGCTCGATTGCTATGGAGTCCGCAGGAAGGGACTTTGCCGCAAGAGCTTCACGCCCGTGACCAATGAAACCCGCAATTCCCACTGCTAAATAGAGGATCGCGATGAGTGTTACTGACAGTGGGCGCTTAGCATTCATAGAGTGCTCCGGTCGACCTGCCAGTCCGAGCGCGAGGTCGGGGATCAAAATAATACCTACAGGCGGCCAAAACCAACATAGAAACACGAAAGGCATCCTGAATTTGTAATCAGGACGCCTTCCCAGTGGTGCCGCCTGCAAATCAATACGGCACAAACCCATTCTCAGGATAGTGCTTGTCTATTCGTTCTCCTGCAGTGTCTTGATGTGCTCTTCCAGAGCCCTGGCGTATTCCCGCTCTGCTTCGAGTTCGGACTGCAGTTTTTTCACCAGGTTTTCGAGACGCAGGACCTCGATCCTGAGTTTCCCGGCATCGCCGCTCGCCGATACCGCTGAGCGAACCGGAGGTACTGGAACGCGCGCCGCTGGAGCCGCAACAGCCGCCGGCGCGACGGCGGTTGCGACGGGCGCAGTCTGCAGTGCGACGGACTGCGCTGGCGCAGGTTCAGCTGAGGGTGCCCGCGGCGGCACAGGTGACGAAAAAATATTGCTCAGCGTCGCTGCCGGATTCGTTTGTCCATTGCCATTGATTCGCGTTGGCGTTGGCGCGGGAGCAGGTACAGCGACCGGAGCAGGAATTGAACTCGGCGTCGCAACAGCCGTAGCAGCCCCGTTTCCCTTCTTGTTCTGCAGAAGCTGTTTGACGCGCGCAATCAAGTCTTGTGGCTGAAATGGCTTTCGAATCAGCTCGTCGGCCTTCACGGCAAAGGCTTTTTCCGCGACTTGTCGATTCACCACGCCCGACATCAGTACCACGGGAGTATCGCCGAGCCCTGGCATCTGCTTAATTTGCTGGCAGACCTCGTAGCCGTCCTTCCCGGGCATGATCACGTCGCTGATGACCACGTCGGGCCTCTGTTGCTGCATCTGCGTCATTGCGGCGTCGCCGTCATGGCAAGCCACCACCTCGATATTCTCGCGGCGGAACGCAATCTTGATGACCTCGCGCATTGTGGCGCTATCGTCGATGAAAAATACCGTCGGGGCGCTCATGGCAGCACTCCTTCGTCACGGGGTTGCTGCTCCTGCTCCTCATCGATCTCGCGAAGCGCCTGCAGCATCAGTTCTGTTGCTGAATGCATCACGGTGCGCGTGCTGGGCGCATAGCCGTGAATGAATTTGTAAACGCCGCTTTCCACCTGATTGCAATACTTGACAATCTGGATCACGGCATCGTCGCCGACCAGGTCGCCGGCTTCGGCGTGCGTCAACTGCCCACCGTCGAAGATCAGAATGCCATCCGTCTGCCCAGCGTTGATATGCAACGATCCCGTCTGTCGGGAATGTTGCAGCATCTGGATGACGCCCGGCAGATCGAGATGCGAAAGATTACCTTCCAATGAAGTTTGCGAGCTTTCCAGCATCTGCGTTGGCTGGAAACCTTCTTCACGGCTGCGCAGGAACGTGCGCACATGTGCCGCGATCCCCTCGGGCGCGAGCTTGCGGCTCACGCAGTCATCACATCCGGCCCGGAACGCAGCCATCAGGCTGTTCTCGCTGTCTTCGCCCAAGGCAATTACCGGAATCTGCGCTGTCTTCTGGTCCGCATGAAGAATAGGAACTATCTCAAACGCCCCCATTTCTCGCAGATTGGTGGCACACAAGATTGCATCCGGCATGTCCCACTCGAGCATGGTCAACGCATACGCGGCATCCATCGAGTGAGTGACTTCGAATCCCTGGTCCCGCAGTGCTGCTGAGAGCCGCTTTGCAAAGAGAACATTACTGTCGATTACCAGGAGTTTGCCGATACCCGAGGTAGCAGTCGTCATGAAGCCACCTCCGTCGCAAGCTTTTCCAGGTTGATTACTTCTACCAGCTCGTTCTGCAGGGACAATAAACCTTCGACGTAAGGCGCTACTTTGCCTACTGGCGCCGTTATCTCCTGATTGAGCAACTCGCAATCGCCAGTGACGGGGATCGCTGAGCACTCTTCGGTCGATCCGAACCGTCTGCGCGCGATCAGATAGAACTTCCTCGCCGGCGCATCCGGACCGACCAGCGACGGGGCGATATCCCAAACCGGGATCACTTCATTGCGACGCACCAGTACACCGGTGATGAATGGTGTTGTGTGCGGGAGGACCTGCTGCTGATCGACGCGAGCCAGTTCCGTGACCCGATCTGCCGGCAACGCGAAGTGTTTTTCTCCCATCGGAAAGATGACGAACGAGTTTGTGGCGGTCATGAGCCCACCGCCGCAAAGATGTTTTCTTCACTCCGAGCCAGGAGCGTTTCTAACGTCGTGATCTCGACCCGGCTGAGCAGGGCGTCGGGATTGAGTACCGGAACAACCCGCCCGTCGACAATAGCCAGGTTCGCGTACCAGCGCCGTTCCTCACCCGTGAAGGCGAGCGGGAGAGGAACCGTGTGCGTGAGCACGGTCATGCGATCAATAGCATCGACTTTCAAGGCGAGGGGTAGGCCCCGAAACACGAGCACCCGTGAGCTGGTACTTGGCGGTAGTCCTAAATAGAAGTTGGCCTCGATAACAAAGTGCAGCCGATTGCCACGGTGCAGCGTGTGCCGGACTTTCCTGCCCAGAGTGCCCATCCCGGGCGCCAGGGCATCGTGCCGCGAACGAATCGGACTGAGTTCGGAGGCGATCAGGCGTAAATCCTGCAATCCCTGGATCTCGCGAACAATTTCCGCAGGCACAGCGAAGGTGTACTCGCCCACGGTGAACAGAATGGCAGCCTGTCCGCCGGGTGAGGAGAGAGGCTTACCGCGTTGTGCACGCGCTAATCTCACATTGCACCTACCCTGGCAGCACCCATCAGGTACAACACACGTTTCTCGACCGCCGGAACAATGGCGTCGATACCGAGCACCTGATCTACAACCCCTGTTTTTATCGCCTCTGCCGGCATTCCGAAAATTACCGACGTAACTTCATCCTGTGCGATCACGTGCCCGCCGGCCGCTTTCACGGCCTGGGAGCCTTTTGCACCATCCGATCCCATGCCGGTAAGAATCACGCCTGTGGTCATTGGGCCTGCATAGGCTGCAACCGTCTCCAGCGTGACATCTGCGCATGGGCGATAGCCGTTGATGCGTTCACCTTCTTCCAGCGAGATACGACCCTGCGGCGTGATACGGAGATGGTGCGATCCAGGGCAAACATAGAAGGTGCCAGCCTGCACCATTTCTCCGTGCTGTGCTTCCTTGACACGAATCTTCGCCACTTCGCCCAACTGGGTGGCGAACTGACTGGTAAAGGTTCCCGGCATGTGCTGCACCAGAATGACGGCACCCAGGAAATCCCTCGGAAACATTGGGACAAAACCCATCAGTGTTTGCGGGCCTCCCGTGGAGGCTGCCACCACGACGATGGGAAAACGTCCGTTTGCTGCTTCTGGAGCAGGCTGAGTCGGCGGAACTGACGGGGTTGCGCTGGCTGCCGGTTTCGCTGGAGCAGCACCCTTTTCATTGTTCTTGATGGTCCGCACTACGCGTACGCGCGATGCAACCTTCAACTTACGGCACAGTTCGTCTCGCACCGAGTTCATATCGAGATCGATTGCATTCGCCGGTTTCGGCACGAAATCAATCGCGCCAAGTTCGAGTGCGCGCAAAGTCGGTTCAGCTCCGTCGCGAGCTTCCGAGCTGACAATGACGATGGGCCGCGGATTGCGTGCCATGATCGCTTCCGTCGCCTGCAGGCCGTCCATGTGGGGCATGTTGATGTCCATGCTGATCACGTCGGGGTTGAGCGATTCGTTCAGCGACACGGCCTCCCGGCCATCGCGCGCCTCGCCCACGACTTCCATCTGCGGATCGGCGGCAACGATGCTCTGTAGCACCTTGCGCATGAACGCCGAATCGTCGACGATCAGCACCCGCGTTTTTTGGCCAGCACTCATCTTTCTATCCCTGGACCTGCGCCTGTTCTGCCCCGACTGCCGCGCTCGCCGCTAGATGCGGCAGTGCGTGCCCGATCATCTGGGCAACAGTTGCAATCAATTGATCTTCTTGCACAGGCTTTACCATGAATCCCGACGCACCTTCGCCGATGGCGCGATCGCGATGCTTGGCACCGGCCCGCGAAGTGACAACCATCACCGGTATACGTTTGGTATCCGGGTTCTGTCGCAGATGCATCATCAACTCGTATCCGTTCGTGCGTGGCATCTCCAGGTCCGTAATCACCAGATCGCAGCCACCCTGAAGCACAATTTCCAGTGCCTCCAAGCCATCTGACGCGAGTTTCACGCGATAGCCTGCTTTTTCCAGCATGCGTCCGACAAACTTGCGCACAGAAATCGAGTCGTCGGCCAGCACGATAACTTTCTCGTCCGGAACCGGGGCCATCGCCTCACGCGGAATGTTGCCATGCGCAACGGCCGTCGCGCCGGGTGCGAAGACGCGAGCGGCCGCAGCCGAAAGCATCAGCGGCTTGTGTTCGATCGACTCGCCAACCACGAGACGGTTCAGATCGACCAGCAGGATCAGGCTGCCATCCGGCGCGATCGTCGCTCCCGGAAAGAGCTTTACGTTTCGGAGATACTCGCCCAGATTCTTGATGACGATTTCGTCCTTGCGCAGGACTTCTTCGACGACGATGCCAACCTGGCGTCCACCAATATTCACAATGACGAGGCGGTAGAACCCGTTGACCGGTTCGATCGGGGGTAGCCCCATTTCGCGGTCAAGGCGAACGACTTCGGTGACCTCGTCGCGTACTTTCGTGAGCAACTTCTCTCCGACTTCCTCGATGTCGTCCTCTTTAAGTCTGCGGATCTCTTCCACGAAAGCCAAGGGGAATGCAAACTGCGCTTTGCCGCAACGCACGAACAGTGCCTGCGAAATGATCAGGGTTAATGGCACTTTCAGCGTAAAGCGCGTGCCAACACCCTTCTGAGTGTCGATCTCAATTTCGCCATTCAACAGGCTGAGATTTGCGCGAACAACATCGAGGCCAACGCCGCGTCCAGCGAGTTCGGTCTTGCGTGGGGCAGTCGAAAAACCAGGATGGAAGAGCAATTCAAGCAGGTCTCGCTCTGGCAGTTGTGCCGCCTGGTCAGCCGAAATCAATCCAAGGTCAATTCCGGTCTGGCGAACCTTCTCGTAATCGATGCCGCGGCCATCATCTTCGACTTCGATGTAGATATGGTTCCCTCGATGATATGCCCGCACGGCAACATTGCCGTGATCCGATTTTCCTGAGTGATAGCGCTCTTCTTCGCGCTCGATGCCATGCGCAACCGCATTTCGAACCAGGTGCAGCAACGGATCGGCAATCTGCTGAATGATGTTGTTATCGAGTTCTGTCTCGTCGCCCTCGAGTTTCAGGTCAATGAGCTTATTCGACGCCTTCGCAGCATCACGCGCAGTGCGAGCAATGCGCGTGTAAAGATTGCCGATCGGCACCATGCGCGCCTGGGTAATTTCGTCCTGCAGGCGATGAGCAAGTTTCGTAAATTCGTCGATGTCACCATCAACCCGGCGCACGAAGCCATCAAGCTGGCTGAGGACTTCCGTGATGTCCGCCGAAATTTCTGTCAGCGAGCGCGAGAGGATGTTGAACTCGTCGTAGCGATCCATTTCGAGTTCACTGAACTCGGCGAGCGCCGGATCGTACGAGTGCGAGTAGCTGGAGTAGCCACCTCGGAACGGATAAGCTTCGCCACTGACCGGCCATCCGGAATCAGGAGGAGCGAATCCGCTCATCGCCGCCAGCGGCGGCAGGTTCGGCGTACGCTGACCTGGCGAGTTGTTGCTCAGGATGTTGTTGAATTCGTGCTTTTCCTGGAACTCCGTGACCTTATCGATCAGACGTGCTTTCGAGAAATTCAGCACGTCCGCAAGCCGTTCGAGTTCGGCGACGCGGCCCAGCATGCGTGTACGATTGATGACCAGTTCGCCTACCGCATTCATCATGCGGTCGAGTCGCTCCAGCCCGATGCGAACCGATTTGGAGGGCGGCGTGCCCCCTGATGCTTTGCGCGATCCTACAATGATTTCAGGTTCGGCTTCCGCTGATGCAGCGGCGAAGTGTTCAGGTACGTGTGCTGCTGCACTGTGCTGCTCCGGTACGCGCGCTGATTCGGTGACTGCTGCAGCAGCAGAATGAGCAACCGGGGCCGGCGACGATCCTGGTGCCACTGGTGTCTGCACAACTGCCGTAGGCGCAGCGCTTTCCGGTTTTGCTTGCAGGACTTGCTCGGCGATCCCCAGAAAGTCTGCAGGCGATGCGGCTGCTGGAATTTGTTGCTCTTGTGCGGCCTGTTCCGGGGTAGTCGCCGGAGCACTCTCCTGGTCTTCCGGTGCGAGTCCGGCGATGCGAGTCAATAGCGATTTAACAGTGCCCTGCAGCGTTGCTTCATCCGGCCACTGGTTATAAAGAAACTTTTTCAAGACATCGACTGCTTCCAGGCAGATGTCTACGATCGAAGCGCTCGGACGCAACTCGCCATCGCGCAATCGTCCGATGAGATCTTCTGCGCGGTGAGCCACGCGCGAAATGCGGTGCAATCCAACCTGCGCGGCCGATCCCTTGATCGTGTGCATCGCTCGGAATAGCCGGTGAATATCTTCGGGATTGGGATTTGCCTCCAGCGAGAGCAGGCAATCCGTTACTGTCTGGATATGCTCCTCGACCTCCGGGACAAAGAACTCGAGCACTTCCGCTGGGACTTCATCATCCGGAGCAAGGTCCGGGATCACGATCTTCGGGAGTTCTGGTTTACGGGCAGCGGCAATTGACGTCGAAACAGGCGCCGGAGTTACCGCCGCAGTAGTCGTTGGTCGTGCTTCTGTGGCAGGGGTCGCAGCGATAACCGGCGCTGGAGCTTTCTGGGACTCAATCGGCCCAGGCTCCTCGACCGGCGCTGGGGGATCATCGAACGTCGGCAGCACAAGCGGTGCAGTCGGCTGTGCTTCCTCCAAGATTGGCTCAGGTTCCCAACTGGCCGGAGGCGCGGGATGACGCTCGGGCTCCGCTTCTGCTACTGGCTCCGGTTCCTTCTGAGGTTCCTCGCTCGCTGGGAATGCATACGGATACTTCTGCTTGAAGGCCTGGAACTCGTCTTCCGACTCCACGCCGTTGGTGCTGATCATGAGCAGGTCGGATTCAAGAACCGCTATGCCTTCGTAGATGAACTCGACCAGCGGTCCCGAGGCCTCCTGGCTTATGCCTGCATTGATCGCGTACTGAAAAATGTGTGCCAGCTTGCTCGCAACTTCAGCGAACAGCCGGAACTGATACAGACCCGAGGAACCAACCAGTGTGTGAGCGGCGACGTATAAACGATCCAGATCCTGTGCGGCAGGATAGGGATCCTGAAGCACACTGGAGTACTCGCGCAGGAACTGCAGATGTTCCGAGGCCTCCTGCAAAAAGACTTCCAGCATCTCCGGATTGGCCGGAGTACTCACTCACTTGCCTCCGCGTTCGTCACCGGCCACCGCGCGATGTTGCTGCCCGGCTTTTGATACAGACGAACGTCTCGATGCACGATGGTTTCGAACTTTACGTTCGGATTGTTCATCGATTCCGCATGCCCGAGGAAAAGGTACCCGCCAGGCTCCAGCGCATCGTGCAGGCGCTGAATCACGGCGGCGCGCCGCTCATCCGAGAAATAGATCAGCACGTTCATGCAGAAGATGACATCGAAGCGACCCATGTAGGTGCCATCGACCAGGTTCATCGGTACAAACGACACCAGGTTCCGGACCCGTGGCTTGACCATGAACTGATCGCCAACTTTGGCGAACGAACTCTCAATCTGCTTGGGCGTCAATTGGCCCAGTGCGCGCCGCGTATAGACTCCCCGTTCGGCATGTTGCAGCGCTCGCCGGCTTATATCGGTAGCCAGGATGTGCAGCTTCCAGCTGTCGGCAAACTCCAGTGCCTCGGAAAGAGTGATCGCCACTGAATATGGCTCTTCGCCCGTGGAGCATCCCGCGCACCAGATACGCAACGCGCGCGGATTCTCCCAGAATTTCTTCACATGCATCTCGGGCAGAATCTTGCGCTCCAGCACTTCGAAGATGTGCGGATAACGGAAGAATGAAGTCTCCTGGGTCAACAGTCGCTCGAGCAGAGCTTCGTATTCCACATTTGAATTTCTGATGATGCGCAACAAGTCCAGCCCGCGAACGAGCTTCTTGTGCGCCATGTGTTCCTGGATGCGCAACGAGAAGAACCGCTGGCGGGTTTCGTCAAAAAGAATACCGGTACGCTGCTCGATAAGCGCGGCAAGTTCTCCGAGTTCGTGCTCGGTAACGATGGTCGCTAGCTGAGTATGTGCGGTCATCAATGATCAGGGCCTGTCTGGTTTTGGTTACGCGGCTCAAGTTCGAGCGGCGGATTCGTTGGTTAGCGAACTCCGCCGCCATTGCGACCGGTTGTGGCCACCAGTTCCGGGCGTCCGGCAGCCGACAAGGCTGGGGCCGGAGGAGCCGCGGAAATCTTGAATTGCGAAAGCGCTTCATTCAGCTGCTCAGAGAGCTTCACCATCTGCTCCACCGTGCGAGCTGTCTGGCGTGTGCCTTGCGAAGTCTGGCGAGTGATGCTGGAAATGATCTGCATCGCATTCGCCACACCTTCGGTGCCGCGCACCTGTTGTTTCGAAGCAAGCGAGATTTCCTGCACCAGTTCGGCCGACTGGCGCACCACGCTGGAGATCGCCTCCAGCGCTTTTCCAGCCTGATCCGCGAGCTTCGCGCCGACTTCCACTTCTTTTGTGCCCTCTTCCATTACCACCACGGCTTCATTCGTTTCCGCCTGGATGGCCTTGATCAGGGCAGCGATGTCTTTGGTTGCGGTACGGGAGTGTTCTGCGAGTTTTCGGACTTCATCAGCAACCACGGCGAAACCGCGTCCCGCTTCACCAGCGCGCGCGGCTTCGATGGCGGCATTCAGAGCCAACAGGTTTGTTTGCTCTGTAATGTCATTGATCACATTGACGATTTCGGAAATTTCCAGCGAACGATCGCCGAGTGACTTGATCTTCTTTGCGGTAGCCTGCACAGAAGAGCGGATACGCTGCATGCCGTCCAGCGTGTCGCGGACCGAGCGGTTGCCCTGTTCGGCCGCGTCGAGCGCGCGGCGGGCAGCTTCGGCACTGGCTTCCGCGTTGTTCGACACCTGCTTCATTGACACCGTCAGCTCTTCTACCGCCGAGGAGGTGTTCGTGATTTCCTGATCCTGCTGGCTGGCGCCGCCCGCCATCTCTTCAGACGAGATCAGAATCTCATTGGCGCTGCTGGACACGTCGACCGCGACGTTACGTACACGTTCGATCACCTTGCTGAAGTTGTCGAGCATGTAGTTCACCGAGTCGACCACATTGCCGAGCGCGTCATTCGTTACCTTGCCGCGCAAGGTCAAATCGCCGCGTGCAATCTGGCTGACGATGGTCAGGAATTCGGTGACGGATTTCTGCAGGGTGTCCTGTGCCTGCTGGTCGCGTCCGGTGCGCGAAAGTTTCTCGGCGAGGCGGTTCCAGTTCTCGGCGATCACTCCGAAATCGTTTTGCGTGTTGATGTCCAGCCGAACGTTGGGATCGCCGGCGGCAATCTTTTCGGAAAAGTCGGTGATCTCTTGGACCGGCTTCACCACCTTGCTCCCCAGCATCATCAGGGTGAAGAGCGCAGCCGCACCGCCAATCACAATCGCGAACAGCAGTTGCGGGCCGGAGTTTCCACTGAGGGCTCCAGCATCGCGAAGACCGAGCCCACCAGAGTGGGACCCCGCTTCGTAGGCAAGCCACAGGACCAGCAGCACCGCTGCCACGTTCACCGTGACGATCATCCAGATGGTCGAACTAAGACGACCTTTCATTGTTACCTCCGCCAGAAGGCTTTCAGCTTTCGGCTGTCGGCTTTCGGCTCATCTCAATAAACTGCATCAACCATGCTCCAAAATGCTGGAGCTCAAATTACCGGCACCGGGAAACTCTCCAGTACCTTGTTCAAATCCAATGCAAGCGCAAGGCGCTCGTCGATGCGCAGCATGCCACAGCAATGCGGAACATCCTTCGGCGCTTCATCTACCAGCAGCGGATCGGCTGTCGAATGGGTGCCGATTACTTCATCCGACGCAATTCCCAATCTCAATTCGCCGAGATCCCCCTCCGCCCGAAGCCGCGCTACGACGACATGTTTCGGCGCAACATCTGCGCGATGCCCTTCCGTAAATGCAATGTCGATGATGGGGATAATGTTTCCGCGCAGATTAAAAATCCCCTGCAGGAACGTTGGCGCGCGTGGAACGGGTGTCACTGTAGGCCATTCCACCACTTCCTCGATGTCGAGCACCGGCAGGCAGAAACGCTCGCGTCCGGCGCGGAAAAGGCAGTACTGCACTTCCGGGACAGTGGGTTCGTTGAGCAGCTGTAACTGCTCGGGCGATACTTCAGCCGTGCCCTGTGCCGCTGCGTTCTCGAGATGTGTTTGTTCTGGCATCTCCAATTCGGCTACAGAAACTTCTGCACCACTCCTAATAGCTCCTGTGGCGTGAACGGCTTTACCACATAGCCGTCGGCGCCTTGTTGTTGTCCCCAAAATCTGTCGCTGTCTGTGTTCTTCGAAGTCACCAACAAGACTGGAATCTGACTGTACGAAGCGTGATTCTTCAGTTCGCGGCAAGCCTGGAAACCATTGCGCTGCGGCATCACGACGTCGAGCAAGATCAGTCCCGGATGTTCGGCATCGATGGTTTGCTCGATACGCGTGGGATCGTTCAGCGGAACGGGCCAATAACCGGCCTGCTCGAGCACAGACTGCATCAACTTCATCTCAGCCATCGAATCGTCGACGATGAGCACTTTTTTCAACACACGGATCTCCGCGTTACTAAAAGAGCAATTCCCAAGCCAGACTTTGGCTTCGGTCTCAATTCCGCATTACTTCCGTACATCCCTTCATTTTCAGAAACTTACAATGCAGCCGCGTGGCTCTACGCGCCTCGCGCTCCGTTTGCCGCAACAACCTCCATCTCAGAGTGAGACTGTTTATTTGCGAATGTCATCTCCGATTCCAGGCTGGAGAAGCGCTGGATAATCTCGTGCACTCGCATCGACATGCTGTGAATCGTCGAGATCTGATCGCGTGCTTCGGCTGACAGCGATCCTGGTTCCAGCAGTAAAAGCTCTGAATTGCCGAGGATCGACGTCAGCGCGTTGTTCAGGCTGTGCCGCATATCGAGCATGTAGCGGCCGAGCACAGCATGACGTTCGGCGGCAACAATCGACTGCTCAGCCTGGCGCGCACGATTCACTGCTCCAACCCGGCGCAGCGCCTCACAGGCAAGCAGAACGGCCGCATTCACCCAGCCCTCGTAATCATTGAGTACAAGGACCCGCGGATGCGCGCTCCGGACCGCATGTGCCTGCGCCGCACGATGCGCCACGTAGAGCACCGGGCGCGTTTCATAACCGATCTTGTTCAGAACCTCCAGCGGATTGTCGTGGCTGAGAGGCCCTACGATCGCCATGTCGTATCGACCATGGTGTCCACTTGTCCATGTTTCGGTGGTGCATTCCAGAAAGGACGGTACTGCCCGCTCAGTTTGCCAGCGCGCGATCAGGGTCGGGGCGAACTCCGGATCGTCGGAGAAGATCAGTATGTGTAACTGGCTCACTTTGAGATCTCCACTTGCATTTCCATAAGTAGTTGCCCCGGAGACGCGCGCAAGCGAGGCGCGGCGCCGGGCACTCCGCAGATGAATGCACGAGTGGAGCCAAAGCTAATGTAGGTGAATTAACTGTAAGTATCTGATTAGAAAGGGCGTGGGTAGCAGACGAACAAGTAAGCACCTGAGCAGATGTCTCAAGCTGAAATCGGGTCTCAATTTCGCAGAACCGCCGCGAGATAAGACGGTTGGAGGAAACGAGAGACTTCAGAGTGTGATCGGTCTCAGTTCTGTAAAACCTCTGGGGGAGGTTGAGCCTGAATCAGTAACAGAGTAGAAATCCGCTCTCATTCCACTTGGCGACCGCGCGGCTCCACACCACCCGGGCGATGACTTCACCCCACGGATAAATTACACGGAACTCGCGACCGTTTGCCAATGGTGGGTGTACGTGTTTCACGCGGAAGCCGTGAATACTGATGTCCATGAGTTCGGCCTCGACCTGCTGACCATCTTTCGCAATCAGCTTCACATTGCCGGTGATCGCAAGCCGTGTCTCCCTGCCCGAACCCTTTTTGGTCGAAATGAACGGGATGGATGCTTCCGCCATTTACGTCTTTCTCCAAGCAGGGAGAGTACAGTCGTCCACTCGGCCCATGCAATGTACCGTCCGACCCTGTACCAATGGGCCTGTACCTTCAGCGCGCTCCCAACGCGCGGTTACGGCTAATACAAATAGACTACGTACAACGACGTTTTTTCCCGCTACTATCACCAGAATTGTGGGGTAGCGGATGAAAAAGTTGGACGTTAATTGGAAACGCGTGCGCGAAATTGCCTGGAAGTCCGCGATTGTGCTGGGCTGCCTGTGGCTAGCCGGAGTGGTCTTCTTCGATTACGCAATGCACCAGACGCCGGAGCGATTTGGCCGCATCATGTCGCGGACACCGGTAATCGCGTTTATCGCTTTGCCATTTGAAACCCTTTGGACGCGCGCCCGTGCCGGCGATCTCCATACCGGAGATATGGCGCCCGACTTCAATCTGCCGACCCTCGATAAATCGACGCACGTGGAACTGAGCTCTTTTCGCGGAAAACAACCGGTTGTACTGGTTTTCGGCAGCTATACCTGACCGCCTTTCCGGCGGGAGGTTCCCGCCCTCAACAAGCTCTACGATCAGTACAAAGATCGAATCGCTTTTTACGCGGTCTACATCCTCGAAGCACATCCCAGCGACGTGTGGCAGATGCAGAGCAATATCAAAGACAAGGTCGTGTTTGCGAGCCCGAAAAACGAGGAGGAGAGATCGGCGGTTGCCGGGAGTTGCGTGAGAAATCTGGGGATCAAGTTCCCTGCTCTCCTTGACGATTTTTCGAATAAAACTGAGCACGCTTATACAGGCTGGCCGGATCGGCTGTATCTGATCAATACCTCTGGAAAGATCGTGTACAAGAGCAAGCCTGGCCCGTTTGGATTCAAGCCCGACGAGCTGAAAGCGGCCCTGACTAACTTGCAAAGCACAAATTGATCTGTCATTTTGAGCGAGGATGCGGATACAAAATCGCGCCTGAGTCGGGAGACCTTGCGCGTGTTGGTGTGACGCTTGTCCACGCGAGTCTCGTGTGGCGCGGACATTCTTGTCCGCGCGGGATGAGAGAATCGATTTCTCAAACTCGAAATGACTCCATCACCAAATCACCCACTCTCACGGGCCGTCATCGGTGTCTCGGATCACGGAGGTTGGGCTGTGTTTGTCACTGCCGATGCCGACGGCACACTGCTTGACCGCCGCCGCGTGGAACTCGTCGATGACAGACTTCCGAAAATCCCGCACCACAGCGAAGGGCAGCGGCTCCCGATCGACGATGCTGTCGCGCTCGTGGACCGCGTCCGCGCCTCAGCCGAGCGTAACGCGAAGGTTGTTCTCGACGCAGTCGCCAGGGATCTTCCCGGACGCACTCTCGGCATCGCACTGCGCCAGTGTCCCGAGCTTCCGCCGACTATAGCTGAGCGGATCACCAACTACCGTGCCAGCAATGTTGCCGACTGGGTGATGTATCGCAAGGCGCTCGCCGCAGCGGTCGGAGCGCGTGGCTGGGCGGTGCACTGGTTCGACCCGCGAGAAGTAGGATCTCAGGCCAGCAAAGCTTTGGGAGTCGCCAATCTCGACGCTCACTTCGGCGAGATTAGACGAAAGGTCGGGCCGCCCTGGAGCCAGGATCACAAGATGGCCATGGCCGCGGCGATTGCTGCGCTAAGTGCCAGCGCCATCTAGGTGCTACCAAGTCAGACCCGTCATTTCGAGCGAGGGCGCCAAGAAAGAATGGCGCCCGAGTCGACATTGCCGTGTTGCCTGAAGCAGCCGGTGCCTCAGGTTCGCCTTCTTCTGGCTAATCTGGGCAGCAAAATGTCTCGATCATCGCTCTTTCGGTTTAGCCTTCTTCGATCCCGGGTTAGCGTCAAAAAGCGGGAACCCGGGGCGGATCAAGAAGCGTCGAAAACGTAGATGGCCTTAAAAGGGGATTACGACTGGGAGTAGCGACAACCAAGCTTTCCATCCGTGGCATAGTAGCACCGCGGTCGAGTGACTTTCAGACGGGAAAATAAGTGAGCGAACATCCCACCTGGGGCACTAAGCTCTTCTAATCCGACCTGCTTTTATTTTCTAATAGACATTTATATCTGTTATTGACATATCTCCTAGAAATGATACCATATTCGCCTAGCTGTGGCGCTCACCTGCGCCACAGCTTTTCGTGTCTTAGCACGATGTTTCATTTCGGGAGAGTCAGCAGCTAAGTCCTTTGTCATGCGATATGGGCTTCTTAAATCGGTTGGGTTGCGATATGTGCAGACGCACGGCCCCGTCCCTTGTTATCCGATCGCAGAGGGGGGAGGGTGGTGTTATCAATCAGTAAACGAAGTGGACCAGTTCGGGAATGCAAAATGCAGATCTCTCGCCGCTACGCGGCTCGTGATGAAAACGACGGCAAGGTTTGCCGACTCGGGTGCCAATCTGTAGTGGCCCCCCGCTCGAACTGACATTGGTTGGTTTGCACCCTCGCTCGAAATGAAAAAAGGTGAATATCTGCGCTCGCTCAATATGGCCGAGCACAAAGACCGAGCACAAAGTCAAAGGGAGTCACCTTCGTGACTCCCTTTGACTGTTTCTATCTCGAAACCAGCTACACCACCGGACTGCGACCCTGAATCACACGAATCAGGATCACAACAATGGCCAGTACCAGCAGGATGTGAATGAAGCCACCCAGCGTGTACGAGCTGACCATTCCCAAAGCCCAGAGGATCAATAGCAGAACCGCAATCGTCCAAAGCATTGAGATCTCCTTTACGCGGCGATCAGCACGCACGCAATCGCCGGGAATGACGAAGCAACGCCACCGAACTTTCTACCCGGGAATTTACTGCCCGATCTTGCTTCTGCGATTAGACAGGTTCGGCAGCAAAGGAGTTGCCTGTCACAAAAGGTGGCTCACAAATCGTAGCCGGCGTAAACCTTATTGAATTGTCGAATGCCCCAAACCTTAGACGCGTCGCTAAGGGTCTGCCCGACACTGGTTGGTTATTTGCCGCGAAAAAGGAATGCTGCACGTTATAAGACGCGGCGAGGCCGTGAATTACATGGCAAACATCCTTTATGGAGTAAATGGAGAAGGCTCTGGGCATTCGACGCGCGCAAAGGAAGTGATCCTGCATTTGCAGGAGCAAGGGCACACGGTACATGTGGCGTCGTCGGATCGTGGCTTGCGGAACCTTTCTGAGTTCTTCGAGGTCACGGAGATCCACGGCCTTCGCTTCGCGTATGTGAATAATCGAGTGCGATACAAGCGAACCATGGCAGCGAACCTGGCGTCAGCGCCCAAGGCGAGAAAAAGTATCAAGAAGCTGAGGCGAAAGGCCGAAGAATGGGCCGTCGACCTCATCTGCACCGATTTCGAGCCGCTCACTTGCCATGTCGGCCATCAATTGCGGTTGCCGATCATCTCCATCGATAACCAGCATTGCCTGACCAACGCCGAGGTTTCCTACCCAAAGGAATTCCGGGCCGATGCGGCCGCAGCAAAACTGGTCACGAGATTCATGACTCCGAAAGCGAATGCCTACCTTGCCATTTCGTTCTTTCAAGCACCAGTCAGGAAGAAGAATACATTCTTGTTGCCGCCAATTCTGCGGCGCGAAGTGTTCGAGGCAAAAGCGACCACCGGCGACCACATCCTGGTGTACGTCACTTCTCCATCACCGGAATTGGGAGAGTTGTTGAAAACCGTTCGCAGCCGGTTTGTCTGCTACGGATTCGGGCGCGAAGGGCAGGACGGTAATTTGCTCTTCAGGAAGCCGTCCGGGGAAGCATTCCTTCGCGATTTGGCAGGTTGCAAGGCGGTAATCGCGAATACCGGATTCTCTCTAGTGAGTGAAGCCCTGCACCTGGGTAAGCCCTATTTGGGAGTTCCGGTAAAGCATCAATTCGAACAGGTCTTTAATGCCTACTACCTGGAACAGGCTGGATACGGTCCGTTCTGGCGAGAACTGAACAAGGAGCGCACCGAATCGTTCCTGTTCAACCTCGAGATGTATCGAGACAAGGTAGCCGGATATCCGCGGCAGGACAATTCCCTGCTCTTCCGCACACTCGATCAGTTAGTCACGCGGCTGGCGGCAAAGGCTAGTGTGAGAGGGATGAGTGCCGGATCCTGAAATCCAACCTGGTCAGCTTCCGGAACCGGAGCGAGTCGCGAAATCTGCACGCCTGATCGGAACGGTGATCCCGCTCAGTCTTCTCGGCGCGATACTTTGCCTGTTGCTGTTTTCGTGGCTGGCGCACGAAGTCTTCGAAGGCGAGACCATGCGCTTCGACGCCGCAATCCGCAACTGGGTACACCAGTTCGCTTCACCCAGCCTGACGTGCGCGATGTTTGCCATTTCGTGGATGGGCGCGGTGGGATTGGGACTGTTGTTGCTGATCTCGGTGATTGTGTTTTTCGCAATCCGCTGGAACCGGGCAGCGGTCTGGCTGATGTTGAGCATGGCGGGCGCTGACCTGCTGATCGTCAGCCTTAAGCTTACGTTTCATCGACCGCGACCAACTGCATTCTTCGGCGGCGAACCCCACTCGTTCAGCTTCCCGAGCGGACACTCGCTGGCATCGTTCTGCTTCTACCTGGTTTTGGCCGGACTGATCAGCTCAAGAGTGAGTTCTAAGCTCGCCCGCGTCGCGATCTGGATTGCCTCGGGCATCATGGTCGCTGCGATCGGGCTTTCGCGGGTCTACCTGGGCGTTCACTATCCCAGCGATGTCATTGCCGGATATCTTGGTGCCGCGGTGTGGGTGGGAACACTGCTGGCGGCAGATCATGTACGCGCGCGACGGAGGTCTGCCGGGCAAAGCTGAGCCGGGTTATTCGTCACATCGTTTTGGCCGTGTGGCGGATAACATTACTCGCAATGGGCAGGTACTCCATTCTCTCGAATCGCAAACGAGCCGTCATCGCGCTCGTACACACGGTCTTCTTTCTCGCGGTCGCGACATCCAGCTTTCTGGCGAAACCCAAGCCGGGACTTCTGTTTGTGCATGCACCGAAGCCGATTGGTGATTTCGCAATGTCGGGTATCTATGTGATCGTTACCGTCGTCCTGCTTATGCTGGTAGTTTTTTCTAGCTGTTCGACGGAGCGGCTCTACTTTTCGTTTTGCGCTACCAGCGCGAGTTTTGGCTTCTTTCGAGTGCTGCTCGGCGATCAGCGCCTGTTCGTGGCGCAATATGTTCGAGTAGGAATGCTTGCCTGTGCAATGGTCACCGGCTACGCCATCCTGCGATGGCATTCGCGGGCAGCGTTGTGCGAAACAGCAGAACTCAGTTGATCGAAAGCTCCGCCGCCGGGATCGCTACTTCCGTCCGGCAGCTTATCTTGATTTGACTGGTGCAGCCTTCGATTTGGTATCACAACGATCCGGAACTTTGACGTTCGCCAATTGCGAAGCCTCGTAGGTTACACCGCAGATTTGTACGGTCGCTGGAACTGTCGGGAGATCCTGATCCGGCTGGGGATGGCTGGTGTCGGAGGAATCGGGCGAGAGAGCCTCTTTCGAAGTATTCGCGGTTCTAGCTAAATCGTCCTCCGATATATCTTTCGCTGATGCGGCGGACGGCGGCGCTTGAGGATTGTCGTCGCGAGCGACATCGGGGGATAACTCCGGTTTCTCTGCGCTTTCCGGCACCTGTGCAGAGGGCTTCTCCGGCGGCAGGAACCTGCCGATTTCATCCGCCGCACCAGTGGCCGGTACCGACTGCAGCGCGGGCTTTTCGGCGACAGATTTCGCCTCCACTGGCTTCTGTGACGGAGCCTTTTCCGCAACAACCGGCTCGGCTGTCGGCTCGCTCAACACGATGCGTTGCACCATGCCCGGATTGCCGGGCGCACTCAGCAGAACAAAATTGTAGTGCGAGGTCGCCAGCATGGCGCTGAGGACCGCACGCGGAGTATCGGGTCCAAACTCACCCGAGATCGTGTCTTCGGGCTTCGGTTGCATTCCTTCGACCCTTGCATTCGTCAAAGCCCGAATCTCGACCAGCGTTTCCGCAAGGCTGCTCTCGTTCGCAACGACTGTGAGCTGTCCGGTCGCGTAAGTGACTTTTGCTGCGGCGGATTGCGCCGATTCCGTGGCTGCCTTATGGCGAGGTATGTGCTTCGCCTGTGCTGTCGCGAGAGTGGCCGTGAAAAGAATCGCGAGCGCAATTCGCGTAATCGGGCCGTGTAAGTGCAATTGGACCTCCGCGGTAGGCTCAATCATAGCGCGTAAGGGTTTCAGGTGGGCAATCCTATGATCGCCTTAGGATTCAATTCTGCGGCGACGACGAAAAATTGTGTCGTGGGTTTCTCTGGACTAGAAGCCAAATAAATTCGTTCGAATGGGCCGGTAACCTTGCCCTTGCGCCCATATGCTTAAAGAGACGGTGGCGAGGTCATCCACTGCGGGAACGGCGTGGCCATCTTTGGAAAGATCGATGCACTTGAGATAAGTCTGGCAGGTGTCGCACATATTTAGGCGAGCGCTGGGGAATTCCTGCGCCTGGTAGACAGGTAACTTGTTTTTGTCGAGCTCGCCGCAGTTCACACAGGCAACTCGAACGTGCGGCCACTCGGTGCCGCAGAGCAGGCACATCAGTGACAATTTCGCGCCTTCGCCTTCCGGGCGCAGCACTCCGAGTTGTGGTTTCGAACTACAGACGGGACAATGCTTGCCCGATCCTTCGGCACGCAGCTTCGCACGCGCGGCGATTACCTCCCCATACGGCTGAAGTAAGGCGCGCAGAAAAAAGTCGGCGGGACCGCTGTCCGCAGTGTCAGGGGAGTTCCAATAGTTGGTAAGCATCGCCAGCCAGTTCACGTTGGCGGAATTCTCGAGGAAATCGCGCAGGGTTTGCGTGCCGTACTCCTGGGCGAGCTGGAAGAAGACCGGCAGATCGGTCATGAGCTGGTTGATTTCGAGCGCGGGTGAAGCCAGGAGGTGCTCATAGACGCGAGCCTGGTAACGCGCAATCATCCAATAGAACGCAAGAATGCTTTCGGCTGCGGGATATTGCGACTTCAACTTGTCGGCACGCTGAATCCGGTCGTCCCAGGTGAATCCGCTCATTTCACGGTGCGCCCATTCGCCACTTTTTTATACCAGAGTGGCGCATGGAGAATAGCCCAACCGCGAGAAACATATCCGATGGTCATTGCTTTGACACTCCCCGGCACCATGAATACGCCCATGTACACGTGGATGATCAGGCCACCGATGGTGATGAGCGCTGCGGCGGAATGAATGATGACCACCAGCGGCAACACCCAGTGCCAGCTGCGACCGATGCTTTCCGGGAACCACATGACCACCCCGGTCACAAGCAGGATCACCGCGCAATACAGCATGCCCCAATAAAAGAGCTTCTGCCCGGCATCAAATCGATCCTGTTCGGGAAGCAGATCGTCTTCGTTAGTGATGTAGTACTTGACCTTGTCCAGCCACACACGGTCTTCCGGGATTAGCTTCAAGTCCGATTTCCATTGATGGTGCAGATAGACATTCGTGAACACGTAGCCGAGTCCGATGATCGGGTGCCAGAAGCGGGCGGTGGGTCCGCCGCCAACAATCTCTACCAGCCAATACATGTAGGGGGTGAAAAAGCCGAGGCCGGTCGCCATGGCATAGACGTATGTCCCCGCCGTGAGCCAATGGGCGATGCGTTCGGCGGGCGTGTAGCGTTCGATCTGATCGGTCTTAGGACCGCGATGAAGTACGGCTCTAGTTCCCACGGTTGCGATCCTCCTTCTGGATATCCGCGTCTTTCATCTCCGCTTCCTTGGGACCGAAGCGCAAATAATGAATGGCCACACCCATGACGCCAAACATCATGGAGAGGCCGCCCAGCCACTTCAGCGGCCCTTTCCAAAGTTGAACGAGAATCGGCACACGCGGATTCTTCGGCAGCCCACCGTACTTCTCAGGATTGCTCGAATCGTGCAAGACGTAGATCACATGCGTGCCGCCCACGCCCTCAGGATCGTAGACGCCAGCATTTCTATGGCTGGTGTGTTCCCGTAGCTGCGTGGCTCTTGCCTGCGCCAGCGCAAGCATATCGTCTTTGCTGCCGAAGTGCAGACATCCGGTGGGACAGGACTTGATACAGGCTGGTTCCAGACCGGCATTGACACGGTCGGAACACAGTGTGCATTTGAAAACCTTCTTCGTCTCCTGGTTGAACTTCGGGATATCAAAGGGGCAACCAGTGACGCAGTACTGGCAGCCGATGCAGTGCTCCTGCTGGAAATCGACAATGCCATTGGAGTACTGAACAATCGCACCATCTGCCGGGCACGCCTTCAGACAACCAGGATCTTCGCAGTGCATGCACTGGTCTTTGCGCATCAGCCACTGGAAAGTACCATCCGCATTTTCGTGCTCATCGAAGCGGATGAGGTTCCAGTAATTCCACTCGGTGTTGGGCATCGTCTGGTAGGTGTTATCGAAGCTGGTGGGACGAAACGGATAGCCGTTCCATTCCACGCAAGCGACTTCGCACGCTTTGCAGCCGATGCACGTGGTGGTGTCCACGAGTTTGCAGACGTCGTAGTCACGGGAGGTATTCGCGCCGGCTACAGGTCCAGCATGCCCCGAGATTGCTTTGATCTGAAGTGTTCCGCCAGCCATCGCTCGCCTCCTATGCCTTCTCCAGCTTCACGAGGAAGCCCTTGAATTCCGGTGTGAACGCATTGGGGTCGATCACAGCGGGCGATAACTGGTTTGCCAGGGTTTTAGCGGTGCGGCCCTCGTCCTCAGCAATGCCGCGATAACCCCAGTGAATGGGAATACCGATCTGGTAGGTCTTCTTTCCCTCGATCATCATTGGCCGGATGCGGCGTGTAACCATTGCCTTCGCAATGTAGTAGCTGCGTGCGCTGGTCACCTTTACCTTTTCGCCGCCGCTGATTTTCAGCTCGTCGGCGAGCTCGGCTGGAATCTCCACGAACGGTTCCGGCTGTAACTGGACGTTCATGGGGTTGTTCTTCGTCCAGTAGTGATACATCTCCGTCAGCCGATAGGTGGTGCATACGATGTTGTACCCTTCAGCGGTCGTGCCAATCTTGTCGGCTGCCGACTTCAGGCGGATAGCAACAGGATTGTTCGGCTGTTGCGGGTGCAGGATGTTCTGCGCCGGGCTCTCGAACACTTCGTAATGCTCGGGGAACGGTCCGTCAGCGACCATTCCGAGCGGCACGAAGATGCGGCCCACGCCCTCGGGATTCATGATGAAGGGTCCCATGTGATCGGAAGGCGCCGAGTCGGGCTTGAAGTCGGGGACATCGTTGCCCACCCACTTCTTCGCGGATTCGTTCCACCAGACCTGGGCTCGAGAGGCGTCCCAAGGCTTGCCATTGGTGTCGCAAGAGGCGCGATTGTAGAGAACGCGACGATTTACAGGCCACGACCATCCCCAGTTCTGATAGATACCCAACCCTGAGGGATCTTCCGTTCCGCGCCGCTGGATCATCGCTCCTGCTTCGGTCCACGAACCGCAATAAAGCCAGTTTCCGCTGGTTGTCGAACCATCATCGCGCAGGAAAGCGAAGCTCGGCAGTTGCTGACCAGCCTTGATGGTCGTCTGTGTGGCAGGATCGGTTACGTCTTCCAGTGCCTTGCCGTTAATCTCTTTGGCAACTTCGGTCAACGAAGGGTT
Organism: Terriglobia bacterium; assembly: GCA_021324365.1. Lineage (GTDB taxonomy): Bacteria > Acidobacteriota > Terriglobia > Terriglobales > Acidobacteriaceae > JAJPJE01. Next base: position 45,947 of record JAJPJE010000041.1, on the reverse strand, counting down.
ATACGGGTTGGTGTAGCTCCACGACGCATTTAGGATCGGGTCCGGGAACTTGCCACCCTCCTTCTTATAGAGGTCGCGGATCTTCAGAAAAATCCGTGCCAGGATTTCCTGATCGAGCTTCGCCTCTCCCGGAGGCGGGACAGCCGCATACTTCCACTGCAGCCACCGCGCCGAATTAACAAAGGTGCCGTCCTTTTCTGCAAAACCAGCGCCGGGAAGGCGATAGACCGTCGTGTTGATCTTCTTCATTTCCTCCGGTGTGATTCCCGGTGCGCGCCAGAATTCGCTGGTCTCATCGGGATAGATTTCGCAGACGACGAGGAAATCGGCCCTCTTCAGCGCATCGATATTCTTCTGCGAATTCGGCCCGATTGCGACTCCGTTCATGCCGAATGCGAACAGTCCTTGAACCTTGCCCGCGTACATGCGATCCCAAAGTTCAGCCCAGGAGTAGTTCTTGTCCACCTTCGGCAGGTAGTGAAAAGCGAAGTCGTTTTCTTTGGTCGCAGCACTCCCATAAAACGATTTCAGAAGTGAGACGGCGAACCTCGGGCTGTTGGACCAGTAGTTGAACGATTGCCACTCGCCAGGTTTCGCAGGTTTCGGCGTGATGCGTGTGAGATACGTTTTAAAATCGACATCCTTTGGGACCGGCACTTTCAAATAACCCGGCAGGATGTCGAAGATGCCTGCCATATCCGTTGCGCCTTGAATATTGGAGTGCCCGCGCAACGCATTGACTCCACCGCCGGCGCGACCCACATTTCCGAGTAACAGTTGCAGCATGGCAGCGCCGCGAATGGTTTGCGTGCCGGAGCTGTGCTGCGTCCAACCAACGGCATAGATGATGGTTGCAACCTGCTTCGTCGATCCGTCCTTACGAATCGAGGTAAACATGTCGGCAGCTTTGATGATCTGATCCTTGGGAATGCCGGTAATCTTCTCAACCGTTTCTGGCGTGTAGCGCGAATAATGCTGTTTCAGCAGCTGATACACGCAGCGGGGATGTTGCAGCGTAGGATCGTACGCGACATTCTCCGGCAGGGATGGCGGTGGCGCTCCGGCGGCGGCGATTCCGTGGGCTGTGGCTTCCGGATGCGACGGGGCATCGACTTTCGTCAGACCACCGGACTCGTAATTCCATGTGCTCTTATCGTAGGTGTGCTTATCGGCGTCCCATCCTGAATACAATCCATCTTCCGGAAGCTTGAAACCTTCCTTGATGATGAATGACGCGTTGGTGTAATTGACGAGGTACTCGTGATTCACACGATTGTTCTGTAGGGTGTAGTTGATGAACGCACCCAGCAGAGCAATATCGGTTCCGGTACGAATCTGCAGGAAGAGATCGCTGACAGCCGCAGTTCGCGTAAACCGCGGGTCGATTACGATCATCTTTGCGTTGCGGTTTCGTTTTGCCTCGATGGCCCACTTGAAGCCGCAGGGGTGATTCTCGGCGGGATTTCCGCCCATGATCAACATCATGTCGGTGTTCTTGATGTCGATCCAGCCATTGGTCATGGCGCCGCGCCCAAACGTTGGTCCCAAACTTGAGACCGTGGGGCCGTGTCAAACCCTGGCCTGGTTTTCTAAATGGACTACTCCCAGGCTCCGCATCGTCTTCACAACGAGGTAGTTGAACTCATTGGTGTCGGTGCAGCCGCCGGTGAAGCCGATGTTCTCGCAACGATTCACGGTGAAACCGTTGGCATCTCTTTCAATGAATGCATCGTCGCGAGCTTTCTTGGTTTTTTGAGCGATTTCTTCGATCGCCTGGTCCCAGCTGATGTCCTCCCAGTGATCCGAGCCGGGGCGGCGCACCTGCGGTTTCAGCAATCGCCGCTCGTTCAGGATGTCCTGGTACAGGGCCGCCCCTTTGGGACAGAGGGTTCCGCGGTTGATCGGGTGGTCGGGATCGCCTTCCACGTGTACCACCTGGGCAGTGACGTTCTTGGCTTTGTCACCGAGAGTATGGATAATGACGCCGCAACTGACGGAGCAATAGGGGCAGGTCGATCGAGTCTCGGTGGTTCTGGCTATCTTCAGTTCGCGTGCCTGGGCTTGAGCAGAAGTCACGTCGAAACCGAGAACTGTGGTGGCAATTCCGCCGACTGTAGAGATTTTCAGGAACTCACGCCGGGTAGAACTCACATTGCCTCCTTGGGGAAAAGCGCTCTGGAAACTGAGCGGCGCTATTTTGCTCTCAGGTAAGAGGCACGTCAAGATTGGCCCGAAAATTTACGTCCGGCTATTATTTCGCATCTATCGAGAAGAAGATCTGCCGCATATGCCTTCTCGAAACAGAGGACGCCGGCTTGAGCCAAGCAGCGAGCACGAGAAGCAGACGCCCGAGTGCCGTGTCGCGCCGCCCGGCTCCGATGTTGCGGCTAGGAATACAAGCAGTGTTGTTTCAGCAAACGGCAGAGGCGCGTTGGAAGGATTTCAAGGCTCGATGGACCAATCCCGCAACGAGAGGCAGAAGGCTGTATTTTTGCGAGAAGCGAGCAAGATCAGGCGTGAGGAACTGAGCAGGATGAATGAAGAGGCCGTTCAGGTCGTTGAGCGGTGCAAGAAACTTTGCGTAGATATTTCCAAAGGCGGACAACAGCGGAAGAGAGCGAGCTGATACGGCGTTGCTTTATCGTTACCCCGCCCTGCGCAAGTGGTTACTTTCCGGGAAGCGGGAAGGGCTGCTCCCGTATAGAGGAGAGATCGACTTCATATGCAACGGCATCGATGAGAGCGTTTCAAAGAGCTTAACGATCGCCCTATGATGCTCCTCGCGAAGCGCTCTCGTTTTCGTTCGAAGCTCAATGCTGTTCTGAATCAAGCGCTGAAGTTCATTGCCCCCGAAGTTGAGATTCGTGCGTGGAACTCTATCATGCGGTGTTTTTGTCAGCCAGGCATCAAGATCTCGTGTGAATGCGAAAACCGGGCTGCGCGAATGTCCGTGCGGACGCCGCACGGGCAAACCGAGAGTTTCCCATCGTTGCACGGTGCGAACACCGCGGCCCAGATACGAGGCGATTTCTTTCCAGGAGTTCAAGAGTTCAGGCTTTGTAACAGTAGTCATTGAGGTTGCCTGCCTCACCGTGAAGATTATGTATGCATACGGATGCGAAGGTGAGTAGATTAGCTGTCTCGACCGATAGACAATATCATGACCGCCAAGCGCAGCAATCACTATAAAGAGAGAAAGAAGAAGGATTCCAGGGCAGCTTCAAACGGCCCTGGAGCACTCGACAAGGAGTCAGGGGCTCCCGCGCGGTGTGTTGTGGTAGGGGTCGGAGCCTCTGCCGGAGGCCTGGAAGCCATCACCGAGTTGCTGAAGCCTCTGCCGGCAGACCCTGGAATGGCGTTCGTCCTCGTTCCCCATCTTGATCCAACCCATGAGAGCGCCATGACCGAATTACTGGCGCGTGCCACCAAGATGCCTGTAAAGCAGGTCGAGGAAGGAGATCTGGTTAAGCCCAACCACGTCTACATTATTCCTCCCAACGAGATCATGACCATCCAGCAGGGCGCATTACGGCTGAAAAAGCGCGACACTCTGGCCGGAATCCCGATGCCTATCGATATCTTTTTGCGGTCGCTGGCCGAAGACCGCGGCAAAGATGCTATCGGCGTTATCCTGTCGGGCACTGCGACTGACGGTACGCTCGGCCTTGCCGTTGTAAAGAATGAAGGTGGAATCACTTTTGCCCAGGAACCGAAGTCCGCACGGCACGCCAGTATGCCGAACAGCGCAATCGCTTCCGGACACGTCGATTTTGTATTGCCGCCGAGGGAGATTGCGAGAGAACTGATCCGCCTAAGCAGCCACCCCTACGTCGCCGGACCAGATTCAGAAGAAATCCAGGAATCCATACAACAGCCGCAAGGCACACAGATGGAGCAGATTTTTCGCCTGTTGCGGCAGCTCCGCAAAGTTGATTTTACGAACTACAAACCCGCCACCATCCGCCGTCGCATCCATCGCCGGATGGCGCTGGCAAAAATCGACGACCTGGGCGAGTATGTTTCCCTGCTCCGAACCAGTCGGCAGGAGCTTGAGGCTCTGCATAGCGACCTGCTAATCAACGTTACCTCCTTTTTCCGCGATCCAGAGACGTTCGAGGCCCTGGCAGAGGTCGCCTATCCCGCGCTATTGCGCGGCCGTCAGCCGAATGAAACCATCCGCATCTGGGTGCCGGGATGCTCAACCGGCGAAGAGGCTTACTCGCATGCCATCTCGCTGCTGGAGTATGCGACCAAAGTGCGAGCCGACATTACCGTCCAGATCTTCGGCACGGATCTCAGCGAGAGTGCCATCCGGACGGCGCGTATGGGTATTTTTAAGCCGAGTATCGCCGGTGATCTATCGCCTGCCAGGCTGCGGCGATTTTTTAACAAGGTCAAAGCCGGATACCAGATCAGCAAGTCGGTTCGCGATCTCTGTATTTTTGCGACGCAGAATGTCTTTGATGATCCGCCTTTCTCGCACATGGACCTGGTGAGCTGCCGCAACGTTCTGATTTATCTTGGACCCGAGCTGCAAAAGCGAGTCATACCGGTGTTTCACTATGCTCTGAATCCCTCCGGCTTTCTGATGGTCGGTAACACAGAAGCTCTGGGAGGAATCGGCACCGACCTGTTCGAGCCCGCCGATAAGCGCCACAAAATCTACCTTAAGAAGCTGGTGGCCACGCCGGCAATCTTTGGGACGCCAACAGAACGGTTTGACTACGTGAAAACAAACGAGGCTGGTTCGATTCCGTCTAGCGGGGCTCAGCCCGACCCTGCAAGAACACCCATTGACCTGCAGCGCGAAGCGGATCGACTGCTGCTCACCCGCTATGTACCGGCGGCAGTCGTGGTCAATCCTCAATATGAAGTGGTTCAGATACGGGGAAACGCAAACCGTTACCTGGAACTACCCTCCGGGAAGGCCACACTGAACTTGCTAAAAATGGCCAAATCCGGCCTGCTTTCGGAATTGCAGAATGCGCTGGAGGAAGCACGCGTATCCACAACCTCCTCACGCAAGTATAACGTTCAGTTTGATAATGGAAATGGTTTCGAAAATGTAAATATCGAGGTGATTCCCTTCCATGCGCCGTTGCAGTCGCAACGCAGCTTCGTTGTTGTCTTCGAAGAAGTGGACGGGCGGCGGCAGACCGAATCACCGCCTGCTGCCGCGGTTCCCGAAGATGCCAAGGACCGCCAGGTTGCGCAACTGAAACAGGAGTTGGCTGCCACCAAAGACTACCTGCAATCGATCATCGAGGCGCTAGAAGCCAGCAATGAGGAACTGCAATCGGCGAACGAGGAGATTCAGTCGGGTAACGAGGAGTTGCAGAGTACGAACGAGGAGCTACAGACCTCAAAAGAAGAGCTCGAGTCCGCTAACGAGGAGCTCAACACTGTCAACGAGGAGATGCAAGATCGAAATCTGCAATTGACGCAAGCGAATAACGACCTGCTGAACCTCCTTGCCAGCGTGAATATCGGCATAGTGATGCTCGATTCAGATTTCAGCATCCGGCGTATGACTCCCCAGGTCGAAGATATTTTAGGCATTACCAGTGCGGATATGAACCGTCCGATTCGCAATCTTCGGCTGAACTTCAATGTCGATGACATCGAGAGCGTGATGTTGGATGTCACGAAAGACCTCCAGCCGCGCGAGGTCATCGTGCAGAACGGAAAAAACCACCGCTACCAGATGCGCATGACACCCTATCGAACCTCGGATAATCGAATTGAGGGTGTCGTTCTGGTGTTCCTTGATATCTCGAACGTGAAAAGAGCGACAACCTTGATTTCCGGAAAGAGCAATTCGAAGACGCGGAAGCGGAAAACTCCTCGGAAGCGGAGTTGATCTGATTTCGCTCATTCCGGGTCGGACATCACCAATGTCGGAAGGAGCCTCGTGAGCCCGGGATCTGAAACTCGGGCACGCGACATCGCACTGGTCGACGGATCGGCGGGAGCGCGCGCGCCGAACCCGGACCTGGCAAAATTAATCAGCCATAAGTATAGCGCTGAACCTCCCCAGAAGTTCTGCCTGGTATTGCGACGGTGTATCTGCTACCCGCGGCATCTTGAGTGACTCTCAATATTAATGTTTTGAAGATGAACAATCCGTTATGTCAGGGGTTTGGCCAGTCATCGAAGATGACGGAAAATTTCTTGTGCGCCAAGAAGCGCCATCGCCTTTGCGCACCCCAGACTGGTGGTACGCTATTCTTATTGCTTTGCTAAGGAGTTTCGCTCATGCCTCGGGAAATGAATCCTACAGATGGAAACGTTATTGACACACTAAACGGTATCCGACTCTATCGCGGACTCTACAGCCGTGTGGCTCGCAACCTTGGGGTTGATCCCTCGTATGTGAGCCGAGTGGCACGAGGAGAGCGCCGGTCCAAGAGCATCGAATCTGCCCTCAGCGCCGAAGTGCGGAGGCTCGAAAAACGTTTACAGCCGCGGAGCTACCGCCGGAACGCCGCCTAAGCAAAAAACACCTAAAACAAAGAAGCGCCGTCATCTCGACGGCGCTCTTCATTTGCGGCCAGAGTTGCTATTCCATGGGCATCAGGTTTCCCGTGTAGTAGAACAGCACGTAACCTTTGATCGTACCGTCTGCCTGCGGGATACCGAACGCCTTCACCAGCGTGCCGTTCACCAATGCCTTCGTAACATTGGCCAAACCAGTCGCACTGGTAATGTCCTGCGGCGTAATGGTCAGAATGCCATTGGATCGGTCCACTTGATAAACGAGTGTGGCTGATCCGCTGACCGTGCTGAGAGTAACGTTTACGGTGTTCGTGCCGCCGGGCACCGACAGACCGAAGCTTCCACCTGTGCTGCCGGAAACCCACGGCGTCGCGACCACACCGATTGGAATCGATGCCGGCTCGAGCACCACCCATGGCGCCGACCAGCCGTTCTGATTGGCAGGATCGCCCCAGGTCGCCCACGTCTCGCCGCTCACCTTCAGAGGGCTGACAGTTCCGCCGAAGTTCACCGAGCCATTCGTAGCCAACACAAAGTCGGGAATGGCGTTAGCGCCGGAATCAAGAATGGTGGGGAATGCGAAATTCCACCATTTGAATCCCGTAATGGCATTGCCGTTCGCATCCTTGCCATTCGGTGTTGTGTTCGAGATGTACGGCAATGTCTGGGTATAGTCATCCGACGTGCGGAAGAAGTCATGCGTGTAAGTGAAATTCGTGGTGGTTGGCAAGGAAATCACGCCATCGTAACGCGCAATTTCAATGTCCACCGTCTGTGCGACCATCGGAACTGCAAGCGGATCGACGACACTGACATGCACTTTGAATCCACGGACCAGGTTGCCGCTGGTCAGGAAGGAAACTCCTGTGCCGATCGGGGTAGAGTCCGCCAAAGCATTTTGCGGAGCGCGGTAGAAGAACTGGGTGTTGGCATCGATCGCAACCGGAACGCCGGTGCCGTCCTCGTTCTGGACCGTGATGGTGTCCGCCGTCGTGTCTACGTGCAGGACGTGACCTTCAGGGCTGATCCAGACCGTATTGAATGAGGAACTTGCCCACATACGAACCGCCACGAGCGTGCCATTCTGTTGATACCGCGCTGCGATGCGTACGTACTTGCCCGTCAACGTGCTCGCGACTGACGAAAAGTCTTTGATGACGTTGTGCGTCTTCGCATCCATGTCATAGAAGATGGTGCCATTCGTGGAGTCGGCAAGAATCTGGAGGCTCATGTTCGAGGTAATCGCCGTTTCCGGATTGGTTGGCGGCCGAACCGGAAAGTCTCGAGTAATTGTGACGTTCGAATTGTCGGTGGAAACTGCCGTCACCGTGCCATACATGTGTCGCAACACGAGCGACGTAATGTCGAGCAGAGGATGGTGCCGCAGCGGCCCGTTGAAGTTGATAGCCCAGAATGGCGTGCCGCTCGCCGGGACGTGATCCACCAGGAATGCCGGATGCGCCAGATTGAACTCGAGATCGAGCGCATTGTTCTGTCCGGCAGTTACAACCAGCGGAGACTCGAAATTCACCGTGGCCTGCACGGTCTTACTTCCTGTGCTGCCGCTTGTGCCCTGAATCTGAATCTGACTGCTGGGAATTGTCGAGCCAGGGGTGCCAGGGAAACCGGACTCAGGATTTGCGCCGACTACAAGACTTACATCTCCCGGATTTCCACTGAGGGTGACGACTGCGCTCGTATAAGTTCCGGCGGGAACCTGCACGTTGCCGAGGATTTCTCCCAACTGATCCAGTTCAACAAGATTGACGGATGGCGCCGGAGTAGGCGCCGTGTATACCGTCACCGGAGTGCCGCCACCTTGCGGCGTCAATGCAATGCTCAGAATCTTTACATCGACTGCAGCCCAATCTTCCGCTGGATCGTCGCTAACCAGCATGCTGACGGTACCGCTCTGAGTGCTGGAGGATGTGCTTGTCGAAGTGCCTGAGGTCGAGTTATTGCTGCCCGAACCTCCGCCGCATGCGATCAACACCATCAAGCACGCAGCGCTCACCATTCCCGATGCAAAACGCAAAAACTTCCCGTCCATATTTCCTCACTGATTTGCAATCTGTTTGTTTTTTGTTTTGGGGACCCATCGCTATAAAAACCATCGACTTTCGAAAAGTTGTGAGTAGCTGGATTGAATTTTTGTGACAGGCACACCAGTCGTAACCATGGACAGCGGTTACTTACTTCGGGACATGGCCAAGGGCAGTGGTCAAATCAGTAGTTAGTAGTTAGTAGCAGTTGCAAGTAGGCAGTAGTAAGTTGGCAGTTGCGGTGGCCTTCACAGTCGGTCACCGCCTCCTGGCTACTGAGTACTCTCTTACAAGCGGCAGATCAACAACTCGCGCTCGTAGATCATTTCTGGCGGCAGATGGTCATGGAGTTCAATAAAGAGTTCTTCATGATCCATGACTTCGCTCTTCCATGCGCCGCGATCTACTTTCTGAAGTTCTTCGAACTTCTCGCGCGGAAAATCGAGGCCCTTCCACTGGATGTCGTCGTATTTCGGTGTCCAACCGATCGGAGTTTCGTTGGCGCGCGCATGTCCGTGCACACGGTCAACAATCCATTTCAGTACGCGCATGTTCTCGCTGTAGCCGGGCCATAGGAATTTTCCATCCTCGCCTTTGCGGAACCAGTTCACATGAAAGATGCGCGGCGTAATCGTGAGCGACCGCTGCATCTTGATCCAGTGACGGAAATAGTCGCCCATGTGATATCCGCAGAACGGGAGCATCGCCATCGGATCGCGGCGAACTTTGCCGACTGTGCCGGCTGCCGCTGCCGTCATTTCCGATCCCATGGTCGCGCCGATGTAGACGCCGCCGCTCCAATTGAATGCCTGATAGACGAGCGGAATGGTACGCGCACGACGGCCTCCGAAGATAATGGCGCTGATCGGTACACCGTTGGGATTCTCCCAGTCAGGATCAATCACCGGGCATTGCGATGCCGGCGAGGTGAAGCGCGCATTGGGGTGTGCCGCCTTTGCGCCAGTTTCTTTTGCGATCTGCGGAGTCCACTTGTTGCCTCGCCAGTCGAGACACTCTGCCGGTGGGTCGTCGCTCATCCCTTCCCACCACACTCCGCCCTCGGGAGTGAGCGCGACGTTAGTAAAAATAGAATTACGCGCCAGCGTGGCCATTGCGTTGGGATTCGTTTTAGCCGACGTGCCCGGCGCAACTCCGAAGAAGCCAGCCTCAGGATTGATCGCACGCAGTTGCCCATTCGCGTCGGGCTTGATCCAGGCAATGTCGTCCCCAACACAAGTGACTTTCCACCCCTCGAATCCTCTCGGCGGAATCATCATTGCGAAATTCGTTTTCCCGCAGGCGCTCGGGAAGGCAGCGGCAACATACGTCTTCTCGCCCTTCGGGTCTTCCACTCCCAGGATCAGCATGTGTTCCGCCATCCAGCCTTCGTCACGCGCGATGGTGGAAGCAATCCGCAACGCGAAGCACTTTTTGCCGAGCAGTGCATTTCCTCCGTAACCGGAGCCGAAGGACCAGATTTCGCGCGTTTCCGGGAAATGCACGATGTATTTCTCTTTGTTGCACGGCCACCGCACATCTTTCTGGCCGCGCGCCAGCGGCACTCCTACGCTGTGCATGCATGGGACGACGCGCTTGATGTCCTGATCGATAATTTTGAAGACGTCCAGGCCAATGCGCGCCATGATTCGCATGTTGACGACCACATAAGCGGAATCGGTCAGCTCGACTCCGATCTGCGACATTGGCGAATCGATCGGGCCCATGCTGAAGGGCAACACATACATGGTGCGACCCCGCATGCACCCGTTAAACAAGCCCTTTAAGCGGCGGCGCATGACATACGGATCTTCCCAGTTGTTGGTGGGGCCAGCGGCGTCTTTCGACAGCGAACAAATAAAAGTGCGGTCTTCAACTCGCGCGACATCGCTTTCATCCGAACGCGCGTAATAGCAGTTCGGCCAGAGCTCTTCATTCAGGCGAATGAAAGTACCCTTCTTCACTAGCTCATCGCAGAGAAGCTCGTTTTCTTCTTCCGAACCATCGACCCAATGGATGTGGTCGGGCTGCGTGAGCTCGGCCATCTTCTCTACCCAACGGAGGAGGTGCTTATTCTTGCTGAGTGGGGTGGTATGGGTGCTGGCAACAGTGGCTGACATGTTCCTCCTTCTTTAAGGACGGCCAAGCGAGAAGATGCCCACAGGAAACCGAATGGTGGTCTTCTAGAACCGGGGTGCAAATTTTGGCTGCCCCCCAGGGATTCGAACCCCGATATGCTGATCCAGAGTCAGCTGTCCTGCCGTTGAACGAGGGGGCAGCACGCGAGAACCGCGGTTAGAAACGATTACCTGTGTTCGATTGTATGTGCTGCGGAAAAGCGGGTCAACCGGAGTGAGCGAACATCCATCACTGATCTGCCTGACAGTGATACATGATTTGTGTCGATTAGTACGAGCTTCAAGTTTTGATGGACGCTCGACGCTATTCGGGTTGGTGTGCGTTAATCGTAGTCACGAATACGACAGAGCTAGTCATGCCCACGCCCATATTTCAGGTAGATGCTTTCACCCGACGTCGATTTGGCGGCAATCCGGCGGCGGTTATTCCGTTGAAGATTTTCTTCGCCGACGAAATTTTGCAAGCCATCGCAGCGGAAAACAACCTGGCCGAGACGGCTTTTCTGGTACCAGAAAATGGCGACTACCGGTTGCGCTGGTTTACGCCGGCAGTCGAGGTCCCGCTCTGCGGACATGCAACTCTCGCCAGCGCGGCCGTGGTCATGGAGCGTCTGGAGCCAGGCCGGACTCGTGTGGTCTTTCACTCGGCAAGCGGCCCGCTCACGGTGCTCCGTCAGAAGATAGGTTACGTGATGGATTTTCCGGTTCGGCACTCCGAGGGCATTCCGACGCCGCCCGAACTAATTCACGCATTGGGCACCGTGCCAGTCGAGGTGCAATCTAACGAGTTCAACTATTTGGCTCTGCTCGAAAGCGAAAGACAGTTACGAGAACTCGCTCCGAACATGGTGGCTCTCGCTCGCGTTGGCAGGCCGGGTGTCATTGTGACTACCGCAGGTCACGGGGAGTATGACTTCATCAGTCGCTATTTCGCTCCAGCGAAGGGAATCCCTGAGGACCCGGTAACGGGCGCCGCTCACTGCATGCTGGCGCCATTCTGGGCAAAGCGCCTGAACAAGCAGGAGTTTCGCGCGTTTCAGGCGTCGAAACGCGGAGGTGAAATCATTTGCCGTCTTGTTGGCGACCGCATTGAACTGCAAGGAGAATGTGTGTTCTACATGGAAGGCGAGGTAGAGATTTGAAGTAGGTTGAAGATGAGACCCAACCGTTAGAGTTGGACGGGTACTATAGCTCCCGCTCCCTCTCCAGCTAGTATGCGTCGCAGGTAGTCTAGCTGTCCCAGATGCCAATTGAGATGCCCGTATCGAGAAATCAAGAACGCATGCGTCGAGAGGGCCTTTCCAAGAACAATCTCCGGGTACTCGCTCTCCATTGCCTCCTGAGAAAGCGATTCAATGATTGATGGAATCAGAGCCTTTAGCTCTGTAACCCCCCGCAGAAGCTCTTGTATTGAAATATTGTTCGCCTTGAATTCTTGCGGACGATTCCGTCCGTAAGATACGTGGCCGAGTTGGCGGCCGATATATTCTCGAAGATTGCCTTCGAGGTGCAGTAGAAGATTGCCTGCGGGATTCGGGATTCCAGGAAGCTCCGCCACAGCATCTCGTCGCTTCGGAGAGCCTCAATCTGTTGAATGAGCCTTGAAAGATCGCGGCGGTAGAGATCTGCCAAAGGATTCATCGTGAAATTTCCTTTCCTCTTGCATCATTGCCCCAATCGTAGAATAGGTATGCCGAGGGACTCCTATGCAAGTCACAGTGAATCAAACGGACACTTCCAGCTTTGCCGAAATCGCACGCCGGCCGCTGCGCACGGAAGAATGCGCTTTGCTGGTTATCGATATTCAGGAAAAGCTCCTTCCCGCCATCTTTAATAAAGAAACACTTGTTCGCAACGCTCAGTTGCTAATTCGCCTGGCGGAGATTCTGCAACTACCCGTTTTGTTGTCGACACAATACGTGAAAGGACTGGGGCCCACCGTTCCTGAGATCGCTTCCCTTCTGCCTGGCGTGCGAGCGGTAGATAAGCTTGAGTTTGGCTGCTTCGGGAACGATGATTATTGTGCAGCGACGAAATCTCTCTCGGGCAGTCGCAACACTCTTTTGCTCTGCGGAATGGAAACGCACATCTGCGTATTGCAGACCACGTTAGGTGCTTTGAATCGCGGCTACCTAGTCCATGTTGCTGCTGATGCGGTCGGATCGCGAACCGAAGCAAACTGGAAGATTGGTCTGCGGCGGATGGAACAGGCAGGCGCGGTAATCTCATCGACAGAAATGATGATTTACGAATTACTCCAAGCGTCGGGAACAGCGGCATTCAAGCAGATGCTCCCCTACCTGAAGAGCTGACGCCCAAAAAACCAAGAGGCCCGCGACTCGATCGGGCCTCTCGTAACTTGCCAGCACGGAGCGCTACGGCAGGGTGTGCAACAACACCGCGAGTGTATCGAATCCGCGGTCGCCCGCATTCGCCATCATTTCCTTTTCAGCACCCGAAGTTGCCAACGTCAGCCTCTTCGATGACGTCCAGACTTCCGACAGGAAATAACGATCGCCATACTTGTGGAAAACCAGTTTTGGAGTTCCTGGCTCTATCTGAGCAGGGGCCCCAACGATGGCCGACTGCTCGTCCCCGCATATAACTCTGGCAACATTTGTGATGACTGCGACTCTGCACTCTCCTGCGGGAAGCGTGCCCTTCGCAACCGTAAAGTTGAATGGCACATCGGCGCGCAAATTCGCTTCGGATTGCGCATACGCCGTTGCAAGGCCAAGCGTTACGACCAAGGCAAAGGCAGCGGTCACAGTCGTGATTGTACGTTTCATAACGTCCTCCTCTGGGCAACTTCGATCTGCCGTTGCAAGTGCGGCTTTCGCCTTTGGCGCCGTACTCCCGGTTTTCGTCTTCGTGCCCTAACCGCCTTTGATCGATGCAACGTGCTTGCCACTTTCAAAGCTGCGTTCGCCAATCAATCCCGAAAATGCATTCCATTGAAACGAGGTGCCTTGTTTAACTTCGTCCTGAAATGAAACGCACATATGGCGTCGGAACACTATCTTTATGGATTGAGTGCATATCCAAACGGATAGTGCAGACACAGCAAGCACTGTGCTTTCATTTCTCGGTGAAGCACTTCTCCTCGGTGTACAGTTAGCGTGCAGAAAAATGCCATGGCGCAGAGTGCGAAATTGCTGGGAATCTCTGGCTCCGCCTGGGGAAAGACGGTCGAGGTCGGCGACCTGCCGATCACGATTGGTCGCGATCCAAGCAACTCTGTCGCGCTTGAAGAACACAACGTCTCACGTACGCATTGCCGCGTAGAACATAAAGGTGGCGCCTACTTTATTACTGATTTAGGAAGTCACAATCGTACCCGTGTAAATGGCAATGCCATCGCTGAAAAGCAACTCGAACATGGCGATCAGATCTTTGTGGGCTCCTGCGTCTTTCAGTTCTTGATCCATAATTCCAATCGGCCGGAATCCGAAACAGAACTCAGCGTTCCGACGTCGCAAGTCCAGCTTCGGGAACTTCCTGAGCTGAGAATTCAGACGGACGCAGAAGTTCGTTCCAGGCTGGACCGTACCGAACGCGATCTTTCGACTCTGATCACCATCGCGACACACATCAGCTCGATCCATAGTCTCGAATCATTGCAGTGGCAATTGTTGGGCATGATCTTCGATGTGCTGCCGGCGGATCGCGGAGCCTTTCTGCTCTGCTCCAAGCCGGGTGATGATTTCAGCACGGTGGCGTGGAATCGCTATGCAGGTCCCGCTGAACCGGTGGTGGTGAGCAGCACCGTGCTCGAGCAGGTGATGTGCTCGCGCAAGCCGATGATCGCCAGCAACATTGCTCTCGATAAAAATCTGCGTGGGGCTTCGAGCCTGAAGAGCACCAACGTCGTTTCCGTCGTTGCTGTTCCCCTCCTCGTCGGCGACGCGGTACTCGGCATCATTTATCTCGACACGGTTCGTCCGGCAATCACCTTTGATCAAAATCACCTGGAACTGCTCGCCGCGATCGCAGGCATTTGCACGTTGGCGTTGCAGAACGTCCGTCATATTGAAAACCTTGAAGGTGAGAATCGACGACTCCGAGATGAGTTGAAAATCAGTCATAACCTAATTGGCGAGAATCCTCGCATGCTGCAGGTCTATAAGGCCATCGCTAAGGTCGCGCCGACAGAATCCACCGTGCTGCTGCAAGGCGAGAGCGGAACGGGTAAAGAGCTTGCGGCGCGCGCGATTCACGAAAACAGCCCTCGATCCGGAAGGCCGTTTGTCGCCATCAACTGCGCCGCAGTGACAGAGACACTGTTGGAGAGCGAGTTATTCGGTCATGAGAAAGGCTCTTTCACCGGTGCGCTCTCACAGAAGAAAGGTTTGTTGGAGACCGCAAATGGCGGCACAGCCTTTCTCGATGAAGTCTCCGAGCTTGCTCTCAGCCTCCAGGCGAAGCTGTTGCGAGTACTGCAGGAACGCGAACTGATGCGTGTCGGTGGAAATTCGCCTCTCAAAATAGACGTTCGTCTGGTCGCCGCCACGAATCGTGATCTTGCCGAAACGGTGAAAGCCGGAAAGTTTCGCCAGGACTTGTTCTATCGCCTCAACGTAGTCTCCATTACCATGCCGCCTTTACGCGATCGTCCAGACGACGCCGTCCTTCTTGCCGACCATTTTTGTCGTGTGTTCAGTCAAAAATGCAAACGGCATGTCCGCGGACTTTCGCGGGAAGCGCGCGAATATATTGCCCACTACTCCTGGCCTGGAAACGTTCGCGAACTGCAAAACGCGATCGAACGCGCTATTGTGCTGGGAACTACCGAGTGGATCCTTCCCGAGGATCTTCCCGAAGCGGTCTTCGAGTCACAGCCTTCCAATGAAACCTCAACCATCAACTACCATGACCGCGTTACCAGGGTAAAAAAGGATCTTATTCTTACGGCTATTGAACGCGCCTCAGGAAATGTGACAGAGGCAGCACGATTATTGGGAGTGCATCCTAACTACCTGCACCGGCTTATCCGTAACCTGGACCTTCGTGCCGAGGCAACCAAAGACAAGGCTGTCGCGGAAGATTGAAAACGGCTACCATTTTCAATAGCTTGCCTGATCCCGTGTGGCGCACAGAAGCAGCTAGTAGCAGAGTAGTCACCGCAACTGCTCCTCGGGGGTAGCGTTCTTAAGCAATGTAGTTAAGGTTGATCTCACGAAAGATCTAGAACGGCCCGGAAGGGTGCAGCAGGCACTGGGGTCAATCTTGGGAGGGGGCCATGGGTGCTCTCAGGCGTTTAGGGTTCACGGTTGTCGTACTCGGATTCGCTCTATTTGCCACTTTCGCCGCATCCGCCGATGAGGAGAAGGATCCTCCGGGACGCGCAGCGCGCCTCGATTACATGAGTGGCGAAGTCTCCATCCAACCCGGTGGTGTAAACGACTGGGTTGCCGCCACACTCAACCGGCCGATGACCACGGCCGATCGTATCTGGACCGACAAGGACTCGCGCGCTGAAGTGCAGGTTGGAACTGGCACGTTGCGCATGGATTCCGAAACCAGTGTCACCCTCAGCAATGTTAGCGATAACACCGTCCAGGTAGAACTCGATCAGGGCACCTTGAATCTGCACGTGCACGATATGTTCCCTGGCGAAATCTACGAAATCGATACCCCCAACACCGCCTTTACGGTCACGAAGAATGGCGACTATCGCTTCAACGTCAATTCGAATAATGATGTGTCGCTGGTCACGGTGTGGCACGGCGAAGGCGTCGCGACCGGCGACGGTCCCGCGGTGAAGATCAAATCTGGCCAGCAAGGAAGCTTTTCGGGCGGGCGGTCAATGACGAATACTGTCTACGAAGCGCCAGCTCCGACCGGATTCGATCAGTGGTGTGCAGTCCGCAGCAAACGGCAGGACAGCGCGATCTCGGCTCGCTACGTAGCCCCCGGAACCGTTGGAGCAGATGACCTGGATGAATATGGCGCCTGGAGAACATATCCGGGTTACGGTCCGGTGTGGGTGCCGACTGTGGTTGTTCCCGGATGGGCGCCCTATCGCTTCGGACACTGGGTTTGGGTTGCACCCTGGGGTTGGACTTGGGTCGATGATGCACCTTGGGGCTATGCGCCGTTCCACTATGGCCGTTGGGCTTACATCGGCGGCTCTTGGGGATGGTGTCCAGGTCCGGTTTACGTTCGACCCGTCTATGCACCGGCGCTGGTAGCGTGGGTAGGGGGACCGAACTGGGGGGTCTCGATCGGACTCGGCGGTGGTGTGGGTTGGTTCCCGCTTGGCTACGGTGAGCCTTATGTTCCCTGGTACCACGCCGGACCGGGTTACTGGCGGAACGTAAACGTCAGCAATACGCGCATCACGAATGTGACCGTCATTAACAACTACTACAATAATCGGACTGCGATTAACAACATTCACTACGCGAATCGCATGATGCCGAACGCGGTCACCGCCGTTCCGCAGCGCGCTTTCGTGAGTTCGCAATCCGTGGCGCGCAATGCGGTACCCCTGAATACTGCCTCTTTGCGCAATGCGCATGTAGTCGGTGAAGCACCATTTTCACCGAGCCGCGAGAGTGTTTTGGGAGCAAATGCCGGACGGCCGGCGGCAATTCCGCCACAGCAGGCATTTGGACGCCAGGCCGTGCATAAGATGACTCCGCCATCGGCACCGCAGTCGCCGTTCAACAACGCACGCGTGGCAAACAATCCTGCGGGCAGACCGAACGGCAACTTCGGACCTCAGGCGAACCAGGGCACGCGCGTGGCTGACAATGTGCCCATGGGCCGCAATGTTCCGCGTCCACCGACCAACTACAACTACGGCGCTTCCCGCGGAAACAACCCGTCGCCTGCGGTGAGAAACCCAAGGGGCAACGAGAACGTAGCTCGCCCGTATCCGCATCCGCCAAGCGGCGGAGAGCGGCAGGTCGTGCGCAATCCTGGTGGGAACAATCAGCCTGCACGAACGTACTCCGCAGGCCCGCAGAACCAGGGTGGAGTGAACCACACTTACTCGGCACCCCCGTCGCAGCCGTCGCGGAATTATGGACCGCCGCAAGGACATGGCGGCCAGGCTCCCGAGGCGCAGCCACACTCCGCACCTCGTGCGCCAGCAAATAATGGACCTGCACGCGAACATAACAACACTTCGGTCTACGGTGGCAGTCCAACGGTTGCAAACAACTATGGCTATCCACGTCCTTCACCGGGCGCGGTTCGGCCTGCTCCGGTTAGCAACTACTTGTCCGGATCCTATTCTTCGGGTCGAAACTACCCGGGACGGTTATACGGTTATTCGCAGCGCGCTTCTGCAGGAAACAATTCCAACTATAGCCGTCCGAACTACAGCTACAACGCGCCGCCGCGTTCCTACGGAAACGCCGGCAGGTCGTACTCGGCGCCTTCGTACAGCGGCAACCGTTCATACTCGGCGCCGTCCTATCATTCGAATGGCGGCGGACGCTCCTATTCCGCGCCCTCGTATGCCCGATCCGCTAGCTCTTCCCCGCATTATTCCGGCGGAGGGAGCCGTGCCGGCGGCGGTGGATTCGGCCATGGACGGTGATTTGGATTGGAAAGTATAAAGGCCGGCTGCGTGCCGGCCTTTCTTTTTGGCGGGTGAGCGGCTATCAGTAAAACTCTGGCAGCTCAGGAACCTCTCCGCCATCCACAGCTTGCTCGTGTTTCTTCACGCGCACGACGGTGATTTTGGAGAAGCCCTCTTCGAACTCCGGAGGACGGAGCTTCTGTGCCATTCGTTGCATGACATCGTCCGGCACCATGCGGCCTCTCCGCTTGTTACGGTCCATGCAAACTTCCAGCGGGACATTAAAGAAGACAGCATGCACGTCGTAACCGAACTCCTGGGCCATGCGAATCCATCCGCGACGCTCGCGTGGGGAAAGATTCGTGGCATCGACATAATTCCAAGGCATACGAGCGATCATGCGCGCGCGGAGTAAATAACGCAGCGTCGAAAATACCAGATCCTGATAGCGCTGCTCGCTCATGTCATCGAACAACAGCATGCGCAGGAGATCGCTCGATAGCGGCGTAATACCGCGCCGTCGAAACCAGCTCGTCTTGCCGGATCCTGGTAATCCGATGGCGAGCACGACTACACCTTTCGGCTGACGCTTTGCTGCTGCATATACCGGCGCAACTGGTTCGGCTGCGGGTTCGGCGATCTCAACGTTTGAATCATCGATCTGCGCCTCAGGTGCTTCCTCCGCCACTGATTCCACGGAAGCTTGCTGCTGAATCTGGGGCTGTGGTCTCGCCTCCGGTCTGGTGCGGCGGCCGCGGCGTCTGCGGTTGCGTTGCGGCCCACGATCTCCCTCATTGATCGGTGTTGTGACTGATGCCGGCGCTGGCCCGTGCTCTTCGACTTCCTCGGAGGCTAGATCGCTGACCATCTCGACGTTGCCGTCGACTTCCTCTGCTTCTTCGCGCTGCATGTCCGGATAAGCGGGCTGCAGCGGTGCTTGTGCGGGAGAAGCAGGATTTGCCGGGCCTCGTCCTTTTCTTCTTCGTCTTCTCTTCGGTCGATCCATCACTGCGATTGGAACACAACCCGCTGTGAATCGGCAACGAATAGAGCCGCCGGGTGTTGCCAGTATTATCTCCGAAGATTTCAGTCTGCCAACGATCTGCACTTCGCAGGTCTCGTGAGTGCCTCTGTGTCTCTGTGGTGAAAAAGTGGAATTCCTACCACCAGTGCGCGTTTGCAGTAACACGATTTAGTGCTGAGAGTCACAGATTGGTGTTCAATCGTCCTTTGCGACACCACTTTGCGGATGTTACGATAAAAGGCTTTATACCCTTGGACTCAAACATCTATGCGGAGGCGAAATGGCTGTCAAGGTAGCAATTAACGGGTTCGGGCGCATCGGACGCAATGTCCTGCGCGCCTCACTGAATGACCCTAATATCGACATCGTAGCTTGCAACGATCTTACCGATCCTAAGACTCTGGCCCACCTGCTGAAGTACGACTCGATTCTCGGCAACCTCCACCAGAAGATTTCCGCCGGCGTGGATTGCATCAAGGTTGAAGACAAATCAATGCGCGTCTTCGCCGAGAAAGATCCTGCCAAGATTCCATGGGAAACTGTCGGCGCGCAGGTCGTGATTGAATCCACTGGACGCTTCACCAACGCTGAAGATGCGAAGAAGCATCTCCGCGGCCCGGTGAAGAAGGTCATCATCTCCGCTCCTGCGAAGAATGAAGACATCACCATCGTAATGGGCGTGAATGAAGGCAAATATGATGCATCGAAGCACAACATTATTTCGAACGCTTCGTGCACCACGAATTGCCTGGCCCCCGTCGCGAAGGTTGTAAACGACAATTTTGGCATCGTCAGCGGCACGATGACCACCATTCACTCTTACACAAATGACCAGGTAATCCTCGACTTCCCGCACAAGGATCTCCGTCGTGCGCGCGCTGCTGCTCTTTCCATGATTCCGACTTCTACCGGCGCAGCGAAGGCTATCTATCTGGCAATCCCTGAACTGAAGGGAAAACTAGACGGCTTTGCGATGCGCGTGCCGACCCCGAACGTCTCGGTCGTGGACCTCGTTGTTTTCACCGACAAGAAGACCAGCGCCGAAGAAGTGAATGCAGCTTTAAAGAAAGCTTCCGAGTCCGGGCCTCTTTCCAAGTATCTCGGATACGAAGAAGCGGAACTGGTTTCATCCGACTACAAGGGCGACGCTCGCTCGTCCATCGTCGATGCGCCAATGACCCGTGTCGTAAATGGCAACTGCGTCAAAGTGATTGCCTGGTACGACAACGAGTGGGGCTATTCGAACCGCGTTCGCGACCTGATCAACTACATGGCCGCGAAGGGCCTGTAATTCTGCATGCTGTGGGGAGCTTCGGCTCCCCACGGAGTCCCCAGGAACACACCATCGACTCGCGTCAGTCTGCGCGCTGGAGGCTGTCTTATGTCCAAGCTATCAATTAAAGATCTTCCTCTTCATGATCATCGTATTTTCATGCGGGTCGATTTCAATGTCCCGCTCGACGAACATGGCCGCGTAACCGACGACACGCGCATTCGCGAAACGCTGCCAACCATCGAGTACGCGCTCCGTCACGGAGCCCGCCTCATCCTCGCCTCGCATCTCGGACGTCCAAAAGGCAAAGTGAATCCCAAGTACAGCCTGCGCCCGGTCGCCGAGCGCCTGCGCATATTGCTGGATCAGACCATCGCACGCGGCGAAAATGTCGGCTTCGCCACCGACTGTGTAGGAGTTCAGGCCGAAGAAATGGCGGGTAAACTCGAAAAGGGCCAGACTCTGCTACTGGAAAATCTTCGCTTTCACGCCGAAGAAGAAGGCAATGACGAGAACTTCTCCAAAGCTCTTGCCAAGCTCGCTGACTTCTATGTCAACGACGCTTTCGGGACTGCGCACCGTGCACACGCTTCTACTGTTGGCATCACGAAATTCGTCGAAAAGTCCGCGGCCGGCCTGCTGATGGAAAAGGAACTCGAGTATCTCGGCAAAGCGATGAGCAATCCTGCGCGGCCATTCGTTGCGATTCTCGGCGGCGCCAAGGTCAGCGACAAAATCGAAGTGATTCAGAACCTGATGAAAAAGGTCGATGCCTTGCTCATTGGTGGCGGCATGGCTTACACGTTCCTGAAAGCCCAGGGACAGGAGATCGGAAAATCGCTGCTCGAAGCGGACAAACTTGATCTCGCGAAACAATTGCTCGCCGAAGCGCAGCAACGCAAGGTGAAGTTCTTGCTGCCGATTGATCACGTCGTCGCCTCGCAAGTTGCAGCCGATGCGGTGACGCGCAAGATTGGTGTAGGCGAAGTAATCCCAGCGGATCAGATGGCCCTCGATATCGGACTAAAGACAGTCGAACTTTTCTCCGAAGAGATCGACCGCGCCAAGACCATCGTCTGGAATGGCCCGATGGGGGTCTTCGAAATGCCGCCGTTCGCTGCGGGAACGAATGCTATCGCGCGCGCAGTTGCCGACAACGCCGACGCTATCACCATCGTCGGCGGCGGCGACTCAGTTGCCGCAGTGAAGAAAGCTGGAGTACAGGATCGCATCACTCACATCTCCACAGGTGGCGGCGCCTCCCTCGAATTCCTCGAGGGCAAAGTTCTGCCCGGCGTGGAAGCGCTTTCCGATAAGAAGTAACAATACTCTCGTTGTCGTTATTCGGGTGCCCCAGGTTCGCCCATCTGTGAGCTAACCCGGAAACCGGCTCCGCTAACGACCAACAATGAACGGTTCATAAGGACAAACGAACTCATGCGTACGAAACTCATAGCTGCCAACTGGAAGATGTACAAGACTCCGGACCAGACATCCGAATTCTTCCGCAATTTTCTTCCCCTCGTCTCCGGACACACTCGCGACGAAATCGCTGTCTGCCCTCCGTACATTGATATTGCCACGGCGGTACAAGCCGCTAAAGAATCAAATGTCGGTATCGGCGCTCAGAATATGTATTGGGAAAAAGAGGGCGCCTACACGGGAGAAATCTCGACAGGCATGATCCTGGCCGCCGGCTGCAAGTACGTGATTATTGGCCACTCCGAGCGTCGCCAGTATTTCGGCGAAACCGACGACACCGTTAACAAAAAGCTGAAAGTCGCCCTCGATGCAGGTCTCATCCCAATCGTGTGCGTGGGCGAAGTGCTGGAAGAGCGCGAAGCCGGACTGACCGAGGATGTTCTACGTCGCCAATGCACAAACGCGTTTCGCGGCATCTCCGCCGAGCGCGCGGCCAAGCTCGTTGTCGCCTATGAACCTGTTTGGGCAATCGGCACCGGCAAGACCGCGACTCCTCAAATTGCATCTGACGCACACGTTGTAGTCCGAGCAGAAGCTGGTAAGGCTTTTGGCAAGCAATTCGCTGAGGACCTGCGCATTCTCTATGGGGGCAGCGTGAAGCCCGACAACGCGAACGCACTGATGTCGGAGGAAGAAATTGACGGGGCGCTCGTGGGTGGCGCAAGCCTCGATCCGAAATCGTTTGCGGCAATTGTGAAGTACTAGATGGGCATCGGCTCTCAGCTTTCGGCTGTCAGCTGCTTCTAAGCCTCAGTCTTTATTTATGACGCTGTTCAACAGCATTGCAGTGATATGCCAAGAGCCGACAGCTAGTAGCCGACAGCCGCTCTGGCTGACGGCTGCGTCTTTATCTGCTCTGCTATAATCAACTGGCGTCGGAATCCCGCAATTTTCGGGGCAGCACCCCACCGATTTGCCCGTGCGGAAGTGGTGGAACTGGCAGACACACCATCTTGAGGGGGTGGCGCCGAAAGGCGTGGGGGTTCAAATCCCCCCTTCCGCACCAAGATCTCTCGAAATAAAGGAAGGTTGAGGGTTCCAGTAGCCCTCCCGTTACCAGCATGATCATCGCTCTTATCACAGTGATTCACATCATCGTCTGTGCATTTCTGATCGTCGTAGTACTCCTGCAAAGCGGCCAGGGTGGGGACATCGCTGCAGCTTTCGGTGGGATGGGCAGCCAGACCGCTTTCGGACCACGTGGGTCCGCAACCGTTCTGAGCAAGGCGACCACATGGTCGGCCGTGATCTTCATGATTACTTCTATCACGCTTTCCATCTTCGCCGCGCGACACAAGTCCAGCAGTTCGGTACTGAGCGGCGTTACACCGACGCAGAAGTCGCAACCGGTACAGAAGCCTACAAACCCGGTGAACCCCACACCGCAGCCGAAGTAGTTGGGGGCGGTTCGCGCGCTCGTTATCTGCCCTGCGGTTTAGTGGATTCGTTCTTGTAGCGCTCTAGGTTGCTCCTGAGTGTGTTCGTCAGCTCGGCGTCGTTTTGCTGCATCGCAACGTCCAGCGCTTTTTGCTCCGCCCGGGCCGCCTCTGCATATCGGCCTACCTGGTTATAGGCGTGGGCGAGCATGTCTAGCGATTTCCACTCCTTTTCCTGCCCCAACTGCACCGCCTTTTCGAGAGCGGAAATCGCGCCGGCAAACTCTCCGCGCGAGGCCATTACAAAGCCAAGGTTCACCCGGTACTCGGCGGAATCCGGAGCCAAGGCAACAGCTTTTTGTAGCTCAGCGAGTGCTTCATCCAGCCGGCGACCCCTGATAAGCTCGTATCCCAGCCGATTGTGTCCTTCCGCAAAATCGGGAGCCAGGCTGATTGCTTTTCGCAGGTGCTCGTATCCCTCTTCCATCTGCCCGCTCTCGCACAACAGAGTTCCGAGGTCCGATTCCGCTCCGGCGTCGCGCGGATCTAGTTCCAGAGACTTCTTTAGATTGGCAATCGCTCCGTTCACATCGCCGGTATTCGCCAGCGATACGGCGTAGTGGTAAAACCATGCCGAATGGCGTGTATCGAGTGAGCAGGCTTTTGCGTATTCAGGAACGGCCTCGTGCTCTTGCCCGGTTTGTGTCAGGGCAGTCGCCAGCGCGTAATGAGCCACGGCATCATCCTGCTTCTGCAGGGCCTCGCGCAGCAGCGGAATCGCTTGCCCCCATTGCTGGCTCTGAATGAAGTCGAATGCCTGGTTGAAGAGGCCATAATATTCAGTCGCCTGCGGATAGATTTTGTCCATCCCGTCCGACGGGATATTCACAAATTCCGGGATGTTCACGGCGCGGTTCGCCGCAGTGGTGTTATCGACGATGATAGCTGGACTGTCGTTCCCATTCGCGTCGATGTGGGTCAGCATCAATTGCGTATAGGCAGATCTGGCTTTCGAGGAAAAAGCCAGCCAGCGTCCATTCGGCGAAAACGAGTGCCACGAGTTCATCAGCTTTGTATTGCATGTCATTAGCCTTGCCTTACCGCCCCAGAAAGGTACGATGTAAAGCTTGCTGTCAGGTCGCATCAGCAGACCGTTCTTGTTCTGCACAAAGACAATCCATTTGCCGTCAGGCGAAACCTTAGGGAAGTTGTTGCTCATCCCATTCGCCGATGCGCCTACGACCGGCTCCGCTTTGCCGCCTCGTCCCTGATTGAAAGGAATGCGGTAGAGGTCGTATTGGATCTGCGTTTCGCTGGGATCGTTGGCGTATTCTGGCTTTGCGGCACCTTCCGGATACGGATCGACCGCTTTTGCACGGCTGAAGATCAAATAGTTTCCATCCGGCGACCAGAATGCGCTGGTTTGCACGAAATTCGGATCGTCTGCGCCGGGCAGCGGTCGCAATTTCTGTTCTTTGCGGTCGTACCACGCAAGGATTCCACGCGTCGGATAGAACACCTGGGGGAATGGAAGGTGCGTGTAGTTGATGCTGAACAGACGAGCCGCGAGCCCGGGTGCAAATTCAGGCAGTTCGTCCTTGTGCTCGTTTCGCAGCCCGGGCGGTCCAATGGACGTGATCACGAAGCTGCCGTCGGGTGAAATCTGCGACATGAATCCGAACCGCTTCACATCGGGATCAGCCTTCGTTGTTTTGGAATTCTCGAGAAATGAGCTCCATTTGATGACGTCATCGTTCCGGATCGTCATTTCCCTGGAGATCGGTACGATCGCGTAGAGGCCCTTGTCATTTTTCGGGCCGTCCATGTCCAGCCCCAGCCATTTGCCGTCGGTGGAAAAGGAATGGCAGTTCGCGCACGTCGGGAGGCTTTCCATGACGACGCGGCTTTTGGTTTCCCCGATGCTTCGTAGCCGCCACTTGATGAGCGGAATCGCGAACGGCGGCAATGGCTCGATAGACCCCTTCCCGGCACGCGGCGCAATTAATACAGGAACGTCGCGATAAAAGATGGGTGCACCAACGGGATCGGCGGAAGTCAAGATCCTCACGCTGGCGCTGGATGCTGCGGTTCTGAGGTCGTCTGTGAATCCGGTTATGGAAATCGTGGCCGGGGCCTTGACGGAATGCTGCTTGATATCTGTCCAGGTCTGCTCATCGGGCTTCCACGTGCGCATTGCAGCTTGCTCAGATGTCAATTCCGAGAGTTCGCCATTCGCCACTACCGTGGGATCGAGCTCTCCACGCTGCAGGTGCTCGCCGGCTACAGGCATCCGGATTGCCTTAGTTTTATCGGCAAACGACACTTCTACCACCCAACGCTTCGCGTCGCTCGCATCACGCCAGAGAAACGTAGGTGGCGTGATTTCAGGAGGAAAGATAGAGCCCTCAAGCGGATAGTCGATGATGATGGTTGCCTTCGTGCTGGCCGGGGTAGCACGATCAGCGGAAACGCACGGCAATCCCGGGCGGCTCATGAGAAAGAAGCAAAAGACGACGAGGATGCCGGCAATAAGGGCAGTCGGAAACTGTGGTTTGTTGGCCTTCAACTTCGACTCTCAGTGAACGAATTCGCCCCTTAGCACAATAGTGCCGTGCGTCCTATCATGCGGTGATCTCCGTCACGTGGAGGTGCGACTGGTAACTTTCCAAGGCTCAAGAACTGGGATTAGAAGCAACTGGCCCGCCGCAGCAAAAAACCTGTGCAGCAGACGGTCGTGTCTCAGTATACCGTCAGGTTCACCTTGTCGAGCCACACGTTGTACGGAGTTTGGTTCGCATCTCCGTCCATTTGGAAAGCGACATTGATCTGTCCCATGCTCCAGTTCGGCTGGTTGGAGTAATACAGGTCCAGCGGATACGTATTGTTGTCCACCTGCAGACTGACGTAGTGCACCTGGTTGCCGGCGCGCTCGAATGTCCAGACGAGATGTATCCACTGATTCGCCGGAAACACTGCACATGGCGCGGAGGTGGGCTGCCATCCTTTTACTCCGTCCCAGACGTCCCATTCGCCTACAGCTTTGCCGGTTTTGAAGTTGCATTCAGTGCCGAACACCCAGCGTGTGTCGTTGATGGTCTGGTTGACATCGAACTCGAGCGCTTGCGGGGCGTTCGGCTTGTCGATCATGAAATACAGGTCGTAAACGAAATGGGTCGGAGTATCGCCGCCGCCAAGATTCTGCGTATATAGCTCGTTGGAATATGGCGTCGATCCCGCGAGAGTAAAGTGCGCGGAACTGCCACTCAGCGAAGGGTTGCTGACTCCTTCTGTCATCGTTGATGACGCGTTGCCCAGGCCAGCAGCGCAGATCTGTCCAGCGCGTGGCGTAGTCGGACCGTATAATGCCGAACACGGCTCCCAGTTCGGAATGTTCTGAATATTTGTCACTGTCTGAGAAGCAACACCAGTCACGTTCACCGACACACTGGTGCTCGCCTCGTTCCCTTTGCTATCTGTGGCGATCACTTCCAGATTATGTGTGCCGGTCGGCATCCAGAACAGGCCAGTGAACTGGTTGTAGAAAGTGAAATAATCGGCGGACCCGTCGATGTATGCCCGCATGTATTGAATGGGATTATCCAGGTTGGCAACAGCTGTCATTGTGACCGGCGAGGTTACGCTCGCTCCATTTGCAGGTGTGGAGACGCATACTGATCCGGCAGACGTCTCCCCCGGATTGGGAGGGGGAACCGGCGGTGCTGGCGGAAACTTCTGGGGGCCGCCTTCAGCAAGGGTTACCGTTGGACACGTTTGCGCGTTTCCACCCGATCCGCTTCCCGATCCAGAACCTGACCCGCTGGAACCGCTGCCACCGCTGCCTGCCCCTGATCCCCCTGAACCTGTTGATCCCGTTCCTGATCCTGAGCCTGAAGATCCCGTACCGCTACCCGAACCACTGGGCGTGGTTCCAGAGCCGCTCCCTGGCGTGCCGGAGCCAGGCTGGCCGCCACCGGAACCGGAGCCGCTGCCTGAACCGGTTCCGGTGGCACCAGGCGTACCGGGAGAATTCGCAGGCGGATTCGAGTTGAACGTCGAGCCCCCACAGCCTACCAGCGACAAGGACCAAACAAATACAGCGAAGAGAGAAAGGACGCACGCGAAGGGACGGGCTCGCCACATGGCAGAAAGGCTCCTGTGAGTGGTTGATTGCCAAGACAGATGCGCTCTGCCAATCCGGGTGTTGCGGGACTAAGGAGAGATTTTGTTGACGAAGGTTACAGCCAGCGCACCAAATAGAGCTAAGAAACACGGCTTAGTCCCTGAAGTTCGAGTGGCTGAGTAGCTTACGCCGTTTCCAGTTGTTTTCCCTTTTCCATCTCAACCTGAACCTTCGGACTATGCCTTTCTCCGGTGAATTTCTCGGGAAGCCAAACGGTAAAGCTCGTGCCGTGATAGTCAGCCTCAGTGCTGCTATCCACCGCGATGGTGCCACCATGCTTGTCGACGATCCCTTTGCTTACCCACAGGCCGATGCCGGTGCCTTGTTCGCCTTTTGTCGTAAAGAATGGCAGGAACAGCTTTGACAGATTATCTTGCGAGATGCCAGTTCCGTTATCGGCAATAACCACGCTCACGCCTGCGGGCAAATCGCCTTTCGCTGCAGTTTTCGAAGCTATAAGCGAGAGCGCGCCGTGCTGGCCTACCGCGTCCAGAGCATTTCCGATCAGGTTTGAAAAGACCTGGCGCAATTCGGCTGGAAAACCTTCTACCGTAAGACTCGAGGGCAGCGACTTCGCGATCCTGACTTCATTGCCCGAAATCTTTCGATCGAAGAGTGAGAGCACGCTTTCCAGAACTTCTTTCACCGACACTGGAACTGGTGTCTTTGATTCACGGTAAAGCGACAGCATGCTCCTGGTGACCTGGCTCACTCGTTGCAGCTCCTGCATCGCAAGGTCCACGTGTTTTAGAGTCTCGCCCTGGGAGTCGGCGCGAATGAGGTACAGCACGTTGCTGACAGTATCGAGAGGATTGTGTATTTCGTGCGCGATCGTAGCAGAGAGGCGTCCGGCAAGCGCCAGCTTCTCTGTCGTGCGCAAAGTGCGTTGCATCTGGTACTCGCGGGTAATATCGCGAAAGACGAGGACTATGCCGACCAACTCTCCATCAGAATTGCGAATCGGCGAACCGCTGTCGTCGATGTTGTACTCAGTTCCGTTCTTACTGATGAGCACAGTATGATTCGCCAGACCTACAACTTTGTTCATCCGGCGCACTTTGGAAACTGGATTTTCCACCGCCTCCCGAGTTTCCTGGTTTACGATTTTGAAGACGTCCTGCAGATCCTTGCCGCGCGCTTCTTCTTCCGTCCAGCCGGTTAATTGGCACGCCACCGCGTTCATCAGGCTTACTTTTCCTTCGGAATCAGTTGCAATAACTGCGTCGCCGATGCTGCGCAGCGTAGTGGAAACCCATTCACGCTGCTCTTCCACCTGCACAGTCTTTCTGCGGCTGTCGGCAAGCATCTGATCGTATGCGTGGGAAAGCCCGAGCAACTGACGGCGGGTAAAAAATGCGAGGCTCGATCCCAATACAACCGTGAGTGCGATGAGGCTGCCGAGAAACAGCTTGTCCAAGTCCGCGGACTTCCGCACTCGTTCATCTCGGAGTTGATACTCCGCCCTAATTGTCTCCTCGAATTGATTTCGAATCTGGTCCATCAGCTTCTTGCCTTCCATATTGCTTTCGAAGCTGCTGGCGGTAAGCGCTGATTGATCGCTGAGCATGCGTTGCGAATACATCATCCACTGGTCGTACGAAGAGCGGATCTGCTGAAGGCGTTGCTGTTGCGGCGAGTTGTCGGCCGTAAGATCAGAAAGACTCGCGAGTTGCGTCTCCACCCTCGGGATCGCGTTGTTATAAGGCTGAAGAAACTCATCGCGGCGAGTCAGCAGGTAGCCGCGGAGGCCTGTCTCTTCGTCAACCATAGAACGAAGCGTAAGTCTCATTTCTGAGATGACGCGATCCGCGCGATCGACCCAGGTGAGGGCGGTCCGCAGTTGTTGGAGTTCCCAACCAACGATTGCAGCCATCACCATGATGACCAGAGTTGGAATCAGCAATGATGTTCGCAGAATGCGACTAAATGTTCTTGGTTCCATTTTAATCTCCGGTCCGATTCGCAGAAATGATCTGGGAGATCGAGTCAAGCAGAACCTCTGGATGGATACCCTTCGTAAGCGACGCGTTCACGTGCTGCAATGCCTCTTCCGGAAGGCTGACGTATGCGGACAACATCACAATCCGAGCATCCGGCCGGATCTGCCGCATGGCGCGTGCCACCTCGGCCCCATTCATTGCTGGCATATAAAAATCGAGGAGCACCAGATCGAAAGGCCGAGTCTTGAAAAGGTCCAGTGCGGTCGTTCCATTGGAGGCGGTCTCGACGGTGTAACCACGCCGCTCCAGCAGCAACTTGCGAACAGTCAAGCCAACCGGCTCATCGTCGACGCACAAGATGCGTGCTGTTGATTGCGGATTGGAAGAATTCAAAAAAGAACTCCAGAAGCAAAACTGTCCAGTATTGATATCAACATGGAAACGGAGACGAAGGGCTTCTTGGGCTGCTCTATTCTAACTAACTCTGGATCAGATGAAACTGTGAATCTCTGTTTTCGAGCCACGATTCACAACTGGTGTCGGTGCTGCGATCGCATCCTCGGGCAGACCGTCCTCCCGAAGCTCATCAGGTACAATCTATGCTTTCGGCCTCTGCTCGAATTCTGGCCCAAGGTCAAGACGCTGACTTCTCTCGCCACCAATCTGTGTCTTGCAGTGTTCGCGCAGCAACGCGGATTCAGCCATTATCTGCGCACCCATATTCTCGATACGACCTTTAAGGGACTCTATAAAGCAAACGCCTTCGACATGGCCTTGCTGATCCCTTACTTCGTCGTACTGATTCTGCTAGCATTTTACGGACTGCATCGGTATCAGCTTGTCTGGATGTATTACCGCAACAAGAAAAACAAAAGGGTCGAGCCGAAGGAATACTTTACTGACCTGCCGAGTGTCACCATTCAACTGCCAATTTTTAACGAGCAATTCGTTGTCGATCGCCTGGTGGATGCGATCTGCAGGCTTGATTACCCCCGCGAAAAGCTGGAGATCCAGGTACTGGACGATTCGACGGACGAAACTACCGACGTTGCTCGCGGCGTTGTGGAACGTTATGCGGCTATGGGTCATCGGGTCACCTTTATCCATCGCACGAACCGCGCGGGATTTAAGGCTGGAGCGTTGCAGAACGGAATGCAGTTCTCACGCGGTGAATTGATTGCCATCTTCGACGCTGACTTTGTTCCTCCGGAAGACTGGCTGCAGAAAGTGGTGCATCACTTCACCGATCCGCAGATCGGAATGGTGCAGACGCGCTGGACACACCTGAACCGCGGCTATTCATTTCTCTCCGAGGTAGAAGGCATTCTGCTCGACGGTCATTTCATCCTCGAGCATGGCGGCCGATCGCGCACCGGAGTTTTTTTCAACTTTAATGGAACCGCCGGCATGTGGCGCCGCAAAGCCATTGAAGAAGCGGGGGGCTGGCAGCACGACACGCTCACCGAGGACACAGACCTTTCCTATCGCGCGCAGTTAAAAGGGTGGAAATTTGCCTACTTGCAGGATGTGGAATGTCCGGCGGAACTTCCCATCGAGATGACTGCCTTCAAAACGCAACAGGCGCGGTGGGCCAAGGGACTGATTCAGTGCGCGATCAAGGACCTACCATTCGTCTTGAGAAGCAAGGTACCGCTGCGCATCAAGATCGAAGCCTGGTACCACCTGACTGCCAACATCAGTTATCCATTGATGATCGTCCTTTCTACACTGCTGCTGCCGGCCATGATCATTCGTTTTTACCAGGGCTGGTTCCAGATGCTGTACATCGACGTGCCTCTGTTCCTTGCGTCAACCTTCTCGGTTTCGAGTTTTTATCTTGTATCGCAGAAGGAACTCTATCCCCGCCGCTGGTATCGAACATTCATGTATCTGCCGTTTCTGATGGCCCTCGGAATTGGGCTGACGATCACAAACACTAAAGCCGTACTGGAAGCGCTTGTCGGCAAACAAACAGCATTCGCTCGTACTCCGAAATATCGTGTCCAGTCCAAAAAAGACAAAGCGATCGCCAGCAAATACCGCAAGCGCCTGGGCGTGGTTCCGTATATTGAGTTGGCGATTGGCAGCTACTTTGCTCTGACCGTATGGTATGCCATCACCAACGAAAACTTTATCACCGTACCGTTCCTTGCCCTCTTTGTAGTTGGCTATTGGTACACAGGGTTGATGTCTCTGCTACAAGGCCGGTTCGAGCGCTTCTTCGGTCGCGCCGATCGCGAACCACAAACCGCCAAGCCGTATCCCGTCGGAGTCTAGCGCCGTCGCCCGAATCGCGCTGCACTTGTGATTGGCATCCTATCGGGCCTACAATTGCCATTTTTTGGGCCCTTGTCTCTCGCCCGCATTTTCCTACTAGAGGTGCTCCCATGTTTTCGATTCGACGATTTGCTAGCGTGCTCCTCTCGTTCGCCACTCTGATTCCGTTATGTGCCTGCTCCAAGCACGATGGCGACGAACAGTACTACCTGATTACCGCAAATACGCAGATCCCCTATTGGCAAAGCGCGGCCGCCGGCTTCTTTAAAGCGGCAGAACAGATGAAGGTGCGTGCAGAAGTTGACGGACCGGACACCTACGATCCCCAGGCCGAGAAAGTTGCATTTGACAAGGCCGTTGCCGCGAAGCCTTCCGGCATCCTCGTCTCCGCCGGTGACGCAGAGCTTTTGCGTCCCTCGATCGACGCTGCCATAAATGCAGGTATTCCCGTCATCACCATCGACTCCGATTCGCCGGTCAGCAAACGACTGTTCTTTGTCGGCACCAACAACTATGATGCGGGTGTACGTGGCGGTGAATTGGCGGTTAAGCAACTGCATGGCAAGGGGAACCTAGTCATCTTTACCATGCCCAGCCAGGCCAATCTGAACGCGCGGCTCAGGGGCTATCAGAAAATTTTCGACGCCTATCCCCAGATCAAGACGCGAATCGTTGATATGAAAGGCGACCCGCGCGTCGTCTTCGATGAAACTCAGAAGATCCTCGACAAGAAGGAGCCGGTCGACGGCTTTCTTTGCTTAGAGGCGCAAGGTGGCAAGGAAGTGGCATCAGTGCTGAACAACAATCATGTTACCGGCAAGTTGGTGATCGCCATGGATACCGATGACGACACACTCGACTGGATTCGCAAAGGCGTAATCGAGGCAACCATCGCGCAGAAGCCCTACACGATGGGATATTTCGGTATGCAAATGCTCGATGACTTCCATCACAAGCGCCTGACCGCCTCTGAAGCCGCTACCAATGCCGATGATCCCAATGCCGACCTGCCGACATTTGTCGATACGGGCTCGACCCTAATCAATCGCGGTAACGTCGACGGTGTGATCGAAGCACAGCAAAATTCCAAGCAGAAAAAAAGCTGACGACAGTTGGGGCGCATAGTCCCTAGATTCGTCGCTCGTTGGGCTAACCTGGGTCCAACAATCTGTTCGGGGGCTCCGGCTATAGCTTTCTTTTTGCGAAGCGTGGGATCCGAACATTTTGCCCCTGTCACTGAGCAAGCGCGCACAAGACTGGTCGTATAATCTCCTGTTCCATTCTGGTCAAGGACCCACATCTTGCGTAAGGCACTCGGATTTGCTTTTCTTTTGATCTCGATTTCTGCAATTTGTATTGAACGTCAGCCTAACTCCGACTATCGAGCTCGCCGCGAAGCCCTGGCCAATAAAGCGAATGCGGCCGTGCTGGTATTCGCAGACGTAGAAGCCGAAGGGCAGAATGACTTGTACGGCTTCCGACAGGACGACAACTTCTATTACCTAACCGGATGGACGGATCCAGGCGCAGCACTTCTCATTACACCCGCCCGCGCCGCCGCGAACGGGCAGCCATCGTTTCCCTATACCGAGATCCTATTCTTGCCTGCGCACAATCGCACGCAGGAGCGCTGGACGGGACCGAAACTTGGACCCGAGAATCCGCAAGCCCCGCAGATCACTGGGGTCGACCGCATCGAGGTCCTCGACAAAATGCGTGACGAACTTGCGCGTGTGCTGCCGCAAAATGCAGCTACGGTTTATGTAAATTCCGGTAAGATATCGGCTTCCTCGGTCGCCTGGTTAAAGCGAGCTAACGCTTTTCCAAACTATGCATCGATTGAAGATGCCGATCCTCTCATCGCCGAATTGCGCGTTCGCAAAGATGCCGGAGAGGTTGAGCTGATCCGTAAGGCAACTCAGGCCAGCATGGCAGGCCAGTTGGCAGCCATGAAAGCCATGCATCCCGGCACTGGAGAACGCCAGATCGCGGCATTAACGCAGTACGAATTCGAGAAACGTGGCTGCGAGCGTCCGGCGTACGCACCAATCGTTGGCGCGGGTTTCAACTCTACCGTGCTGCACTATTCCGACGATGACGGACCGATCCGCGACGGTGACGTCGTGGTAATGGATGTTGCCGGCGAATACTCCATGTATGCATCCGACATCACTCGCACCCTACCCGCAAATGGAAAGTTCACTCCGCGCCAGCGCGAGATTTATGAGATCGTGCTCGGCGCGCAACAGGCCGCCATCGATGCTTTCCAGTCGGGCAAGTCGACTATTTCGCGCGACAGCCCGAATTCTCTCTACAAAGTTGCTTACGACTACATCAATTCGCATGGCAACGATCTGCATGGCGCGCCCCTCGGGCAATACTTTATTCACGGTCTCAGCCACTACGTTGGTCTGAATGTGCATGATGTCGGCGATACGACCCAGCCGCTTGGACCAGGGATGGTGTTTACGATTGAGCCCGGGATCTACATTCCGGAAGAGAAAATCGGCGTTCGCATTGAAGACCTCTTCTATGTAAACCGAAACGGCAGACTGATTCGCCTTACCGAAGGGCTGCCGCGCACCATCGAAGAGGTAGAAGCCGCCATGAGCTCTCGCTGAAAGCCGGCCTGAAGACTTCGGACAGTGAATCGATTCTGGTATTCTTAGCACCAGTGTTTATTCAGGTGCTTTATGCGATTCTCGTTCTCAGCACCGTGGCGGTTCTGTGGGCTGTTGTGTCGGCATTTCTTCGCGTTCGCCGGCATATGAAATCGAAAGAGCCACATACCATGCCGCTAGCGTCGGAACCGAATCCGCAGAACACCAACGATATCTCACATTCCTGAGGTAGGAAATGTCAAAACAAGTAGCTCAGGCAGCCGAAACACGCTCGTGGAAGAGCGCTAGTCTTGCGAAGAACATTGCGCTGATCGTTGGGGCGAGCCTGCTGATGGGAATTCTTGGACGCTTCGCAGTTCCGCTTCCCTTCACCCCGGTACCGCTGTCCCTTGCTAATTTTGGCGTGCTGTTGGTCGGGCTTACGCTGGGCAGCCGCCGCGGTTTTGCTGCACTGGTGCTCTACCTGGCCGAAGGTGCGATTGGGATGCCGGTATTCGCTCCCAGCACCTTGCCGGGCGTTGCTCAACTGCTCGGACCAACCGGCGGATATCTCCTCGCCTATCCCTTCGTGGCACTTCTAGCAGGATGGATCGCCGAACGCGGAAGCAAGTCGTTCGCACGCTTCGCTGTCGCCTCCCTTGCCGGCGAGATTTTGCTGTTTGCCAGCGGAGTTGCATGGCTGATGGTTCTGCTGCGCGCCCCCTTGGCACAGGCAGCCAACTTCGGCCTGTTTCCATTTGTGTTTGCTGAAATCATCAAGGTAATGGCTGCTGCCGAGCTTGGCCGCCGCATATGCAATTCCAGGATTGCGGATTTATTGTCATAAGGTTTGAAGGGGCGCATCTTCAGGTGTGCCGAAGAGAATGTACTTCGTCTGAGGTTGTTTCCGCCTCATAGAAACGGAACGTTATGGTAAGCAGTGCCACCGCTGGGTTACAGGAAATTACGGTCGCTCACAGCCCCGACTCTGACGACGCTTTCATGTTTTACGGTCTGGCGACCAACAAAGTCCGGGTTCCGGGACTCAAGTTAACGCATACTCTGTGCGACATTGAAACACTGAATCAGATGGCAATGAAGGGTGTCTACCACCTGACTGCGATCTCGTTCCACGCCTATCCGTACGTGCAAGACAAGTACGGACTGCTAGGAAGCGGCGGAAGTGTGGGCGAAGGCTACGGCCCAATGCTCATCTCCTCCAAGCCGCTTTCAATTCTCGAGGTGAAAAACACGCGCGTCGCCGTTCCGGGTACGATGACAACTGCTTATCTCGCCCTGAAGCTGTTCGCGCCTGATATCGAAACAGAAGTTGTGCCCTTCGATCAAATCATTCCGCAGGTTCTCGCCGGCAAATACGAAGCAGGCCTGATCATTCATGAGGGCCAGCTCACCTACTCGAAGTCGGGACTGCAGCGCATCATCGATTTAGGCAAGTGGTGGCGCGATATGACGGGGCTGCCGTTGCCTCTGGGCGGAAACGCAATCCGGCGCGATTTGAGCGCGCAGACGATTGCAGACGTTGCCACCGCTTTGAAGACGAGCATCCAGTACGCGCTCGATCACCGCGAAGAGGCCTTGGAATACGCCATGCAGTTTGCTCGCGATCTCGATGTGCAATCCGCAGATAAGTTCGTCGGCATGTACGTCAACGAGCGTACTATCGAGTACGGTAACGACGGCCGCGAAGCGATTCGCCGTCTGCTCGAAATGGGACACAATGCCGGCGTGATTCCAATTGCCGCCAAAGTGGATTTCCTCGCGTAGCAAGGGAATGGCAAACAGTCGCCCGCTGGAGGGCGAGCGGGCCCTACGTTATTACTCCACCCTGTCCTTGAAGCTGAACGTTGGATCTAAATCGACTGGGATATCGCGTGTCTTTGCCAGATCACCGCTCAATTGAGCGGGCATGTCACCATACCTCTTGAACCATGCCTCGCCTCGCGCACGGTCGCCAGTGGCTTCGATGTCGAGTAATTCCTTCGCCAGTGCCGTAACAGCATCCGGCATTTTAGTGAAATCGATGAAGTACTTCCCCGATACTTCTCGCCTGATCGCACCCTGCTCGACGAAGAAGTTGAACTCCATCATTTCGCCACGGCCGTGACCCTCGCCCACACCAAAGCGCACCGCGCGAAACAGATCCGCGATGTGCGATGCGTACGCTTCATCGAGACGTTCTTTTGGAAGCTTGCCGTTGTCGACCATCCACTTCACGCAATAGAGTCCGACAATGTCGGCCTTAGATTCTTCCAACCCACCGTATAGCGGACCAATTGCTTCGCGAGTATCTATCTGCTTGCCATTCTGCCGCGAGAACGCTGGACCAAGTCCGTGGGAAATCTCATGTGCGAGTGTGCCGAGGAAATATCCTTCCGCTGTCGCTTTCGTCGCCTGCGTCGGCACCATCAGTCGTTTCGCCAATGGCAGCACGATGTAGGTGACGCGCGCGTCCATGAAGTTTTTGAAGAAAATTTTCTTCGATCCTTTCGCCTGGTGTATCCGCGGATCGTTCGGCAAATTATCCGCCACTGCCTGGTAGCCGTGCCGCAAATCTCCCGCGCGGTAGGGCGAATCCACTACTTCCATCGGAGTCTGCAGGCCCTTTTTCGAAGGCTTGTCTTCCGGAGAAAGGGGCAGCGCATCCTGCAGATCGGGAACATATTGCTGGAAGATTGCCAACTTCTTGCTCTCGGCTTCGTTCCGGATCAGCACTGCCGGCCCGTACGAAGTCTTTACTCCGAGCAAACCGTCGATGTACGTCTCATACGGAGCAAAAATCACGTCGATCTTGGGATCTTTCAGGTCGAGCCATGCCAGGTC
Organism: Terriglobia bacterium; assembly: GCA_021324365.1. Taxonomy (GTDB): domain Bacteria; phylum Acidobacteriota; class Terriglobia; order Terriglobales; family Acidobacteriaceae; genus JAJPJE01. The sequence goes on along the minus strand of JAJPJE010000041.1, from coordinate 8,751 downwards.
GCTGGCGTAATAATCGTCAGAAAGCAGCGCGTCAGCACGCATGCGCAGAAATTTGGCGAAATCCTTGTCGTCACTCAGAGCGGCGGCTTCGCGGAGCGACCTTGCCGCGGGTTCCAAAAACGAGCGATACGCAACCGAATAGCGGATCGCATGTAGCTCATCGCCGTCGCGGCGCACCACCGTGTAAGGACTATAGATCCCGTTCTTCTGCTCGGGATGGTCCTTCACGTACTGCTCGATCTGTTCCCGGGTAAGTCCCTGAGAATAAAAACCGCGGCCCGGAGGCATTGGATCGTGCCCAACAAATGGCTTGAAGTCATTCAACAAATCGAAGCGACCCGCATTGATGAACAGAAACTTCTTGAGCTTGATGTCGCGCGCATTCTGGCTCCCTGACAGTTCCTGGTAGAGCATCAGGCCTTCCGGATCGCTCTGCCGCCAATAAATATCTTCCAGGTAGCGGCACGCTTCCACCAGTTTCTCCACTTCCTGACGCTGGCGCGCGGTAAGCCTCTGCGCTTTAAAGGGCATTTCCACGTGCTTCCACTTTGCCAGGCGTTCGGAAAGGTCAGGTACCACGTACATGTTCTCTTTCGACGCCCGTCCGGTGTGATATACCCCGGTCCTGGTCCGATGAGCTTGAGTTTGCGATAAGGAATTGGACGGCATCAGTGCAAAGGCCAGCAAGACGCTGGCGGCGGTTTTCACGATCATCACAGGTGATTCTAACAAGCGAAACGTTCGAAACCGATATTCGTTCCTTTCGGCAGGCAAAATAGGCGGACCCGCCCCTTACTCGCTTGTTTCTGAAACGTTCGCAGAAGGGCTCAACTCCATTGTCTTGCGATCTCCTTCATCCAGGCGCACGGTGGTCCCCTCGGCGGCAAACTTGTTCATTGCATCCACATCGAAGCGGTCATCCATATCGAGATCCTGTGCGGCAACAATCGAATACGAACCCGCAGCTAACCCTCGCAGTTCGAAATGCCCGTTATCATCTGTTCGCGATCCGTCATATAGATCCCATCGCTTGCGCCGTCCCTCGTCGGGAACGGCCATAACAAAAATGCTCGCAACCGGGTGATGATTGCTGTCTACCACAGTTCCCTGCACGGATGCTCCGCGTGCAGTGACCACAATCTCCAGAGTGCCGGTAGCTCCCGAGCCGATACGAAAGCCGGTATCCGTTACATCGCGGCCTCCAAAATGCACCGACTTCGTATACCAGTCCCGAAAGGTGTTGCCGTTGGCTGTGAGCCCTACCATATAGTTTCCTGGACCGACCTCCGACAGTTCGAAGCTCCCGTCCGGCTTGAGTTGTGCCGCAGCGCTGGTGAAAGCAAAAGCGGAGCCGGCCAGCGTGCCAGACTCCATTGCCTGAAGGTTCACCGACAACATCGCTAAATCCGTGTTGGATGGCGCCTGTCCGTCGACACGTAAGACGCCCCTGATGCGCGACAACGGTGCAAGCACGAGTGATAATCCGTCAACATTCGTGCTCCCGACTTCGACTTCTTCACGCGCCATCTTCACCGGGGCATTCGGCTGATGAGCCTGCACTACCAGTGCATATGAGCCGGGAACAACACCCGGTAAATCGAACTTGCCGTTGATCACCGCTGCCCCGCGTGGCCCTTGCATGGCCGCCAGCCCACGAGGCACGAGTAGCGCCATCGCGGGAGGTCCTTCACCCTGATCTCCGGCTCCTGTGACTGTCCCCCGTACATGATAGGTCCGCTGTCTCGCGACGCTGATATCCACTGTCACTTCATCAGCCGAACGAACCATCACGATCGATGCTTGCTTGATGTCAGTCACGCCAGGGTAGTACACAGGCACGTAACTAAGCTCGTCAGAAACGGCATCTGATCCGGGCGCTCGGGCCATCGACAATCCGCCATAGCCTTGGCAGTTGGCAATCACGTAATAATCGCCCGGCACCAGATCGAACACTCGGTACTCCCCTCGGTCATCCGTCTGTGCGGAAGACATCCCGCGCGGCTGATTGCGGCGTTTGTTTACCTGCAGAGCTTGTACCTTGCAGCGCACCATCGGATCACCATCCGCGTTCAGCACACGTCCCTGAATCACGCCGAGTGGCTTCAGCGCAAAGCTCAATCCTGTCAGCGCCTGCCCCGCTTTGAGGGAAACCGCTGGGCAAGAAGAAGGTTGCGTCGTCGAGCCATACACCTTTGGCAGAAAGCCACGTGCCTGGATGAATGCGCGATAGTTGCCCGGTTGCAAGCCGGTTATCTTGAAACGTCCAGCCGCATCAGAGGTCGCCTGCGATCGCGACCCGTGGCCGGAGATGGGAGTTAGGGTGATCACAGCGCCACGGATCGTCTGAGACGTCTTCGCATCTGTCACGGTACCTTCCACGGATGCAGTCGCGTCTTGAGAAACCTGAGCAAATGTGGCGAGAGTAAAGGCTAGGATGGCAGCGAAACAACGTATGGCCCGCATGTTCCACTCCGAAGTTGTTGATGATCGCCGTCCGGGTGCAAATCCGGGAACACGATATGATGATTCACAGAGAATGGGTACGCAAGCTTACACGGGCTCCCAGAACCTGCTCATCGATGCCGACGACACGCTCTGGGAGAATAACATCTACTTTGAGCGGGCGATTGCGCAGTTCATTTCATTCCTGAATCACGAAACGTATAGCAGCGAGCAGGTTCGCGAGATCCTCAACGACGTAGAACGCGAGGCGATCATTACCCATGGCTATGGCCTGCACAGTTTCGCGCACGCGCTCGCGCAGACGTTCGAAAGAGTATCGGTCGAACCGGTTACTGCCGAGCTGCACGAGAAAGTTCTGAGTTTCGCTCACCAGATCGCCGGCCATCCGGTGGAGATTATTCCCGGCGTTCCCGAAACGCTACAGTATCTGGCAAGCCGCCATCACCTCATCCTAATGACCAAGGGACACGTTGCTGAGCAGACCGGCAAGATTGAACGATCGGGATTAAAGGATTACTTCGCAGCAATCGAGATTGTCAGTGAGAAGGATGAGTCCGCGTATCGCGCCATCTCCGATAAGTACGCGCTCATTGTTGACCAAAGCTGGATGATCGGCAATTCCCCGAAATCCGACATTAATTCTGCGCTGGCGGCTGGTTTGAACGCGGTATTTATTCCTCACGATAACACTTGGGTGCTTGAGCACGAGCAAGTCGCAACTCCGACCAGCAGCCGACTGCTTCAGATCGAAAATTTCAGTGAGCTTCGCCATCATTTTTGACTCAGATAAACTCGCGCGCGACTGACAACTTGTGTAATCTCTTGCACTTCTGAGTAAGCCCTGCATTGATTACTTCAACAATTCTGCGCACCAAGTTCATAACCAGCTACATTGCATCGAAAATGGTGCGCTCGTGATAGTCTCAGTTTGCTCTGACGTGCTGTGCTCCCCGTGGTAGGTGAGCTCACGAAATAACAATTTTCGGCGATTGCTGCTGACCTTCGACGCATTGGCGGACCTCGGTTCGCTGATGACAGCCGATCGCGATTTCCCGGAAACGGCGAAATCCATCCTTTCCTCACTCATGGAATCGGTGGACGCCCGCGAGGGAGCTCTTTTCATTTTCCGCGACAAGCCTGCGATGCTGGGGTCTATCACCGCGGCGGGCTTCCTCCACTTTCCAGAACGTGCGGTCATTCCTCTCCTACCAAAACACGTACACGCCCTGACGAATCTCCGCGCGCCCCTGTCGATGTCGTCAAAAGGCTACGAAGGCTACCTCACGGCCAACGGCAACATCGCCCCCGAACTGTTTCGCTGCATCGTGCCGCTACGCGTCGCCGGAAAACTGGTCGGCATGCTCGGCCTTGGTCGCCGAGAAGGGGAGGCCACTTACGGCGATGACGAACTCGAAGCACTCGGCATGCTGTGCCATTATGTTGCGCTCGCGGTGCACAACTTCACGCTAAGTGAAACACTCGCAAACCGCGTTTCCGATCACCTGCGCCTGCTGGCCTCCGTGCAGAGTTTTTACGACAACGCGCTGGAGACCTTCGCCAATGCTATCGACATCAAGCACGTGAACATTCGCGGCCACTCGCTGCGAGTGGGACGCTACGCGGCAGGCCTCGGCGAAAGTCTCGGATTGGATTTGGGCGATGTAGCCGCGCTGCGCGCCTGCGGATATCTGCACGATATCGGCAAGGTTGCCATCGATAAGCGGTTATTCGGAAAACCCGCTGCGCTCGATGAGCAGGAATTTCGCGAGATGGCAGATCATACCGTCATCGGTCACCAGATCGTGGCCGGGGTTCAGTTCCCCTGGCCCAAGGTTTCCGATGTCGTGCGGTGGCACCATGAACGCGGAGATGGCAGCGGTTATCCCGATCATCTCCATATGGACGAGGTGCCGCAGCAGGCCCGCGTCATTGGCCTCGCCGACACCCTTGATGCCATGACCAGCGAGCGCCCCTATCGGCATTCGCTTTCCGTCGGCGAGGCACTCAGCGAGATTATCCGTAACACTCCGACCAAGTACGATCCGCAGGCGGTGCAAGCAATGCTCATACAGGTTCGGCGCGACGCGGTCGGAAGCAATAAAATGAAGTTTCTCGATGAACACATCGTCTGTAACATCGCTCCGACTGATGTGGACGTGCTGGCCTCCATGCTCAATCACAAACTTACCAATGGCCGGATATATTCCGCATAATCAGACGCCTAGTCCCGCCGCCTGACCGTTGTATCCGATTGTTCCGTAACCTCGGTAACGCAACAAACCTGCCCCAAATGGGTTGATAATTGCCGAATCTACTCACTGGGGGTGGGGATTCGAATGGCCGGTTTGAACCGCAGACTGACTGTTGCCGTAATCGTCTCGACTGCTGTTTGTGCGTCCCTAACGTTTGCCGGCAACAAGAAGGTGAAGCAGGCGGCTGCCGGTAAAATGGACGAACGACAGCAGGCCATTCATCTGCTTAATCGCCTCACCTTCGGTCCGCGCCCCGGAGATGTCGATCGCGTGATGTCGATGGGCATCGACAAATGGGTAGACCAGCAGCTCCATCCCGACAAGATTGACGACTCTTCCCTGCAGGCTCGATTGGTTGGCTTCCGGACCCTGAACATGGACGCGAAGACGCTGGTGGATAACTACCCGACGCCACAGATGGTGAAAGCCGTGATGAATGGCCGCGCGCCCATGCCTTCGGATCCGGTGAAGCGCGCCATATACCAGGCACAGATCGATCGCGTAGAACAACGCGAAGCCAAACAACAGGCGAAGGTCGAACAGGCCAGCGAAAAGGTTGCCGCAGACGGCACCGCCAACCAGATGCAAGCGGGCGATTCCATGCAACAGGAAGACCACAAGAAGGAAGCTCGCATGTATGCCGATCTGCAGTTCAATCAATTGATGAACGAGCCGGCGAACCAGCGCATGCAGGCCATCCTAAAAATGCAGCCGCAGGATCGCGAAGACCTTGTAAAGTCGCTGCGCCCTGCCGAGCGCGAGCAACTGATTGAATCGCTCACTCCGGAACAGCGCGAGACACTGTTGGCGCTGCAGAATCCAGAGCGCGTCATAGTAACTGAGTTACAGCAAGCGAAAATCCTTCGCTCCGCCTACAGCGAACGTCAGGTGGAAGAAGTGATGACCGACTTCTGGTTCAATCACTTCAATGTGTTCATCAACAAAGGCGCGGATCGCTATCTGACCACCGAATACGAGCAGGATGTGATTCGTCCGCATGCTCTCGGCAAATTCAAAGACCTGCTGGTCGCCACCGCGAAGAGTCCGGCAATGCTTTTCTATCTCGACAACTGGGACAGCGTAGGCCCTGACTCCGAGTTCGCGCGGTATGGCGGACATCGCCAGCCGCAAGTGCGGCCCATGCGTCCGTATTATGCAGGCCCGTTCGGAATGCCGCGCATGCCGCGTCCGGTACCGAACTATCCGCGACCGAATCCCAATCCTCAGAAGGCACAGCAACGAGTTCCGAAAGGTTTGAACGAAAACTACGCCCGCGAACTGATGGAGTTGCATACGCTCGGTGTCGACGGCGGCTATACGCAACAAGATGTCATACAAGTTGCGAAGGCTTTTACTGGTTGGACGATCAAGGAACCCGGTCGAGGTGGCGAATTTGAATTCGACGAGTCAAAGCACGAGCCGGGTAAGAAACTCGTCCTCGGACATGTCATCAAGGAAAATGGCGAGAAGGAAGGGATGGAAGTGCTGGACATCCTGGCACACAATCCCGCTACCGCTCGTTTCGTCTGCACCAAGCTGGCTACTCGCTTCGTCTCCGACGATCCTCCCAAACCGCTCGTCGACCGCATGGCTGAAACCTTCCAGAAGTCGGATGGCGACATACGTGAAGTATTGAAGACCATGTTGAAGTCTCCCGAGTTCTGGTCGCCTAACCTGTACCGCGCCAAAGTTAAGACGCCCCTGGAATTCATTGCCTCGGCAATTCGCGCCAGTGGAGCCGACGTGGATAATGCCATGCCGCTGCTGAACGCGCTGAACCGGATGGGCATGCCGCTGTACGAACAGCAGCCGCCGACCGGGTATCCCATGAAGGCCGATGCCTGGGTTAATTCTTCGGCATTGCTGAACCGCATGAACTTTTCTCTGCAGTTGGCGTCCGGACGAATGAATGGTGTGAATTTCGAGCCTCAAAACTTACTCGGCCTTGGGCCAACGACGGAGACGGATGCTGAACAGGTTCTGGCGGCATTGGAAAATTCCTTGCTCCAGGGCGATGTCTCCAGGCAGACGCATGACACGATTCTGAAGCAAATGAACGATCCACAGGTCACTGGCCGAGTTCTGGATGACAAACCACGCCCGCCAAACGCAGGCATTCTCGCCGGTCTGATCCTGGGATCACCCGAGTTTCAAAAGAGATAGTGGTTGGTGCTGATCGCTGACAGCTGATTGCTAAGGACGAAGTTATGACCATCACACGGCGCGTATTTCTAAAGGGTGGTGCCATGGCCATTGTAGGCACCGCGGCGATCCCCAGCTTTTTATCGCGTGCGGCTTTTGCTGCCGATACCGCCTCACAGGGCCGCAAGCGCCTAGTTGTCATTTTCCAGCGCGGTGCTGCGGACGGTCTGAACATCGTTGTTCCATACGCGGAATCGTCGTATTACTCTATGCGTCCGACGATCGCCATTCCTCGCCAGAACGTAATCGATCTCGACGGTTTCTTCGGGCTGCATCCTTCGATGGCATCGTTCAAGCCTCTTTGGGACCAGGGACATCTCGCGATCGTGCATGCCGCCGGATCGCCCGACACGACCCGCTCCCACTTCGATGCGCAGGACTACATGGAATCTGGCACTCCAGGAGTGAAGGCCACAGAGGATGGCTGGCTGAATCGTGCCTTGCGAGCCGGCACGCATGTCGACCACGATTCGTCCTTCCGCGCGGTTGCACTTGGCAGCCGGCTACCGCGCATTCTCAGCGGTTCCAGTCCGGCGGTTGCGATCGACAACGTCAACAACTTCGGCGTGGGCGGCAATAACAAAGCCGCGCAGCCGCTGGCCAACACCTTTGAAGCGATGTACGAATCTTCGGTGGACAGCATCTTACACGGCACGGGATCGGAGACATTCGATGCGGTGAAGATGCTGAAGGCCGCAAACCCTGGAAAGTACAATCCCGCTCCCGGTGCAAATTATCCTAATGGCGGACTTGGACAAGCACTGAAGCAAGTGGCGCAACTGATCAAGGCCGATCTTGGCGTTGAAGTGGCATTCACCGACGTTGGTTGCTGGGACCACCATGTCAACGAAGGCTCGGTGCAGGGTCAGATCGCGCAACGCCTGCAGGAACTCTCGCAATCGATGTCTGCGTTTTGGACCGACCTAGGCGATCTTGCCGAAAGCACCGTTGTTGTGACCATGTCAGAATTCGGGCGAACAGCGCGCGAGAATGGCAATCGCGGCACCGATCACGGTCATGCCAACGTCATGTTCGTAATGGGTGGTCCAGTTCACGGAGGACGCGTGTACGGCCGGTGGCCCGGCCTTGCTCCCGAACAACTGAACGAAGGCCGTGACCTGGCACTGACGACAGACTTCCGGACCGTGATGGGCGAAGCCGTCTACCGCCATCTTGGCGCGAAGGATTTGAACTCAGTCTTTCCCGGTTTCAACAACAACCCGAAAGCCTTCTTGAATCTTCTGGCGTAGGAGGGTGCCCGCCACCCAATCGTTTGTATGGCTCGTGCCAGAAGTGTGACACCACTGTCGAGGCGACAAAAGCTGTTCTTCTGTCATCCTGAGCGAGGGCGCCATGCCCGAATCGAAGGAACCCTACTCAGTCGCAAGTCAGGACCCAGAAGTGGCTGCCCTATGGCAGTTCCACCAGCACGTCATCCCCTTCAATCTTGATTGGATACACCTTCACGCCCATGCTTATATCTTGATCCGATGCACCTGTCTTCGGATCAAATCCCCAGCCATGCCAGGGACAGATTACCTTGCCATCCAGCACTACGCCTTGACCAAGTGGGCCGCCCCGGTGACAGCACATATTTTCCATTGCCGCGTAGCTGCCATCGACCTGGGCAATGCAGATCGTCGTGCCGTTCACTTCGAACTCCTTGGCTTCGCCATCGGCAGGAAGCTCTGCTTTTGTGCCGATCTTCACGAAATCAGCCATTCTGGTCTCCTATGATGTTTGTCTACTTCCATCCTGTTCTCGTCTCGGTGAGACGAAAAATCTTAGCCGTTTCTGGTTCCCGGCGGAGCCGCCCGTCGCGAATCCTTCCGCG
>JAJPJE010000007.1 GCA_021324365.1 Terriglobia bacterium | reverse complement strand
TGACCGGATACAGCCGGGAAATAGCTGCGCGATCATCCATGTGGGGCTGCTGCGAGTTCGCCATGCAGCCATATCCGGGGCTGCAGAGTGCCGCCATTGGATGCATCAGCGGGTATCCAGCATAGTCGTCGTTCGTAGGGGGAGGCGAGCCGCTGGCTACGTTTTCGTTCAACTGCGACCAGTCGAGTCCGAGCATACGGCCGAATTCGCGGGTGATCCGATACTTCCAGACGGGCAAATCGGCAGGCAGCAGAACGCAGTTGCCATTCAGGATAATGAGCGCGTGAGCGATGTGCCCATCACCAGTGAACTTGTCGACCATGCTGATCACGGAGTTAGTGTTGCAGAGGTCAGCGTCGCCGGCACCCACCCCGAGAAATGCGCTGATCACGCTGCCGTCATAGTCGTAGATGACGCCGATTGATTTCGGTGAATCAGGCTGAATGTCAGTTGGAAGAATCAGATACCCCGCGTTGAATACATTGCTTCCGGAGACATCCTCGTCCAGTTTTCCAGCGCGAGTGATCTTTAGAGCAGCAGTGGGCACATTGGCCCAATAGCCCACAGCGTCTGCAACGTAAAAGTCCGCTGTTGCCCCGGACAGCAGCGGACTGAGATTTCCCTGGTCGGTGTAGTAGTTGACCACTCCTCCGGGCCATGTCAGCGGTTGCCCAGCAACCGCCGAATCAAATCCACTTCCGGCGACGTAAAGAGGACCGCCGCCGAATGCTGGGGCAGAGGCAGCGATAATCAGTAGAACCATCGCGAATACCGAGCGCAAGGTCATTCGGTGTGTACCCTCTGAGTTGGGCCTGGAATCCTTGCCGCCGTATTTCCATGTCGGGGGAGGGGAATCGGTGATGACGGGGGAGGGCCCACCTGAATAGATCCGACAGCCTCCGTTCCGCTGAGGTGTCGCAAAGAGCTGATATCGATGTTGCCGTTGCCGTCGATCAGGAATCGTCCTGCGCTTCCGCCAACGGGGCTGGCCAATCCTGCGGGATTTGCTGCATGTAGGAACAACAAATATCTTTCTCCGATACGGTAGCGTTCGCCGGCCTGCCAGCGTCCCGGCCATTCGAGCAATTGAAAGATATCGCCCTTGAGCACACCACGAATTGCATCTTCAACAATGAACGTGATCTGAATGCTACTGCTTGCTGCGCCCTCCGGGGCGAGATGCGTAATAGCGACGACTCGGCCGGAAAAGATCACGGCGGCGTGACGCAACAAAGCGGGGGCAGCTTTTTCGATCTCGAGCACCGCACTGTGCGACGCCGGACGGTGCGGCAGCCTGGCTGTAGCAGGTGCCTGTGCCAGCGCAGGTAGCGGCGCTAGCGTAAGTGCAGCGATCGAGAACGAAAAGACATGCTTCATCCAGGCGTAGCTTTGCTTCAAACTGAACTCCTGGGAGAGGAGGAAGTGTGATGTTACGCGCAGCCCATCTGAGGTTCTGTGAGGAGTGTGCAGGAACTTAAGGAAGCAGTCGCAACAATTTCCCATTACGAAAGCCGCTGCAATTCCGAGTCCTAACTGATTCTTTGTTCTGCAGAGCGGCCGACGGCGGACAGATGTGCTCCGGCCAGCAGAAGCATGCCCGAGAGGAATGCCCAGAAAATGAAGGTGACAGAAATGGAGAACGGCCCATAGACACTAGCGAAATCAAGGTAAGGCAACGAGAGAACGTACGCGTACTTCGCAATTTCCATCACTAGACCGGCCAGTACCGCAGCAGGTAGCACGGCCTTCGCAGGCACTTTGCCATTCGGTAGCAGCCAGTAAATGAGAAAGAAGACGAAGATGCTCGCGATTACCGCGCATACCTTCATAACCAGGTATCCGACTGTACGCGACACAACATTGATGTGCCCGAAAAACAGGTAATGCAGCCAGACCTGATTGGTGGCCGTGAGCGCAACCGAAAGCAACGCGAGCGAACCACACGCGAACGCCAGTCCGAGTGATACCAGTTGATTCTTGATGTAGGAACGGTTCTTAGTGAATCCCCAAACGCCATTGAGCGCGACTTCCAGCGGTAGGAAAATGCCCGTAGAACTGATAAGCAGCATCACGACCGAAAATGCCTGAACCGTGTGGTGGCGTGTCATCGAGCGCAGGTTCTTGATGATGAAGTCCTGTCCCGCCGGTAGGTTGTCGCGCAATAAGTTAAGCACTACATCGAACATGGCTTCCGAATGGAAGACACGCCGGATCAGCGTCAGCAGGAGCACAACAAACGGGAAGAACGACAGAATCGCGTTGCAGGCGACTGAGAAGCCGAACGTGTGGACGTCAGTGCGCGTCAAGTACTTCAAAGTAGGCCAGAATTGCTCGCGCAGTTCCAGGCCGATCTCGTGCAACCATCCGCGGCGGCTTGCAGCCAGGGTGTGCTGAAAGAGCGGCTTGTCCAACGGCAAATGACCAGCCATAGAGGCCTTCTTTTCGGGAGCCAGTGCTGGTGCCGAGCCTTCGCCAGAAGACATATATGAGAATCGTAGCAGAGTTGCTGGGAATCGTAAGGGGACGCGAGTTCAGACAACATTACTGTGGTGCAGGAACGGAGGAGCTACGAAGACTCGAAGTCAGGCGTACGACGTAAGGCTTCCTGCGGATGTCGGCTCGGTAAACTCCAATCGGTTGCCCCATGGATCGTTGGCGAAGAAACGTCGCACGCCGGGTACCGTATCGTCCCATTCACAGATTATTCCCGCGCCCTGCAGTTTGTGAAATATGGCATCCACATCCATCACGCGGAATGCTGGGTGCGCTTTTTCCGCGGGACGGAATTGTTCTTCGACTCCAATGTGCAACTGTCGCGCGCCAACGCGAAACCAGCAACCGCCACGTGCACGTAGTTCTTCGGGCTTCTCGATTTCCTGCAATTCCAACAGCTCTCCGAAAAAATAACGTGCCGCATCTTCGCAACCCTTTGGTGCGGCAATCTGAACGTGGTCGATTTCGCGAATCAACATGTCTGACAGGTCCTTACACTGCGCGTTATGGTCCCCGACAAGCGTACAATACTGGGTTTTTGGATTTCCTCTCGGAGACCGCTATGCGAAAACCCGCAATCCTTCTATTCACACTGATCCTTGGGGTCGCTGCTTTTGCGCAGACCACCCCCACTGGACCCCATAAGCCCGCGCCCGCACCTGAGCCCGCGAAAGCCGCTGGTCCTGGCTCATCTCTGCCGGCTTCGGCGCAGGCCGCAATGAAGGCAATCGACCCCAATCACATTAAGGCGCATATCCGGTTTCTTGCCAGCGATCTGCTGGAAGGTCGAGGCACCGGCCAGCGCGGAGGCGATATCGCCGCTGAATATATCGCTACACAATTCCAGGCATACGGCCTGAGGCCTGCCGGTGACAACGGCAGCTACTTTCAGAAGGTTCCGATGGTCGGCATCGCTACGGAGCCTACTAGCACGGTTTCGCTTGCTCTTCCAGAGAACAAGAGTATGGATCTGAAACTCGGCGATGAAGTTGTTGCCATGGATGAAACACAGCAGCCGAGCAGTGAAGTCGATGCAGACCTGGTATTCGTGGGTTATGGAATCGATGCGCCCGAATATAAGTGGAACGATTACAAGGACGCGGATGTAAAAGGCAAAGTCTTGTTGATGCTGGTGAACGAGCCTCCATCCGATGATCCAAACTTCTTTAAGGGCAAAGCCCTCACCTATTACGGCCGCTGGACTTACAAATACGAAGAAGCGGCACGAAAGGGGGCCGTCGGCGCCATCATCATTCACAAAACGGACATGGCGAGCTACGGCTGGGATGTGGTGCGCAATTCATGGGGCGGAGAGCGCTCGTATCTGGTTGCCACTGGAGAGCCAAAGCTAAAACTGGCGTCGTGGGTGCAGTTGGCCATCGCAAAGCAGATTGCGGACGCTTCGGGCAAGAACCTCGACCAGCTCATGGAACTCGCGAAGTCACGCGACTTCAAGCCTATTGCGCTGCCAATCAAGGTCAAAGCGCACATGATCAGCCATATTCGTCCTTTCGATTCGCAAAACGTACTGGCGATTTTGCCCGGCTCCGATCCGAAATTGAAAGATCAGGCTGTAATCTACAGCGCCCATTACGATCACCTGGGCATTCATCCGAACGAGAAAGGCGACAACATCTATAACGGCGCTATCGACAATGCCAGCGGATGTGCGGTGCTGCTGGAAATGGCGCGCGCGTTCTCACTGTCTACGCAGAAGCCGAAGCGCTCGATCTTATTTGCTTCCGTTACCGGAGAGGAACAGGGTCTGCTCGGCTCGGAGTATCTGGGAGAACATCCGCCGATTCCTGCCGGCGATATCACACTGGGCTTGAATTTCGACGGCGTCGCGCCGGAAGGAATTCCCGAGGCAGTACAAGTATCAGGTGCCGACCGGACGACGTTTTATCCGACGGTGCAGGAAACGGCTCACGATTTCGGATTCCAGATCGAGCCGGATTCGAATCCCGGAGCCGGCTACTACTATCGTTCCGATCATTTCAGCCTGGCCCGCGTTGGCGTGCCGGCATTCTCGGTCAGCGAAGGGATCAAATTCAAAGGACATCCTAAGGAATGGGGATTAGAGCAGGAAAAGCTCTACAACGAGAAGCATTATCATCAGCCCAGTGATGAGTATCAGGACAACTGGGACTTTACCGGTGTTGCTGAGATTGTACGCTTCGGATTTGATCTTGGATGGAAGGCCGCATCACAGCCAGATCGCATCGCATGGAAACATGGTGATGAATTCGAGGCTGCGCGGAAAGCCAGCCTCAGGCAGATGGGAGCGAGTGCCATCCAGTAGAAAGATTGGTAATTGGATAATGTACTGGTTGGGTAATTGAAGACATTGTCCATCACGGAACAGGTGCCCCACCCGTTAGCCATTTTTTTGGCTTAAGGGTGGGGAATCCAAGCGATAGAAAAACTATCGTACGTCAATACTTCCCGAACCACTGCGCAGGTCCAGACTGAATCCACCGCCTCCGCGAACCTTGCCGCGAACCTCATGCCGGCTCTGCGCTCCTTCCACGCTGATAGGCATGCCGAGATTGATCGAACTCGAGCTAGCGTGCGCATACAGATCGAAAGCCGCATTCGGCGGGACTTGAATCGAAATGCCGCCCGATCCGGTGCGTACCTGCCACGTACCTGAGGGCTGTCCGTCGGCGGTGATGTGTCCGCTGCCAGTGCTGGCAACGAGACTGCCCTTGATGTTTTCCAGCCTCAGCGTTCCGGAGCCCGCTTTTGCTTCCACTGCACCGCTGCCGGATTGCTCCAGCAGCACGTCTCCGCTTCCGGTGCTCACCTTGCAGGAACCGCCGACATTATGGGCGCGAATATTGCCGCTCCCCGCACTCGCTTCGACGTTCTGTCCGATGTTTTCCAGTTCAATCGTTCCAGAGCCGGATCGGAATGTCCCATCGCTGGCGATGTCGAATGCTCGGATATTGCCCGATCCCGTTTGCGCGTGAATCGGCCCGCGGACTGCTTCGATGGTTTGTGAACCAGATCCGGTATGAAGGTCTGCACTTGTGTCTGAAGGCGTCGTGATCTCGTAGCTGATGGAAACGTTGTTGCGGAGATCGTATTCTTCAATGCGCCCGATGCGGATCACGTTGCCGCTCTGTTCAATGGGTGGATTGGCGACAATGCGCTTCACCTTTTCATCCGCATTCATCCCGCTGAACCAACCTGCGGCAGCGCGGACGCGGGCGTGAATCGTAACTACTCCCGGCGGTCCTTTGTGTAAGGAGATCGATCCCGAACCAGTCTGGACATCCATCGAAACCGGACCAGTCACCTTGAGTGTGCGGTCGAACGAGCCTTCACTGGTGATGTCGGCTGCGGCCGTGAGCGGAATCAGAATCGCGAGGACTGCCGTACAGACGTAGTAAGAGCGTAGCTTCATGAGTGCTCTCCTTTTATGCCGATGTTGTATCTGAAAAGAGGGTCTCTGCGCTGGAGGGGCCACAGAGACCCTGTGCTGCTGCCCAAGGGGTGGGTTCTATTGCAGCACAACCTGTTCGCCCTCTTTGAGTCCGCCCAACACCTCAGCCTTGGCGCCATTGGAAATACCTAGATTGACGGCGACCTTCTTCTTCCCGTCCTTGTCGCTGGGGCTCGGGACCTCAACCGAGGCCTTCTTGTCCTTGTCGTAGATCACCGCGTTTTCGGGGATCATCAGCACGTTCTTGTGCTCTTCCAGGATGATCTCCGCATTTGCCGTCATCTCCGCTTTCAATTCACCACCAGGGTTATTGATGGAAACGCGAACTTCGAACGTGGTGACGTTGTCTTTCTCCACACCCATAGGCGAGATCTTCGTGACCTTGCCGTTAAACGTTTTGTCCTTGAATGACTCGACTTTAATGCGCGCCGGCTGGCCGAGATAAACCTTGCCGATATCGCTCTCGTCGACCTTGCCTTTCACATACACTTCGCTGGTATCACCAAGTGTCATGATCAAAGTGGCGGAAGAACCCAGCACAAGAATGGAGCTGACTGCATCGCCCATCTCGACATCGCGCGAGAGAACCACCCCATCAATGGGAGAAACAATCGTCGTGTAAGTGTACTGTTCTTCCAATTGTGCCAAGTTTGCCTTTGCGCTCTGCACCTGCGCTTGCGCCTGCGCGATCTTCGCTTTCAATACCCCGACCTGCGCTTTGGCAACGTTCTGTTTGTTCACCGCCATGATGTAGGCCCGTTGCGCGTCATCGCGCGCGGCGGTGGAGACCACGCCTTCCTTTTGCATCTTCTGGGCACGCTCGTAGGCAGTTTGCAAGGTCGGAACATCCACACCCTCGGCGTCGACCTTGGCGCGTTCGTAGTCGGCCTGCGTCGAAGTGAGGCTGGCTTCGGCCGCCTGCAAGTTCGCGCGCGCCGAATTCACCTGCGCTTCGATCTCATCTTTATCGAGCTCGGCCAGAATTTGTCCCTTATGCACCCGGTCGCCGGTGTCGACATAGAGTTTCTTCACGATGCCGCTCGCCTTTGATTTCACTTCCACTTTGGTGATCGGCTCGATTTTGCCGGTCGCAACGACGCTCTTAGCCAGGTCGCCCTTTTCAACTTTGGCGAGTTTCGAGGGATCAATCTTGGTGCCGCCATGGGTTGCAGCAACGACTACGACGACCAAGACGAGGATCAGTGCAATGGATCCTGCGATGATGAAAAGCCGTTTTTTCTTTTTATTTTTGCCGTTACCGTTCGCCACAACAGCCTCCTGCGATTTCTGCCTACTGATACGAGGGATCGGTGAAATTAGTTCCGGAAATTTGGTTTGCCCAAACTAAAGACGTACGGTTAGACCGGATATTGCAGAAAAAGAAAGCAGAACCCGGCAAATTCTTAGACACCAACTTCCATTCTACCGGCTAACGAGCCAGTGAGAGCCTTCTAAGCCTAAGATTCCTATACGTGAAACAGACCGATTCGGGCCTTAGTACGCCCTGCGGATGATAAAATTTGCGCAATGTTCGCCTCGGTGTTGCTGCGACTGCTAGCCGTGGTTCTGCTGGTAGCCGCCAATGCGTTTTTCGTTGCGGCAGAATTTTCCCTTATCAGCGTACGAGATACGCGACTGCAGCAATTACTCGCCGTCGGACGTGTTGGCGCGCGAACTGTTCAAAAACTGCATTCCCGCCTCGATGAAGTCCTGAACGCGGTTCAATTTGGGATTACGCTGTCCAGCCTTGCCCTCGGCTGGGTCGGCGAACCCGCTATCGCGCAGATCTTTGAAGGCTGGATGGGTAGTGGTCTGGCCGCAAAAGTCTATGCGCATACTCTCGCAATAGCCGTAGCATTCCTGCTCATCACCAGCATGCACGTCATCCTCGGAGAAGTGGTGCCGAAATCCGTTGCGCTGCAAAAGACCGAAAGCGTGGCATTGGCCGTCGCTGGCCCGATGGACATCTTCATGCTGCTGTCACGCCCTTTTCTACTGGTGATGAACCATTCCTCGCGGGCCGTATTAAAAGTTTTGGGCGTTCGTCCGGTTCGTGAAGGTGGGGTGCACTCACCCGAGGAACTGAAACTCATCGTCACTGCGGCGCACCGGATGGGCACCATGCCGGAGTTCCAGGAAGAATTGATTCTCCGTGCCCTTGATTTGGGCAACGTTACCGTGAATCAGATTATGGTCCCGCGACCCCAGATCTTCTCCCTTCCCGATAACATGTTGCTGCGCGACGCACTGGCCTCCGTCGTCGAAGAACAGCATTCGCGTGTACCCGTATATGACGTGGCGCGTGGACCTGAAAACATCGTCGGTTTGCTGTACAGCAAGGATTTGTCCCGGTGGGCGCGCCTCCGGCTGGCGTACGCCTCCGGTGAGTGGGCGGCACGATTGGATGGGATGAAGGTCGCCGATATCAGCCGGGAAATGCTCGTTATTCCGGAGACAAAACCGGTTTCCGATCTGCTCGAAGAATTTAAGCGAGCGAAGCGACATTTGGCAGTCGTTGTCGACGAATTCGGATCGACTGTGGGACTAGTGACAGTAGAAGATGTTTTGGAGCAGGTGGTTGGAGAAATCGAGGACGAGTTCGATGTTGCTCCTCCGGAACTTGCCCCAGGTGCGACGACCATGGAACTCGACGGCTCAGTGAATATTCGCGATATGGAGTCGCTCTACCATGTGCAGCTGCCCGCAGACCAGGGCTTCGAGACCCTCGCCGGGTTCATCATGAATCAGTTACAACGAATCCCGCGTACCGGCGACAGCTTCGAATATGAGGGAAGAAAGTTCACCATCATGCGGATGAATGAACATCGTGTTGCGAGAGTGAAGATCGAAGAAGCGAAGCCAGTCAGCACCAAGTCAGAAGTTTGAGGTCAGAATTAGAGATTGAAGGCAAAAAGCGGCACAGCGTACTACGGCCAGTAATCACTTACCACCGGTAATTTAATGTTGCGAAGCATCACATCCCGCCTGCTGTACGCGATCCCGGTTCTCTGGCTCGTCATTACGGTTGTGTTTCTGCTGATCCACTTGGTGCCTGGCGATCCAATTCAGGCGATGCTGGGGGAAGGCGCTGCTGCTGGCGATCTGCAGGCAGCACGCCATGCGTATGGACTCGATCTGCCTTTGGGAACGCAATATCTGCACTACTGGCGAGACGTGCTGCACGGAAACTTGGGGCAATCGATCCGGCTGAACCAGGGCGTAGCGAAGATCATATGTGAGCGCTACCCGTTCACCCTGCAGTTGACCCTGGCATCGCTTGCGGTCGCGCTGTTGCTTTCGATTCCTGCAGGAGTGCGTTCGGCCCGAAGACGGAATCGCTGGGATGATCGTGTGCTGGGCTTTGTCAGCCTGCTTGGACTTTCGTTCCCAAACTTCGCCCTCGGGCCAATCCTGATTTTGTTTTTTGCGATCAAGTTGGGATGGCTGCCAGTCTCCGGCGCCGGCACGCTCGCCCATCTTGTGCTACCGGCCATTACAATGGGCGGCGCGTTGGCGGCCATTCTCACGCGCATGGTGCGCACCTCGATGCTCGAAGAGTTGGGGCAGGATTACGTCCGCACCGCGCGAGCCAAAGGCTTGCCAGAGCGGACAGTCGTTTACAGACACGCGTTGCGAAATGCTCTTATTCCGATCATTACCGTGATCGGTTTACAGTTTGGCGCCTTACTCGCAGGTGCTATCGTGACGGAGACGATTTTCTCCTGGCCAGGAATTGGCAGGCTCACGATCCAGGCTATCTCTAATCGAGACTACTATCTCGTCCAGGGATGTATTCTCGCGATCGGGTTGACCTACGTTGCTGTGAATTTCTTCACCGATATTCTGTACACCGTGGTCAATCCACGCATACGGCAATGAAGGCGAATCCGCAGTTTTTAAGAAAACCGAATGTTTTGCGAATGCTGGTGGGTTCGGCTCTGCGATGTTTCCCGCCGCGGAGAGACGACAGCCAATAGCCCACGGCGTAAGCGTGGCTAAAGTGGAGCGAAATTAATCAGCTAAGCAAAGAGACGAGGTCCTCTTCGGGGCACGAACTAAGGTTCCGACCCGATTCCAGCAGCGCGCATCTGCAGCTACACTCTTGCTAATCTTTCCTGAAAAGATCGCCGCCTCGTCTGCGCGCCATGCTTTTGCCATCGCGAAACATGGGGCAAATTAAGAAAAAAGGATCGTTCATCCTACGTTCCGGAACAGGGGTCGTCATGAATCGCTTAAAATCACTTCGTCTGCTTGCGCTGCTTTGCACCGTTCTCATTGCCGGCATCGCGTTCGCCGGGAACGCCATTCTCGGAGAAGTAGAAATCCATGGCGCGGGCAAGGTGGAAAAGACATCAGGCGTCTGGGTCGATGGTCAATATGTCGGTTATGTCAAAGAGCTCAAGGGCGATCGTAGACTGCTGCTCATGCCGGGCGATCATATCATCGTCGTCCGACAGTCAGGATATGAGGACTACAAGCAGCCCGTGTTGGTCGAACCCGGCGTGACGAAGGAAATTCATGTAAAGATGATCAAGGATCCGCGCACACATGCTCCGCAGGTGACCGCGCAGGTGAAGCTGGACGTTAATCCCGATCGTGCAGCCGTGTTCCTTGACGACGGATTTGTCGGCCATGTGCACGAATTCTCTGGTGTTGGGCGGGCTATGTTACTTAGTCCCGGGACTCATCGGATCAAGATTGAACTTCCCGGATACCAGGCGTTTGAAACCGAGATCAGCCTGCTTCCGAACCAGAAGTACACGCTGAAGACCGATTTGGCCAAGGGAAGCATTGCGCAAGCCGATGCCTTGATCAAGCGAAATTGATCATCCAACGGCGCACAACTTCCACGTGTACAATAGGTTTGTAAATGTGGGGATATCCCCGCCTTGGAGGGGTTGTGTTTGGAGAACTAGGCTTACCCGAACTGCTCGTGATCCTGGGGATTGCGTTGCTGATTTTCGGGCCGAAAAAGATTGGCGAATTAGGCAAGGGTCTGGGTGACGGAATCCGTGGCTTCCGCAGCGCTATGAAGGGCGAAGACGAAAAGAAGCCAGCCGAACAACCGGTTGCGGAAGCGCAACAGAAGTAGCGTCCGGTTGCGTTTGCTGCCAACACCTCGGCAGCCGACTTGTGTCACGAAGCGGCGGGTCTGAACCGGCGTTCACGTGATTCTATCTTCACTATCCTCTTCAGTTAATCGTGACTGCGACGTTGGTGCTCGACTGATCGCCGCTGACTGTGTACGCGGTTACGGTCATGTTGTAGCTGCCGTTTGGGGTTCCACCTGTCGCGGGCGTTGGAGTCGGAGATGATCCGCCGCCTCCGCACCCATTGATCGCCAGGATTGGCAACAGAAGTAACCCTAGTCCGAGAACGAGCCACATTTGACGCCTGCGCAGGCCGGGAATTAATAACATTCCAAAAGAAATTCCGCCCATTGCCAGAGAAGCGAACAGCCCTGCTTTGAAGCGCTGCCGAGCGCTGCTGTGAGGCTGAGTCGCCAGATTCACCGTTGCTGTAGCTGTCGCTGAAGACGTGAAATCAACGTAGCTCGGACTAACGCTGCAGGTCGAGTTTGCCGGCGAATTCGAGCATGTCAGGAAAACTTTGCCACTGCCTGCGGTAGAAGTCAGGTTAAGCATGCTGCTTCCGGTTTGTCCGGCAGTCACTGTCATTGCCGAAGCGGACATCGTCGGGCCAGCGACCGGAGCAGCTTTGTACACGCGAACGTAGTCGACCAGCATCTGCGAGGGGCTGGGGGTGCTGGCATCGGGTGGTCCAGGCCAGTCACCGCCGACTGCAAGATTCAGAATTAAGAAGAAATTATTGTTGTAGACCCACTGTGTGCCCGACGGAATAGCCGTAGCCGGGATGGTCTGAAAAATGTTTGATGGGTCATCAACGTAGAACTGGATCAGATAGGGAGACCAGATCGCGCCGTAAATGTGGTAGCCATCGTCCACCGTTCCATTGTTCGGGAACGTGTACTGCTTCGAGATGCCATTGCTTCCCGAGTATCCGGGCCCGTGAATCGTAGAGGCAATCCTGTTCGCGCCCAGCGGAGCCGTCAGTACGTTTTCCATGATGTCGATTTCGCCGCAGGCGGGCCAACTGACCGTGTCGATGCTCGTGCCTAGCATCCAGAAGGCTGGCCAGAGGCCGGTCGCGGAAGGAAGCTTAATGCTCGCCTCAATACGCCCATACTGAAAATTCTCACTCGGGATGCCTTGGGTCTTTAAACGCGCCGACGTCCATGTGCCATTGTTGTTTCGCGCTTCGATCACCAACTGGCCGTTGCCATTCAGATAAGCACTGGGCGTGGTGGAGTTACATGGTGCTGGCGAGGTGCCTATGGGATTCGAGCAATAGATCTCTAATTCATGGTTGACGTTGAGGTTGCCGACGTCGAAGGTCCACTTGGTCGGATCAGGTGCAGAATTGGGGGCGCCGGTGAATTCGTCGCTCCATACCGGATTGCTCCAGTTCTGCGCGAAAAGCGAAGTCGTAAACAGGAGAATAAAAGCGAAAATTGCCACCAGAGAAGATCGTCCTGGAGTCATAAGTTTGCGTTGCTCCCGCCTCCTCTAACTCAGAGAAGCTGAAAACTATATATCAGAAGGGATTGGCAACGCGGTGTTGGCTGAAGTTCCAGAAAGGCCAGACTAAAGAAGCCTTGTCTTCATGGTCGGCGGAGGCGTCGAAAGCCCCACTCCAGAGCGCGGAATGGCGCATTGTTCTCCGGTGGGTGGCGCTGTGGTTGGTTCTAACAGAACTTCTTGCGTTCTAACGCCGTTCCGCACGAAATGAACCCGGGCGGTGTCGCTGTCCTTCCGAAACACGATCCAAATGGCTGGACGATAAGGACGCCGGTGCGGTTGGGGATTGCTGGCGACAATCACTAGTTTCTCTGGCATACTCGTTGGGCCTTTCTTTGCTATCCCTTAGCAACTGGAGATGGCGTTACTGGGGAGGCCACAGAAGCGGAACGGGCAACGCCATACTGACGCAGGATGCTGTAGGTAATGTCGCCCAGTGATTCGAGAATGCCAGTCCTTGCGCGCTGGCGTCGGTCGGTTTCGTTTTCTTCCGCCATCTTGTCCTCGTAGGCTTTTAAATCCCTGCACGCCGAACACAAGTGTGTAGGCAATGCACATGCCAAAGAGGATGAGGATTCGGTAATACGAATTTGGCGTCTGCTATAGAAAGTCGGGTTGTCACTCTGTCATGTCTCTTCCGCCGTTAGCGCAACTGGCGGCGACTTTGTGAGTTTGTTGCCGACCAGGCGGACAAGGAAGGAGTTCAGCAAGATCGTTATCAGCGATGCCATCAGCGTTGCGTTGTAGACGCTGTCCTGTACGATGTGTGCGTTCTTGGCTTCCTGAACTAACACGTAAGAGAATTCGCCTATTTGCGTCAAACCTACCCCAACCAGGACTGCGGTCTTCCAGTCGAACCGGAAGAGACGGACCACACCTGTCCAGATCACAAACTTTCCCACGACAATCAAAAGAACTAAGAAAGCCAGCAAGCCTGGGTGCGACAGGAGGACCCGCGGATTCGCTAGCGCGCCCATGGTCACGAAAAACAGGGCTACGAAGATATCGCGAATTGGGAACAGCTTTGCGAGCATCTCGTGCGCGTAATCCGAGCCACTGATCAGCATGCCGCCCAGGAAGGCGCCTAGCGCCAGCGACAGGCCAAGAGCTTCAGTCAGATACGCGGTTCCGAACCCTAATGCAACGGTTACCAGCACAAACAATTCTTCGCTGCACATTCTCGCCACTCTCGTCAAAAATGACGGAATAAGCCGCGTTGCGACAAATCCAAGAGGAATCAGCAGGACCAGCGCCTTGCCCAGCAACTTAGCGAGATCCAAAAATCGCTCCCCGGATGGCGCGCTTAAGGCCGGCATGATCACCGTGAGGATTACGACGGCAACGTCTTCGAAGAGCGTGATGGCGATCATGACCTTTCCATGATTGGAGTGCAGTTCACCACGATCGATCAGCAGACGCGAAAGCACCATGGTGCTAGCAACGCTGACAATCGCGCCAATCGCGAAGCCTTGAGCGAGAGGCCATTCAAAAACATAGGTCAATGCCATTGAGATGCCGATGGAGAGAAGAATCCCCAGAACCCCGCCGCCGACGGCAACCCATTTCACCTCAAGCAAATCGCTGGGATGAAATTCGATTCCGATTGAATACATCAGCAGGATGACACCAATCTCCGCCAGCACTTCCAGGGCATGGGTATCGGCCAGACTGGGTCCAGGTGTGAACGGGCCGAGAACAATTCCGGCGAGAACATAACCGAGAATCAGTGGTTGGCGCAGCGCACGCGCCGCGAGTCCGCCGAGCACGGCTGCGACGAAGACGTATGCGAGATCGTGATAAAGATTTGCGGCGTACATGCGATTTCACATTGCGAGTTCAGCCGAGTCGAAAATAGGAAGAGCCAAAGCCTGGCTTAACTCAGGCACGCTACGTCCGAAATCGTTGTTCTCCCAGGCTTCGTCGAACAGTTTGGCACGCTATCTTGCCATTATTGTTTTAGGACAGTGTCCGGTGATGTGGGCTCGGAAATTGCCTGAATGTTCGGAGTTCCCGTTCCAACAAGACGCAACTTCGGAGAGCGCTCGATGGCTTCCAACAGCGCACGCGTGATTTTGTCATCAATCTCGGCAGCCTTGTCGAGTTCCAGTGGATAACGAATCACTACTTCCAGGCCGGCTTGCGTCAGGTGAAAACGACTTTGCGGGCGGAATGCAAAGTCGCTTACGACGCTGAGAGAGTGCTGCATCCGACGCCGCTGCTGTTCCAGGCTGTCTTTGTATTCGTTAAATACGGATTCGACGGCATCTAGCAAGCGTCTTTCGATCTCGCGATAGTTGCCTTCGGGCGCCAGCGTAAGTGAAATCTGGTGCCAGACGAAGCTCGTGCCGGGAATTTGTTTGTAAAGTCCGCTCGTCGGCTGGAAAACGACAGAATTCGAAAACACCACCACGCGGCCGGTAGGTTGAGCATCGGTCCCGGTAGTCGCGAGTTCCATCAGGTGAAGCCGCACAAGGCCAATGTCGACCACCTCGCCGGTTACGCCAGAAATCGTCACTCGATCGCCCACGCGAACTCCATATTTTCCTATCAGATAGAAGTAGCCGGCGACGGAAAGAATGACGTTCTGCAAAGCGACGGCAATGCCGGCTGTCATCAGACCCGCGAAAGTCGCAAGCGAGCCGAGCTCGCTAGCGAACGCGAATGCGACGACGATGGCGATGAGGAACCACATGATCACGCGTCGCAACAGCATGAACTGGTACCGGCGCCTGACGTCGTGAACGTAGCGGAAGATGGCTCGACGCCAGAGTTCGGCTATACCCACGATCACACCGAGCAGGAAAGCCAGGACTCCCAGGCGGATCAGCAGATTTCGCAGCACCGTTCCGTATTGCGATTTCACGGACTGGCGCCAGTTGTCCAGGTTGCGCTTGTAGAGATCCAGCAGAATGGTCTGCTTGCTGAGTGGGATAGTCAGTGCAGTTACCTGCTTGAATCGAGCAGTCGTGCTATCGAGTTGCTGTTTCTGCTGCGCGAGTACTGTCGGGTCGGTTGAATCCGGCTGTTGGACGATGTCGTTGCTGCTTTTTACGAGCTCTCGCAACTGTGAAACGAAGGGATTGCGAATTTGTGTCGAGGCCTGTTGCAGACTATTGGTTAGCTGAATCGTGTCATCGATTGTGTGGATCTTCTTGGAAAGCGTGATCAGATCGGTGATCAATCCAAGGATCCCGGTCGCTTCCACCTTGCGCTGTTGTGCGGCGTTGCCGGTTGGGGCATTAGGCTTTTGGTTTTCCGGAGGTATTACGCGTTGCAGTTCTTCGAGCTGAGCACCAAGATTGCCGCCGTTTCCGCCGGCAACGCTGACGAACTGCAGCAGGTTACGCAATACATCGCGGCGAGTTTGTGCGAGGTCGAGTTCGCTCTGTACCTCCGCAATCTGCGATTCAAGCTGCTTGTGCTTACGTGGAGGAGCTGTTTCAAGTTGCTTGCGCAAGCCATCGAGCTCGACTTGCGTCGATTTCGCAAGTTGGTCGGCGCTGTCCGAAGCCTGAATCAGCCGCTGATACTGGTCGGTCGTAGAAGAAGACGTGCTTGCCTGCGCCGGTGTGCGAGCTTGGTTTTTGGCATATGCCAGCGCGAAGTCGAAGGACAAATGCACGACCTGGTTGCCGAGTTGCTCGGAGTCATTGAGGAAGATAATGTCTTCGGGCTCCGTAGCGATTTGCTGCTCGACCGAGAGATGGCGATACCAGCCGATACTCTGATTTATGAAACCCAGAATATCCTGAGAATTGGGAGCATTTGCGACCGGGTTCGACTCCGGTTGAGCCGGGGACCAAAGCGATGGCGCCAAAAGAACGATCAACAATAAAAGGGTCGGCAACATCTGCCCGACGACCCTGGACGGCAATGACTTTGCAATAACAGATTCGCTTCTCGGTTTCTTCAGGTGCATGAGTAAATTCAGACGGGCGGGCGCAAACTTGATTGGATGTAACACAGAAGCCTATCACACACCGAATGAATAGGATAACCCACCGAGGCGATCGTATCTGTGGCCCACGTTTCTATACACTCGTCGCCCCGGAGCCGTCAATTTTCCGCCACAGCCTGGCTCCTTGATGGGACAGACATATGTGTTTGTGATCGGACAGACATATGTGTTTGTGATCTTTCATGGCCATTCAGGACTTATGACATTGCAAACAAATCGTTCCAGAGATGGAGTGGTCTACGGAATCGGGAGGGCACAGTAGACAGCGCTGAAATACAGGCAAGAACTGATTTCGTAGGAGGCTGGCGCACCCGACAGGACTCGAACCTGTAACCTACGGCTCCGGAGGCCGTCGCTCTATCCAATTGAGCCACGGGTGCGCAGGGCGCATCTTTCAAATATCGTAGCATAGCAATCCCGGGGTCCATTAGACCGGCACATGGCTGCAAAAGTAATCCCTCAGCTGGCCTGTTGCCGGCTCGTCGATTCCGGTCCTTTTGCGGCGGGACTGCTGGGAACAGCCACCGCTGATCCCACCGGCAGAAAAACCTGAAAAACAGTTCCGTGATGCTCGCCAGTGCGGCTGCGGAAGCGAAGGAGCCCTCCATATTTCTGAACGATACCGGCCGACACCCATAAGCCGAGTCCTGTTCCTTTTTCGCCCTTAGTGGTGTAGAAGGCCTCGCTGATGTGTTGGCGATCCGCTTCAGAAATTCCGGCGCCAGTGTCGGCAATTGTCACGCGCACGCCGCGCCTTCCCATGTTGTACCAATCGCAAGATGGACGAACGTGAATTGTCAGGATACCGGTCGGTCCCATGGCATCAAGTGCGTTGCCAATGAGATTGGAAAAGACCTGGCGAAGTTCCCCAGGAAATGCCCGGACCTCAAGAACGTCTTCGTAGCGTTTTTCAAGCCTGACCTCTGAGGCGTGAAGGCGCGCTTGATACAGGACAAGTACATTGTCCAGAAGGTCGCGAATCTTCACTGGAACGGGAACGCGCGATTCACGGCTGAAGGTGAGCATCTGCTCGGAGATGTTGGTGACTCGATTGAGCTCTTCGCTGGCAAGCCGGACGTGCTCGCGCGAAGCTTCATCAAGTTGTTTACTGTGATCCAGAAGATAGAGAAGGTTTGCGATCGCATCGAGCGGGTTGTGAATTTCGTGCGCGACGCTGGCAGCGAGTCGGCCCATGCTGGCGAGTTTGTCAGTTGACCTGAGTACAGCTTCGGATCGACGCTGCTCCGTCAAATCGCGAAGAACAACCACCATGCCGGTAGTCTGGCCATTCTCGTCAATCAGCGGTGCACTGCTCTGGTTGATGGCTACTTCTATGCCATCACGACGCAGCAATAGCAGCCGCTCGGAATAGGCGATGGGGTTTATGCTCCCCTTTCCCGCTGGGAAATCCTTCATTGGTTCGCGAGTGACTTCATTGACAATCTTGAGAACCTGGCTGAGGGGAATGCCTGCGGCTTCTTCCAGCGTCCAGCCAGTGATGCGGCGTGCCACTTCGTTCATGAACGATACACTGCCGTCCGCTTCGGTGGCGATCACACCGTCCGTGATGCTGCCGAGAATGGTGGCGAGCCAACGGCGGCTGCTTTCGGTTTCCTCCGCCCGATTTTCAGCAAGCTGTACTGACTCGGCATAGGTAGCAGCTACGGACCTAAGTTCGCGGCGGGTAAAGGTCGAAAGCAAGACCCCCAGCAATAGTGACAAGATGCCTGCGGAGGTAATTACAAAAAAGGTGGCGTCATGAGCCGCACCTACCCGGCCCGCCAGTCGTTTTTCTTCTGCCCCAAGAATTTGATCCCACGTACCACGAAAGGCTTCCATTAGAGTTCGGCCCTCGGAGTTCAGTGCGATCGAGTGGTAGTCGCCATTCGCCTGGCGCAACTCGATCATTCGCTGCATGTGCTGATGCAGAGCGTCGTACTGCTCGGCGAGTTGATCAATACGGGCGATTTGCTCGCGATTGCCACCTACAGAACGGCGGATCTGCTGTATTACCCCGGGAACGCGATCCTGGGCGGCATTGTAAGGCGCTAGGAAGCCGTAGTCTCCGGTTAGGAGATAGCCGCGCAGGCTAGTCTCCATATCAAGGACAAGCTTCAGAGCAGAACGCGTACGGTTAATCAGTTGGTAACTATCCTGAACTGAACGATTCGTGGCACCCAGAAAGTAGGTTTCTAACAGGAAGGTCGCGGCAAGGACCACAGCCATGAGCAGCGGGACGTAGAGTGCTCTTCGCAGGTGAAGCCGGAAATCTTTGAGGCGATCATCCATCCCCGCGTGCGAGTTTACTCTTTCTCCGACTCAGAACACCACTTTGCCTGAATAGTGGTCACTATCCACTTGAAAACAGGGCTGAAAAGCGACCGGTCAAGTCTGATCGGCCAGGGGAAAAGATCGCTTGAACCAAGGCAGTACAGTGACCTTCGTGTGAAAATGGCAGCGATGACGAAGCATCAACAACAACACCACAAGCTATAGTAGTTCAGCGCCGCAACGAGCCCCGAAACTGGTATCCCGCGAACCAAAAAAACTAAAGTACAAGCACTAGAGAAACCGGAGAATCACGGGTAAAACCCGAAGTTCTCCTTGACGCTGCCTACGTTAACCCTGATATAACCAACTCGCAATTACCCCCCCTGAGACTTCGACGCGAGGACGAATTCCTCGAAAGCTCCATAAGCGGAGCCGACTCTCCCCGCCCTTATGGGGCCAAAACCTGTGGAAAGGTCTTAAGCGTATGGTCGAAGCGCCTGAAGTAATGAATATTCGCCAGGCTTCCGAGTACCTGGGCGTGAGCCCCGACACGCTCTACAAGTACGTGTACGAGGAAAAGATCCCGGCATTCAAGCTGGGAAACCGGTGGAAGTTTAAAAAAACCATTTTGGATTCGTGGATGGAACGGAAGAGCACGGTAGGGGAAGGCAAGATCAAGAAACGGCCGCGTACAGCGCGGGCTGTGGCAGGCCGATAGAAAAGGCGGACGGGTTCTATGTTTGGATTCGGTGGTTCCAAAGCGATTGTCGGACTCGATATCGGTTCCAGCAGTATCAAAGCGGTGGAACTGAAACGCACGCGTGCTGGTCTGGAACTTTCCCATGTGGGAATTGAGCCGCTGGCGAACGACGTTGTGGTGGATTCCATGATCATGGACAGCCCCAGTGTCGCGACGGCGATCAGCAAGCTGTTCGCGGATTCTGCCATCAAGTCGAAAGCAGTGGCAACGTCCGTTAGCGGACACTCCGTGATCGTGAAGCGCATCAGCGTGCCAACAATGACGGAAGAAGAGTTGGCACAGACGATCAACAATGAAGCCGCACAACACATTCCCTTCGATATCGCGGATGTGAACCTCGACTACCAAGTTCTTTCCGAGGACCTGACCGGCCCACAGATGGACGTGCTGCTGGTCGCGGTGAAAAAAGACAAGATTCTGAACTACACAAACGTTCTCTCGATGTCGGGAAAGGCTCCGGCAGTTGTAGACGTCGATGTGTTCGCGCTGCAGAACTGCTACGAGTACAACTACGATCCGGCGCCGGGGTCCACGGTTGCACTGCTGAACCTTGGCGCGAGCGTGATGAATATCAACATCGTGAAGGGCAATACGTGGCTATTCTCGCGCGACGTCAGTGTGGGCGGCCATCAGTACACCGAT
Source organism: Terriglobia bacterium (assembly GCA_021324365.1). Classification (GTDB taxonomy): domain Bacteria; phylum Acidobacteriota; class Terriglobia; order Terriglobales; family Acidobacteriaceae; genus JAJPJE01. The sequence continues at coordinate 46,733 of JAJPJE010000007.1, read as the reverse complement.
GCCCTGCAGAAGGAACTGGATCTCAGTTTCGATGACGCGGAATCGCTCAAGCTGGGAGAGAAGGTAGGCACTGTCAGTGAGGATGCCAAGCTTCCGATCCTGCAGCAAGTGACGGAAATCATCGTACTGGAAATTCAAAAGACGTTCGACTTCTTCCGTGCCACAGCAGCGGGCGAGCACCTCGAGAGAATTTATCTCGCCGGCGGATCGGCCAAGGTACCTGGCTTGATGGAAGCATTGCGGCAGGAATTTTCGCTACCAGTAGAAATTCTGAATCCGTTTGCGCGCATCGAGTACACGGGCGGCTCAGAGATCGTACAGAACAATGCCGGTCAGCTAGCGGTTGCAGTTGGTTTGGCACTAAGGAGCTTTGAAGACCTATGATCCGGATCAACCTGCTCGGTTTACCAAAATCAAAGAAAATCAAGCGTCCGACCATCACTATTGGCGGCGCTCCGAATGTGGGCGTGATCATCGCGGCCATTCTGGTGATCACCGCGGCTGGCAACTATTACTACTACTGGACGCTGAACAGCAAAGGCACGCAGTTGCAGCGCCAGTTGGAAACGGCCAACGCCGAAAACAAGAAGCTCTCGGCAGTGAAAGCGCGGTATGTTGAGCGCCAAAAGCAGTACGACGCCTACGATCACCGGGTCAAAGTGATTCACCAGTTGCAGGCCGCTCAGCAGGGCCCGCTCTCATTGCTCGATACCATCAGTACCACCGTGAACTCCACGGATGCGGTTTGGCTGACCTCGATGACCGAGGATGCAAACAACATTAATCTCGCGGGGACAGCCTTGAGTGCAAACTCCGTGGCAAACCTGATTACGGCTCTGAAGAAATCCAACTACTTCAAGTCAGTTGAGATGAAAGAGTCGATACAGGACGACCGAGTAACCGATATGCAGGCTTTTCAATTCACACTTGTCTGCGAAAAGCAGAAGTCCTAGGTAGGCGGCGATCATGGCGAAATGGAGTGAAATGCCGGTTTCAAGCAAGCTCGGGGTGGTAGCGGGAGCGGCAATTTTGATTACGGCTGCCTGCTACTTCCTGGTATTCAGCGATCTGATCACTGCCAACAAGCAGACGGCGGACAAACTGAAAGCGGTGCAAGCCGATAATCAAAGCCTGCGTCCTTTCGAAGGGAAGCTGACGGAATTGGACCGCCAGATCGAGAATCTGAAACAACAGCTCGAGATCCAGAAGCGAATTGTGCCCGATACGAAAGAAACGGATGAGTTCATTCACATGGTTCAGGGCGCGGCAAATGCGGCCGGGATCGAAGTACGGCGGTTTACCACCAAGCCCACAGCCAGCAAAGAGTTTTACACCGAAGCTCCGTACGAGATGGATATCGACGGGCCTTACTACTCGGTGCTCAACTTCTTCGACAAGCTTGGGAAGTTGGAACGGATCATTAACGTAAGCGACCTGCAAATGGCATCGGTGGGCGATCCGGGCGCCGCGAAGACAAAGAAGAAATATCGGTACGCTCCGTCAGAAACTGTCGTTGCCAGTTTTGTCGCAACGACCTTTTACACCCAGGATACGCAGCCGGCAGCGTCTGCTCCTGCAAAGAATGGACCTGCCGTAAGAACCGTGGCGGCGAATTAGCAGGGAAAAGATTATGAAGCGAATCGCGATATCAATAGTCACGCTGTTTGCCGGTGGCATCTTATCGGCACAGATCAGCCCGCAAGGCGCACAGAAGATCCAGTCGCAAGCACGTTCTGCGACACAGCCAGCACAGCCGCAAACTTCGCCGATACAACATCAGGCCATGCGACTTCCTGTGCAGAACGCACCAAAGCCAACTGCAACCGTGAAGCCGCAAGCCCAGAAAGCTGCGCAGAAGGTATCCGCTGCTACTACGTCGCAGGCGAAAGCCTCTGGCAAAACTCCAGCTGTCGCAGCCGTGAAGCCTGTTACGACGAAAGCTCCTGGCGTGAAACCGCAACCGGTTCCGAAAACAGCCGTCGCGAAGACCACCACGACTGCGCCTAAGCCCGTAAAGGTGAAGGCCGGACCTAAGGTCGCGGCAAAACCTGCCGTCAAGAAAACAAGTGAGCCGGAACCCGCGAAAGTAAAAGAAGCAATGATCAAGACGGAAAAGCCGGTCGAAGAGAAGCCCTTGCAGATTGACTTGACTAGTCGCCGGGATCCGTTCACCAGTCCGGTGATGAGAAACCTCAATTCGACACAAGGACCAAACTGTTCGTCGGGTAAGCACTGCCTTGCGGTGGATCAGATCCTGTTGCGAGGTATTGTCCGGTCCCCGAACGGAATGATCGCCGTCGTAGAGAACGGCGCGAAGCGCGCGTATTTCCTTCGTGAGAACGATCCGGTCTGGCACGGCGTTGTTGAGAAGATCAATGGCGATTCGGTGGTTTTCCGCGAAGAAACTGTCGATAGCAAGACTGGTAAGCCAAGCACGCATGAGGTTGTGAAACGCGTGAACGCACCGGTCGTGTAGTGACGCCGGTAGGTCAACGACGGCGGTAACGCTGAAGTAAATTGAATTTCGAGGTATTAATCGGGTAGCAATTATTCAAGCGGCGAGAACGCCGACACGCGAAAGCAATGCGCACGCGTGGGGAGAAACGGTGATGAGGCTGAGACAACTGTTGAGCTTTGTAGGTATGCTGCTCGTGCTGAGCACACTGGCACTGGCTGCCAACACAACGCTCACTGACATCCAAGTGGCGGTGCAGGGGAATGCCACGGTCGTTACCCTCCATGCGAATGGGGCGTTCACGCATACTGAATATCGTCCAACTGAAAAGTTGATGCTCATCGATCTGACGGGAGTTTCAGCCGGACAGTTTGCGGACAAGAGTCGTACACTCGACCAGTCGGGAGTCAACGCTTATCACGTGCTCACCTACAAAGGTGCGACGGGAGCGGACGTCACCCGTATCGAACTTGCTGTCTCGCCTGATGCTGCCCTCAAGGTCAGCGAATCGAAGAATGGGCTCGAACTCCGCGTTGCAGATAAACTGACTGCGACATCGGCGGCACCCGCCGCCTCCCCAGTGGCCCCGAAAGGCTCAGCGGCAGTGAGCGCAACGAGCGCCTCCAAGCCGAGCCAGGCGCCAGTTGCGGCCGCAAGTTCGACTTCCACACCTGTGCTTGTACGAAATGTTTCAGTGGTCCAGGGCGAAGGAACCACTAACGTAGAGATTGCGACCAACGGTCCGATTACGCCGAAAGCAACGCGGCTATCCTCGCCGCCGCGAATCGTTCTCGATTTTCCTAACGCGATTCCGATGGGCCGGAATCAGGTTGTCCCGGTGCAATCTCCGGACGTCAAGGAAGTGCGCTTCGGACAGTTCCAGGCCGACCCGCCAATCGTTCGCGTAGTTGTCGATATGGCATCCGCTCGCCCCTATGAACTGGTGCCGCAGGGCAACAAGATCACTCTGAAATTGCGCAACTCGGAAGCGCACGCGGCCCTGAAAGAGACATCTCAGCCAGTTATCAAAACTGAGACGCCTAACGCAGAGGCGAATAGCACACCGAAGAATGCTTCGCCCGCGATCACGCCTGCGACTGCGCCGGCTGCTCCTGCGAAAGCTCCCGTAAAGGATGTCGCTCCGACCCGGCCACCGGTCGACGCGCAGGATGTAGTTGCGAAAGCGGACGCTTCCGCCGTAAAGGCGGCGTCAGAAACAATCGCGGAAACGAAAACAGCAACCGAGAACAAGCCGGCTGACTTTGTCGTAGTCAGCCCCACTTACGCCCCCAAGACCGAAGCCGCTGCGCCTGTAGCTCCAACTCGAAATCCGAAGGACGAGGCAGATTCGGCCGCACGCGTCATCGCAACCGCAGCTAAGGCATTTCCTGGACAGCCCGTTTCGAATCTCGCCTCTGCCGTCACTGCCATGCCGTCGCAGGGTGGAGCGGCCAATGGGCAGAAGCGTTATTCCGGCGAGCCGATTTCGGTGAACTTGAAGGATGTTGATCTGAAAGATTTCTTCCGGCTCATTCATGAAATCAGCGGACTCAACATCGTTCTCGATCCGAATGTGCATGGCACGCTGACTCTCGTGCTCGACGATGTGCCGTGGGACCAGGCGCTTGACATCGTGCTCGAGAACAACGGACTCGATCGCGTTCTCGAGGGTAATGTTTTACGCATCGCAACGCTCGATACTTTGCGGAAGGAAGCAGACGCACAGAGACAAAAGAACGAAGCTGAAGCCCTGTCCGTTCCCAAGGTTTCGGTTACGCACTTCCTGAGTTATGCGCGCGCAGCCGACGTTGTTCCAGTTGTAAAGAAGTTCTTGTCGCAGCGTGGCGACGTGATTGCCGATACACGCACCAATTCAGTAATTGTGTCGGATATTCCGAGTGTTATTCCTGAAGTGCAGCGCCTGATGACCCAACTCGATCGCAAGACTCAAGAGGTAGAGATCGAGGCGCGCGTCATAGCTGCTACCCGCAGCTTTGCCCGTGACATAGGGGTACAGTTGGGCTTTGGTTGGGGCAACGGAAATGGCACCACAGTCGGTGGGGCCGGTTCTGCTGGAGTAAGCCCGCTGACGCCAGGTTATGTCAATCCCCCTCCGTACTTCACGGTCCCTGGCGTACCGATACCAACAGGAACGACCGCCACGGCAACTCCTGCTGCGATTCCACTGTTCTCGAACCTCGGAGTTGTGAATCCCACCAGCGGAATTTCGCTGATGAATGCGGTCGGCAACTATCGTCTGGATGCCATTCTGACCATGGCTGAATCCCGTGGTTTGCTGAAAATACTATCCCGTCCGCGTGTAGTTACCCAGAACAACGTCCAGGCAGTGGTCCGTCAAGGTTTACAGATTCCGGTTGTAACGCAGGCGCAGTTGGGAGGTCCTCCCACGACAACCTACGTGCAGGCATTCCTGCGTTTGACGGTGGTGCCGCAAATCACAATCGAACACACGATCTTCATGAACATCGACGTGGAAAATACGACTCCCGATTTCAGCCGTTCAGTGCAGGGTAACCCGACCCTGATTACTCAGCAGGCGACGACCTCGGTGCTCGTTAGCGACGGTGGAACGGTTGTAATCGGTGGTGTTATCCAGACTCAGAACTCGATAAACATTCAGCAGGTTCCGCTACTGGGCGATCTGCCAATGCTTGGAAACTTGTTCAAGCATAGGACCGTGACCACCTCAACCCAAGAGTTGCTCTTCTTCGTTACGCCTAAGATCATTCAAACCTAGTGCTATTCCTCTGCTGGAGGCTCCCGGATCCGGGAGCCTTTTTTATTGCGGATAAGACCACGTTCGAAATTCTCCGGCACGCAAAGGTTACAATCTCCCTCGCATGGACTATCTCGCGCGACAGAAGAAAGCTCTCGCAGCCATCGCTGATAAACACGAAGCTTTACTGGCTACGCATCTGTCCAATGTTCGTTATCTGACTGGATTCTCCGGCAGTGCTGGCGTTCTGGTTGTAAGCACCCGTGGAACAGTTCTGTTTACCGATGGACGTTACCAAGAACAGGCGAAAACGGAAGCCCGCGGGACCCGCGTCGTGATTACTGCAGGTTCGGCCGTCGCGGCGGCGGCGCAGTGGATGGCCGGCCACCGTGTGCGTGCCGTGGCGATCGAGGCGGAACATACAACGGTAGCTTTGCGTGCTGCGCTCCGTTCCATGATTCCTCGCTCACTGAAGATCCGCGAGACACAGGGGTTAGTCGAAGAGTTGCGAATGATCAAAGATGCGAACGAGTTGCAACGGATCCGCAATGCAGTGCGACTAGGCTCGAGTTTGCTGGACACTGCGCTGGGCGTAATCCGTCCGGGAGCAAGCGAGATCGAGGTTGCGGCGGAGATGGAGTACGATGCTCGTCAAAAGGGCGCAGAGTCAATGTCTTTCCCGACCATTGTCGCTTCGGGCGCCCGGTCAGCGCTGCCTCACGGACGCGCATCGACCGCAGCGATCGCGCGTGGGTTCGTGGTGCTCGATTTCGGTGTTATACTCGCAGGTTATTGTTCTGATAAGACTCGCACTGTATATGTAGGCAAGCCAACTGCTCAGGAGCGCCGCATGTACGAGGCAGTGCGGGAAGCACAGCAGGCTGCAATCGATAGTGTGCGGGCCGGTGTAATCGCTGGAGAGGTAGATTTTGCGGCTCGTTCAGTTTTGAGGCGTGCAAAACTGGATAGGTATTTTACGCATTCCACTGGCCACGGTGTTGGACTGGAGATTCATGAAGCACCGCGCCTCGCCCGGGGTCAGCCAGACGTGTTGCGGTCAGGAATGGTTATTACGCTGGAACCGGGCGTCTACATTCCCTCCAAAGGGGGCGTCCGTATCGAAGACATGGTGATTGTGACCGAACGCGGGTGTGATGTGCTGTGCCCCACGCAAAAAGAACTGATAACTCTCTGACAAGAACTGCGCTTAAGTCATACGAAGTCAAAACGACGCATGAACCAGAAAGAAATAAAAGAACTCATAGATTTTCTGATTGAGAAAGACATTGCTGAATTTGAATTGGAACGTGGCGATGTCAAGTTGCGGGTAAAACGCGGTAGTCAACCCCTTGCGGTCACATCGCTGTCCGCACCCGTTGCGACCGTGGTTCCCGCTATGCAAGCGGTGCCAGTAGCGCATCCGATCTCGCCCCCCGCGCCTGCGAACGCACAAGCGGCTAGTGTTGCTGCGCCTGCCGCACCCGCCGGAGAAGATGAGTCCGCCTGGCAAATTGTGAAGTCGCCCATCGTAGGGACCTTCTATGAGTCGCCCTCGCCGGGTGCTCCAGCGTTCGTGAAACCTGGAGATTCCGTCACCGTCGGGCAGGTCCTTTGCATTGTCGAAGCAATGAAGCTGATGAATGAGATCGAGTCCGATTACGCAGGAGTGGTCGCTAAAAGCTATGTGACCAACGGCCAGCCTGTCGAGTACGGGCAGCCACTTTTTGCCATTCGTCCTAGTTGAGCACTACCGGCAACTCGGCTGTGGGAAATTCATCACTAAATAGAAAATGAGAGCACCGGTTGTGATTCAACCAGTGCGCATGCATAGGAATGTTTCGAAAGATCCTCATTGCCAACCGTGGAGAGATTGCCCTGCGCGTGATCTGCGCGTGCAAAGAACTGGGCATCAAGACCGTCGCTATCTATAGCGAAGCCGATCGCAACTCGCTGCACGTTCGTTTTGCGGATGAAGCCATCTGCATTGGGCCGCCGCGAGTAGCTGATAGCTACCTTAACATTCCCGCCGTAATCAGCGCTGCTGAGATTGCCAATGTGGACGCCGTGCATCCAGGCTATGGCTTGCTCAGTGAGAATGCGAATTTCGCTGAAGTGGTTGAAACCTGCGGAATGAAGTTCATCGGGCCGCCGCCTGAAATTATTCGGCTGATGGGTGAAAAGGAAAAGGCTCGTACGGCGATGAAATCAGCCGGGGTTCCGATCCTGCCCGGCTCCGACGGATTGCTCGGAAGTGAAGGGGACGCGCTGGAATGGGCTCGCCAGATCGGGTTTCCAGTCATTGTGAAAGCTGCCGCCGGGGGTGGCGGCCGCGGAATGCGCATCATTCGAAATGAAGAAGAGTTGCCGAATCTGTTCAACTCGGCGCAAAGCGAGGCTTCTGCCGCTTTCGGCAACGGCGACCTCTACATGGAGAAATTCGTTGAGCGACCGAGGCACATCGAATTCCAGGTACTGGCAGATGAGCACGGAAATGTGGTCAGCCTGGGCGAACGCGAGTGCAGCATTCAGCGTCGCCATCAAAAGCTGCTGGAAGAGTCCCCGTCTGTGGTAGTTACTCCGGAATTGCGGAAGCGCATTGGCGACCTGCTCTCGACGACGCTGAGCAAGATTGGTTATGTGAACGCAGGGACGGTCGAATTCCTTATGGACGAGACCGGCAACCTGTATTTCATAGAAATGAACACTCGCATCCAGGTGGAGCATCCCGTTACGGAGATGGTTACAGACGTCGATCTGGTAAAGAGCCAGATGATGATCGCCCTAGGTGAGCGAATGGATGCGGTACTGCATGGTCCAATTGTCCACCGCGGCCACGCCATCGAGTGCCGCATCAACGCGGAGCATCCGGAAAAGTTCACGCCATCGGCAGGAAAGATCACCACTTTCAATCCCGCTGGCGGCACCGGCGTGCGCGTCGACACGGCCGTCTATTCGGAGGCAGTCATACCACCTTATTATGATTCGCTGGTTGCAAAGCTAATCGTAAGAGGGAAGGATCGCCCGGAAGCAATCTCGCGAATGTCTCGGGCACTGGAGATGTTCATTATTGAGGGGATTTACACGACCATTCCTCTGCACCGGCGAATCCTGGCCGACCCGGAGTTCCGCGCCGGCGAAATTGACACCAAATTCATGGAAAGGCTGCTCGCGAAAAAATCCGAATGAATCGCGGTTCTGAACGGCTAGCTGTCGAACGCCTCCGAAAGCCACTGCAGCTTCCGCGACTTTACCCGATTGTCGATGTGGCATGCTTCTCCGGAACTTCCCATCCGGGCAATGCAATTCTTGATTTCGCCTTAGCAATCGCCTCAACCGGCGTGTTTTGGCTGCAGTATAGAAACAAATCGGGCAATTCCCGGCAGATGCTCTCGGATTGTCGAGAACTGCGTCGGGTTCTCGGCGTCGAAGTCACCTTGGTGATGAACGATCGCGCAGATCTGGCCCTGGCTGCAGGTTTTGACGGTGTTCATGTCGGCCAGGACGATCTTCCAGTACAAGCCGTTCGCAGGCTTGTCGGCGCGGAATTCATCGTCGGAACTTCTACTCACAATCCAGAGCAACTCGGGGTGGCCGACCAGACGGACGCTGACTACGTCGCCATCGGGCCAGTGTACGCCACCTCCAGCAAAGCAAATCCGGATCCAGTGGTCGGGTTGGATGGTGTCCGCCTTGCCCGCTCTCTCACCCGCAAACCCTTGGTCGCCATTGGTGGGATCACGCGGGCGAACTGCCGGGCTGTGCTTGAGGCCGGAGCTGATTCGGTAGCGGTCATCTCCGACTTAGTAAACAACCCTCAAGCAGCGGCAGAGGAATTTCTTCGCATATTGTTGTAAAGTTCCCGCAACACTTCCTTTTAGTACCTGCGACGGGTGGGGACGAGTATGACCCGGTGGCATGTAGACGAGTCAATGGGGAATGGCGTACTCATACTCTTCAAGAAGGAGAATTCCTCTCCTGGACAGGTGAATGTAAGGTGAACCCAAGCCAAAGCACTGCCGCTGAATCACCTGATATCCGATCCGCAAAAAACGATCAGCAGTTTGTAAAGGGCCTAGGGCTCACCAGTGCAACTACTCTGGTCATGGGTTCCATGATCGGCTCCGGAATCTTCATCGTTTCGGCCGATATCGCACGCATGACGAATTCTCCGGCGTTGCTGATCGGCGCTTGGGCAGTCACCGGTTTCATGACAGTTACCGCGGCGCTTTCCTATGGGGAACTGGCTGCCATGATGCCTCACGCTGGAGGACAATATGTCTACCTGCGCGAATCTCTCGGACCGCTCTGGGGTTTCTTGTACGGCTGGACGTTATTCCTGGTTATTCAAACCGGAACCATCGCCGCCGTCGGGGTGGCGTTTGGCAAGTTCCTCGGGATATTTTTCCCATCGATCTCGTCTACACACTGGCTGATCCACTTGTGGAAGGTGCCCCCGATTCATGTTGGCCCCATGGTTCTGGGCAACATGGATATCGGCCTCAATACGCAGAATTTGGTTGGGGTCTTGATAATTCTGTTGCTGAGCTTAGTAAATGTGTTTGGGGTGAAAACGGGCGCCATCATCCAGAACATTTTTACGATCAGCAAAGTAGCCGCCCTGCTGGGACTTGTGGTTTTCGGATTGGCGATTGCACGCAACCCGGTCGCAGTTGCGGCGAATTTTCACGATTTCTGGCGAAATGCAGGTTTCCGCGCCCCAATCTTTTCGCAAATCGGTATTGGCGGCCTGCTCGGCACCATTATCGTTATTGGCGTTGCGCAGGTTGGCTCTCTTTTTTCAGCGGATGCCTGGAACAACGTCACTTTTACCGCAGGCGAGGTGAAGAACCCAAGCAGAAACTTGCCGCTTTCGCTGGCGATTGGCACCGGAACTGTAATCCTTATTTATATTGCGGCGAATTTCGTGTACCTGACTGCGCTGCCGTTAGCTGGCGATCCACACGGGGCTACCGTCTTGGCTCGTGGCATTCAGTATGCTTCAGAAGATCGTGTTGCCACCGCCGTCATGCAGGTGATGGTTGGTCCGGCGGGCGCCTATGTGATGGCGCTGGCAATCCTGATCTCCACATTCGGTTGTGCTAATGGTTTGATCTTGGCGGGGGCTAGGGTCTACTACGCCATGGCACTCGATGGCCTATTCTTCCGCAGGGCTGGCACGCTGCATCCCACATATCGGACGCCTGTTGCTTCGCTCCTGGTACAGGCGATCTGGACGTGCATTTTGTGCTTATCCGGAACCTACAGTCAGCTCCTCGACTACATAATCTTCGCCGTTTTGGTGTTCTATATCCTGACGATCACAGGCTTGTTTGTGCTGCGGCGCACTGAACCCGATGCCCCGCGCCCATATCGCGCCTTTGGGTATCCTGTACTGCCCGCGATCTATATCGTCATGGCGGTTGGCATTGATTTAGTGCTGCTGAGGTACAAACCTCAATACACCTGGCCGGGACTCATCATTGTGCTGTGTGGTATTCCAGTGTATTTTTTGTGGTCTCGCAAAAAACAGAACTTGCGTGTTGCTTAGGACCGGTTCCGCGGGCCCAGATCTCAGGAGAGTTCATTTAGCCTTATGTCGAAACTTCTAGCCAGGAAACCAATGAGTTCGCTTCTCGCTGAAGCCGACGAGCAGGGCTCACATAGTCTCAAACGCACTCTCGGGGTGTTCCAGTTAACGGCTCTGGGTGTGGGCGCGGTGATTGGCGCTGGAATTTTCGTGCTCGCCGGGTTGGGTGCACATTATGCCGGCCCCGGCCTGATGCTCTCATTTGTTTTGTCGGGATTGGGGTGCGCCTTTGCCGCCCTGTGCTATGCCGAATTCGCCGCCATGATTCCCCTGGCTGGCAGCGCCTACACATACGCTTATTCCACGCTTGGCGAGATATTCGCGTGGATCATTGGCTGGGATTTGACGCTCGAATATGCGATGGGAGCCAGCACAGTCTCGTCCGGGTGGTCGAATCACTTTATCGAACTGCTCGACATTTTCCACCTGAAAATGCCGCTTTGGCTTGCCTACGACCACTGGACGGCGCTGCGGACAGCACAAAGCGAGATCGCGAAGCAGATGGCGCATGCCGCAGACCCTTCCTTGGTCCCCGGAACACAGGTCTTCATCGATAAGACCATGGCGATTATCGCGGCGCATCCGCCTGAACTGATCCAGCGCGCCCATCAATTGGTAAACGCTCCGCACATTTTCGGCGTCGATATCGGCTTCAATCTTCCCGCCTTTCTCATTGCACTCATTATTACTACGATTCTGACTATCGGCATTCGCGAGAGCGCGCGCTTTAATTCGACGATTGTCGTAATCAAAGTCTCGGTTGTGCTCTTCGTTATTGGCCTCGGGATTCGCTACATCAACGTAGCGAATTGGGGATCGAGTTGGTCGACATTCGCACCGTTCGGCTTCTCTGGAATTGGAGAGGGCGCGGCCTATATCTTCTTCGCTTACATCGGCTTCGACGCCGTGTCTACGACAGCGCAGGAAGCTAAAAATCCGCAACGAGATTTGCCGATCGGAATCATTCTTTCCTTGCTGGTCTGCACGGTCCTCTACATCCTTGTAGCGGGTGTGCTGACTGGCATGGTTCCCTGGGGTGACGTGAACATTGAAGCTCCGATCGCAAGGGCTTTCCTCGACCGCGGACTGGTTAGTGCTTCTCACATCATCACTTTGGGCGCGCTGGCAGGACTTACCAGTGTGATGCTGGTAATGTTGCTCGGCCAGACGCGCGTGCTCTATTCAATGGCGAATGATGGTTTGCTGCCCAAGAAGTTCTTTGCCGATATTCACCCGAAATTCCGCACACCCTGGAAGAACACGATACTCGTTGGACTAATCGCAGCCATCGTGGGCAGTATTCTCCCGATCGACGACATCGGCAAGATGGTGAACATCGGCACTCTGCTGGCATTTGTCATCGTGTGCATCGCCGTCATGGTGCTGCGTCGCACAAATCCCTCGCAGCCACGGCCTTTCCGGACTCCCTGGGTTCCGGTGGTACCAATCCTGGGAATAGCATTCAATGGCTACATGATGTACAAGCTGGGATGGATCAATTGGGCCCGACTGATCGGCTGGCTGATCATTGGACTGGTCATTTACTTTAGTTACAGCCGCCATCACAGCCGTGTGCAGCGTGCTTTGGAGTCCGACCCCAGTCCGAAGCCTGGTCCGGTAATGGCCGACTGATCCAGAGGAAAGGCTTGAACCAGAAAGACCAACGCCGTTTTCCGCGGTTCCGTTGCGAAGGCATTGCAGAGATGACCCGACCCGGCGATAAGATCGCTGTCCGTGCACCTCTAACGGATGTGAGTGCGGGTGGTTTCTATGTCGAGACGATGACGCCTTTGCCGGAAGGGACCAAACTCCAGGTGTCGCTTTCGATCGGTCGCGTGGAATTGTATGCGCACGGCGTGGTGGAGACCTGCCATCCGCATATCGGGAATGGCATTGCCTTTACCCAGATGACGCCCCAGAATGAGAAGGCCCTGCAATCGGTAATCAATGGAATCACCAACGCCAGTACCGGGCAATTCCGTCAGCCGAACCAGGCTTTTACTCCAGAGTTTGAGGCGCTCGTTTCTTTGCTGGAACGCAAGTCGATTCTCACCCGCCAGGAACTGATGACCGAGTTGAAGACCGCGGCTGCCAGCAAGGAGTAGGACGAGTTCCTCCTGCGCTAAGACTCGCAGCACTGAATCTTTTCCCCATCCTGCATTACAATCCGCCAGACGATGCGAGGTCTCCGCAATCTCCGAATCATCCTGCTGCTGATCTCTTTGCAGGTCATCATCGGGACCAGCGGGTTTCACTTCATCGAACACTGGTCGTGGTTCGACTCCTTCTATATGGTGCTGACCACGATCACCACCATCGGCTACACGGAAGTTCATCCGCTGAGCCAGATCGGGCGGTTGTTCAATGTCTTCGTCATCATTACCGGCGTCGGGTTGGTATTTCTGGCGATCGGAGCGCTGGCTTCGGCTTTGCTAGAATTCGAACTTCGCAAGTTCTTCGGAAGGCGGCGCATGGAGCGCGAAATCAGCCGTCTCAAAGATCATTACATTATCTGCGGTGCTGGCCGAGTCGGGCGGAGCGTCGCTCGGGAACTCATGCTCGAGCCGGTGCCATTTGTCGTTATTGAAAGCAACTCAGAAAAAGCTGCAAAGTTCAGCAATGCCTGGCTGTTGATGATTGGAGACGCCACTAAGGAAGCAACTCTTCGTGAAGCGCGCATCGATCATGCGAAGGGATTGATCGCCGCCGCGAGTACCGATGCGCTGAACGTCTATATCATCCTGACCGCGCGGAGTCTCAATCCGAAACTGAAGATCATTGCGCGCGCTAGCGAAGAAGATGCCGAAAAGCATCTGCTGACTGCCGGAGCAGACACAGTGATCTCACCATATACATTCGCTGGGCGCAGAATCGCGCAGTCTTTCCTCCGTCCACATGTGCTGGATTTCCTGGACATCGCGACTGCACGCGAGAGCCGGTTAGGATTGGAGATCGAAGAGGTGTTGATCGGGAGCGATTCTCCTTTCGCCGGTAAGACGATTGAGAGTTCGCGCATCCGTCAGGAACTGGGCGTCATCGTCCTTGCTATCAAAGGGCCTGGCAGAACGTTGTTCAATCCGTCTCCTGACGATCGGATCGAGGCCGGTGATCATGTCATCGCCATGGGTGAGCCGTCGCGTCTGCGCATGCTAGAGAGCAGCGCAGCATCCAAGAGATAATACTGTCGTTAGTCGTCTGGCGGTTGTTCGCCTTTCGCGAAAATAGTAATCCGTTTTCTATGGTGCTTTTCTCCGTGTCTCCGTGCCTCTATGGTGAAATGTCGTTATGAAGATCACGACCGCAGCCGAGATGCGCCAGATCGACCAGAGCACGTCAGAAGTATTTAAGTTGCCTTCCATCGAGTTGATGGAGCACGCCGGAACGGCCGTTGCGGAGTTGGTCCTTCGCTACTATTCCGGCGCGCAAACCATTGGAGTGATTTGCGGAAAGGGTAACAACGGCGGTGACGGATTTGTGGCTGCACGAAGACTGCGCGAACTTGGCAAAGATGTTCGCGTGCTGTTACTCGCCGATTCGGCCGAGTTGCGTGGCGATGCTGCCGAAATGTATGACCGTATGAAAGTTGCGCCCATAATCGTAAAGAAGGCGGAGGAGTTGCGGGAACGAGAAATTCTGCAATGCGATCTGCTGATCGATGCGATTCTGGGCACAGGATTCCGGCCGCCAGTTACCGGATTGTATGCGCAAGCCATTGAGGCGATGAATGCCAGTGGCGTTCCTATCATTGCGGTAGACATTCCTTCGGGCGCTGACGCTGATGCGACGGCGCCCGATTCCACATCACTTCGCACCCGTGCCGATGCTGTTGTAACATTCACGGCTCCTCGCCCGGCGCATGTGTTTGCAGAGTTAACGCCCGGGATCACAGAGGTCGCACCCATCGGTTCGCCGGATGAGGTGATTGTTTCGAGCCTGGGTCTCGAGGTGATTACGCCGCGTGACTTTGCGGAGTTTCTTGCTCCGCGCATTCCGGAGGGGCAGAAGGGAATATATGGGCATGCGCTAATCGTGGGCGGATCTTTCGGCAAGTCAGGGGCGGCGGCAATGGCGGGCCTCGCCTGTTTGCGATCGGGAGTGGGACTGGCTACGGTCGCCACGCCACGTTCCGTATTGCCGACTGTCGCAAGCTACGCCCCGGAGTTGATGACAGAACCGGTCGCGGAGTCCGACTCGGGCACGATTACGGCCGAAGCCGTCGCGCAGATCGATCCTTTGCTGAAGGCCATGAACGTGGTAGCGCTCGGACCTGGAATCTCGCGTAATCCAGAAACCGTCTCCTTCGTACACCAGTTTGTTCCCGCCTGCCCGAAACCTCTGGTCATCGATGCAGACGGATTGAACGCCTTTGCCGGAAACACGTCCGCTCTTGATGGTCGGTCCCGGTTCCTGGTGCTTACGCCGCATCCGGGCGAGATGGCGCGGCTCACCGGCAAATCCATTAGAGAGGTTCAAGCGGATCGCATCGGAATCGCGCGTGCCTTCGCGAAGCAGCATCATTGCGTGCTGGTGCTGAAGGGGCACCGCACCCTCGTCGCGTTGCCGAATGGGACGGTGTGGGTCAACGTGACCGGAAATCCGGGCATGGCAACGGGTGGCGCCGGGGACGTACTGACTGGCATCATCGCCGGTTTGCTCGCGCAGGAGCACGCGATGAAATCACCCGATGCGCAGGCGAACGCCGTGACCGCCGCCGTGTATCTGCATGGCCTCGCGGGTGACATCGCACGCGAGCGCATGGGCGAAGATTCGCTGATTGCAACTGACATCATTGCGGCCCTGCCCGAGGCATTCCGCCGCGCTCAGCAGCAGGCGGCCAGGCAAACGTTCTGCTTCCACGGCTGAATTATCGACGGAATCGACTGGCAGCCCCCCGCGAACTACAATCAAAGCAAGTGATTCCATCCTCTGAAAATCAGGTCCCCGCGGTTGCCCTAGAGCAAGTCTCAAAGCTGTACGGGCGCTTTGCGGCTTTACGCATGCTATCCGGCGAATTTGCAGCAGGACGTTTGTACCTGATCCTTGGCGAGAACGGCGCGGGCAAGTCGACACTGTTGCGCGTGATTGCCGGGTTGATCCATCCCTCGCATGGCAAACTTGCCATTCTTGATAGCGGTGACTTGAAGACCGTTAGGCCCCAACTTGGCTACATGGCGCATGCCTCGATGCTCTACGACGAGTTGAGCGGACGCGAGAATCTCGCGTATTTTGCGGCGCTGTACGGCATTCGTGTTCAAGCAACGGGCGACCGGGCGATGCGCACCGTCGGGCTTGATCCTGAACTGGATCGGCGCGTGGGGCAGTACTCACAAGGCATGCGGCAGCGGCTCTCGCTGGCTCGGGCTATCTTGAACGACCCACGTATTCTGCTGCTGGACGAGCCCTTTTCCAATGTTGATATCGGATCAGCTCGCGATATGACCCGCCTGCTCGGTTCCATGCGCGATTCGGGTAAGACCATCTTTCTTGTCACACATCAACCTGCTTTGCTCGAAGGCGTTGCCGACGAGAGCGTGTATATGTCGGCGGGCAGGATTGTGGAGCGCGTACAGCATCGGGCTTCATCCGCAACGTTGCAAGCGGCGGAGGCGCAACCGTGAGCGTCCTCAGCGTCCTTCGGATAACGTTAGCCAAAGACCTTCGCATGGAATGGCGGTCCAAAGATGCCATCAACTCCATGCTGTTTTTTGCGCTGCTAGTCGTGGTTATTTTCAGCTTTTCTTTCGACCTGACCGCCGATGAATCGCGCCAGATCGCCGGCGGACTCATCTGGGTGGCGTTGCTGTTCGCCGCGGTCGTTGCACTGAATCAGACTTGGGCTCGCGAACTTCGCAACCAGGTGCTGGACGCGTACCGCGTATCTCCGGCTCCGGCGGAATCACTGTTCCTGGCCAAGACCATCGGTAATTTTCTGTTTGTGGCTATCCTCGAACTCCTGATGACACCGCTTTTCATCGTCTTCTATAACCTGCGCAGCATCGGACCGGTCTACCAGTTGATTCTGGCTTCCGTGCTGGGAAACTGGGCGTTGGTAGTGAACGGGACGTTCTTTGGAGCGATGTCGATCCGCACGCGCAGCCGAGAAGTTCTGTTGCCCTTAATTCTTTTTCCCATCTCGATTCCCGCGCTACTGGCCATGGTTGGCGCGACTACATCTACTCTGACCGGAGAAGGGTCGGCGCACCTGTCGCTGGTATTCCTCGCGGTGTACGATGTGGTATTCACGCTCCTGGGACTATTTCTCTTCGAAACGGTGTTGCAAGCTGAATGAAATCGAAATTTGCTATTTTTGCTCTACTCACTTTTGTTCTCCTTTCATGGGGTCTGTACCAGGCTTTGGTGGGTGCCCCGACGGAAGCGACCATGGGCCAGGTGCAGCGCATTTTCTACTACCACGTCCCTAACGCATGGGTGATGGAGTTGTGCTTTCCACTTAACTTCCTTGCCTCCATTATTTACCTTGTCAATCGAAAAGCCGCGATAGACGCGTTCGCGGTGGCAACGGCCGAAGTGGGCGTTGTGTTCTGTACCGTGGTGCTGCTTACCGGGCCGATCTGGGCGCGGCCGGTATGGGGCATCTGGTGGACGTGGGACGCACGGCTGACGAGCACACTGGTGCTTTGGTTGATCTATGTGGGTTACCTGATGCTGCGGAAACTCTCGACCGGTGGGCCGAATCCGGTTCTGGCCGCGTCGTTCGCGATTTTCGGTTGTATCGACGCGGTGTTCGTGTTCATGGCGATCCGCTGGTTTCGAACACAACATCCCAAGCCGGTGTTTGCGGGTGGAGCGGACTCAGGCATTGATCCGCGAATGATGCATGCGTTCCTCATTAACCTGCTTGCGTTTACCTGTTACGGCGCACTGCTGGTTTGGATACGCTATTCGCTGGAACGCACCCGGCAGAAAGTAGACGAAGCGCACGCGATGAAATCGCTGCTGCATCAGGAGGCGAGGTCGAGCCGATGAAATTTCTTTATGCCGCGTTCGGGATTACCTGGGCAGTCCACATCGTGTACCTGGTTATCCTGACGCGCGGATTCAACAAGCTGCGGGATGATATCAAGGACCTGGAACGGGAGTAAGGCAGTTCTTTCGGCATCTTGGCAGACTTGCACTCTAGGTGTAGAGTCCGCCTTTGGATCGCCTCTGTCTAATCTCGTCGCTCTTGATCGTGTTGACGGGACTCCTCTGCGCCAGTGCACAAGATACTGATCGCGGGGCAGCAACCACAGATCTAACTCCACATGCTGTTCTCGTTGAGTTGGGCGATCCCATCTATCCTCCTCTTGCCCGGCAAGCCAACGTTGACGGAAAGGTGCGGGTGGTTGTTACGGTTCAGCCGGACGGTTCAAGCTCGGCCGAAGTAGTTAGTGGCCATCCGATGCTCAAGCAAGCGGCACTGGAAAGTGCGATGAAGTCTCGCTTCGAGTGCCAGAACTGCACGGCTGCTCTTCAATACTCGCTTGTGTACGTGTTCGAACTGAATTATGAGGGCGATTGCTGCACGGCCTTCAACGCTCCCGTTCACGTCGATCAGAAACCACAAACCATTGATCAGGGCCGAGCAGAGATGCGAATCGTGCTTAGTACGCTCCATATATGCCTGTGTGATCCGTCTTCTGATCTGATCAGATTCCGCTCTCTGAAGTGCCTCTATCTTTGGAAATGCGCATTGCGCTAGTAATACGGCCTTCACTGCTAAAATAGAAGCAGCGGGGATACATTCACGTTTCTGCCTCCGTGGCTTTCGTTCGAAGAACCCCTCCAGATCAAATAGAACAGGCAACGCATGATTTCTGTCAGTAACGTCAGCATGCGCTACGGCGCAAAACTGCTCTTCGAAGATGTGTCGACGACGTTCACCGCAGGACGCCGCTACGGCCTTACCGGTCCGAATGGCTCAGGAAAATCCACGTTCATGAAGCTGCTCACCGGGGAACTGGATCCGCAGAAGGGAACCGTCGTTCGACCGAAGAAGCTGGGTGTGCTGCGGCAGGATCAATATGCGTTCGATGCTTTCCGTGTGATCGACACCGTCATCATGGGCAATCAGAGACTGTGGTCGGTACTGGAGGAGCGTGAGCAGATTTATGCGAAGCCGGAACTGACCGATGAAGACGGGATCCGACTGGGCGAATTGGAAGGCATTGTTGGCGACGAAGACGGCTACACCGCCGAATCCGACGCGGCCGTTCTGCTGCAGGGGCTCGACATTCCGGACGAATTCCACGCGCGCAAGATGAGCGAGCTCCAGGGCGGCCAGAAGGTCCGCGTGCTGCTGGCGCAAGCACTGTTCGGCAAGCCGCAGGCGCTGCTGCTCGACGAGCCCACAAACTATCTTGACCTCGATTCGATTCACTGGCTGCAGGAATTCCTGAATCACTACGAGGGCACGCTGATCGTGATCTCGCACGATCGGCATTTTCTGAACAACGTGTGCACGCACATCGCCGACATCGACTACGAGACAATCATCACCTATACCGGCGGCTACGACGATATGGTCCTGCAGAAGACGCAGATCCGCGCACGACTCGAGGCCGAGAACGCGCAACGTGAGAAGAAGATTGCCCAGCTGAACGAATTCATCGCGCGGTTCTCAGCCGGAACGCGTTCGAGCCAGGTGATGTCGCGAAAGAAGGAAGTGGAACGGCTGCAGACGAGCGAACTGGCGCGGTCAAACATTCAACGTCCATACATTCGCTTTGATCAGGCGCGGCCTTCTGGCAAGCACATCCTGGAATTCGAGCGGGTGAGCAAGGCTTACGGCGATCATCAGGTTATCAACGGCTTTACGGCATCTCTCATTCGTGGAGAAAAGGTCTGCTTGATGGGCCGTAACGGCCAGGGAAAGACAACGCTGCTCAGGGCACTCCTGGCAAGCGCACCCGGAATGCCGCGGTTGGAAGATGCCATCGACTCAGGTTCCGTGAAGTGGGGACACGAAGCGCAGATCGGCTACTTCGCTCAGGACCACACGGCTTTCATCGAGAAGGGGACAACCGCCGCCGAGTGGCTGCACCACTTCGATCCAAAAGCCTCGAAGGAAGAGATCCGGGGCCTGCTCGGGCAGATGCTCTTCAGCGGGGAAGAGGGACTAAAGCCTACAGAGGCGTTATCCGGCGGCGAGGCCGCTCGGCTGCTTTTCTGCAAGCTGATGCTGCAGAAACCCAATGTACTGGTGCTTGACGAGCCTACGAACCATCTCGATCTCGAGTCCATTAACGCGCTAAACATCGCAATTCAACGATATGAAGGCACGGTGCTGCTGGTAACACACGATCACGACCTCATTGACGAAGTCGCGACGCGTATCTGGCACTTTGAGAATGGCGCGATTGAAGACTTCAAGGGCACTTACGAGGAGTACGCGGGGGCAGCGACGGTGGCGGCGGACTAAGCGGACGGTTGCCGTATCGTCCGTTCCGGAGACTTGTGATTCTTTATTAACATAACCCACCGTTTACGCGGTGGGCTATCTTCTTTCGCCCGCTTGCGGCTCATTCATCTAGATTTGCCTTCTTGCGATTCCGTGAAAACGATCGCTGGTATCATTCTCCTCGTGGCTGCCCCCGCGACCTCCAATCCAATGATTGTCGAAGCTCCCTCGACGTGGCGAAGCCTATCGCGAGCGGCACGTTTCAATCCGCTGGCGAGCGTTGGCATCGTCTTCATTGCCATTTTCGTCGCCTTCGCGCTATTGGCTCCCTGGATCGCGCCATACGATCCGGCTTTCATCGACCTTCCCCATCGCCTCGCTCCGCCATCAACGCATCACTGGTTCGGAACCGACGAACTGGGACGCGACATCCTCTCGCGCATTATCTTCGGTGCGCGCATCTCCATGCTTGTTGGAGCAAGCGTCGTAACCGGATCTCTGCTCATCGGTCTGCTTATAGGATCGCTCGCGGGATACTACGGCGGCCGCGTCGACCGTTTTGTGAATGTCATCTTGATGAACGCTTTTCTCTCATTCCCTGGCTTCCTGCTGGCGATTGCGTTCGTGGCCTTCGTCGGCCCTGGAATTTTCAACCTGATTCTCGCGCTCGTAATTGGTGGCTGGGTTGGTTATGCGCGACTGGTGCGTGCGCAAGTGCTTGCCGTGCGAGAGCGTGAGTTCGTCGAAGCTGCACGCGCCCTTGGTGCTTCAGATCTTCGCATCTTGGTCCGGCATATTCTCCCCAATATGATTCAGCCTGTGATTGTGCAGGGGGCGATCGGAATGGCGGGCGCCATTCTGGCGGAAGCTACAATGAGTTTCCTCGGGTTGGGCGTTCCTCCGCCTACGGCGAGTTGGGGGACCATGCTCAACGACGGCCGCTCGCATCTCTTCGACTCGCCTCACTTGGTGATTTTCCCAGCCTTGGCGGTCATGTTCGCCGTTCTGTCTTTTAACTTTCTCGGAGACGCGTTGCGAGATTATCTCGATCCACGCGCCCGCATCGAAGCTGGTCTTTGAAGGGGAGGGCTTCCACCCTCGTAAAAAGTGAGAGGCCGCATCCGGCATTCAACCCATCCCCGTATTCAAAGTCTCGCCATTCCCCACAACAAACAATTCCGCAACTCACAATTTGGGCTTGTGTTTCCATGCGTGACACTAAACATCGCTCATCAGGGGCGAGGGTGCACTGGAGGGAAGAAATATGAAGATCAGTACAAAGATGGCCCTGTTGATACTGGGTGGGTTTGCGATCTGCGTGCCAGCAGGTTTCGCACAGAGCAACGGTACGACAACGTCGAATCCGCCAACAATCAATCAGCGCAAGGAAAACCAGCAGGATCGGATTGGCAACGGAGTGGAGAACGGGTCATTAACTGCTGGGGAAACACGTTCGCTGGAGCGGCAGCAGAAGGGGTTGAACCAGGAAGAGCATCAGATGCGCGCTCTCGATAATGGCAAGCTCACCAACGCGGACCGGAAAGTCCTGAACCAGCAGCAGAATCATCTGTCGAAGGAGATCTACCAGGACAAGCACAATGCGGCCGCTCAGCATTATGCCGGGGAAGTTGGGGCACGGCAGCGGAATCAACAGGAGCGCATTGGGCAGGGAATCAAGAGCGGGCAGTTGACGGCCGGAGAAGCCGCGCATCTCGAAAACCAGCAAACGCACCTGAACCGTGAAATCCACAATGAAAGAGCGGCCAATGGTGGAAAACTCACGTCGGCAGAACGCAAGCAGGTGAATCAGCAGGAAAACCGGACATCGAAAGCGATCTACAACAAGAAGCACAACGGTCGAGTGCAGTAGGCAAAGTCGAGTAAAGTCCGAACTTGGAAGCAGTCCTTGAGGGCCTCCGTGAGAGCGGAGGCTTTTCATTTCGATCCATCAGGTCTTTTTTCAGCTTCCCCAGAACCACCGTTCAGAAATCTACCGCAGTTTATCTCGTGTAACCTACTGACAATAACCGACTTGTCTGCGCGATCCCCGCGCCACTGGTTCAGTACGATTTTTTTACTTGACCTATCGCATATTGCGATATAACAATTGCAATTCGTAATATGAAGCTCGGCGAAAAAATCCGTTATCTGCGGGAGGTCGAGGGCGCGCTCCGTGGCCTCAATCGGGACATGACCCAGCAGGAAGTTGTGCGGGCACTGAAAAAGGACCTCGGCAAAACCATCAGCCAGTCCTACCTGTCGCAGATCGAGAGCGGCACTCGTCCCCACCTGACAAATTCCACGCGCATGCTTCTCGCACGCTTCTTCAATGTGCACCCGGGGTATCTGGTGGATGACCCAGACGGGTACCACACCGAGTTGCTGTCGCCATTGCGCGTAGCCGAAGACAAATTAGACCTCTGGCTGGTAAGCGGCGCGGAGCGTTTCCGGCGTGATCCGCAACTCCGGCACGCACTGCTGGCAATATCGCGGCACGATGATTCTCGAAAATGCCTTATTCTGCTCGGCGCCATCCTCGACACGCCCCAACTCGCCGAGCGTTTATTGCAGGTGCTCAAGCCGGAAGAAAATCCGGAGCCGGCGCCGTCCAATGGGAGGTCACGATGATCTGGGCTGACGTCTATCTCACATGTTTCGTGATCGGATTTGCTTTGAGTTTTGTGTCGTTTCTGCTGGGGAGCTTTCACCTGCATCTGCCGCATATGCATTTTCATGGTGGCACCCACATTCATTTTGATTTGACCCACGGCACGCCGACGGAGGTGTACCCCGCGGCTAGCCAGGTCCGTGGCGCGAGCGAGCAGTTGTCGCTATTCAATTTCGGAACGGTAGCTGCCTTCCTGGCGTGGTTTGGCGGGACTGGCTATCTGCTGACCCGCTATTCGAGCCTGTGGATCGGCTTTGTGCTCATGATCTCCGCCGTGGTTGGTTCCATCGGCGCGTTGATCATCTTCGTCTTCGTGGCTAAGGTGCTGATGCGCTATGAGAGCCATCTCGACCCGGCGGATTACGAAATGGTAGGCGTACTGGGAACGGTGTCCGTTCCAATTCGTGAGTTGGGTACCGGTGAGATTGTGTTCTCCCAGGCAGGCGTGCGGCGATGTGCGGGGGCGCGCAGCGATGCAGTCGGTGCGATTGCCAAGGGAACCGAAGTCGTCGTGACCCGCTACGAGCGAGGGATTGCCTACGTCCAACGCTGGGATGAGCTGACAGGGGCCGTTGAACCGTCGGAGAAGGAGAAGGGAGAAAGTCAATGACGCGGACGAACTGGCGAACCATGAGCTTGCTTCCATGGCTAGTCCTGCCGTTGATGTTGCTTCGCTACTGGCAGCTTCAGGACGCTTTGCCGGAGAAGATTGCCGTACATTTCAGCCTCAACAATGTGCCGAATGGCTGGTCCGATAAGGGCAGCTTCGCATTCGGCTTCCTTGGCATGACGGTTGGGATGTTGGCGTTGTTCACGGTCATGAGCTTTATTCCCAGACGCCCGAAGAGCATTGGATGGGCACTGATGCTGGTGGAGTACGCCGTCTCCGCAGTAATGTGCCTGGCATTTCTTGGCGTGCTCGAGTTCAATGCACTGAACCGGCCAGAGTTGCTCCAGATTGCGGGGCGCGTCGCGATAATCACGCCGATCGTAGTGGTCGCGGCAGTCGTGATTTCTGTGGTGAAAGCTGGACGCGATCAGGTTCGTGCTCTTTCGTTTGCGCAAGAAAGTTCTACCTTGACGGGGCCCGTCGTGGACCCTTCGCAGGGCCGATTGCTTGCAGAAGAGGCGCAGCGAGCGCCGCTCGCGGGAGTGCTTCTTGCGGCTGCAACTGCCATAACCGCTCTTGCCGCACGGAGGCTTTCCTCGGAAGGGCCAGTAGGGCTAAAGATCCTTCTTTACAGCGTGTTGGTCCTGCTTGTGTGGATTACATTTCAGGCATTTGACGGCTTTCATTACCGCGTAACCACGTCCGGCGTTGAAGTCCGCACTGGCGGCATTCGTTTGTGCTCAATTCCTAAAGCTCGGATTCAGGAGTATCGGGCCGTTCCTTGTGATCCGCTGACCGAATTTGTTGGGTGGGGCTGGCGCTGGGCACGCGGTAAGGAGGCCTTCCTATGGCACGGGCACGAGGCGGTGAGGATTCGCACGCCGGGACGCGATTTTTATCTGGGGCACGATCAGCCCGAACGGCTGGTCCGGGATTTAGACGCAATGATGAAGTCGTCTTGATTTGCAATCCAGATTTCGTTCGCCTGAGGAGGCGTTATGGGTATCCCTACTGATCTTGTGGTAATTGGCGTTCTGGCTGTACTGGCCATTCTTTTCCTGATGGCGATGTTCGCCAGACTGTATCGCAAAGCTGGACCACATGAGGCGCTGATCGTCTATGGCTATCGTAAAACCAGAATCGTGAAAGGTAGCGGCACGATCATCTTCCCCATGGTCGAAAGTGCGCGCCTGCTTTCACTGGAACTGATGTCATTCGACGTGGCGCCGCAACAGGATCTCTACACCAAGCAAGGCGTCGCTGTGACCGTTGAAGCCGTCGCGCAGATCAAGGTGAAGTCCGATCCCGAATCGATCGTTACTGCGGCCGAGCAGTTCCTTACGAAGACCGACCAGGAACGCGAAGGTCTGATCCGCCTTGTGATGGAAGGCCACTTGCGCGGCATCATCGGCCAGTTGACGGTCGAAGAGATCGTCAAGCAGCCGGAAATGGTGAGCGATCGTATGCGCTCCACCTGCGCCGACGACATGAGCAAGATGGGCCTGGAGGTGATTTCGTTCACAATCAAGGAGGTGCGCGACAAAAACGAGTACATCACCAACATGGGACGCCCGGATATTGCGCGAATCAGGCGTGATGCGGATGTTGCTGCAGCTGAAGCCGAGCGCGACACGGCGATCAAGCGCGCTCTGGCGCAGCGGGAATCGGCGGTCGCGAAAGCGCAGGCAGATCAGGAGCGCGTAGCGGCGGAAACAGCGTCACTCGCGAAGCAGGCCGAAGCGCAGCGTGATCTCGACATCAAGAAGGCGCAGTTCCTGGAATTGACCAAGCGCCAGCAGGCGCAGGCTGACAAGGCCTATGAGATCCAGACCAACGTCATGCAGCAACAGGTCGTCGCCGAGCAGGTAAAAGTACAGCAGGTGGAGAAACTGGAGCAGGTAAAAGTGCAGGACGCGGAAATCGCGCGACGCGAGAAGGAGTTGATTGCGACGGTCCTGAAGCAGGCCGAAATCGAGCGCCAGCGCATTCAGACGCTTGCCGAAGCTGAAAAGGCGCGCCTGATGGCTGAAGCCGAAGGTAAGGCATCGGCGATCAAGCAACAGGGTGAGGCCGAGGCCGACATCATCTTCAAGAAAGGTGAAGCCGAAGCGAAGGCAATGAATGTGAAGGCCGAAGCCTATCAGGAGTACAACCAGGCTGCGGTTGTCGACAAGTTGATCACCGGTTTGCCTGAAGTCGTCAAAGCTCTGGCCAGCCCGCTCAACAACGTCGACAAGATCACCATCGTTTCCACCGGCAATGGCGATGCCGCCGGGATGAACAAGATTACCGGCGACATCGCCAAGATGGCCGCGCAAGTACCTGCACTGTTCGAGACACTGTCAGGCATGCAGATGTCCGAGCTGTTCGGCCGTATCCGCAACATCGGCGACAAAGCGCCGAAACCAACGCTTGATGGCGATGGAGGTGGCGACGCGAAGGCGAAAGGTGCAGGGAGGTAAGTTGACAAGGCTTCGCCTTAGCGGGATAGAGTCGGCAACGGTGTGCAAAGCGGGTTAATCCGTAACTGGGGCTTCGGCTGGAGGCAATTCGAAGCAGAAGGAGTTGTTTATGGCACTGCTGGAAAGAGTATCGACGCTGATTCGAGCGAATCTGAACGACCTGGTGGATAAGGCCGAAGATCCGGAGAAGATGATCAAACAGGTAATCCTGGATATGCAAAACCAGCTGATTCAGGTGAAAACTCAGGTGGCGATTGCTTTGGCGGATCAACATCTGCTGGAAAAGAAGTTGAAGGAGACACAGGATCTGGACGCTGACTGGATGCGGCGCGCCGAACTTGCAGTCGACAAGAAGCAGGATGATCTGGCCAAAGCGGCGATCGACCGCTCTCTTAGCTACAAGGTACTCAGTGACAACTACAAGCAGCAGGTCGCGGATCAGAAGATCGAGGTCGAGAATCTGAAATCTGCATTACAGAAGCTGGAGCAAAAGCTGTCCGAAGCTCAGGCAAAGGCCGATCTGCTCGTCGCACAGCACCGGCGCTCACGCGTGCTGGGCAAGGCTCGCGATGCGCAGATCGCCGCCAGCAATAGCGCAAACTCCGGCACATTCGATCGCATGAAGCGAAAAGTGTCCCACGAGGAAGCCGTGGCTCAGGCCAAGGGTGAAATTGCCGGGGACGACTCGCTCAGCGATAAACTCGTGGCATTGGAGAAGGAAGATAAAATCAACCAGTTGCTGGCGGAGATGAAGGAGAGGAAGAGCAAGGCGACGGTTTAGTGTAGCGCCAGCCTTCGGCCGACTGATGCGAAGCCGTGGATGTGGGCGAGACGCCCACATCGACAGCCACCAGGACGGCGTCGTTACAGCGTTAGTTCTTCCCGGCAGACGTTTGCCGGAAGAGTGGCTCGTCTTCCTCGACCAGTTCCGGCAACTGTAAGTTGCGGCTGATCTTGTCGACTGGTGCCGGATCTTCGATCTCGTCTCCGGTTGCCGCGCCGAGTTCGCGCAGCTTGCGCGCAGACACCATCACGCGAGTTTCGAGCGACCCCACAGCGCGATTATAAGAATCCACGGCGCGATCGAGTCCACGTCCGACAGAGTCGAGATGGGAGGCAACGCTTCGAATGCGATCGTAGAGCTCACGGCCGAGATCGCTGATGGCCTGCGCATTGGCGGCGAGTTTCTCCTGCTTCCATCCATAAGCCACTGCGCGCAGCAATGCGATCAGCGTGGTTGGAGACGCGGGAATCACGCCCTGCATCACGCCTTCTTCGATCAGGCCGGAATCCTGTTCCAGAGCCGCGCTGAAGAAAGTTTCGCCCGGCAGAAACATCACCACGAATTCCGGGGATGGCTGGAACTGCTCCGTGTAAGCCTTGGAAGCCAGGCTCTTCATGTGATCGCGCAGTTGCCGCGCGTGTGCGACGAGCGCAGTGCGCCGGCGACTCTCGTCGGTGCTCTCCAACGATTCGAGATACGCCTGTAGTGGAGCTTTTGAGTCGACGACGATGTTCTTTCCGCCGGGGAGCCGCACAATAAGGTCCGGACGAAGCTTCCCGTCCGCCGTTGCGACTGTCGGCTGCTCCTGAAAATCGCAATAGGAGACCATGCCGGCCAGTTCGACGACGCGCCGCAACTGAATTTCTCCCCAACGGCCGCGCACGTTGGGCGCGCTCAACGCCTTCACGAGATTGCCCGTCTCGCTTTGCAGCTTCTCTTGCGTGGTGATGAGCGACTTCACTTGCTCGCTGAGGCCGCCGTAGGCTTCGCTGCGGGCCTTTTCCAGTTGCTGGATCTGCTGGTCAACCTTGCTGAGCGATTCTTGAATTGGCTGTACCAGCGTTTCCACGGCTTTCTGACGCGATTCCAGATCCTTCTGTGCCTCGGATTGAAATCGTCCCAAGGTGGTTTTTGCCAATTCAAGGAAGGATTCATTATTGGTCTTCAGGGCTTGCGCGGCGAGCGCGTCGAACGAATCTTTGAATTTGCTGCCGGCTTCTTCGAGCAGACGACGTTCTTCCGCGAGGCGCTGGCGCTCCGCCTTCAGTTCTGTCTCCGCAGCGATGCGTGAATTCTGAGCCTCTTCCAGCCGCCTGCGGGTTTCCGCCATCTCCGACTGCAGTTGCCTATGATTATTTTCGACAGCTGCAGCCTGTGCTTCGGCTGAACTGGCACGGCTTTCCGCCTGCAGGATACGCGACTGATGTTCGGCGCGAGTACGGTCGCGTCCGAGAAAATAGCCGATCAACAGTCCCGCAACCACGCCAACGCCCGCTAACAAAATGAGTACCGGCTGCATGAATTCTCCGAAAGAACTTGGGCGAATCGTAACATAGGGGCGGTAGATAATCTGTAAGGCGGAACATCTATTCGCAACGGCGATTTAAAGATACGTTCAAATGAACTTATGAAATATCTATTTGTTATTGCTCTGGTAATAGCTTTCAGAATAGGGGCCCAGGCCCAGTTCGATCCCGGTGCTGAGCGTCTCGTCGTGCAGCAGTTGAACGATTCGCGTCTCGAGAAGGGCTTGGTGCCACTCAAAATTAATCCCAGGCTGGTTGAAGCGGCCCGCCAGCACTCGCTCGTGATGGCCCGGCGCCATCAGCTTACGCATCAAGCTTCCGGAGAGCCAAATGTCCAGCAGAGGCTGGCGGCAACCGGTCTCCATTTCAATCGAAGTGGAGAGAATGTCGGCTTCAACGATCGTGAAGATCAGATCCATTGGGCATTCATGCACTCCCCGCCCCACCGGGCTAACATCCTCACCCCGGAATACAACGCTGTGGGAATCGGTATTGTTCACCAGGAAAGTGAGTTTTGGGTCACAGAGGATTTTGCGACCGTTGTTGCGACGCTGAACACCGAACAGGCAGAAGCGCAGGCAGCAAAAGCGTTTGCGGAACTGCGCCAGCAGGAGCACATGATGCCACTGGGGCGCCTCAACATGCCCCAATTGCGCGATAGTGTCTGTGCAATGGCGCAATCGGGAAACATGAATAATGGGCAGCTCATGCAGACGCCCGGCGTTCGCTATGTGGTCACTTACAGCAACTCACAACCGGAAGTGCTTCCGTCGGATGTGCAGCGTATTGCTGCGCAGCCTGGGTTGAAGAGGTTTGCGGTGGGCAGTTGTTTTGTGCAGAACGAAAAAGATCCGGGTGGCATCTTTTGGACGGCAATGCTCTTCTTCTGAAAGACCGTGGGCGAATTTTACATTGGCGTTGCGGGATGGGCGTACAAGGATTGGGAGGACATTGTCTATCCGAAGTCGCTGAAGAAAACGCAACATCCAGTGGAATACCTGGCGCGTTACTTCGATCTGATCGAGATCAATACTTCTTTTTACGGCTATATTAAGCCGGATGTCGGGCGTGAGTGGTGCCGCAAGGCCGGCGCGGTAAATTCGAAGTTTCAATTTACTGCAAAACTAAACAAAGCATTCACCCATTCGCCGATTGCGGTAGTCGAGTCTACATCCGCCACCACCATTCGTTTCGATCCCGAAGACGAGCGCATGGCGAAGGAAGGGTACGATGCAATTGCTTCGGAAGGACGCCTTGGCGCTCTGCTGATGCAGTTCCCAATTTCCTTCAAAAACACCGAGGAGAACCGTGGGCATCTTGAAAAGCTGATCCGGATGTTCGGCCAATATCCACTCGCAGTGGAAGTTCGTCACCTCAGTTGGAGTGACGACTCCATCCTGCAATACTTCGCGTCCCAAGGAGTTGCCTTCTGCAACATCGATCAGCCCTTGCTGGGACGAGCAATCCGTCCTAGCGGCCATGTAACGTCAAGCATTGGCTATGTGCGCCTCCATGGCCGGCGCTACGATCAATGGTTCGACCCGAAGAAGCCCAGCGATCGCTATGACTATCTGTACAAGCCACATGAATTGGAAGGCTGGCAGGCGAAGATCGAGAGTATCGCGAAGAAGACGGACAAGGTTTATGTTGCCGCGAATAACCACTTCGAGGGAAAGGCACCGGCTAATGCGCTCGAATTGAAGTCCATGATTGCGCGCAAAAAGGTGCGCGCTCCGGAATCACTGATTCGCAAGTACCCTGATCTACAGGAGTTTACGGAGCCGGATTCGCCTGCCACAGATTTGTTTCCCTCGCAAAATAGGCAGCCCTCCTGACTCCCTAATTCTTTAATCCCACCCAGAGTTCAGACCTTGGTACTTGTACTTTAGGATGCCGCCAATTCATCTGCTCGCAACACAATTCTGCGAACTTTTTGGGAGTGGCGTGCGTATAGAGAATCAGACGCGGTTGGAAATCGCAGCTAACAATTGCGAAGCCGGCACGTCCATTAGTTAGACAACAACAGACCGAATCGGAGGAACATATGGACGCGAAATGGAATTGGTTCATCGACAACATGGCAATCCGCACGGCCCTGATCGTGAGCGGTTTCTGCGCATGGCTCGCAGTCTCGGCTGCGCTGCTCAAGTTCTAAAGCAAGAATGATCACGAGATGACCAAAACGAAAGAATCACCATTCAAATTCGATGCCGAGTTTCATCAGCGCGAGGTGGTGTGTTGAATTATCGACGCACTTCCCTCGCGCACTGCCATATAAGCCTGTTTTCCTGAAATCGCTCGCCCTTCCCCAAGATTAGATTTATTCGCTCCACTCCAACCCTCACTGAATATCTCGCTTCTATTCATCTGCGACCGTGCATGATGCGGGCGCCGTACTTTAACTTCACTCATCGAGACCCCCTTTCGATTTCGCGAATACGTTGATGTCAGCTGCTGAATGCAAATCGCGCAGACAAAGATTTTTGCGGATCGAAACTGAGGTGGCTGGCGTGTTTGTCTGCCTGTTCTTTTCATTCGTCGTAGCTCAGGCCGGCAAGAACGCAGAAACCCTGCAGCCTGTACGCCATGCGAATGTCGCAGATGGGCAACGCCTCTACGCGGCCAATTGCGCTGCCTGTCATGGCGAAGCCGGTCAGGGAGCGCCGGAAACAACAGCCGGCTTTCAGCGCCCTTCGAGCTTTCCCGATTTCACCCGTTGCGATCAGACGACTGCTGAATTGGATACAGCATACAAAGCCGTAATCCTGCACGGCGGCCCTTATCGCGGCTTCTCCCAAATCATGCCGTCTTTTTCAGGAGTATTCACGGTGCAGCAGGTGGGGGACTTAGTCGCTTACCTGCGAACCTTCTGTACAAATCCTCATTGGCCTCGCGGAGAGCTGAATCTGCCGCTCGCATTGGGAACCGAGAAAGCGTATCCAGAAGATGAAGAGGTGCTCACTGGCCGTGTGAACATCCAGAAATCTTCGGGCGCGGAATTTCATGAGATTCACGAACAGCGATTCGGGGTAAAAAATCAGATCGAAATCGACACGCCGCTGATGTTCGAGCGCCCGCAGCAAAACTGGTATGGCGGGATTGGCGACATCACCTTCGGCCTGAAACGCGTCATGCTTTCCAGTTTACGCACTGGGTCCATCCTCAGTTTGCAGGGAGAAGTGGTTGCGCCAACAGGCAATTACCTGCGAGGTCTGGGGGCGGGCACAACCACGTTTGGCACCTTCGCCATGTTCGATCAGCTTTTTCCAACCAATACGTTCATCCAGTTTCAGGGCGGAGGCAATCTTCCGGTGGATACGCGGAAGGCACCGCAGAATGTCTTCTGGAATACCGCGATAGGGCAAAGTTTTGCCGCTGATCACGGCTTGGGCCGGTTGTGGTCGCCAATGGTGGAATTTCTTGCCAGCCGCGATCTGGTCACCGGCGCAAAAACCGACTGGAACGTCCTTCCTGAAATGCAGGTGACTATCAGCCATAGGCAGCATATTCGCGGTGATGTGGGAATCAGTTTTCCTGTCAACGACACCGTCGGACGTCCCCGGCAACTTATGTTCTACATCCTTTGGGATTGGCAGGATGGAAAGCTGACTGAGGGATGGTGATGCACAGGAAAGCTCTTGTTGTGTCCGTTATCGCCGCCGCGATCATCTGCTCGCCCCAACTACTGCGCGGACGCGGCAACCAGATCACCGATAAGATCGAATTCCACACCTCAGCTCGTTGCATCGCCTGCCACAATGGCGTCACCACACCTTCCGGCCTGGACGTCTCAGTGGGCTTCGATTGGCAGTCCAGCATCATGGCGAATTCATCCCGCGATCCCTACTGGCAAGCCAGTGCTAGGCGCGAGACGATTGATCACGCAGTAGCGCGGCTGCATGTTGAAGACGAGTGTTCCATCTGTCACATGCCTATTCCACGGTATCTGGCGAAATTGCAGGGCCAAGATGGACAGATCTTCTCGCACATTCCGTTTAATGCCGATAAAAAAGAAGGCGCACTGGCGGAGGATGGGGTTACGTGTACCGTGTGCCATCAGGTCACCAAAGAGAAGCTGGGCGCGCCTGCGAGCTTCAATGGAGGATTCGTAATCGCTCCGCCGGAATCGAAAATGGATCATCCCGAATATGGTCCTTTTCAGATCGACGCCGGACGCACTCGCGTCATGGACACGTCTACAGGAGGCTTTCGTCCGACAGAGGCACAGCATATCCGCGATTCGGCGCTGTGCGGAACCTGCCACACACTATTCACCACGGCTCTCGGTCCGAATGGGAAAGAGATCGGCATGTTCCCTGAGCAGATGCCGTTTTTGGAATGGCAACACAGCGATTATCCAAACCGTTACAGTTGCCAGCAGTGCCACATGCCTGAAGTCGAAGGCGAAGCGCCTCTGACCTCAGTCTTACCGCAATTGCGCCCAGGTGTGCATCAACACGTCTTTGTCGGCGGCAACTTCTTCATGCAGCGTATGCTGAATCTCTATCGCACAGATCTCGACGTCGCGGCCACAGCGCCGGAGCTGACCCGGGCAGCAGAGGGGACGCAGGCTTTCTTGCAGTCACAAAGCGCACGGCTGGAAATTCGCAATTTCGATGTAAGCGCGGGCACAGCCCACGTCGATGTGTTCGTGCAAAACCTTACCGGGCATAAGTTGCCGACCGCCTTTCCGTCCAGGCGGGCGTGGTTGCATCTGCTGATTACCGGCCGCAATGGAAAAGCTGTCTTCGAGTCGGGGCACTTAAATCCGGATGGATCGATCGTCGGCAACGATAACGATGCCGACAAAACGAAGTACGAGCCCTTCTATCACGAGATCACCAAAAGCGATCAGGTGCAGATCTTTGAACCCATCCTCGGCGACGAACAGGGACACGTGACTACCGGCCTGCTATTTACGGTTCGCTATCTGAAGGACAGCCGATTATTGCCTTCTGGATTCGACAAGAGCACCGCGGATAAGAATATTGCGGTCGTTGGCGCCGCCGCTGATGATCCGAACTTCACCGGCGGGGCCGACACGACGCGGTACTCGGTTGCGATTGGCGATGCCCAGGGGCCGTTCCATGTCCTGGCCGAGCTTTGGTATCAGCCGATCGGATATCGCTGGGCGCATAACCTTGCGCCGTATAACACCGTAGAGACGCAACGGTTCATGCGGTATTACGAGTCGATGTCGAAGACGACCGCTATTGTCCTCGCCAAAGCCGAAGCTACTAGGTAGGTAAAACGTAACCGCACACGAAGAGCAAAAAAACTTCCTGAACCTTTCTGTCCTTCGTGTTATGTGGTTAGGGCTGCAGTTTTCGTCGCGTAGTGCGAATCAACGTAGTTGTCCAGAATGTCGATGAACTCAGCAACGATGCGGTCGCCGCGCAGGGTAGTCATCAGGCGCCCGTCAACGAAAACGGGAGCTTTGGGCTCCTCGAAAGTGCCGGGCAGTGAAATCCCGAGATTCGCATGCTTCGATTCGCCGGGACCGTTCACCACGCACCCCATGACTGCGACCTTCATCTCTTCCACGCCGGCATATCGTTGCTTCCAGACCGGCATCTGCTCGCGCAGATAGCTCTGTATCTGTTCCGCCATTTCCTGGAAGAAGGTGCTGGTGGTACGTCCGCAACCAGGACAGGCGGTCACTTGCGGCGTGATACTGCGGATGCCCATCGATTGCAGGATCTGCTGGGCAACGATGACCTCTTCTGTGCGATCCCCATTCGGCGCCGGCGTGAGTGAAACGCGGATGGTGTCTCCGATCCCTTCCTGCAGCAGGATGCTCAGACCTGCTGCGGAGGCTACAATCCCTTTCGCTCCCATCCCGGCTTCAGTCAACCCGAGGTGCAGGGGATACTCGCAACGTGAAGCCAGATTGCGATAGACATCCACCAGGTCCTGCACGCCACTCACTTTGGCGCTGAGGATGATATGATCCCGTCGCAGGCCGCTCTTTTCCGCGAGAGCGGCGGAATTCAGCGCGCTCACGACCATGGCTTCCATCGTAACGTCGCGAGCGTCTTTCGGTTCCGCAGAGCGCGAGTTCTCGTCCATCATGCGCGTCAGCAATTGCTGGTCGAGCGATCCCCAATTCACGCCGATCCGAACCGGCTTTTGATTCTCAACCGCAACTTCGACCATAGTCCGAAAATTGTCGTCGTCCTTTCGGCCAACGCTCACGTTTCCTGGATTGATGCGGTACTTTGCGAGCGCTCGGGCGCACTCGGGATATTTCTTCAGAAGAAGATGTCCGTTGTAGTGAAAATCGCCGATCACTGGGACATCAATGCCACGTCGCTGCAGCAGGTCCACAATATGCGGAACGGCTTTGGCTGCGTCATCGTTGTTGACGGTCACGCGGACCAGTTCGGAACCGGCACGGGCCAGCGCTTCCACCTGCTGTACGGTCGCGAGCACGTCAGCGGTGTCGGTATTCGTCATCGATTGCACCACAACCGGTGCATCGCTGCCCACGCGCACCTTGCCAATCGTGCACGTCACGGATTTTCTACGACGGATTTCTGCCATACACTCTGAATGGCCGCCAGCCGGCCAGGATATGTACTCAGTTTAGCATGTGAATTCTGCGCATCTCCGCGCCGCACGCCTCACCGGTATTTCCGTTCAACCGGCGAAAACAGCAGCTCAACCGTTATTTTCACACTTGAACGCAACCAGCAGCTCTCGTAAGATGCGGTCCAATTGGGCAGAGCCCCGTCCAAGTCCTGCAAGACCAAGTTTCCACTGGAGGGTGGTTCATGGGCAGGAACCGTTTCCCTGTTTTTCTGGTCTTCGCGTTCCTTCTATTTGCAATGCTATTGGCTGATTCGCCTCTGCCAGCAGAGAGTGCCGACAATATCATCGCCGCTTTGAAAAGATACACCCCGCAACAGTTCGAAGCTTTGCGGAAGGTGGCAAAACACGATGCGCAGGCACAGAACATTCTTGGGCTGGCATACCTCACGCACACAAAAGTAGATCAGGATTACCGCGAAGCATACGAACTGTTTCGTAAAGCTGCTTTACAGGGCTATGGTCCAGCGCAGAACAATTTGGCGTTTTTATACACCCATGGATTAGGCGTGCCAAAGGACCTCTCGATAGCCGCCGAGTGGCTTCGCAAAGCAGGGGAAAATGGTGAAACGGCAGCGCAGGAGCAGCTCGCGGACATGTACTTCACCGGTACCGGCCTGCGTAAGGATCTTCCGGAAGCAGCAAAGTGGTTCGAGGTTGCGGCCCGGTCCGGCGACGCGCGAGCTCAGAACAATCTGGGGCTCATGTACAACGCTGGTTTGGGGGTAGCGAAGGACCGTGCAACGGCTGCGCGATGGTTCAGGGCGGCTGCCGAACAGGGAATCGCCCAGGCGCAGAACAACCTCGGGGTCCTATATCTGACGGGCCAGGGAGTGCCGGAAGACCACCACGAAGCTTTCAAGTGGTTCACACTTTCCGCCGAGAAGGGCGACGTCAACGCTCAGGAGAACCTGGCAAACCTTTATGTTCACGGCCACTGCATGCCTGAAGATCTAGTTTCTGCCTATTTGTGGATGTCGCTGGCTGCGGAGAAACAGTCCAATGACCGCAAACTGCTTCATGGCTTCGAATTACGCATGTCACCCGAACAACTGGAACAGGCGAAGAAGCGCGCCAAAGCGTGGGAGTCAGCGCACAATTTGCCGTCTGCGGCGTTACGTTTCTAAAGTCACATAGGGATAAGGTACCTGCGTACTATGGGCTGCATACCCGATTGAAAGTAACCTATCGGGGTGAAAGATCGTTGGCTTCAGCATGAGTGGGAGCCGACTGCAAAAGCCGCGACATGGTCGTGGCTTGCCTTCTATGGCCTGTTTCTCGTCTATGCCGCACGGGATAAGAGCGGTTTCCTGCTCATCGACAATGTAAACCTCGTTGTGCACGAGGGCGGCCATCTACTGTTTGGGTGGTTCGGATACTGGATCGGTATCTGGGGAGGAACCATTTTGCAATGGATGGTTCCGGCGCTGCTCTCCGCGTACTTCTTCGCGCAACGGAAGCCGACTGCCTTCGCGTTCTGCCTGTTCTTCTTCTTTGAGAACTTTCTTTACACGGCCACGTACATGGCCGATGCACGCGCGATGCAACTTCCACTGGTTTCAGCGGGGGGCGGAGATTACATCGAGCATGACTGGAACACGATTTTCTCCGGACTCAGGGTGCTGCAATACGACGCGCGGATTGCCGGCGTGATTCGCACGTGCGGTTGGGCAGGCATGCTTAGCACGGCCACATGGATTGGATTCCACGGATTACGGTCACAGGTGCAGGCAGCCGAACTCGCTCACGAAAATGAGGTCAGATGAAACTATGCTGACAAGAACACCAACTCATCGACGAAGCGCGCGCATCGCGATCCAAATTCCCGTGGAAGTGTGCGGCGTCGACGCGAACGGAGACAGTTTTCGCGATCTTGCGCGCACCGAATCGGTGAGCGAGCACGGCGGATGTCTCCTCATGAATCGTTCGCTCCAGCCCCAGCAGGAGTTGCGGCTGCGCCGCGCCAGTCGTGACGAAACTATCGCCCGAGTGATCGGCCTGGTGCGCCGAACGCATGAAGGTGAACTTTACGGAATCGGGTTCGAAGATGCCAGCTTCGATTTCTGGGGAATTCAATTTCCGACGACGGCGTTGAAGTCGGCACTCTTTCGGGTGCTGCTCGAGTGTTCCCAGTGTGCTTCCCGGGAAGTCGTATCCCTGAATGAAAAGCAGCTGGAATTTCTGGATGACGATGGCCATCTGCCGCGCGACTGTAACGCATGCAGCGCCCGGACGACATGGAGGCGAACCGAGTTTGAGCCCGGATGCAATAAGCAGACACCCGTTCCGCTTGCGCCTGCAGCGAAGCCATCGTCGAACCGCCGCTCGACACTCCGCGCACGCATTGAAATCTCGGCCTGCATTCGCAAACCAGGAAGTGAAGAAGTGGTTTCGATCATCGACATATCGCGCGGAGGCCTTCGCTTCCGCAGTTCGCGCCTCTACGCCACGGGCAATTGGGTGCAAGTAGCAGTGCCTTTCACTGCCAATGCCGCGAACATCTTTGTTCCGGCGCAAGTCGTTTGGCAGGAGAGCAAAGGAGGCGCGGAGCACGACTACGGATTGAAGTACGTGAAGTAGGAAGTTTCGCCGGGGTGTCTCGTCGGCAGTTCCGTGGCCTTTAGGCCGTGCGCGAGGCCAGTCACAGCGCACCGTCTCATCCAGCAATTCTCATCCGCCCTGCAAGACCCCTGTCCTCTGTGGTAAAGTTTTGGCCGCTTGACGTGCCGAGGATGGAACGTCATAACGCCGGAGTTCAAGCATGCCGTGTGCTCTGGCCAGGATCCAAGCACTCCAGAAGCGATATCCAGGTAATCGTCCGCGATTTCAGCGGGACAGCGTGCCTCTGTGAGCCGGCTGTCCAGAAGGAGAATGCCGCATGAGTGTTATATCCCCCGTTCAAATTCAACCGCGTGTTTCAGACTTCATCTCTCGCCCGCGCAAAATGATGATCAATGGCCAATGGGTCGATTCCATCTCAGGCAAGACATTTCCTACTTACGATCCCTCGAATGGAAAAGTACTGGCGCAAGTTGCCGAAGGCGCGGCGGAAGACATCAACCTTGCTGTAAATGCAGCGCGCAAAGCATTCGAACAAGGAAAATGGCGCAGAATGACAGCATCCGAGAGAGGCCGCCTCATCTGGAAGCTGGCTGATCTGCTTGAGCAGAATCTGGAAGAATTCGCGCAACTCGAAAGTCTCGACAATGGTAAGCCGTTAACAGTCGCGCGTGTTGCTGATGTCCCGCTTGCGGTCGATCTTTTCCGCTACATGGCGGGGTGGACAACGAAAATTGAAGGCAACACGATTCCGATTTCACCGAAAGGCGGGCAGTATTTCGCTTATACACTTCGTGAGCCGGTTGGAGTGGTTGGACAGATCATTCCATGGAACTTCCCGTTGCTGATGGCGGCCTGGAAACTGGGTCCCGCTCTTGCCGCCGGCTGCACTGTTGTACTGAAGCCCGCTGAGCAGACCCCACTGACGGCACTTCGTCTCGGTGAGTTGATCCAGGAGGCCGGTTTCCCCGAAGGCGTGGTTAACATCGTTCCCGGCTACGGCGAAACCGCTGGCGCTGCTTTGGCTGCGAATCCGGACGTCGACAAGATCGCGTTTACCGGGTCGACGGAAGTCGGAAAGCTCATTGTGAAGGCCGCGACAGGGAACCTGAAGAAAGTGTCCTTGGAACTCGGTGGCAAGTCGCCAAATGTCGTTTTCAAAGACGCCGATCTCAAGACTGCCATTCCGGGAGCCGCCAGCGCTATCTTCTTCAATCACGGACAGTGCTGCTGCGCCGGATCTCGCCTCTACGTCGAGAAGGACATTTACGATGAAGTAGTCGCCGGTGTCTCCGAGCAGGCCTCAAAGATAAAACTTGGCCCGGGACTGGATCCGGAAACACAGATGGGACCCCTGGTTTCGGACGAACAACTGAACCGTGTCTGCAGTTACCTCGAGTCCGGCGCGCAAGAAGGTGCACAAGCGAAGGTCGGCGGAAAGAGGCATGGCTCGGAAGGCTACTTCGTGGAGCCCACCGTTCTCGTGAATACGAATGAGAAGATGAAGGTGGTCAGCGAAGAGATTTTCGGACCGGTCGTTGCTGCCATTCCATTCGAGAAAACAGACGACCTGGTTCGCCGGGCGAACGACAACATCTACGGGCTCGCAGCGGCTGTGTGGACGCGTGACATTGGCAAGGCGCACACCACTGCGGCGCAGTTGCGCGCGGGCACGGTGTGGATCAACTGCTATAACGTGTTCGACGCTGCCCTACCGTTTGGCGGCTACAAGCAATCGGGCTGGGGTCGCGAAATGGGACACGATGTGCTGGAGATGTATACCGAAACGAAGGCAGTGTGCGCGAGAATCGCGTGAGCTAACCGGGGAATCGGGTAACAGATTCTCGGGTAAAAAGTAATCGGGTAATCGAAAGGCTAATGAAAAGCACCTTTCCGATTACCCGATTATCAATTCTTACGGCAGTCTCTGCAGCCCCGGAATCGCTTTGGTCAGATCGTTGTAGATCACCATCACCGCAAAGAGGATTAGCAATACATACGCCACCTGGTAAATACGTTCCTTCACTGCCAGGCTGATATCTCGTCGCCGTACCGATTCCACAAGGAGCATCAGGATCATGCCACCATCAAGAATGGGGATGGGGAACAGATTGAAAATTGCCAGGTTTAGGCTGATCGCCGACATCAAAGCCAGCAGCGGCGTCCATCCCTGCTGGCGTGCGGCGTCGCCAGAAGCTTGCGCGATACCGATCGGTCCCGACATCTGCTTTACCGAAACCTTCCGCTGAATCATCTTCTCGACAAGTTCCAGAATCAGGACGGAGTTCTTGCGATTCTCGTCCAGGGATTTCGAGAAGGCTTTCGCAAAGGGCAGCTTATCAATATGCATCGGCTGCGAGACAATACCGATACGGTAGCGTTCCTCCCCATCCGGAAGCTTTGAAAGCTGCGGCGTTACCGTGAACGTCTGCTGCTTACCACTGCGTACCACGGTTACTGCGGCCGGCTTTGTTTTGTTTTCCTGCAGGACGCGAATCATTGCCTGAACTGACTTTACGGGCTGACCGTTTACTGCAACTACCGTATCGCCAACCTTGATTCCAGCTTTCTCCGCGGCATCGACTGAAGAATCCAGTGCGGTCACCACATTAGGTTCATCGGGCAGCCACCCTGGAGTCGGAATCTGGTCTGGCCCCGTCGGCTCTGGAACGATTGTCTTTTGCAGCGTCTGCCCGTTTCGCTCAATCGTCACTTGTAAAGGCTGGTTCGAGCTAAGCCATACTTTCGGCAGTACGTCTTCCCATGTCGGATTTGTCAGGCTCCCGATGCGCACGATGCGATCACCAGGTTCAAAGCCGGCTTTTGCTGCGGGAGAATTCTCCAGCACCCAGCCGATCACGGCAGGTTTATCCAGGTACACGGGGTGCTCGTAGCGGACCATGAACACGCCGGTGAGCAGTCCGATTGCGAGAACTATGTTCATGAACGGACCGGCGAAAGCAATGATCAGGCGTTGCCAACGCGGGTGTGACATGAACTCGTAAGGCGCGCCGCTGTGCTCTTCGGAGAAATTCTCGCCTGACATCTTGACGTACCCGCCAAGCGGAATGGCAGCGATGCGGTAGTCCGTGTCGCCCTTCTTGAATCCGAGCAACCGTTTGCCGAAGCCAATGGAGAAGACTTCTACGCGCACGCCAAACAGCTTGGCCGCTGCATAGTGGCCGAACTCATGGACCAGGATCATGACCCCCAGTACCAGGGCTACGGCGCCAACATTAATGATGAAATCTTGCATGTACGAAAAAACCTCAGTGGAGCTTGGCGGGTAGCTGGACTGCGCCACCAATATGCTCAACCAGGTTGCGCGCGACGTCTCGAGCTTCAGCGTCCAATTCCAATACCTTCGATATAGATTCCGGATGCGATGCCACCGTTTCTCCTAAAGTGGCTTCGATCACACGGGAAATGCCTTTGAATGAGATTCTGGCTTGCAGAAAAGCCTCTACTGCAATTTCGTCAGCCGCATTCAACGCGATTGTCTTCGAACCGCCTGCCTCGGCTGCTTCGTACGCTAACCGCAGGCAGGGAAACTTATTCATATCCGGAGGGCAAAAGTCGAGCTGTTTCAGATCCCGTATGTTGAAGCGCAGATCGCTCTCCACTCGCTCCGGAAACGTGAGCGCATACAGAATCGGCAGGCGCATGTCCGTGACCGAGAGTTGCGCCAGGACGCTGCCGTCGCGAAATTCAACCATCGAGTGAATTGTCGATTGCGGGTGCACCACAACGTCTACCTGGCGAGGAGGCAGGCCAAACAGGCGGCAAGCCTCGATCACCTCAAATCCTTTATTCATCAGGGTGGCTGAATCTATTGTAATGCGCCGCCCCATCTTCCAAGTAGGATGATTCAGGGCCTGTTCTACCGTAATGTTGTCGAACTCACGTGCAGGCGTGTGCAGAAACGGCCCGCCGGAGGCCGTGAGCCATACCCGCTCCACTTCATGCAGCTTCCCCCCACGCATGCACTGGTGCACCGCATTGTGCTCGCTGTCGATCGGCAGCAGCGGTTTGCCCTGGCGTTTGGACTCCGCAGTGATCAATTCACCTGCAACCACCAGCGCTTCTTTATTCGCAAGGCCAACCTGCTTACCTGCTTTCACTGCTTCGTAAGTGGCCTCGAGACCGGCAACGCCTACGATCGCACTGACGACAAAGTCGACTTCCGGGTGCGTGGCGACACGAACCGCCCCGGCTGCTCCCGAGAGAACTTCCGCCCCTGAATGACCAGCTTCGCGAAGACGCTTGCGCAGTGTTTCGGCGTCGCGTTCGTGCGCCATCGAAACCAGCTTCGGATGCCAGTGCACCGCTTGTTCATATGCAAGTTGCAAGTTGGAACCGGCCGCGAGAGAAATGACAGCAAAACGGTCCGGATAGGACTCGACGATGCTCAGGGTGCTGCGCCCGATGGATCCCGTGGAGCCCAGGATGGCAACGCGTTTCATTCCAATCAATGCAAGTAGATCAGCCTGCTAGGAGCTGAGCACCCGCAATGCCGAATAGTACCACAGCACCGGTGCGGCAAAGAGGAGGGCGTCCACCCGGTCCAGCATGCCTCCATGTCCGGGCAAAAGCGCGCCCGAATCCTTGACGCCGGCTCCGCGCTTGATAAGTGATTCGACCAGGTCCCCCAGTTGCGCCGCAATATTGATCAAGGCGCTCAGGATGAAAAGGGTACTTAGGTCTGGCGGTTGAGGCGCGAAGAATCCCTGTGACTGGCTTATGAGGTGTGCTTTCAGTAATGCAGTGCTGACTGCTTTGGCATTTGTAAAAAACCACGAGCCCACAAACACACTCACTACGAACGATGCGACTGTTCCTTCCCATGTCTTGCCAGGACTGATTCGCGGTGCCAGTTTGTGTCTGCCGAATAGGCGGCCAGCGTAGTACGCGGCCGTATCGCCGACCCAGACAACGATCAGGAGATAGAGGATGA
This sequence comes from Terriglobia bacterium, assembly GCA_021324365.1. Lineage (GTDB taxonomy): Bacteria > Acidobacteriota > Terriglobia > Terriglobales > Acidobacteriaceae > JAJPJE01. The sequence goes on along the minus strand of JAJPJE010000007.1, from coordinate 4,403 downwards.
GAATTGCACCAGCCCACTGTTGTCGCAATTGGGCCAGCAGAGCAAAGGGCAAAGCAATGTAGGTGATGGAAAAGGCCGAAGCCGCAGCCCCCGGAAATGCTGTGCGCAGGTCCGTGTTGCGCATTCCGGCGACAAGCAGGATGAAGGCGCCGATCACCCCAGCGAACCCCACACCGTACATCATCCCTGCCGTGGACACCAACGGCGTCTGGCCGGACTGGATCGCGATCCCGCCGAACAGCAGAATGACGAGCACGTAGGTAACTCTTGGAAAAGGCTGTAGCTGGTAATGAGTCGTGAGTTGCAGGAACTCGCTCACCGTTACCAGCGTGACTACCGCCACGAGAAAGGCGAACAGCGAAGCCGGAGCGCGGAGCACTGCCAGCAGGACGAGAGGAATGAGAACGATTGCCGTGAGAACACGCTTCATGTCTGTCGTGAATCAGTGAAGCGCGATTATAAACGTCGGAGCTACATTCCCGGCTCCAACCATAACCACCGATAAGCTTCGTGCCCGCTGATCAGTTCCGAACGCTCCGGATTTCGGCAGATGCAATCGAAGTATTTCTCGAATTCGCTGTCTTTCACCGCTTGTTCGAGGTATTCGCGATGCCACACCTGCCCATGCCAGTGCATCTCTCGGTTCACTCGCTCGGAAGTCGGCTTCGCGATAGCTTCAATGATGTCCGATATCACGATTGGGCCCATCTCCCGCTCGCAACGCGGAGTAAGCAGCATCTGCAATTGGCGGGGCATTACGACCGCACAATGGATCCATGCACGGTAGCCGTTCTCTCGCTCGACTTCTTCCAGGACGAGCGAACGCGCCTCCGGTGGAAGAAAACGCCGCGAGTTCAGCGTCAGATAGGTCGTTTTTCTCGCGTTTCGTAATCGCTTTAGCTGTGGCCAAAAGGGAGAAAACGAAGGGGCTGAAGGAGCATGAACAGACACGAAAGCAAACTACAGCAGCGGACTTTGGCGCGCCGTGACAATCATCACATCGCAGTGAGATGTTGTTCCTGCCCTGGCTATTTACGGTGTCCGTTTCCCTGGATTGGAACTACCCCGCCGAAACGGCGCTCCCGTTTCTGGTAATCGGAGATTGCTTCCAGTAGATGCACACCTCTAAAGTCCGGCCACAGAAGCTCGGTAACATAAATCTCCGAATACGCGACTTGCCACAGCAGGAAGTTGCTGAGCCTCATCTCGCCACTGGTGCGTATTACTAGATCGGGATCGGGAAGATGACTCGTATAAAGATGTTTTGAGATCAGCTCTTCGTCGATTTGCAGGTGATCTAGGCCGCCATTGTTCTGGGCCGCATCGACGATCGACTTAAATGCGTCTACCAACTCCAGCCGAGCACCGTAATTCAATGCGAACGTCAGTCGCATGCCGCTGTTGTTCGCAGTCTGCTCGCGTGCCCAATCCATGCGCTCTCGTACGCGCGGCGACAACTCATGCTGCCGTCCAATGTATTCCACCCGAATATTGTTCTTCTGGAAGGTGGGCATCTCGTGCTTCAAGTAGAAGCGCAGAAGCCGCATCAGGAAGTTGACTTCCGTTTCAGGCCGTTGCCAGTTCTCGGCGGAAAACGCGTACAGGGTTAGTGCTTCGATGCCGATGTTCGAAGCAGCCTCTGCCACCGAGCGCACCGATTCCACGCCCATCCTATGTCCGGCAATGCGCGGCATGTGGCGGCGTTTCGCCCAGCGGCCATTGCCGTCCATGATGATGGCGATATGTTTTGGGAGCCTTGCGGCGTCCAGGCCGGAGAAGACTTTCGCTTCCTTACGATCCAGCCCGGCGGGAACTGTCGAGATCAAACTCTACCTCGTAAAGCACTCGTCCGAGATTCTGAACCTACCATACCGGTTCATGACTTGCAAACATCACGATTTGTTCATCTTGCCCGCCACTACCGTAATCCAATCGAGGGAAGGAGGGCAGTCGTGGAAACAGCAGTCGTAAGCGACCCAATCACCGGGGAAGAAGACCTCGGAAACCTGCATCAACCGGAACAGGCACTTGCCCAGTTTTACCGTGCCCTGAACCGGCGCAACATCGATCTCATGGCGCAGAACTGGGACAGCTCCTCACAAGCCGCGATGGACAATCCCTTGGGTGGAATTAAACGTGGCTGGAGGGAGATTCGTCCCGTCTACGAGCGCATCTTCAATGGCGGATCCAGCTATCATTTCGAATTTTACGATTACACGCTGCACCTCGCCGAAAACATCTTTTATGCAGTTGGGCGGGAACGCGGCTACTACGAAAAGAAGGGAACGCGCCTCGAAATGAAGATTCGTACCACGCGCGTCTTCCGGCGTATCGACGGGCGGTGGCGCCAGGTGCATCATCACGGGTCGATCGAAGATCCACAACTCCTGGCAGCATATCAGCGAGCGGTTAGCTCCTAGCACCAAATTAACGCCAAGGACAGGCGACCGACACGATGCAATACGAAGACGTGAAATCTGACAGAGTCAGTAAACCTTGTGTCCTTTGTGGCTAAAATAGCCGGGGCTTCGGACCCCGGCTTAGCTCTGAGGAGATGCGTTGAAGAGATTTTTTGTCTAGCTGGTGCGACGAGGCCGTGTGGCTAGATCACGAACCTGCGTCAACAGGCTGGACCACTGCATGCCGTTCAGCTTGCTGACCAACGGAATCAGTTCAGCAATGAACTCATCGGCCATCAGTTCGCGAATTTCGCGCTCCCGCGAACAGCCGCCGTTGATGAGTTCGGGCAAGCTTACTTCCAGCGCTGTAGCCAATCGTTCGAGCGAGGACAGCGTAGGCGTTGCTTTTTCGTTTTCAATCTTGGAAACGTAGGTGCGCGGAACCTTCATGCGCAGCGCGAGCTGGCGTTGGCTCAGTCCAGACCTCTGGCGCAGGTTGCGAATCGCGAGTGCAACCTGGAGATGTCCGTTGCCGGTTGGGATTCCGTGGTGGATTGGTTCCGGGGCAGCCACTGGCTGCGGTTCCGGCTCAGGTTCTTCGTCAAGAGCAGTCTTGCATTTGCGGCATAGATTGCTGATCGTTCGGAATTGCACCAGCATACATCTGTCGCATCGGACCACTTCCCGTGAATCGACGGGCGCGAGAGTCGTTGCCATCAGGTTGTGGAAGATGCCAGAGCGGGCACCTGTTTAGTTACTGCTAATGCTGCGTGTAATGTGCAGTCAGTGACTGGTAAGTGTCAAGCCAATTCTGGTAGAAAAATCGGAAAGCTGTGCATAAAGTCGGAAGATATCGGACAAAAACCGGCGAAAACAGGGAGAAAGAGACATGCCCGATCGTAACCAAGCGTGGGGTTTACTAACTGAGTTCACCCCATCGGAAAGTTTGCGCCGTCACGCGCTTTCTGTGGAAGCGTGCATGCGCTCTTACGCTCGCAAATTCGGCGAAGACGAAGACAAGTGGGGTCTAACCGGGCTTCTGCACGACTTCGATTACGAGAAGTATCCGTCGGCGGATGAGCATCCGTTCAAAGGAAACGAAATCCTGAAGGAACGCGGTTATCCCGACGACATCCGCCGCGCCATCTTGTCGCATGCCGACTATAGCGGAGTGAAACGCGAGACCCAGATGGAAAAAGCCCTCTTTGCCTGCGACGAGTTGGCGGGATTCATTACGGCGACTGCGCTGGTCAAACCGAACAAGTCGCTGGCCGAAGTGGACGCCAGAAGCATCCGCAAGAAGATGAAAGACAAAGCCTTCGCCCGTACGGTAAATCGCGACGACATCGTCAATGGCGCCGCTGACCTGGGCGTTGATCTCGACGAACACATCACGTTTTGTATTGAGGCGATGAAGACGATCGCGGGAGAGTTGGGGCTGGCAGGGAAGGATGGAGCGGGAGCGGCGCAGTAGTTGCTCGATGCGCATAGTCTGATCAGACCCGGCGGAGTGTGGTGCTTCAGGTCCGCACGTGACATGAGTTTCGTTGAGCCTCTACGTTTTCTAAGGGTCAACGAGTTTAGAGTGGCGTCGCCAAAAGGCGAGGTCGTTTCCGTGCAATCCTAGAAACTACGATCGGAGTTCTTCCACACGCAAAAACGGCAGGCCCTCGGCCTGCCGCTCTGATCTTCTCTGAACTAAAGCTCTTACTTGCCGACAGCGGCCAGTCGAGCACTCAGGCGGGACTTGTACCGCGACGCGGTATTCTTGTGAATCACGCCCTTTTGGACCGATTTATCGAGCGCGGAGACGGTCTCGCGGAACAACTGGCTGGCATTATCTTTGTTGCCGGCTGCCAACGCCTCGCGGAACTTGCGGATTGCACTGCGCAGACGAGTCTTGTTGCTGCGGTTAACTACCGTTTTACGTTCCGTCTGCCGGGCCCGCTTCAGGGCCGAAAAATGATTCGCCATAACTTGCTACGTTACCCTTCTGTGAAAAAT
>JAJPJE010000004.1 GCA_021324365.1 Terriglobia bacterium | reverse complement strand
TTGGCGGATTACGTGAACTATTTCCTGGCGATGGCCTACGGAGGTGGTGGCGACAGCGCGAACGTAATTGCGACTCTGCAGGGATTTCAAACCAAGTATTCCGACTCAATCTTCACGCGCGATGCCGCTGTGATTTATGCGAACGCCTTACTGGCGGCGGGATCACCGCAAAACGCAATTGCCGCGCTTACTCCGTACCAGGATGGCAATCGCTCCGATGTCGAACTTGCCCTGGGCCGGGCGTATCTCCGCGCCGGGCAAACGGAGAAGGGAACTCAACTGCTGCGAAAGCTTTACTTTGAGCAGCCGCTGGCGACCGAAGCGGATTCGGCTGGGGTCGAACTGCTCGCCATCAATGCGTTGACGGCAACTCCGCAAGAGGCTCGACAGCGCGCCGACGAATTGGCGCGAGCGCGACGCTATAGCGATGCCCTGGCGGAATATCGCAAGCTTCTGGGCCAACCGCTATCGGCAGATGAGCGTGAACGCATTGCCGTCAGCGTTGGCATCGCCCAGTTCCGTAATGGCGACAAGCGTGGTGCGCGTTCATATCTGGAATCGCTCTCCGTTGCCAACCCTGAAGTCAATGCGCAGAGACTCGCCGCTTTGTGCGATATGGCGCGCGCCGACAACGACGAAGACCGCTTCGTGCAAACACTGGCACAATTGCGCCAGGCATCTCCCTCCAGTACATATCTGGAGCAACAGCTTTTTTCCGCAGGCAACATGTACCTGCTCAACCGGGAATACGACCGTGCCATCGATTCGTATCGTGAAGTGGACGAGCGATTCCCGACCGGGAGATTCGGGCATCTGGCGCATTGGAAAACAGCTTGGCTCAACCTGCGGCAGGGAAGAACAGCAGATGCGGCAAAGGGCTTCGAAGAGCAACTATCCAGGTACCCGAACTCGCCAGAGATCCCAGCTGCACTCTATTGGCGGGCGCGATTGGCAGAAGAGCAGAACGATCCGGCTCGTGCAGCCGCCTACTACCAAAAACTCACAGAGCGCTTCCGCAATTACTACTATGCCGACCGCGCACGTGATCGCCTGGAAGATTTGAGATCGGTGAAGGCCGTCTCTGATCCACTGCTTGACCACGTGCCCGCTATAAGTATCGCTACCTGGCAGCTGATCAGTGCTCCGACGGATGATCTCCGGCTGCAAAAAGCGCGTCTTCTGGAAAATGTGGCGATGTTTGATTTTGCTGTCCGGGAATTGCAGCGCGCCTCTGCGGATGGCGGCAGCCAATGGGCAGCCAATGAGATTGCCCGGTTATATCAGGATGGCGGCAGCTATCAGCAGGCCATCGAATACATTAAGAGAACAGTTCCGTCATATTGGTCCATGGACTACTCGGCTCTCCCGCGTCCCTACTGGGAGTACCTGTTTCCTCGTCCGTACTGGACTGATCTGAAGAAGTACAGCCTTCTGAACGGATTGGATCCGTTCCTCGTGGCTTCACTGGTCCGGCAGGAGTCGGAATTCAACGCCGGCGCGGTTTCCCATGCGAACGCCGTGGGCCTGATGCAGCTACTTCCGGGTACTGGGAAACGCATCGCGAAGGAACTGCGTGTTCGAGGCTATCACCCGGCGTCGTTGCTAGTGCCGACCACGAATCTACAGCTCGGAACGCGATACTTTAAGGATCTCGTAGATCGCTATAACGGACATTACGAGTATGCTTTGGCTGCCTACAACGCCGGTACTGATCGGGTAGATAGTTGGCTGTCTGATGGCAAGTATCGTGATCCGCAGGAGTTTGTTGAATCGATTCCTTTTACTGAAACGCGCGAATACGTGCAGGCAATCTTGCGGAACGTCAGTCTTTACCGGAAAATTTACGCAGAAGCGCCGCAGAGCAAGCTCGCAGCCAATCATACGACCGAGTAGAGAAGCCCCATTGCAGTTCGAGGGAATGGGGCTTCTTAAGCTCACACGTTACGGTTGTGGATTTGGAGCCGTTGGCACGTTGCTGGCGGTTGGCGTTGTGCGTTGCGGGTTCTCCGCAAGCCAGATCGCCGTTGCTCCTCCACCGATGAGCAGTCCCGAACCTAGCCCGGTTTTGCATCCGCATACGGTCCACCCCAAACCGCCACCCAAGCTGGTGTAGGAAGCCATGTAGGCCCAGTTGCGCCAACCCTTGATCGTGTCGTGGCGATGAGAGTGGAGATAAATTGCGGAGGCGGCTCCACCGCCGACCAGCAGCCCCTTTGTGATGTCGTTTCCCCAGCCGCCGACCAGCGCGCCCAGACCGGCACCTACTGCTGCGCCTCCCACTACCGCAAAAACATAGCGATGATGTCTTGGACTGATACCCTTCAAGTCTTTCGCCGTCACCTGCGGATCCGCTGCGAACGCCGGCAATGCGAGCATGAAGAGCAGACATAGACAAATGGCAAGCGTCCAGAGTCTTTTTGCTCCCAGCATTTGTACTCCCCCCTGAAACTTTGTGTTAGGTGAAAATGTTCAACCTTGGCGAGTTGGATGGCCCGCTACTACGGCAAGATGGCAGGATGCAAGGAGCAACTTACGA
>JAJPJE010000014.1 GCA_021324365.1 Terriglobia bacterium | reverse complement strand
TCAGAAGTCGGACCTTGATCGCCTGAAGTTCATTCGCCGCAACCACGAAATCGGTTTCACCCTGGTTGAAATCAAGGAACTCCTACAACTCCATGCCGTGCTGGAAGATATGCCGTATCCCTTGAAGCGTGCGCCGAAAGAAGTCCAAGGGCGCGAGTTCGTCAGAACGAGCTCGTTCGGCAGTTCAAATCTGCCCGTCCCGACCAATCAAAATTCTCCTACTCCAGCACCGTTCCAATCGTCAAAGCAGATTAAGCCGACCGCGAGCAGCCCAAGGTTGAAGCGCAGTCGCGCAGCGAATGCGCCAAGACAAGCATGCGAGGGGGCGCGAGTTCGTCAGAACGAGCTCGTCCGGCAGTTCAAATCTGCCCGTCCCGACCAACACCATCAGCCTTCAGTAATCAGCCGTCAGCTCTCAGTAATAACTAGCCGACCGCGAGCGACCCAACGGCAAGCGCATTCGCATCGCGTATCCGAGGTCACGGATCCTATCGGAGCTCTCTATTTCTGGCTGAAAGTGTCTAGATTGGGCAACTCAACTTCCACGCACCCCAGGGTGAAAGCGAACGGGAACGGGCCAGGATCAGTCGTTTGATAAGACCCGTCGAAAAAAATTAGCCCACGTCGGCCCGTCTCAGTTGCGAATTGCAGCGAAGGCTTCCACGGGCCCGCGTGCCACCCCCGGTTTTCGCCGTCCATGATTTGCACCGGAGCGCTCCACTCGGACAATCTCCCGGACGGCTTGTGTGCACGACACCACCATAGCCCTGTTTCCTGCGGCATTTCACCCCTTCCCATCCAGACGCGGGCAAAGATGGCCTCGAACTCGTTCTCTCGTTGCCGCACGCAGAAATCAAACATCTTCATTTCCGGATCGGCGAAGACCGCATGTTGACTCCAGCCGGTACGCCCATTCGCGCTTTCCGAGTAGCCGTGGACCAAATAATCTTCATGATTCGAACCCGCGACATACCACATCTTCCATTTGCCGTCGTGATATACGAGATTGGGTTCGTACACACTGCCGTGCTCCCAATCCTCGTTGGCGACGAAGGCTGGCTCCGGCTGATCCTGCCATTGCTCCCCATCCCATTCGAGAAAGCCGATTGTGTAAGGCCCCCACAGGTTCTCTGCGGCTCCTGCGTAGTAAATACGCTCCACCCAGGCGTTCTTCTCAGGGTTCCAACCCTTCACGTAAGAAGGACAGTGCCTTCCGCCCTTGCCGTCCCATGGAGAGCTCTGACGTCGCTCGGACAAAGGCAACAGTTGTCCAGCAGCATCCCGGATCGGACTCCAGCCTACTGCGGATAATGGCGCACCCTCGGGAAGGCGAGCGGAGTAGAGATCAGTCGCACCGTGACCCCCGGGTTGGCCAGCCAGAACCATTAACAATTCTTTCTCCCTTTGTATGAAAGTAGCATCGAGCATGTCGTCGCCGTAAGCGGCTGTCGAAGGGTCACGCGGATCGAAGATCTTCCATTCTCGCAGGAGACGGGAATTGTGCATTTTCACTCCGGATGCAGTTCAAGGGCGATTCTATACGCCAACAGCTTAATCGTCAGAGATTCATCATCGCATCTCCGGGCATGGGACTCAGCTGACGCCAGCAACCAAGTTACTCGTCGAGAATCGTCTCGCGATAAATTTGCGCATAGAGACTGAGAAACGCGCTTCTCGTCATTTGTTCGAGGGTTGTCGGTAAGCCCATAGCCAAGAAACTGTGGCCGCCGGGATTAAGTAGTCCTCACGAAGAATAGTCCTAAAGTCGTCTGCTGAAGCCGACTAACGCTGCCCAACAGACATCGTCCTACATTTTGCCCTACGAAGTAGGTCGGAGTTTCAGGGTTTCCAAAACGACCAGCCATGGAGGCACGCAGTACTACTCCGTAGATTTTGCCATGCCAACCGGCACTCCCGTTGTCGCGAGCCGAAGTGGCCAGGTTGTGAATCTTGAGATGAGTTTCCTCGAAGGAGACAACATCTTCGGCCATGAGAACCTGATCTGGATCCAGCACACGGATGAAACGGTGGCACGTTATTATCACTTGGCCCATAATTCTGCCCGAGTGGCAAACGGCGACACAGTGAGTCAGGGACAGGTGATCGCATTGAGCGACAACACGGGAAATAGCACCGGACCACATCTTCATTTCGACGTGGTCCAGTGTCTTACCGGGCTTACTCCAGCCGATATAACTACGCCTCCGTGCGCGCAAACGCTTCCGCTCTCGTTCAAGGACACGATTGAACATAGTTGTGGACTGCTGGATGGAAAGACGTACCCGGCCCTTGCGCACTGAATTCCTCAGAACCTTTGAGACGTCCACGCTGCCATGCGGTTCGCACCACCAACCGATCGGCGGCTGCCTCGAACTAGCGTATCCGACATTCGGACGCAGTAAATGAGAGCATCGTGAAGCGACAAGTTGTGGAAGGCTAGAATTCAGCCTTCCGATTTCTTGCCATCGAGTAGACGCCGGATAGTGCTGACGAGGGCTTTACGCAGCAACAACCAGGTTTCAGCAATCAGTCTTCCCCGTCCGCTCACTTCAACGTCGAGACGCGACAACTACCTCCGATGTGATGCCGAAGGAGATGACAGTTTTATGGTGTTCGATCGACCATTGATCGCTCGCCAACATGGATTGCAAATCCACGGGGCGGCAGCCACCCACCAATGCAGGCTTGTACGTCCAAATCCTTTCCCAGAGAGCGGTGACAACTCTGGACAAGCGTGAGATGCCGGATCCCGAACTCACCAAGCACAGTTTTCCTCTCTCATTCAGGACGCGATGGGCCTCGCCAAGAATTGCTGCCGCGTATTCGGGAGAGAGCAGGTCAAAGACATAGTTCGACACAAAGCGATCGAACTGCCTATCTCTTTCGGGCAGGCGAGAGGAACCATCGCCAAGTTTGACCGATGCGCGGTCTGCCCATCTTTGCAGCCTTCGATTCGCGAGCCTGTTCATCGCCGGGCTTACATCGAGGCCGACATACCGACACTCCGGCGAAACAATCTTCATTATCTTCTCGGCGAATGCTCCCGTTCCGCAGCCGAACTCGAAGACGGATTTTGCAGTTTCAAACGACCCCAAACGGACCAATTCCCGAATTGCACTTCCTTCATAAAGGATCTGCCAGTCCTGAAAACGTCCGATCCGGTCGTATACGCGACCTGCCTGTTGGGGGGTAAGGAATTTTCCTTCAGGACGAAAGCGAAACACGGTGGAATTCCAGTCCTCCCGTCTGGATGAGCCGAAACATCATCTCCCGAGAACGCATGGGCGGCACTATATAGAGTCTTGAATAACCCCCGCTAAACGGCACAGCCTGGATCACTTCGGATGTGATTGTTCCATATTTGAAACGCTGTACCAGACGATCCTCCACGATCCGTCGCCTTGATGTTTAAATTCCACAATGAAGTTTGTCTTATGGGTCATCAAGACGCCTGCGCGGCTATTGTCCTCGTGATACGTGCCACGATAGACTGCCAGGTCTCCGCTACTTGCAACATCTACAGTCTCATCGATGAGACTGACACGCCACAAAGGGTTGCGAGCAAAACCCGTCTGAAAGCCCTCTTTATCGGCCTCAACCCCAATTGTTGAGGGACTGCCACATTCGATGGAGACGATATCAGGGGCGTCGAAAGCCGTTGTCTTGAGTGCATCGTGGGCATTAAGCCCAGCGACGAGTTGAGCAACGTCGGCCCTTAATCGTTTTGGCGATTGCCGCTGTATCGACTGACACGGCTGCTGTCGAGGTCGCACTTCCGGCAACAGAAAGGGCGAGCAGAAATAAAGCCTGTTTCCAAGGTGCAGGGACGCACATAAAGACCTCCCACGTAAACCCGTTCCCTGTGTACTGGAGTCCCACCCGGTGAAACGCTAACCGTAGGTGAGATCGGTGCTCTGTCCCACCTCGATGATGTAGCCATCAGGATCGCGGATATAGCAGCGGATCTCTCCGTACTTCGGAATCGGTTCCGTGATGAATTCGGCTCCTCGACTTTTCCATGATTCATAGCACGCTTGGATATCTGCAACGCGAAAATTCATAAAGCTGTTGATGTGATTCGGATCGGGAACGCTGAGCGTTACCGTCGGCTTGTCTGGCGTCGGGCCACCCCCAACGTTCAGAATCATCCAGATATTCGCAAGCTGAAGATACGCAGGCGCGTTGCCGTCACCGAGGCTCAGAATACGAGCGCCGAAGACCTTTTCGTAGTAGCGGGCCGAGCGCTCGATCTCGGCGACGGTGAGAAAATACGCGATGCTGATCCCATCTCGCGGGGGCATCTCGTATGTCTTCTGTTCAATCTGGACGCCGCTCATAGAGCACTCCTATTTCGATACAAGTGCTTACGTTGTATGTCGTGTCCCAGGAGTTCCGGTGTTCGATGAATGTCGGAGGGTGGTTGTGGCAGTCATGATTGCTCCGACCTGCAATTTGACTCGCCAGAGTCGCGACGCAATGTCGATGAGCGAGACGCTCCCGCGACAACGAATGTTGGACGCTCTCTCACTCGCGCGGCGTTGCCTCTGGCTTTGACTTTGAAGATCCTTTCCTAGAGCAGACAAATAACCGACCTAGCCTTTCAGCAATCCGCCCTCAGCTTTCAGAGCCAATTTCGCAGACAACTCTCTTGACCTTATACCCATGTACAGGGTTGAGAATCTCTTCTTAGTTGCCGTCGCGGGTTGCGTCGCGACAGTGTCCACGATCCAACGTAGGGCAGTGAAGCCTTGATCGACCGTTCACGGGAGGAGAGCTTTTGGCAAAGGTAATTGTCGGAAATGCATCAGCGATCACAGTTCCGAGAAAGGATCGACGAAGCATTCGCGGGTTCTATGCTGAGGTCTTAGGTGGCACCATCGTTAAGGAGGACGAGCAAAAGGACGTCTTTCGGCTGCATGAAGACTTTTACATCGTATTCCGCTACGCAGATGTGCCGGACGAAAGCGAATTCCTGAGCTCGCCGAGAGCGCTCTGGCTGCAGCTCAAGTCTGACAACGTGGAAGAAATAGCCCAGAGGATCCTACGTTTTGGAGCCACAAAGCTTGAGTTGCCGTCCGGGCTTCCCGACTCAGTGCCCTACCTTTACTTTCAGGCGCCAGGGGGGCAATGTTTCCAACTGCTGCCAATGAATGAAAACCAATCGTATTACAAAGGTGCCGCTATCGAATTGAACGCGGCAGAGCAGAAAGAAGCCGACGCTCGAAAGGAAAAGGTGATGAGCGAACTAGCATTTAAATCGGCAACGAAGAGGTTCGAAGATGCTTAACCCAAGAGCTGCAAAAGGAAACTGTTCGAGAGCGCTTCTCGTGTCCATTCTTACCTTGACGATTTCGACTCTCCTGCTTTCGCAACAGGCGACACAGAGCCACCATGCCGCAATGAATGCCCGTGGGGACCGTCTGATGAGCTTCTCGCAGGACAAGACTACGCATCACTTTGTCCTGTATCCGGACGGGGGCGCCATTGATATATCGGCAAACGATCCTGGCGACATCGCGAGCCGGGACAAGATTCGCACGCACCTGCAGCACATTGCCGGCATGTTTTCCGACGGAAACTTCGACGCTCCTATGTTGATTCACGCGCAGACACCTCCGGGAGTCTCGACATTGCAGAAACTGCACAAGGATGTGTCTTACAAGTTCGAAGAAACAGATCGCGGTGCACGGATAAGAATTGCGAGCAGCAATCCCGAGGCAGTCCGGGCCGTCCACGAGTTTTTACGTTTTCAGATCCAGGACCACCAAACGGGAGATCCGCAGACAATCACACCGTCACCTGAGAGTTAACCGGAGAACGGGTGAGTGCGAGAGCGGGCGGTCGCCATTTAGGTGAGACAATTCGGGGAACTACTGCACAGTTTCCCTCGTATGTTCCTTCAGTCGTGCTCTTCGTGGGGAGGAGCTTGAATCCAATCGAATCTCGAAGATCGCAAGATGCCGGAGAACGCTTCAATCCGTAGAACGAGTCTGGTGGCTGGTGTGGCGGGTATCGCAGGCGTGCTGATGATTGGCATGTCTTTCGGCATCAATACGGGGCCGCCAATCGGGGCAAGCGAGCAGCAACTGATTACCTTCGCCGCCACCCACTCGCGTCCCGTACTCTGGGGCGCATGGCTGCAGAGTGTTGGGCCGTTGCTCATCATGGGATTCGCCCTGACTCTGGTTCACCTGGCGAACTTCCACAACAAGATATCCGGATCGCTTACTCTTCTCGGGGCCTCCATCCTGATGATGGTGAGCCTTGCCGAGGTGGTTTGCTACATGGCAGCACTGGACGCTGTACCATCTTCCATGGGCTTGATCGGCAATGCCGTCGGGCATGTGATCCAGCATCTCTACTTCATCGTTGCGGCACCAGCGGTCTTCATTCCCCTTGGTATTGTGATACGAGGTTCGCGGGTGCTTCCGCGAGTGTTCGGCACACTGGCCATCCTGCTCGGAACCGCATTCTTCGTCCTTGGCGTCAAGACCTTGTACGACCAGATTCTGTCGCCCGCAGTCACATCGTTTGCAGCGATCCAAGCGCTGTGGTGGCTTTCTGCAGCGATCGCACTCATGCTCCGGTCGCGTACCGAGGCTGAATTGACAAATGCTGCATCTGTACGGGCCTCAAGCTGATCACATAGCGAAAGACTATACGCTGAGTGGGCCGCTGCATTTCGTCCCCACTCGGGCGCAGGATGCACAATCAG
>JAJPJE010000002.1 GCA_021324365.1 Terriglobia bacterium | reverse complement strand
GCAAACGTCGCAAGCACTGGCGAAAGCGTGGTGATCTTGCGGAAACGGTCAGGGCCGGGGAATTGCTCGACGGCGGTAAAGAGGTGGCGCTCAACCCTGCAAATATGACAATGGCAATTCAGGTTCTCTCGCATGATCGCGTCTCCTAAGAAATGCGGTTCTGGTTCGAATCGAAATTAAGAAAAACGAATCCTGTGAAACCTGCTGCTCTCGCGTGAATCCGGTTTTAGGATGGAACGGATGGGCGCTTGCGTACGCGGCGGTGGTCCAGCCTTGAAGAATTGAGCGGGCGAAAGTTCGTTTTTGGAGGAGTGCGAAGAGAACCGAGTGCGGGGCTGGAACGCTTGCTCATAACCGATCACGGCGGGTCCCTCTTTCTCCGAACGCCGATGGGTGCTATAATAGGCGAAGAAAAGGCGAAATGTCAAGGGGCTCGAAATTGTGGGACAATCAGGGGCGGCTGCCGCATCCAAGCGACGGAGGTCGGCCATGCAAGTGAAATCCTTCGCGTACCAAGAAAATGTCTTCGGCACGTACTACAAGCGCGGCCTGCTGAATCTCCAGAAAATGGATGATCACATTGCTAAGATGCTCGGTGACGGTTGGGAAATACTGACGCAAACCTCGCATGGCGGGGATCGCCGAATTCTCCGACCATTTGCCAAGCGGGACACGATCACGGTCGCGTTTCAACGAAAAAACGAAGCCCGTGAGCTTTCCCTTCGGTCTGATAGAATGTCGTTTAATCTGGATATCGGAAGGAGATACATATGCAAGCGATGCAACTGAGCGTTAGCGAACACGACCGCGCTGTTCGCCATTACGCGATGAGAATGCTTGCCGATGGTTTCGAGGTAAAAGCTCGAGTTGAGGGCTGGTTCCAGGAACCGGACACAATAGGCGGCTACCGACCTGACATCGTCGCTAGGAAAAACAACCATTGCATCATCATAGAAATCAAGAAAGGCGAAATCGACTGGCCTAAGATCAAGGCGCTCGAAGCGTTTGCTTCAATCCGTCCAGAATTCCAGCTTCAATTGATAACTCCTGAAATTGCGTCGAAGGAATTGCGGAGATAATGTCGGTAAGTCCCCGCGAGCGGTTCCTAGCGGCCCTCGCGAAAATGCTGGGCGAAAACCCTCAAGAGAGCGGGCCTCTGCGGAATGCCCTCGTCTGCGAGAACTGGCTTTTGTCGGAGATTTTGGACGCTGTTTTTCCATCGACAGGCGAGTTCAAACTAGATCGGGAGAAACTCAACCGGCTGCTGCTCAATTGCGAGCGGCAAATGATTAGTGAGCACTTCTATTCGTACTTTTTTTCTGCCGTCGCCACCCTGGAGGATTTTGAAGACGCCGTAGAGCGGTTCCGTGTAAGGGCGATGTGGCTCTATGGCAACTTTCACTTCGCCTTGAAAAAACTAGGTACTTGTGACAAGCACGAATTCGACAAGGAGACCAGGAAAACTGAGCCAAGATCGCCAGCTGATTTCGAGGGGCGCGAATCGTTTAACGATATCGAGTCAATCCCACGGGACGACCTGGGTTTGCTTGGCTACGTGTCCGGCAAGCAAAAGATCGTCGATCTGGAGATTTGTGTTGAACTTCTCTCGTTGCTGCACGATGAACCGGCAAGAATTGCGGAAATTCTTCGGAGTGTCGGCACAGAGAAGCAGAAAAAGGTATCGGAGACTCTAGCTGAATATGAAATGCCGTTTCCATCTTCCGGTGTTGGTGATCTCGACGCTGCAAAGCTCGAAGGGATGCTCGGGAGAATCAAAGGCCTCGCTGAATCGCTGCGCTCTCGCCAACAAAAGGCGATAGAGATTGGACTGCGGAATACCCACCGTTACTTAACCTTGCCACATTTGGACGTGTATGTGGCCACCTCGATGCGAACGCAAGAAGATTACGAAAATCAGCATGCATTCATTCAGTTGGTTTTCACGAATCCCGTCGTCAAGGATCTCAAACTTAGATATTTCGATCCCACCCTCTCTTATGCCGACGATCGGATTACGAAAGGCCTAGTCGAGATGCTGATGCTCAGGCGGGCCCGCGTCACCATTTATACGGCGTCAAGAGATGACACTCTCGGAAAAGACTCCGAACTCGCGGCAACGCTAGCTCAAGGCAAAGCCGTAATCGCATATGTTCCTCCTGAGCTAGACCGCAAGGCTGAACTCCTAAGGGTGGATCACCCACTTGGGCTTCAGATTGATATCAAGACCGGAGTCGCGCACGGCATTATCGTCGTGCGGTCACCCGAGCACTGCGCGAAAATGCTCCGCAAAGTCCTTCTGAGGGAACTGGCCTTTACGATCAGGCATGAAAAAGGAAATTTCCTACTGGAAGAAACGGAAACGCACAGCGTGGTGCGCGTTGTGTCAGATGATCCGTACCTGACGCACGCGTTCTGGACTTTCTTTCACCATCACGACTCCGTGTGAGCTATTAACGGGCGGATTTCGCGGAGAGCGGAATCCATTGTGAGAGGCTTAGCTCCGAGCCCGACCAAGGGCGCATTCTCCAGATGCTCAAACGTCAGAACTATTTTGCTCCAAGACAGGATGGTCTTGCATAGCAGTTCAGTTGAACCGCCCGACGCGGCGTAGGCGATGAATACGGCATCGGCGAGAGCGGCGACAAACTCGTTGCGCTTCTGAGCCAAGTCAGCAGTGGCACGGCGATGCTTTTTCTCGAAGGGCGAAAGCAACAGCAGGCGTCCCTGCTCGATTGGTTTGCGCCAGGCGGCGGGGATGCGCATACCGTCCAGGCTGCGAGCCGGGCAGATGATGAGGGGTTGCCCCCCTTTGAGCAGCACGTTCAGGCACTCTTCCTCGACGGGGGAATGGAAGCCGCCGATCACCGTGATACCGGCGTCCCGAAGCGTATGGGCGAGGTCGTGGGTCTTGATGATCAGCGTGCCGGGGCACTTCTTTGAACAGAAGAGCGCCACTCTCTTCGCATCCGCAATCTGGGCGTTCCCGAGGGTTGCGAGTTTGTTTGCTGAATACCAATCGAGATGATTCTCAAGGTCTGTAGAAAGACGAATCTGATCCGGTCTAGTTTGGAGCGCCGACACCTTCAATCCCCGGCCTCTTCCAGTTCGTCGCCTACGCGGTACTTGATGTCATAGTTGATGAGGAAATCGAGTTCCTCGGCGTCAAAGCCGAAATGTGTGGCCAACACACCATCAATCTCGTCGACCAAACGCTTGGAGAACTTGGGATATGTGCACTGAATTCTTAGGTCGCCGATCTTGAGCGTCTTAGCGTTTTGCAGAAGGTCGCGCATTAGGTCCCGGCAGAGATGACCTAGTTGCTTGATGACTGCCGGCTTTGCCGATTCGACTTCGAAAGGCGCTGCCAGAACCTCTCTCTTGTTGAGGTTTCGACAGTCAGACTGAACTGTGAGCAGCCAGTAAAAGACGTTTGAGTTGAGCAGTGCCAGGAACAGATCCCGTACAGCGCCAGAATCGAAACCAATCGATTTCAGCTCCGAGGGCTCTCTTTTCTTTCCTCTCTCGTCATGAATTTCGGGAATGAAGTCGAGGATTTGCACGAATCCACTGAGTTTTCGGGTGTAGTAAATCTTCGGGCCATTCGAGTTCCTGGCATAGTAGTTTAATGTTTTGTGCTGAGACGTGAGCTTCCGAAGGATATTTTTCTCCAGGTCCGAAGATAACTTGGGAATTATCCCGTCCCGCAAGAACTCGCTCGACTCGGTGTATGCAAGTCGAGCGAAGAGCGTTGGCCGCTCAATTGTCTGCCATCGATTGTATTTAGTAGTGTGCACACATCGGGTGCTACCTGAGCCCTTGTCGCAGAATATGATCGCCAATCGTATGTGCTCCAGGCCATCAAAGAGCTTACCCGGACGGTCGTTATAGCTACTGATCGTGAGGGTGCCGTGGTTGACTAACACCCTCTGCAACGGCGCGTATCCATCGGTGCAGACGGATGCGACCGGGATGATGATTCCCAATCTGCCGTTGTCGGTCAAAAGGCGGAGTGAGCGCTCGGTGAAAAACGCAAAAAGATTTCCGCAAGCTTCGGTTAGGTAATGCCGGACGGTGTATTCACCTCGAACTTTTCCGTATTCAACGTAGGGCGGGTTTTCGATCACAACGTCAAAACCGCCTTTGGCAACGATCCCGTAGAACTCGACGAACCAGTGAAAGGGCTTGTGCGACTCCAGCCAGATGCGATAGGCGTTCTTATCGCCTCGCTTCACCCCGTACTCACCAGCAAGATACTCGTTAAGTTCGCTTTCGAGCGATTTGAGCCGCCGGTTTAGTTCTGCCTTATCCTGTGGTTTGACCTCGCCGCCTATTTCGGTTTGCTGCTGGCGGAAGAGCCTAAAAAGGCGTTCGGCTTCTTGGGCCTTTTCCTCGATCTTCTCCATAGCGCCTTCAAAATCCAACTTACTGGAGACGGCCCGCTTCACAGTGTCGTACGAGGCATAGCCCACCAACGTATTTCCGGCACGGATGTTGAAGTCTATGTCGGGCAGCGGCTCGATCTGATCGAGTCTTTCAATTTGCGCCACGAGCTTGAGGAAGAGCCGCAGCTTGCAGATTTCCGTGGCCTCCTCCATGATGTCCACGCCGAAGAGGTTGTTGACGATGATCGTTTTGTAGATGAAGTACTTCCGGTTCGGATGGGCGGCGACCAGTTCAAGCTCTCTCTTGAAATCTGCGAATTTCTCCGGGCGATGCTTTTCCTTGGATTGCTCCAATTCGTCGAGGAAGACTTGCATCCGGTCGAGGCAGGCTTCGTAAAGTGATTCCAGGATGTTTAGCGCCGCAAACAGAAAGGCCCCCGAGCCACAGGCCGGATCAAGCACGGATACGTTCTTGATCGCCTTGTAGAAGGCCCTGAGCAGCTCCGGCCCCTCGCAGGTTTCGATTACGTCCTGTCCGAATTGGCGGATGTCGAGGTTGTAGGTGATGAGGTCATTGATGGAGCGCACTTCACCGGTACCCAATTTGCTGCGAACCTCTTCGTATCGCTGCCGCCGCGCCACAACCTCGCGCCAGATTTCCGTGGGAAGGGCGTATTCCTCAGGAGCGGGCTTGTTCCAGTGAGTGCGCTTGGAGACATCGTCGAGGCCAGCGGCAATCTCGGGGGGCAGTTCCAGGCGGACGCCTTTCTTGACGGCATCGTAGATGTAGCGGTCGGGATCGGCCTGCAAGAGCCGCCAAACGGAATGCTCGCCCTCAAAGGCGATCCTGCATCCCTTCCGCGCCTGGTCGAACAGAAAGGGGATGACCGTGTTCTGGCTGATGTAGCCGGTGATGTCTTCCTTGCTGTAGTACGCCCCCATCTGCTTTTGGTTGACGTACTTCTCGAAGATGTAGCCGAGCACATCCGGGTTGATTTCGTCGTCTTTCTTGAGCGGTCTTTCATCCAGGTGCCACGTGTACTGCTCGAAGAAGGCAAAGAGTTTTTCGAAGGCGCCGTCGCCGATCTGGATCGCGTCGCCGTAACGTTCCTCGATCTGGTGCCGCAGGAACAGGCCGCCGTTCAGGTAAGGCACCTTGCCGAGCAGTTTGTTCATGGCGGCGGACCGCTCGCTCTCCTTCTTGGCGAACCCTTCGAAGAATAGCGGGCAGAGGAAGTCCCGGTAGAAGCGGTCCTTGCCGCGCTTCTTGCTTTCGGTCAGCTTATCGCGCAGATAGTTCGGGTTGCCGTCAAGGAAGCCCTTCTTCTGAATGAAGTAGATGAACATCAGACGGTTGAGCATCACCGAGACGTACCATCGCTGCATTTCTTCGTCCGGGATGCCCTTCAGGAAATTCAGGAGAGCGGCGTGTTCGGTCTTGAAGCGGTCGTAGAAGCGCTTGGTGACGCGCTCGACATCGAAGGCGGCGCGGACTCGGCCCGTTATTTCGGGGAGGGTGAGTGCCGCTTCTTCATCGATGCTTACGTTGAGAGCGTGGAGTTTTTGGATGAGCGCATCACCCGGCTGCGTCTTATAGAACGTGTGTTCGCGGCACGCGACCGGCTTTCCCGGTTCCTTCTTGACCCACTGCCAGACTTGGGTGGTCTTGCCAGAGTCGACAAAGACGATGAGGTGCTCGTGCGCGATCTTCGCGACTTGGCGGTCAAGCTTGCGGCGTGTTGGGTAATCGGGGATTTGCCCATTTGCTCCAGGCGCGCAAACAAACACAGCGAGCCCGCGCTTGTGAGCAACCGCGTCTAGCCGATAGGAATTCCCATCAACAGTTACAGGGTGTGTGGCGGCATGGCGTTCCCAACCGAGTTCTTCGACAAAGAGAGACTTGAAATTAAAATCCTTGAGGTATTGTCGTGCTCGCTGGGCATCAAGCGGCATGGGCTATTTCTTTTCTCCTTGGGGAGAGAATAGTCCCATAGAACAAATGATCTGTGGTTCGTGAACCTGCTCTCCGTCTTCGATCACGCAAAGGCGGCTCTCATCGCGCAGAGCCACGACAAGCTCGGCCAAGCTCTGGTCTGAAATTCCGCTGCGAAGCTGACGATTGAGGGTGTCCACAGCGGACTGGCGAAGCGGGTAGCGGTAAATTTCTTCAATGGCTTTGTTCACGTTTTGGCCGAACTCGGAGTTTGCGAAAAGTGTGTCTTTGATCCCTTCGGCGAATCGCTTCAAACGCTCGTAGGTGCGGAAGCGAGCGCCTGATGGCCGTCCCAACTGACCACCGATGGATTTCTCCTCCTTAACGATCCATTCCACACCCTTTTGAACCAATTCGTGATGCCGCTCATTTCTCGGGATCGCCGGTGTGTCCGGTGTGCATTCAGCGGCCTTCAAAATGGCAAACTGGGACTCCGTTACGCTCTTGCCCTCCTTGTCTACCCACGCGAGAGCGTCGTTTCCTTCTCCGGTTCGCAAATACACCAGGACTCCTTCTGGCTCCTGATCTTTCGGCGCGTAGCTTCTCGTCGAAAAGGTGACGGGGGGCAGGGCAGGAATGGTCTTTTCAAGCTGGGGGTCCTGGGTTATGGCGTTCTTCCATATTTGATAGGCATACGAGGCCAGGTCAACCTCGCCATCGATATCGCCGTCGAGAATACCGGCCTTCTCGTGATAGAGGGAGAGCACTGCTTGGTCATTGCGGTCATCCTCGAAGAACGCCTCGTCAGCGCCAACTACTTCAGCATTTTCTTGGAGCCGCTGACGGACTCTGGCCCTAAGCCGGATGATTCGTTCGACGCCTTCGGCAGGTAAAAAGGAGTAGCAAAAGATTTTCTCGGAATGTTGGCCGATACGGTCCACGCGCCCTGCGCGCTGAATCAGTCTCACAATTGCCCAGGGCAGATCGTAATTGACGACGACGAAGCAATCTTGGAGGTTCTGACCCTCGCTAAGCACGTCCGTGGCGATTAAGATTCGGAGCTCGTCCTCGGGTTTAATCTGCTGCGCCTTGTTGTTGCTGTGCGGACTGAAACGCCACGCAAGGCGGGTTGGGTCTGAGGATTGTCCGGTTACGCCCGCCAAACACTGAAGACCTCGGGATTGAAGGTGACTTTCGAGATATCGAACGGTGTCCGCGAATTGCGTGAAAATGAGGACCTTGTCTTTTGGGTGCTTTTCGATTAGCAATTGAGATAGGGAATTGAGTTTCGCATCCTTTGACGCATCCCAATCACCACACCTGCGGAGTACCGCGATGAGAGCATTGGCGTCGCTTCGCAGATCGTCGGCTAGAGCTTTCACAAAAAGAGCGGGCGGAAGCCACTTGAACCGGCGCTTGAACTGAGAAGCGTACTTCGAGTACACCTCCGCCGCACGCGCCTTGAACGCGTCGTCGGTCCCGAGAGAAGAGGCATTTTCGTCTGGATTTGTTTCTTCATCCTCTTCATCGAAAATGTCGGATGTGAGCGAGTCTTCATCGTATACGCGGGAGTCCAACAAGCCGATATCTTGCGTGCCAATTGGGAGGGGCTGGCCCTGCTCGATAGCATGCAAATAGACGAAATTCCGCAGAATATGGCGCTCGACGGATTGAATGAATGCTTTGCCGCTGCTCTCAAGTCTTTTGAAGAGATTCGTCCGGCAGTAACCCAAGAGGCGCTTACCGGCGCGAGACAGGTCCTGGAGCACCTTGGCCTCTGCGACGGTCGGCGGCTGGTGAGGTGCCGGCGCAACATAATTCCCCAGGCCGTAGCGTGGCAGGACAAGATTACTGATGGTGTTCACTACGTCATCGTCATAAAGACGGGCATACTGATCAGATTGGTCATTCTCGTCGATTCTGAACTTCACGGTTTTTGGGATGCGTGTTGGAAAATAGGAGCGGGTTCCATCCTCAAAGACCAAGTATTTGCGCCCGTTACTTTCATCGGTTAGAGCGTAGTTCTCCTGGATGAAGCTGCGGGTTCGTCGCACAAGATAAAGCCGCATCAATTCCCGCCAATCGTCCGCGTAAGTGCTCTTTTCAAATGCGGCGAGCGATCGGACCGAACACTGGTGTCTGCGAATGAACTCGGTCTCGCCGAGCTCCGTAAGCAAACGCTCAGGGCGTACGCCAATGTCTTTTTCTTCGGGAATGAAAAGACGCAACTGGTTGGAAAGATCCAGATACGTCTTGTTGTAGGGTGTCGCCGAAAGCAAAATGCATCTGCTTTCGTTTTGATTTATATATTCCTGGATGGCTCTGTACCGTTTGCCTTCGCGATTTCTGAGGTTCTGGCTCTCGTCAATCAAAACGAGCCGATAGCGTCGGAGATTTGGCAGTTCCTTCAATGCGAGGCTGATCGAAAGGACTTTGCCTCGCAGTCTGTACTGTTGCTGATAGTCCTCCCACATCGGCACAAGATTCTTCGGGCACAAAATCAGCGTTTCGATTCCATGATCATCTTCGAAAATCCGGGCGAGGGCGGTCGCCATTAGGGTCTTGCCTAATCCCACGACATCGCCGATTAGTACGCCGCCGCGTCGGTTTAGGTGGTGAGCGGCGATCTTGACGGCGGCGGTTTGAAATTCGAAGAGCTTGCGTCCGAAGTCGCGCGGTATGGAGAAGCTCAGAAGGCCTTCGCGGGCGTCCTGCGAAAGGTGATAAGCCATCTTGACGTAAATATGGAACGGCGGGATGAGCTCTTCGCGTGCCCAGCTTTCTTCAATAACCTGAACCAACTCATCCGAGATATCGAGGCACCAACGATCCGTCCAGCGGTCTTCGAACCATCTGGCCAATTTCTGGCACGCGTCGTGGTCAAGAACATCTACGTTGAGTTCACCCTGTTTGGAGAGGCCGGCCATCGTTAAGTTGCTGCTGCCGAGAAACCCTATTGAAGGATTGACAGGGTCGTGCCTGAAGAGCATGTACAACTTGGCGTGAAGGGGGTGGCGAAGAAACAATTTGACGATGACTTTCTTCCCCTTAATTTGGGCTGCCAATCGACGGAGGCCTTGTTCGTCCTCGTTTGTTGGGATGCCGACGGCTAATTGCTCTCGGAATTCGCGCGCGAGTTTTTCTTTTAGGCGAAGTGCCGTTTGATTATCGATTTCGCCGTCCGATTTGATTAGGCTAAGAGCGGTCCGCAGCTGGTCTTCGGGAAGGCGCTGCATACCGACTAGCAACCGACAGCATTGTCCCTCGCCTCCTGACCACCTGTCGATGTGGCAATCCAGCTGCTTCCAGCCGCGAAGATTGAAGTAGCCGACGCAAAAGTCGCCGCGATTTGAGACTTTGAGGGTGTCCTGCAAGGCAGGAAGCAGCGATTGCTCGATGTTGTCGAAGATGCGCGGCATTGAATTGGGCTGGGAGTGCCGCTTGCACGCAACCCGTGCACGGAAGCTGTCCCGGTCGAGGATTTTACGTTGTTGTAAACGCTAATGCCAAGCTGTGACTTTGGTGTTGGTTACCTGGCGAGAATCAAGAGAAAGGGCCTCGACACGGGAAGCCGAGGCCCGATTCGAGAACACGCCGCGACTCAAAAGGGCACGTCTTGTGCCGGCGTGCCCTGCGATTCGACTGTGGCGTGGGAGCCGGAAGCGATTGCCTCCGGCTCCTTCTCGGCGCGATTCAGCTTGCGAATCGAATCGGCGCGAATCTGCCACACCGTGTGCTTGACGGTCGTGGCCTTCTTGCCCTTGCCGTATTCGCGCTCGTAGCTGCTGCTGACGAGCGTGCCTTCGACCAAGACGTGATCGCCTTGGCGAAGCGATGCTGCAACGCGCTCGCCCAAGCTGTTCCAGGCGACCACGCGATGCCATTCCGTCTTCGAGGCCCACTCGTCGTCCGCGTTCTTCCATGAACGCTGCGTGGCGACGGAAGAACGGTGAACGCTGCGCCGTTGCCCCGCGCCTGGCGTCGCTCCGGGTCTTTGCCGATGAAACCGATGATCTGAACTGAATTGAGGTACATTTTTGAATCTCCTTTTCTGCCCCTTTTGCTTGGGGCGCCCAGAAGCGAGTGGAGACCACTCCCAAAGCAAGCGGCTGCTTTATGGGAGGGACCCGCGCGGTTCGGGAGGAACCGAACAAAGCAGAGTCGGTGAAGCTGCCGGGCGCAGGAATTGCCCCGAAGCCGTGCCCGAGGAACAGCGCGGCAGAAAAGGAAGAATGTACCGCGTCAGTTCATTCGGTTGAGGCAAAAGGCCAAAGGACGCCCCAGGGCGAGAGAGGGCGGTAACCTTCCTTTCCTCGCCGCGTCATGGTTGAATGG
>JAJPJE010000034.1 GCA_021324365.1 Terriglobia bacterium | reverse complement strand
GAAATAAGAAGACTGAAGCAGCGGGTTGATGTTGGTTTTGAGAAATGCATCCGCCTGCGCGAGGCTGCCGTCATGGGCATCATTCTGCAGATCGGGAATGATGATGCTGTATTCCGGCAAGTTATTCGACGCGAGGTCTTGCGCGAACTGCGTGAAAGGAACTACCCGCTGCAAATCCGTGGATTTGTCGAGGATGGAACTGTACCAGACCGCAGGGTTATGGCGCTTGACATAAGGATAAGGACCGTCGCCGGTGTAACCGACGCTGGCCAGGCTTTGCGCGTAAACCTTCCACGTCATGCCGCGCATGTCGAGTTCGCGAAAAATGTTGTCATCCGTAATGGAGCTGGTGCAACCGCCGCCATTGCATCCAAACTGCGTTTCTGTGCTTCCGGAAGAGAGCCACAGATAGGCGCCCAGTGATCCGATATTGTTGATGGGAGAGGTGAAATTAGACGCTATTGCGCCATTGCCTTGCACCTGCGAAACCAGCCATGGCATTCCGCTTGGATAAACTTGCGAGTAGGGATGATTCTCTTCAATGATCAGAACGACGTGGCCGGAACGTGGAACCGAATTCGACTGCGCGATCAACATCGATGAGGCAAACAGAAAAATACACACTAAGACAGTGGCCCTGAAAATCACGTTTGAGTCTCCTCTGGTTGATTTTGGCCAGAGTAGTGACACTGCGGGATTTTCAGACTTCGCTAGAAACCTTAACCCGGCTACTTAGCACCCTTAGAGAACCTGACTGTACAACTCAGACACTTTTTGGCCGGAAATCAGCGAGTGGTTGATCTCTATTCAGCAATTCTGTGTGTCACGAACGGTGACACCGTCCCGTTTCAGCATTGAAGCAGGAAGACAATGCGGGCTTATTCTTTGGGTTAGACTTGGTGCACGCATGAACAAGCACAAAGTTGTCCACGGACACGGCACTGCCAAACACAATTTGCCGATCAACCGCTGCTTTGCCTGTGGCCCCGACAATCCCGACGGCATGCATTTGAAGTTCGTCTATGACGAGGCCACCCACCGGTTCCGTTGCAAGTTCCGGCTGCCGAATCGCTATTGGGGGCCGCCAAAGCATGCTCACGGCGGGATTATCGCCACCATCCTCGATGAAGCCATGGGCAAGGTGAACAAGATCCGGCAGGTAATCGCGGTGACATCGGAGATGACAGTCAACTATCTGAAGCCTGTGCCGTTGGGGAAATGGCTCGTCGCCGAGGGCTGGGAAGAGAAAGTCGAAGGTCGCGAACATTACAACCTGGCGGAGATCCGCAACGAGAGCGGGGAAGTGTTGGCACGCAGTCGGGGAAAGTTCATTGCAGTAGACCCGGAGCGGATGTTTGCGAAATACCTGGCAAAGAGCGCCCGCGTGAAGCGTTAATTACCTCCCGGGATGCTGAATACGCCTGGGTCTGCGTTTAAATCCACGGGGGCCCGTGTGTCCTATGGCTCTGCCGTGAACCAAGGGTAAATAACTGATACAATAGAACTTCACGGATTCTGAACCACGCTCCATCTTCCGGAGCCTTCGTGCGTTCGTCGCAATCCAATAACACTGGGGAGAGCAGTATGTCCGAGAACAATGGCAGCAATGGTTTGCGCCTGAAGGTTGGGCTAGCAGAAATGTTGAAGGGCGGCGTCATTATGGACGTCACCACGGCCGAGCAGGCCGAGATTGCCGAGCGAGCCGGGGCCGCCGCCGTCATGGCCTTGGAACGCGTGCCCGCGCAGATTCGCGCCGAGGGCGGCGTGGCGCGCATGGCCTCTACCAAAAAGATTCGCGAGATTCAGGCGGCTACCAGCATTCCGGTCATGGCCAAGTGCCGTATCGGACATTTTGCCGAAGCCCAAATCCTCCAGGAACTGAAGGTCGACTACATCGACGAGTCGGAAGTGCTGACCCCAGCCGACGAGTTACACCATGTCGATAAGCACGCCTTTACTGTGCCATTTGTTTGCGGGGCCCGGAACCTGGGAGAAGCCTTGCGGCGCATCGCCGAGGGTGCAGCCATGATCCGCACCAAAGGTGAAGCCGGTACGGGCGACGTAGTGCACGCCGTGAAGCACATGCGCCAGATCGTTAGCGAAATGCGCGCTCTGACCGTGATGAGCGAAGAAGAATTGTTCGCGTCCGCGAAAAATCACCAGGCGCCCTATGAACTGATCCGTATGGTCGCAAAGACAGGGAAGTTGCCCGTGCCTAACTTTTCTGCGGGAGGCATTGCCACCCCGGCGGATGCCTCGCTGATGATGCAGTTGGGAGCGGAAGCGATCTTCGTGGGATCGGGTATCTTCATGAATAGCTCAAGCGAGTTTGCACCACCGGAAGACGCATACAAGCGTGCGCGTGCGATCGTGCTCGCCACCACCCACTACAAAGATCCTAAAGTATTACTTGAAGTCAGCGAAGACGTGCCGTCCTCAATGAAGGGCTTGGCCGTCAGCGGCTTGCAGGAAAAAGAAATGCTGCAGACCAGAGGCTGGTAGTAAGGCACTCCGCAATAGACATTTAGCCCCTTAGCGTTGAGGGGCTTCCGTGTCTGTGTCGCGGATATTCGTGTCCGCGCTTGTTTCGTTTATCATCACGCGCTCATTGCGGCTGAGATTCTCATCACCAAATTACCCAATCACTTAATTCTCAGCTGATCCCAAGCTTCCTTTGCATCTCCTCTAGACTCACGCCCTTGGTTTCCGGATAAACGAACAGCACCACAAAGAATTGCAGCACCGTCATCGCGCCGAAAAACAGAAACGCGAAGCCGCCTGAAACCGCTGCCATCAACGGAAATACACCGGAGATGATCGCGTTCATGAACCAGTGTGAGAAACTTCCCAGGCTCTGACCTTTGCCTCGCACGCGAGTAGGGAAGACCTCGCTGATATACACCCAGATCACCGCCCCCTGCGAAAGCGCAAAGAAACCGATGTAAATCACCAGCAGGGGCAAAAGAAGGTTCTCGTGACTATGCCGGAAGAACACTGCTGACACACCGAACAGGCAAGCCGCCGTCCCGACCGCCCCCACCAGCAACAGAGTCTTGCGACCCAACTTGTCGATAACGCTTAACCCAACCATGGTGAACAGCAGATTGGTTGCGCCGATCACCACGGCTTGAAGATCGCTTGAGACCTTCGTGAATCCCGCGCGCGCGAAAATGTCGTTGAGGTAGTAAAGAATCGCGTTGATTCCAGCCAGTTGGTTGAACAGTCCGACGGTGATTGCCAAAATGATGGGCAGCTTGTACTGCATCGAAAAAAGCGGCTCGTTCCTTCGATGGTGTTCTTCATCAATAGAGCGGACGATCTCCTGCAACTGTCCCGAGGGATCGGGTTCTCCCGTCGCTTGAAGAACCTTCAGCG
Organism: Terriglobia bacterium; assembly: GCA_021324365.1. Classification (GTDB taxonomy): domain Bacteria; phylum Acidobacteriota; class Terriglobia; order Terriglobales; family Acidobacteriaceae; genus JAJPJE01. Next base: position 10,479 of record JAJPJE010000034.1, on the reverse strand, counting down.
CTTCCTCCGTGCGGCCTTGTTTTGCTAACCAGCGAGGGCTGCGTGGAATCGTAAAGAGCAGGAACAGGAACACGAGTGCGGGAAGGGCCGCCACTCCGAGTTTCACACGCCATTCGGTATCTCCGTAACGCTCCAACCCGACCAGGTAATTCGAAAGATAGGCCAGCAGAATCCCCGAGACGACACAGAACTGAAACAGCCCTACCAGCCTTCCGCGCCAACGTGCAGGTGAGACTTCGGCGATGTACATAGGCCCAAGCACGGAAGAGCCGCCAATCGCCAGCCCGGTCAGGAAGCGGAAAACTACCAGCATCGACCAGTTGGCGGCCATGGCGCAGCCGAGCGCGGAAATGAGATAGAGCAAGGCCAGGCCGCGCAGGCTATCGCGCCGTCCGTACTTGTCTCCGATTGCTCCTGCGGTGGCGGCGCCGAGAATGGTTCCCCAGAGCGCAATGGACACCGTAAGGCCAAGAGTTCCCGGCGTAAGGTGATACACGTCAGTCAACGCCTGGGTGGTTCCCGCAATCACGGCCGTATCGAAGCCGAAGAGCAGTCCGCCAATGGCGGCGACAATCGCACTCCGCAGCAGAGTGGGCGTAAATCTGTGTTGCACGCGGATAGTGGCCGATGAGCTTTGCACCGAGCCTCCGGAAACCAGGTTATGTCTGGCGCTGGCGATTATAGCCATCCCGACTAGAACCGCCAGTGATCCGCACGTTTACACCATTCGCACCACAATTTATCTTCAAAGTATGAAAGTAGGAGTTCTGGCCATACAGGGCGACTTCGAGGCGCACCGGCGCCGGATGGAGCAGTTGGGCGCCGCGGTCGTTGAAGTGCGCAAGCCCGAGCAGTTGGACGAAATCGATGCGCTGATCATTCCGGGCGGTGAGTCCACTACATTCCTTAAAGTGCTAGGTGAACACGGATTCGAGAAGCTGAAACAGTTCGTTCTCACCCGTCCTACGTTCGGAACGTGCGCCGGGGCGATTATGCTGGCGAATCGCGTCGAGAATCCTTCCCAGCCCGGATTGGGTGCGCTGAATGTCACCATTCGACGCAATGCTTATGGGCGTCAGGTAGATAGCTTTATCGGAAAGGGAAGTGCTGTCGCTGATCTCGAGTGCGGTGGCGGGCCGCTGGAAATGGTCTTTATTCGTGCTCCGAAGTTCGAACACCTCGGCTCGAATGTAGAGGTTTTGGCAAGGCAAGGCGACGATCCTGTACTCATTCGCCAAGGCAAAGTCATGGCCTCGACCTTTCATCCCGAACTCAGCGACGACACCCGCGTGCATGCGGCGTTTCTGAAGATGGTGAGGAACGGAAACAAGTGATATTCCCGGGCGAGGCGCGCTGGCTTCCCGTACTGGCGGCTTCAGGAGATGAAAGATACTTCGCTAGACCGGTCTTGCCTCGATCACGCTCTCCGATACCTTTGTCGATACAATCTTCGTGATCTCAAAACCCGCCTTCACAAACAGTGCGCGGAATTCCTTTTCTGTGCGTTCGCGGCCGCCCGGCATCAGCAGCATCTCCAGATCGAGAAGTTTGCCGAAGTGGGGCTCAGAGTTCTCCGGCAGCACGCAATCGACCACGATGATCTTGCCATTCTTCACGCCCTCGAGCGCGCGATGAGCATTTCGCAAAATAGTGAGGCACTTCTCATCGTTCCAGTCATGGATGATGTGCTGGAAGTAATACGCGTCCGCCCCCGCTGGGATTGCTTCAAAGAAGTTTCCCGCTAGAGGGGTACACCTGCGTTCCAACTTCAGGTCGCATACGCGGCATTTGGCGCCTTCAATCACCTGGGGAATATCAAAGATGACGCCCTTCATCTTCGGATTACTGTGCAGGATTTCGCAAAGCACGAACCCGTGACCGCCGGCAACATCCATCAGCGTTTTGATTCCCGAAAAGTCGTAGGCATCCAGAACGGCAGGTACAATCTTTGCGCTTAGAGCTGTCATCCCGGCGTTAAACTCTTCGGCAACATCCGGCAACATTTCCAGCACTTCAAAACATGGTTTGCCGTAAATGTGATCAATGGCGGGCTCTCCCGTCTTAACCGAGTACGTCAGTTCCTTCCACACATTGAAGTGAAACGGATTCGAGATCCAGAGCACGCTGTCGCGGACCGAGCCGGGCACTCCTGACCGCAAGTATTCCGTGGGCGGCGTGTTCGCAAACGTACGCGGTTTCACTTCCTCAAACATGCCAATAGCCGAGAGTGCGCGTAGCAAGCGATAAAGCGCGTCTTCATTGCAGTGTGTTGCTGACGCCAGTTCCGCAACACTCCGAGGGACCTCACCGAGGTGATCCGGGATCTCGAGCTTTGTAGCGGTATACAGCGCGGCGCTGTAAAGCATTCCACCGCCGACCTGCATCAACTGCCCGATTGCCGCTTGATCAATATGTTTTGGTTGATTGACGGAAACAGTGGCCATTTTCCTCACCCCAGAGGATTTCCTCCCACCCGAGCAAATTCGCAAAGTATGGAGTCGGGGTCAAGTGGAATCGTTAGCAGCTGGAATTGCCGCTCTGTGCTCGCTGTCACCAAGAGTGCGGGGGGAACAATCGACTCGTTGAAGGGTTATACTGAAACGTATGGCGCAGGGTGAGGCAAAAACGTTTTATATCGAGACCTTTGGCTGCCAGATGAACGTGCACGACTCGGAAAAAGTCATCGGCACGCTCCTCTCGGAAGGCTATCAGCAGGTCTCGACCGTCGAGGAGGCAGGCCTGATCCTCTACAACACCTGCTCCATTCGCGATAAAGCCGCGCAGAAAGTATTCCATCGCCTCGCCGACTACAAAAAGCTCCAGTCCCAAGGCAAGAAGTTCGGTGTGCTCGGCTGTGTGGCGCAGCAGGAAGGGCACAAAATCTTCGAACGCGCGCCGCACGTATCGATGGTTTGCGGATCCGCTTCCTACCGCAATTTGCCTGAAATGCTGGTGCAACTGGAAGCAGGGAACAGGCGCGTAACCGGATTGGACGACCGCCACACGGATCAGACCTTCGACACCGAGTTCACCGCGCGTAGTAACCAACACCGCGGATACATCACCATCATCGAAGGGTGCGACAAGTTCTGCTCCTACTGCGTCGTTCCATTTACTCGGGGCAAAGAGCGCAGCCGGACTTCCGAGTCTGTTCTCGCCGAAGCGCGCCGCATGGTCGACCAGGGATTCACGGATATTCAGCTGCTCGGGCAAAACGTGAACTCTTATCGTGATCCTTCAGGAAAAAAGACGTTTGCCGAGTTGCTGGCTGCCGTTGGGGAGATCGCCGGAATCAAACGCGTTCGCTTCACCACCTCCCATCCGCGCGACTTTACCCGAGACATTGTCGACGCCATCGACGCCGTGCCCACACTCTGCGATCACGTTCATCTCCCGGTGCAAAGCGGATCAACGAAGGTTCTCGACGCCATGCAGCGGCTCTACACCCGAGAGCAGTATCTCGAACGCATCTCCTGGATCAAGGCCGCTAGGCGCGATATCAGCCTGACTACGGACCTGATTGTCGGGTTCCCTGGTGAAACGCGAGAGGATTTTGAGGAAACTATCGCGCTGCTGGGCGAAGTTCAATATGACGGGGCATTCACGTTCAAGTACTCGCCGCGCCCGAACACGCAGGCGCTGAGCTTGCCGGACGCGATTTCTGAGGAAGAAAAGTCCCTGCGGCTGGCCATTCTGAACGAGCGCCAGAAACAGATCTCCGTCGAGAACAATAAGCGGCATCTAAACCAGACAGTAGAGGCGATGGTGGAAGGCCGTAACCACTCCCGCAAACAATGGTATGGTCGGACTTCGCAAAATAAAGTGCTAAACTTCACCGCACCTGACGACCTTTCGTTGACCATCGGCAGTTACGTTCAGGTGCGAGTTACCCAGAGCTACGCGAATAGTCTGGTGGGCGAGCTTGCCGTTTAGGCAGGAGGGACCTGTGGAAGTCGAAATGAAAATTCGTGGCCTCATGATGGACCCAGTCACCAACATGCCAGTTGTCATCCTCAAAGACATCGGTGGCGAGCAGGTACTACCAATCTGGGTGGGCATCTACGAGGCTAACGCGATCGCCCTCGAGATCGAGAAGGTTTCGACTCCCCGGCCCATGACCCACGATTTGCTGAAAAATCTTCTCATCGGACTGGAAGCTGAAGTTCGGAAAGTGGTCGTCAACGACCTTCGCGACGACACTTTCTTCGCTGTGATCTGGCTGGAAAGGGAAGGCCAGTCCATCTCCATCGATTCCCGGCCCTCGGATGCGCTGGCTCTGGCGCTGCGCGTCGATTGCCCCATCTTCGTAGAAGACCAGGTACTCAAGACTTCCCGGCTCGCCAGTGCGCTTTCCGACAAAGTCTCCAGCGAGGAGATGCGCAAATGGCTCGAGAACCTGGGCGAAGAAGATATGGGTCGCTACAAGATGTAATTGACGACCGTCTTTTGTCGTCATAAGCCGTTCCTCTGGTTTGTCATCAGGAGCCGACCCGGCGGCCAAGGATCCGCATTTCAGCCGCCCACGACAACCCTTCCAGCACCGCCACTCTCCAACAGTAATAGGGATTCGGAGCAACTATGGACAGCCCTCAATTCATCCTCCTGCTGGGCATTCTGTTCGGAATGATAACGCTCTGCTACATCGTTGATTATTTTCTTGTCGATCGCGGGCACTCAATCGACAAGATCATTGTTTCCCCTGACGTGCACGAGACCGATCTGAAACGAGCAGCATAGTTCGCCAAACGCTTAAGAGGTATGAGCACCATCGCGACCGGTGATATTATTCGCGGCGTGATGATCTTGAATTGTGCGACCGCCCGCTAGCGGCGAGTTCACTCATGGATGCTGCCGAACAACTGCAACGTCTCTACCTCGCCGGATTTGAAATTCAAACCTTCGATCTGTTTCCCAACGCCGTGGGCGTCGTGCGTGGCGATTGCATCGTCATGATGCTCCCGCTCCCGGGCGGTTTGCAGATGATCGGTACGCCTGGCTGGCGCGTAGGCGAAGGCATCGGCGTGCTCACCGAGCAGAACGGACACAAGGTCTTCCAGAACAAATTGCAGGTAGTCGAAGCTACCCCTGAGCGCATCGAAGCCTTGGCTGAGTTCCGGCGCGACGTGGAACAGACCATCGCTCCTCAAGCCTGAGTTGAACCCTGCCACTTGACGGAGCGCGAACGCGATTTGGAGGGTGCCGCCTGGCGCGAATGTGATTTGAAGGGGAGCGGCTTCAGTTGCCCCGTTTCGAGGTTCACATTTCCAGCGCTTTAGCCCCTGAGGCTCTCTGCGGATGCATTCCCATGATTGTGACCGCGCGCACTGCATCGGCAAACGAGCCGTCCTATGCTGTACGGCATGGCGGTCATTCTTCAGTTTCCCACTGGCTGCCGCATACCTGACGCCGCTCCCCAGAAATGGGTCTGTCCGCTCGGCTGCGATCTGCGATTCGAAGAGCAATGGGACCTGGACGTCCACATGGTCCTGGTGCATCCCGGATGGCGAGATGACACAGAAGGCGACGCCAGTCCACCAAAACCGGGTAATTAGAAGTGGTTTTGAAGGGGCGTGGCTTCAGCCACGCCGACGCGAGTTCTTAATTTTGAGTCAGAGCTCTTTAGTGCTCGAGGAATCTAGCATTCCTGTGTGTCTGACAACTGGTTCTTGGAATCCGTGAAGGACAAATCGATCGACATTCCGAGCCGCGGGAGCGGCGAACTCCCATAGCCCGCGGTGTACGCAGTGGGTAAAGGGGAATAACATCCACCAGCCCCGGAGGGACGACACTTCACTGCGCTTTGTTAATCTTTACCTTTAAGGAATCGGCCGACGGCTCGCGCCCGCGAGCGAACGTTATCGTTCCGGTCTCATCGGCATAGTAGCTGCGGCTAGCCAGCAACTCGTTCAGTCCGGCCGGCATTGCTGCGACACGAAATTGCGTGTTCGGCTGACCCGGTATGCCCGGCGCCAGCACAATGGTGAACTCGTAATCCTGCTTGTAGCCGGTCTTCAGCGACGAATCGGAGATCGGCAGGTTGTCCAGCACTGTGAATCCAATCGAAGGATGGCGGGCCGCGTAATCGTACTCGGCGGCCTCGATCGCGCGCAGCGACTGGACCGCCGAAGCCTCATCGGCGTGCAGCCTTACTGCGATCATCACAGAGTAGGACATTGCCGCAAGCACCGTCACGATGGCGACCACCATCATCAGTTCGAGTACAGAGAATCCGCGTGACGAACGATTCGGCATCGACTCTGATTGTCGTCGAAACGCGCCGTAAAGGAAATGCGACGGAACACCTAGATAAAAGCGTCAGACCCTTACAACCCGTCGAATTCCGCTGGTCAATTTCGTATTTAACATAATATTTGTTATCGGACATTCCACAGGAGGGCCCGACATGCGCCTCGCGGGATCTGACCGCAGCATAGCTGTCAAGCGGCCCGATTGTTCTATGGAACATCGCCGCTCGCATTGTCGTATTGCTGTACGGAGGCTTCATGAAAAACGTGAATGGCTGGGCCTTTTGCGTGGTCATACTCGCGGCAACCGCAACCGTGGCATTTGCTCAGGTCAGTTCCAAGGACTCGACCCAATCCGCAGCGCCGTCGCTGCATGCGACGAAAGACCCCGCTCAGATGTCACCTGCTGAGTTGACCGCAACCATCAGACGGCTCGACGCGGAGTTGTTCGATGCCTACAACCGCTGCCAACTGGAGAAGTTCGGCTCCTTTTTTCCGGAAAATCTCGAGTTCTACCATGACCAGACTGGCGGCGGGCCCATGACGCGCGAACAATTGGTCGCGGCCATCAAGCAGAACATTTGCGGCAAGGTGCACCGCGATCTCGTCAGCATTGAGGTCTTTCCGATGAACCACTACGGCGCCTTGGAGACCGGCGTGCACAGGTTCAGTCATCCGGGAATTGACAACGACCAGGGTGATGCCAGGTTCGTGCAATTATGGAAGTACGAAGGTAGACGGTGGTGGCTCACTCGCGTGATCAGCTACGACCATAACGAGCCAGTGAGAAACCGCTGACAAGAAGAGACGCACGCAATCTTCCCGAAGCCGCGGCGACAGAAACCTACACTCCCCTGAGTTGCTCCTCGCTCATGCCGAAATAATGACCCAGCTCGTGAATCACGGTCATACGAATCTGTTGTCGGATTTCATCATCGGTCGAGCACACGGCTTCGATGTTCTTCTGATAAAGCACGATGTGACTCGGCCCGGTGTAGAGATCGAACATACTTCTCCTCGTCATTGGCACGCCGTGGAAGATGCCGAGCAGCAGTTGCTTCGGATGAGCTGACTGGTTTGCCGGCGCATCCTCAACCAGAATGGCGACATTCTGGATTCGCGCCCGGAATTCTTCTGGGAGCGCATCGAGCGCTTCGCCGACTATCCGGTTGAAGTCTTCACGGTCCATGCCGTTCACTGCTCCACTGAATTTTGAGAAGGCGCCCCAGAGAACGAGCGCCTTCCGCAAATTCGACAGATCACTTTCATCGAGAATTCGTTGACTTTTCTTTTTGCCATTCCAGACACATCTTTACTGCATGTTGAACTTCGGATTCGCTTGGCTGCTTTGGCTGCAGCGAGAACACGAAGCCGCTTGTCTGCTGGGAGTTTTTGATTGATTGCCCGGATGAGTGGATAAAACGTTTCGTAGAAGCCATCTGTCCCGCAGAGTAGCCCTTGCGTCGTATTGCGCCAAACCTTGCGCACCTCGGAAAATGGCACTTCCTCGCCAGCAATGTACCGGTCCAGGATCTGCTGATAGATGGAATTGCCACATTCGACAGCAATGTCGTTAACGATCAGCGGGAGACGCTGGTCGCGAACGAGCATGAGTATAAAGTCGTCCAGATCCTTCTGCCCGTGTGCCGCCGGTATGGCAACGATCTTGTACTTGTCGAATGCGCTCAAGATCGCGTCAACTGCAGGTTTCGGGGTCGGCTCTGCGCCGCTCGCCATGGCCTGAGTCCAACCGGAGTTGGAAATGACTACAGCAAAGACCATTAGCCGAAGGACGCAACACGGGGCCGAATGCGCCGCGCGCCTGTTAAACCGAACTAGCCTCCGAGCAGTATTTCTGTTTTGTTTAACCGCAACTCGAATGACGGCAACCGCAATCCATGCGGAAACCAGATTTAAACCAGCGGCTATGATTTCTTTGAACCTCACAAATCCTCCATTTTGCTTTGCAAATCAACCGGCCAGACCAAGGCCAACAGGACGCAGTGCGACCGTATCAGGCAAGCAATGCATCAGTTTTCGCGTTAGTAGTTAAACGGAAGCAGGAGGAGGACGTTGGAACAACGGAGCTACAGAGTCAGGACTATCGGGACGAGCAACTTCGTTCTGCGAAACTGGTGTCCGCAAAGCAGTTGTTACAACGATCGTGAATTGGAATACGGGTTGCGGAATGTATACAGCGATGTGCAGCGCATACGGCGCATTTAATCCCGGAAGTAAGACGATGAGAAGCGCAATAATTGCGACGAGAGCTACAAGAAGCTGCGACAGGCGATCTGGGCGCGTGCATTGGCGTCGCTGGATCGAGCGGTCGAAAGAGTTTCGCTGCACTGACTACCTTCTCGGTCGGAGATTATCGCATATGTGGGAACATGGCCGGCTTTTTCCCAGATTTGGGCGGACCACGATACAGTTCAGACTTTTCTGATTGGACCCGGATAGCCCGCGAGAGCTCGATCGCTTGTCACGAGGGTAATTCCTTCAACGATCGCTTGCGCCACAAGGATGCGATCAAATGGATCTTTGTGGCTCGGCGGTAAGCAGTCGAGGTTAACAGCATGCTCGCTCGTAATGGGTAGTTCGCTGTAACCGTTATCAAGCAACCCACGGCGAAGGATTCGCACATCGACACGAAAATCCTCGCGTCCTAAGCTCTCTTTGATCTTGATCTCCCAAATGCTGGCGGCGCTGAACAGTAATTCGTGTTCCGGATTCTCGATGAGGCTGCGTGCTGTTTTGGAAAGACTCTTTGGTTCGTTTGCTGCCCAGAGGAGAATGTGAGTGTCGAGCAGCAGTTTCATTCTTTGCCGCCAAACATCTTTTCGATCACTTCGCTGCCCAGGGTATCAAAATCATCCGGAACCTTGAACTGGCCAGCGACAAACCCGAGCCTGCGAACCTGTTTTCCCACCGGTGTATCCAGTGCGGTTACCTTGACCAAGGGCTTTCCTGCTTTTGCGATGACGAACGGCCTTCCCTCCGCAGCTTCGTCGACGAGGCGGGAAAGGTGAGTCTTCGCTTCATGGATATTCACGTTCTTCATGTTCAGACAGAAGCCCTCCGTATGAACTAAGTCTACTTAGTCTAGTCTACATCGTCAAGGCCTCCGAACAACGCTCTAAAATCGCGCTGCGTTTACGTCTCGGAAACCCTACTGACACGATGCTGTCAGTAGCCCTTCCCTATCCTGCCTCTCGTTGCGAATTGATCGCACCAGGAGAAGAAGATGACTACTGCCACTGCCGTGAAGAACAACGTCGTATGGTTTGAGATTCCCAGCACGGATTACGATCGCGCCGTTAAGTTCTACGAAACGATCTTCAATTTCGAACTCAACAAAATGGATTTCATGGGTACCCCGACCGCTGTGTTCAACTATGAGAAACCGGCAATCTCGGGATGTGTTGTGAAAGAAGATGCGTTGAGGGCTGGAGCAAGCGGGAGTGTCGTGTATCTGAATGCTGATGGCATTTTCGATGAGGTACTCGCCCGTGTGCCGAAGGCTGGCGGCAAGGTGGTCAGCGTCATTGAGCTCCCAAAGGGCATGGGACGAGCCGCTCGTATAATCGACACCGAAGGCAATGTAGTCGGCCTGCACACCTATTGAAATGCGACGCGCCGATCGGCTCTTCCGAATCGTTCAATTCCTGCGAGTCGGCCGCATGATCACCGCGCGCCGGCTCGCGGAGAAGCTGCAGGTTTCCGAGCGCACCATCTATCGCGATGTACGCGATTTGCAGCTTTCGGGAATGCCAATCGAAGGCGAAGCTGGTATCGGCTACCTGCTGCGGCAGGACTTCGATATTCCACCTTTGATGTTCACGCGATCCGAAATCGAAGCGCTAGTATTGGGCGCCCGCATGGTGCGCGCCTGGGGAGGCGAGGCGCAAGGCGACGCCGCCATGCAGGCACTGCACAAGATCGAGGCGGCGCTGCCAGCCGATCTGCGCGACAAGATTGATGAAACGCTGGTGTTTGCTCTGAACTTTCGGCCTAGCCCTGAGTTGAAGCGGAGTGTCGATTCACTGAACAAAGCAGCTTCGGAGAGGAACTACGCTGAATTCCACTACACGCGCGAAGATGGCGAGGAGAGCGAGCGGCGAGTACGTCCTCTAGCAGGCTGCTGAAAAACTACTCGTAATCCACAGCGCAGGCATGCTACCAGAGAGCATGCGCGGAAACGATCATCAGCAAGATCAGATGTTCAGCTATTTGT
>JAJPJE010000081.1 GCA_021324365.1 Terriglobia bacterium | reverse complement strand
TTGAACTCCAACGTGTATCGCGCTCGCTTTGAGTTCGTCATTTTCGTCTCCCCTTACTGATGCTCACTCTCTCAGCTATGGGATACGTTTTTCGCAGGCAAGGTCACCCTCCCGCCTCCCCGAATCATGGGTAGATGTCGCAGCGTCGTATTGTTTTTTATCTCTTAAATATCTTGATACGATATTACTGCAGGGCTAGATTGCTTCGGCTGACAGCCGATACTCGACAGCCAGGTACCCCGGGTTTGCCAATTTTTGGCTAACCTGGGCAGCTATAGAGTCGCTGACTGCCCATATCACTTGATCAAAATTTGCACTATAGGCGCTTATCTACACCCAGGTTAGCGTCGACCAGCAGGACGCGAACCTGGGCCACCACAGGGTTTTCTTCGGCGCGACATAAACAAAAGCCCCGCATCGCTGCGGGGCTTAATTTAATTTAAGTTCCTTCGCGCTTTTCGCGCTCAGGATGATCGCCCGCGGCTCAGAAGCCGCGGACTACGCGATCAGTACATGTCGCCCATGCCGCCGTGGCCAGGAGCTGCCGGAGCTTTCTTCTCTTCCGGAATCTCGCTGACGATGGCTTCGGTGGTCAGCATCAAGCCGGCGATGGAACCCGCGTTCTGCAGGGCGGTGCGGGTAACCTTGGTCGGATCGACAACACCGGCCTTGATCAGGTCCTCGAACTCGTCGGTTTGAGCGTTGTAGCCGTAGTTGGTGTCTTTCGACTCCTGGATCTTGCCAACCACGACTGCACCTTCGACGCCTGCATTGCCGACGATCTGGCGCAGAGGCTCTTCCAGAGCGCGACGCACAATGTTGAGACCGATCTTCTCATCGCCTTCGGTCTTCACATTGTCCAGCGCCTTGATGCAGCGAACCAGCGCAACTCCGCCGCCGGGGACGATGCCTTCCTCGACTGCTGCACGGGTAGCGTGCATGGCGTCTTCCACGCGGGCTTTCTTTTCCTTCATTTCGGTTTCCGTAGCTGCACCGACCTTGATCACCGCAACGCCGCCCACGAGCTTTGCCAGGCGCTCCTGGAGCTTCTCGCGGTCGTAGTCGCTGGTAGTCTTGTCGATCTGGCTGCGGATTTCCTTCACGCGGCCTTCGATCTCGCCCGACTTGCCCTTGCCCTCGACAATCGTGGTGTTGTCCTTGTCGACGGTGATCTTCTTGGCCTGGCCGAGGTCCTGCAGCTGTACGTTCTCGAGCTTAATGCCAAGGTCTTCAGTGATCGCCTTGCCGCCCGTCAGGATGGCGATATCCTGCAGCATCGCCTTGCGACGATCGCCGAATCCAGGCGCCTTCACGGCGCAGACTTGCAACGTGCCGCGCAGCTTGTTGACCACCAGGGTTGCCAGTGCTTCGCCTTCAACGTCTTCCGCGATGATCAGGAGCGGCTTGCCGCCCTTCGCGATCTGCTCGAGCAGCGGGAGCAGGTCCTTCATCGAGGAAATCTTCTTCTCGTGGATCAGGATGAGCGCGTTGTCGAGAACCGCTTCCATGCGCTCGGGGTCGGTAACGAAGTAGGGGGACAGGTAACCGCGGTCGAACTGCATGCCCTCGACGACGTCCAGCTGGGTTTCCATCGTCTTGGACTCTTCCACGGTGATCACGCCGTCCTTGCCGACCTTCTTCATCGCCTCAGCAATGATCTTGCCGATGGTGTGATCGTTGTTGGCCGAAATGGTGCCAACTTCAGCGATTTTCTTCATGTCGCCCGAAACGTTCTGGGACAACTTGTCGAGTTCGCCCGGAGTGCGGTTGCCCTCGGCATCAACTGTGCCGCAGATCGCGGTAACGGCCTTGTCGATACCGCGCTTCAGTGCCATCGGGTTCGCGCCGGCAGCAACGGTCTTCACGCCCTCGCGGAAGATCGCCTGCGCCAGAACGGTGGCCGTCGTGGTGCCGTCACCGGCAACATCGCTGGTCTTGCTGGCAACTTCGCGCACCATCTGCGCGCCGGTGTTCTCAAGCGTGTCCTTCAGTTCAATTTCTTTCGCAACGGTGACGCCGTCCTTCGTGATCGTCGGAGAACCGAATTTCTTCTCGATCACGACGTTGCGCCCTTTGGGGCCAAGGGTGACTTTCACCGCATCGGCAAGGGCATTGACGCCGCGCAGAATTGCCTGGCGGGAATCCTCACCATGAACGATTTGCTTTGCCATTTTTCTCAATCTCCTTCTGGAATCTTTGCGTGTTTGCTGTTCTCGTTACAGCAGATCCTTCACAAAAAGCGCTCGGGATAATCGCTCGCGCCTCAGACGACGCGAAAGCGTTTACTTCTTGGCTCCGGCGTGTTTCGTGGCGCCTTCGAGGATTCCAAGCACTTCCTCTTCGCGCATGATCACAAACTCTTCGCCGTCAATCTTGATTTCCGTGCCCGAATATTTTCCGAACAGGATGCGGTCACCCGCTTTCACATCGAGGGGATGAACTTTCCCTTCTTCATTTACTTTGCCTTTGCCGACGGCGATCACTTCGCCTTCCTGCGGCTTATCTTTCGCGCTATCGGGAATGATGATCCCACCTCGCGTAGTCTCAGCTTCTTCTACGCGGCGGACCAGGATGCGGTCGTGGAGGGGAGTTAGCTTCTGTGCCATTCTTTCGACTCCTTTCAAACTGTGTCTTCTTAAAGGTTGAGCATTGCAGAACTGATTGATTTGAAGTCCAGACGAGCACTTGACTAAATTGCCCACCCGGCTTCTCTGTTAGCACTCAAATGTAACGAGTGCTAATGTATCGAAATCCAAACCCTAATGTCAAGAACTTGAGTGGGTTTAGCTAAGGTTTTAGGATAGCTAAATATACTATTTATTTTCAATTGGTTAGATTGACGCTCCGGCCGGCGGTTGGCTTCAGCACGTGCCCGAAAACTACAGCAGCCTCTCCGCCAGAGTCATTAGAAGGTCTCTCAGCAATTCAGGAAGCCGCACTGCACGCCATCTTCCTCGCGCTCTCGGACCTATAAAAAGGATCGAAGCCAGGGAAGTTGTGATTTAATCTTCGCCTCACTTTGAATTCGATTCTCGCTCCGTTGCTCGTCCCGCCGAAGCAACGAGTGAAGCTACATTGAGTTCTAACGTGACGCGGACGTACTCCAGTCATTCGAGACGGCGATGAAAACTGGCCGTGCGGTGTCGATGTTGCTGATGCTTTTCTTCGGCACTCTGCTTGGAGCACAGGTTCGGTTCACAAATGCGCCTGATCTGGTCTCATCGCTCGCTGCCGTTGCATTTCACCAGAGTCCGGCAGATCTTCCCGGCATCTCGTTCAGTTTCTTCCTGCCGCGCGTCACTCCGCCTGCCCGGCATCTCGACCCAAAATACGACCTGACCAAAATCGGCAACCGGAACATCGGCGCCGGACTCGATTTCTACTCTCTCGAACGCGAGATCGAGATGGGCCGCCAGCTCGCCCAGGAAGTCGAAGCGAACTCCAGGGTCGTGGAAGATCCGGTTATCAACGCGTATATCAATCGGCTGGGGCAGCGGCTTGTCGCCAATTCCGATGCTCGCGTCCCATTCGAGATAAAAGTCCTGCAAGATGACGAAGTAAATGCTTTCGCGCTCCCTGGCGGATTCTTCTTCGTCAACACCGGCTTGATCGAGGCTGCCGACAATGAAGCAGGACTCGCGGGCGTCATGGCGCACGAGATCGCGCATGTGGCTGCGCGCCATGCGACCAAAAATGCCACCCGTAACGAAATCTTCAACCTGGCATCCATTCCTCTGATCATGTTTGGCGGTCCAGCCGCGCTGGCAGTCAGGGAAGCCATGGGAGTAGCGGTTCCCATTGGAGTGCTGAAGTTTAGCCGCGATGCCGAGCGCGAAGCCGACTTCCTCGGCCTGCAATACGACTACGAGACGGGATACGATCCCCAGGAATTCGTGAAGCTGTTCGAGAAGTTCAAGACCGACGAGAAAGGGAAGCACAGCTTTATTGCCAAGGCATTCTCCACTCATCCTATGACCGGTGATCGCATCAAGCGCGCCCAGAACGAAATTGAGCGGTATTTGCCGCCCCGTACAGATTACGTCGTCGATACGAGTGACTTTGAAGAAATCAAGGCACGCGTGATCGCGCTCGACAACCGCTACAAGATTGATGCCGGCTTTAACGGACATCCAACACTCATACAGCGCGACGCAGGCCAGGAACCAACCGATACGAGCAGCAAGAGCGATTCGAATCCTCCGGTACTACATCGCAAATAGAAAAAGCCCACCGCAATACCTGTCGCGGTGGGCTAGTCGAGGTTTGGGCTATTCGGTATCCGGAATTCCAATAAATCCGTGACCAATTCCATTCACATCGATAGCGAGGCCGGTAATCACTCCAAAGTTGTTGAGGCCGTCCACGCCACTACTTATCTGGCCCGGTACCCAGATTGGAAGGTATCGCGCCCCGACCTTCATGAAGGATTGTCCGTAGCTGTAGTCCGGGGCACAAACCGGCCCGCCGAAGTAGCGACCACTAATCACGCCCCAGTCGTTCATGCCGTAGAGAACGGTATCGGTTGCTCCGGGGAACGAGATGTCGGAATAGTTGCCCTTTGTATCGCGAACGAAACTGTGTATCCAGAAATCCTGATCGTAGTAATTACCGCCCACTTTGCCAAACGTCGTGACTACCTCAGCGGACGGATAATAGCTGATCTCAGGAGGGGCGATGGATAACCACTTACCATCTCTCTGCAGTAGGAAGGCATTGGTGTCGCTGTATCCGACAATCTCTCCCCAATTGTTAATGCCTTGTGCTCCTACATTGGTGAGTCCGGGTACGGTGATGTTTTTGAACTTTCCGTTTTGCCATAAGAAACTACGCACAGTGGTGTAATCTGCACTAAACGCATATCCGACCACCTGGCCCCAGTCATTGATTCCCAGTGCATAGGTTCCGCCGGCAACGAATTCTCCTTCTGGGTCCTGGTAATCGATCACGATGTAGTTACCTTTATGTAAAACGAAGCCGTGATAGACGCCCTGGTTGTCGCGAAAGGCCCCAGCAATCGCACCCAGATTGTTAATGCGGCGAGTAATGGTCCACCTCGATCCCGGTGGATCGATTACCTCGAAGCGGTAGTTGTGCGTGCGGATCATTGCCTGCAGCAGGACGCCAGAGTCCGTCAAATCGCCTTTAGATCCGACAACGAAGTCGACCGTGTCACCCTGCGCCGCTCTGAAGGTAAGCCACGACCATTTCCGATCGTTAGCTGCAGAAATGATGTCCTGAAACCGAATTCGATTCTCGACAAGGATTGCAATAGTTGAGCCGCCTGAGACGCCGTAAAAGTTAGCGATCAAGTCGTACTTCCCGGAAGAGGGAGCAGTCCAGCGCAACACAGTCGTTGTGTTTGAAGAAGCCTGCAATTTGATGGCGTACTGCTGCGCCAATCCACTGCTGGTCACGATCATAGGCGCGCTCCCAGGACCTGATGGTCCATACCAGCCGTTGTATTCGTCGGCGCAGTTACATCCGCCTGCCGTTGTGAGTGGGTTGAACCGGGAACCCAGGCGCTTGCTGTAGCCGTAAGTCCACGTGCCATTGGGATTCTCAGAGGGAGAAAACTGCTCTGCAGCGCTGTAGTAATCGGCATGCAGGTTAGCGGAAGACAGGTTCTGAGCGGAAACAATGTTGAAAATGACGAGTACAAATAGAACGATACAAAGCTTTCGCATTTCATCCTCCTGGGTTTGGGCCGAAACCGCGTTGCACTGGCGTGAACAACTGGGGAGGGAAAGGCAGGATGCAGGCTCGCGACTCAATGCCGAGTTGAGCACCGCATCTGCGTTGCGCGAGCCCTAGTCACGCCATAGGCAGATAGGACCTGCTGCGGTGTTCAGCATAAGACAACGCCATGGCAGCGCTGTGGATAATTTGAATTCTGTTCGAGGATCATTGCCCAAATCGGCACCGATAATATCGCTGATCTATGATTGATCAATGCAGGCCGCGTTAGCCATTACCGTTGCCGCCGCAATCCTCGCAGCGATCGTGTTCACAAGACTTCGCGCGCGTCGCAAAAAGCCTCCCAGCTGTTGCCAGTAGCGCTGTAGCTATTGAGCGGCTGACTTCACGAAAGCGTGCGCCCATAATCCTTGAGCTTTGCAGGTGTCATCATCATGTCACGCCTGTCCGTTGGCCGGGAAAACGGCAGGGCATTTCGTTGCACACTGCTACAAATGTCAAATCGAAAAGTGGTGGCAATACGATGTTTTTGATTTAGCATGAGCGGGACGAAGCACTCTTCGCACGTTGGTGCGGATCAAGGGGAACGCCGGATGGCGATGTCCGATGTACTGATCGAGCACGTCCGTGACTTAAAAGAAGACCTCGAGAAGATTGAGCGTGATTTGCAGGGCGTAGGCCTGCCGAGCATGCTGATGGATGATTTTCGCCGGGCCCTCGATCACCTCCGCAACACCCTCTGGGCAATAGCCACGGCTCGCGACCACAATCCTGCCGAGGTGAATCGTGCGGTCATTCAGTTTCGTATTCAGCGAACAACGGAAATGTGCGAGCGCATCATCGGCGACATTGCCTCACAGCGCATCGCGGTTGACACTCCGAATCTCATCAAGCTGAACAGCGTGCTCAACGAAATGCACGGAAGCATCCGAAAGCTTTTTTCGCCCGAACCGAAGACATGATCGATCGCCAGCCCACCTTGATATCCCTGCGTTACTCCGCCTTCTCTGCGTTAAGCGCCTGGTTTGATTTGTTATAATCGACTGACCGCAACACGAGCGCCCTTAGCTCAGTTGGATAGAGCGTCTGACTACGAATCAGAAGGTCGGGAGTTCGAATCTCTCAGGGCGCGCCATATTTCCCGGTAATTTTACCCGTTCTTAACAGCAATTTTCGTGTATCGACAAGAGTCCAACTCCAGCGTTAGGCGCTTATGCTGCACTCAGCGGAGCTGAGAAATGGGGCAGTGCAAAAAAGAAAGACGTGCAACACTGCCCCCATTTGTTTAGGCGGCTTGGGCTCGGCGCTCTTGGGTTTGCACGGACTTTTCGGCGGCGAGCCAGTCATCCAGCGCGTGGCCCTCTTCGCGACCACGCAGTTCATAGAATTGATAAGCGAGTTGGCGAACCACTTCTTCCCGGTTCGACTGTTCATCGATGTACATGACGCGCCCGGCTGAGTCGGGCATGACGGGATCGCTTTTGTGGTCTCTGGCCATGGAAAATTAGATGCGCGGTTGTCACGCAACGTGCTTCTCTTGACCCATGGCATTCCGGCGGGCTGACGGACTCCATTTTGCTCGAACAACAGTCTCGGACACCACTACGTCTTACCCTGCGACAGACCTGAGGGGTCCATCTCGCCCCGCTATTGGCGAGGCGGGTGCTACGAACCGGTGCACTAAATCCTGCGACGAACTCACGAATCAGCAGCCGCGAGTTTTCATTTCTCAAGGCGCTTCATTTCCTACTATCGCATGCTCCTGTTCGTTTGCCGACGGCACCAGCTTCCAAATGACTTCCTGAGGCAGATGTGTATCCCAGTGACCGGTTAATTTTGCATATCCGACCAGGCCAACGAAGATGATTGCCATTCCTGCCGCCATCTGCCACGGAGATACACGACTTCGTGCTCCCGTGCCGCCCAGCACCTTCAGAGACAAGGCGTCCTTCGCCGGACATACTGCAACGCACTCCAGGCATGCCATGCATTCGGCCGAACGAATCTGTACCAGTTTATCGACCGGAAGAACTGCCGGGCAGGCCTTGGCACATTTGGCACAATCAATGCACGCACTTTCGCTGCGTGTGATTCGCAAGGGGCTCAGCATGGAGATCATCCCCATCAGCGCGCCATATGGACACAAATAACGGCACCAGAAGTTCTGAACAAAAACGGATGCCACTGCCAGTCCTGCCAAAACGAGTATCGTCGTGCTTCCAGCGAGCCGGAAGAAGTTCAGCATTCGAACGTCGACGACGAGTCCATAAGGGCTGGCTACGAACTCGGCGATAGCTTCGGCCGACATTGTCGCCACGGCGTAGACGAAGAAGCTTAGAACGATGTATTTCAACGAGCGGAGCGGCAAATCCATCCATCGCGGCACTGTGAAGTTTCGCCTGAAAAGTTGCCGCCCCAGTTTCCATAGATACTCGGAAACCGTTCCCACCGGACAGATCCAGCTACAAAACGATTTCCGAAACAATAGCGAGCTCAAAACGAAAGCACTGAAGAGAAAGAAAGCCGCTGGATGTATCCGCGGTAGGTGCGCGGTCGCCGCAACATACTTGAATTGCATCAGGCCTTCGATGGGAAGCCAGCCCTCCACTCCAGCAGGACGCGAAGCCGCGGTCGTTTGACCGCCGGTCTCCGCCCAGCGCACCCACATCCAGAACTGCACGCCTATCCAAAGATTTAGAAGCAGGAAGGCTGTCTGCACCGCGAACCGTATTCGCTGACTCGAATCCTTATCTTCGCGGCGTACAAGCCTCTTTCGTGATGTGATCGAGCTCACCAAAGCCAATCCACGCTCGCTCTTTTCCGCTGTTATGGTCATCGCCGCTTCTAGACTTACGTGTCGACAATACGTAACCATTCCACCGCTTGCGATGACTTATGTCACGCTGCCGGCCTGGACTTCCGACCCAATATCACGCGGCGTAGTGACCGCTCTCCTGTCTCTCACTCGCGAAGAATCTTATTGTTGAGCCATACGAGGTGCCGTGTGACTGCCGCAAACTTCAATTCCTTCGAGCGCATCATGTTTTGGTTTGCTCTGGGCATCGCCGGGGTGGTGGTCGTGTTGCGCGTTGGAGCTATGGTTTTCGTTTACCTGCATCATTAAACAGTCGCGTTGCGATCTCTCACCGCGCGTTGTAACCTACCAAAACCTGCCGGGCTGCTATCTGTACTCAGCGCTAATGGTGTGGTTACTCGGCGCTGGCCGCCGGATCGGAGAAGCGCAATGTCTTTTCGATCTGTATTCATTGCCGTCGTAATTGCTTTTGCTCTCATAATTGGCGCATTTCTCATCAACAGGGCCCGTCCGAAAGTCGAAACCGAGCAGCCCAGTGCGGAACTTGTTCGCGCCACTGGAAAGTGCGCCGAATGTCACGCGCGTACGCAGTATTCCGTCGTTCACGAGTACGAGATGAGCATGCACGCCCGCAAAGGCGTGAATTGCCTCGATTGCCACCAGCCTGCTCCGGGACAACAGAAAAAAGATCATCATGGCTTTGTCATTTCGACACAGCTCACGGCCGGCAACTGTCGTAGCTGTCACGAAAACATTTATCAGCAGTTCTTGCGCAGTCGCCACGCGGCGCCGGCCTGGGCAGCGATCTTTGGCGAGAAGGGACTCACCGCCGAGCAGGTTAACTTTTCCGAACAATACCAGCCGGGAGGAACTCGTCGGCCGCCGCATCCGTTTGTGCAGTTGGAGGGCAACTCGGCCATGACCAGCGGTTGCGAGCAGTGCCACAGTGTTGGCAGGCCGAATGCCGATGGAACTATTGGAACCTGCACAGCGTGCCACTCGCGGCATACGACTTCGGTGCGACTGGCGCGCTTACCCAGCACCTGTGCGCAATGCCACATGGGCCCCGACCACTCGCAAATCGAGATCTACGAAGAGTCAAAACACGGCGTAATGTTCCAGGCTCAGGAACGGCTGCTGAATCTCGACGCGCCACCGAAGACACTGACTACCCGCGACATGTTCGTTCCCACCTGTGCCACGTGTCACATGAGCGGTATCAACGGCATCGGAGTGACGCATGATCCTTCAGAGCGCCTCTCATATTACCTGGCCAATGCGATCAGTGAGCATCGTCCGAACTGGGCGGCGAATCAGGCGCGCATGAAGCAGGTCTGCTCCCAGTGCCATACTCCTGCTCTGATTGAGCGCGTATACACCCAGGCAGACCAGGTCGTGCTGAACACGAACGCGCGCGTTACCGAGGCCAAAAATCTGGTGGATGGCCTTCGGAAAGATGGCGTGCTGAGCGGGCCTCCGTTTTCTCAACCCATAGACTTCACCTATTTCGATCTGTGGCATTACGACGGACGCACCAGCAAGCACGGCGCGTTTATGGGCGGTGCCGATTTCGTCCAGTGGCATGGCAACTATCCCATGCTGCAGAAAATGGTGCAGCTGAAGGCGGACGCTGCGCAACTGAGGAAGCAGCATGGTCGCTGAAGACCGTCGCTGGTGGCTGGATCCCCAGTTGTGGGTGGAATTGTTTGCGCTGGTGAACATCGGCTTTCTCACCTTCGACATTTACCTCGCACACTCGGTGAACCAGTTTCGCGTGAGGGCTGAGTACATTCCGCTTTTCTTTTCCGCCATTGCTCCGTTTGCTTTGCTGGTCGGACTTCCATTTCGCAACCGGCGCCGCGGGGTGTGGAAGAATGTCGGCTATCTGGTCGGTTGGCTTGCGATCCTGATTGGCCTTACCGGGATGGTTCTGCATCTTGACTCGCATTTCTTTTACGAACGCACGCTGCGAAGCCTTGCTTACTCCGCCCCATTTGCTGCGCCGCTCGCATATACGGGGCTGGGATTCCTGCTGGTGATGAATCGCATGGTTCCGTCTCGTACGCTCGAGTGGGCTCAGTGGGTCCTGTTGTTTACGCTCGGTGGTTTCATCGGCAACTTTATCTTCAGCCTCATGGACCATGCAGAGAATGGTTTCTTCTTTCCGCTGGAATGGGTGCCGGTGGTAGCAAGTGCCGTGGCGATCGGCTTCCTTGCTGTACCACTCGTTACGCGCATCTCACGGCCTTTTATCGACCTCTGCGCAGCCGTCCTGATTCTGGAAGCCGGCATCGGGCTATGGGGTTTCGTGCTGCACGCGTCGGCAAACTTGAGAGGCCCGTCAATTCACGCCTTCGACAACTTCGTCTACGGAGCGCCGCCAATGGCACCGCTTCTTTTTCCAAACTTGATGGTCCTGGGCATCATCGGCCTGTGGCGAATGCGCGAACTGCAAGCTGAGATCCGGAATTAATTCAAGTAGGAAAGCCTGCGTCCGCGTCAGATCCAGCTTTTGCGGAGCCAGTGCCGGATCCGGGTTTACGTGCACATCCGTATCTCCGATCATCTCGTTCCTTGCCGGTTTCTCGGCGCTGCCGGTAATCGCGTCGAGAATCCCGGGAATTCTTCAGCAGGTATTTGCTCGTCCGCATTATGGCCCGGAACCCGGTTCTTTCAACCCAAACAGTACATCTCAGACAGTGAAGCACTGCAGAGACTTAGGCAACCTTATGACTCCTCGGATACATCCAGAGGAGTCGCCGTGCATTGTGCTTATTCCGGCGTGTGCTTGACGCCGCCTTGTTTAGAATGCTGTTCCACTGGAAACAGCATCAGTGCTGTGAACGTCCTGTGTGCACGAGCTTTGGGGCAGGGAACTGCGCGCCTATGAATGTTTCCCGCCTTTCGCCTACGCAACTGCAGGAGTTGACTCATTTCAGTAGTTGCGTGATTGCCAGCGCCATTGAAGCATTTAAGGTTCGGCTCCGTAATCGGGGCTTTACTGACTCTACGATTCACTGCGTTTTTCCCGACCTCCCTCCGGTCACCGGTTACGCTGCCACTGCACAAATCCGGACGAGCGATCCGGCGATGGAAGGGCGCGGCTATTACGTTCACACCGATTGGTGGGATTATCTGCTCAGCATTCCGGCTCCTCGCGTCATTGTGCTGCAGGACATGGACAATCCGCCGGGGTTAGGTGCCCTGGTGGGTGAAGTACAAGCTAACATCATGGCGGCGATGGATTCGGTTGCCGTTGTGACGAACGGTGCCGTTCGCGACTTGTACGGGATTCCTCCTGGTTTTCAGCTGTTTGCACACAACCTCTCCGTCTCCCATGCGTACGCACATATATTCAAGTTCGGCGAAGCGGTCGAAATCGGAGGTATGCAAGTTTGTTCTGGTGACTTGCTGCATGGTGATCGTCATGGCCTGCAAACCGTTCCGCTCGAGATTGCAAACCGAATTCCCGATCAAGCGCGTCGGATTCTCGAGCGCCGCAGGAAAGTCATCGATCTTTGTCGTTCCGACGAATTTTCCCTTCCTAAGCTGCTCGAAACAGCAAAAACTGCCGACCATGAAGATCAACCGGCTGATATGGGGCGTAGGTAATGTCGAACGCGATTCGATACGTATGTCGTACAAAAAGCGTACTGCCGTCCGCAGCATTGATGACCGTCTTCCTGTTCACGCTGGTCGCGACGTCATGCAATTCGGGCAAACCGGTCGAAGCCGCCGATTCGCCTCCTCCGGTCCCCGTGATCAAAGTCGAACCTCGCACACTTTCTTCCAATCTTGAGATCGCATCGGAATTTCAGCCTTATCAGGAAATTGATGTCTACGCCAAAGTGTCCGGTTACGTGAAAAAGCTTTATGTCGATTGGGGCTCTCACGTGAAGCAAGGACAACTCCTGGCACAACTGGAAATCCCTGAACTGGAACAGCAGATCACGCAGGACGAAGCCAGTTACAAACGCAGCCAACAGGAGTTGGAGCGCGCCAAAGCCGATTTGCAACAGGCCAGGTCGACACATGCGGTGTCACATATCACGTATTCGCGCCTCGATCAGGTGCAGAAGACACGCCCAGGGTTAGTGTCGCAGGAAGAAGTGGATATCGCGCAAGGTAAAGATGCGGAGTCCGAGGCGGCAGTGAGTGCGGCAAAGAATGAGCTGGCAGCGGCCGAACAGGCGGTAGCTGCCTCGAAGGCTGCCGAGGACAAAGATCGCACGCTCTTTGCTTACTCGCGAATAACCGCGCCGTTCGACGGTATTGTCACTGCTCTTTATGCTTACACCGGTGCTCTTCTTCCAGCAGGCATTTCGTCAGACAAAGGCGATCTGGCTCTTTGCCGACTATCGCAGAACGACGTGTTGCGACTGGTAATTCCTCTTCCGGAGCGAGCCATCTCCAGCGTCCATGTCGGAGAGAAAATCGCAGTCAACGTATCGACCATCAATAAAACGATCGAGGGCAGTATCTTCAGCTTTTCTGATGAGATTGATAAGGACACGCGCACAATGCACACCGAAGTTCACGTGAAGAATCCGGATTACCAGTTGGTTCCCGGCATGTACGCGTCAGTCGAGATTCCCTTGCAGACTGTGACCGGCGCGCTTGCGATACCGATTCAGGCGGTGCTTCCCGCCGGTCAAAACAAGGGAACAGTGCTCGTCGTCGATGAACAAAATCGGCTCCGGCGCCAGGAAGTGGGCTTAGGCCTGCAAACCGCAAGGCTCGTGGAAGTCGTTTCCGGCCTGAAGCAAAACCAGATGGTTGTTTTCGGCGAAGTCTCTCAATACCAGCCCGGCCAGGCGGTGACGCCCAAGCTTATGGCTCCCAACGCGGAGTAATGGTCCATGCCGTCGTTTTCGCTCAAACATCCGTATTTCATCGTCGTAGTCTGTTTATTTGTCTGCGTGTTGGGTGTTACGAGCGTCACCAACATGGCAGTCGATATGTTTCCCCCGATCAACCTTCCGGTGGTGATTGTGGCTACGTTCTACAACGGCATGCCTCCCCAGCAGATTGAGGCGGACATCACCGACACGTTTGAGCGATTTTTTACACTTGGAAGTGGAATCGACCACATGGAATCGCGGTCGATGACCGGCGTCAGCATCATCAAGATTTACTTTCAGGCAGGAACTGACGCCAACGCGGATGTTACGCAGATCGCCAATCTCGCCATGGCCGACCTGCGCCGCTTGCCTGAAGGAACATTACCCCCGGTAGTTATGCGCGTGGATGCCTCCAGCCTTCCGGTTTGCCTGCTGACGGTTGAAGGTAAGGGCCTCACCGAGACGCAATTGCACGATTATCTCCAGTTTCAGATTCGCGATCAGATCGCCGGTGTTCCGGGTGCAACCGTGCCTCCCCCTTATGGAGGGAAATACCGGCAGATCATGGTTTACGTAGATCCGCTGAAGTTACAGGCACACCAACTCAGCCCGATGGACGTGGTCCGTGCCACCAACTCTTCCAACCTCATCCTGCCCGCCGGTGATGTTCGCCTCGGCGATATGGATTACAACATTTACACCAACGCGCAGGTCGCCAGTGCCAAGGCCTTGAATAATATCCCATTGAAAACATCCGGGGAGAAGTCGGTTTTTATTTCCGACGTCGGAAATGCTGTTGACGGTTCTGCCCTGCAGTACAACATCGTGCGCGTTAATGGACAACGGTCGGTCTATGTCGGTGTGCTGAAACAGGGAGGCAATACCAACACCATCGCTGTTGTGAACGGCATCAAGAAATCGATCGAGTCCTTGCGCGACATCCCGTCGCAACTGAAGGCGCATGTTGTCTTTGATCAGTCGGTCTTTGTTAAGCAGGCTATCTCGACTGTACTGCGCGAAGGCGGTATCGGTTTGCTGCTCACTGCGGCCATGATCCTGATTTTCCTTGGCAGCCCGCGTGCCACCTTTGCGGTGTTCCTGTCGATTCCGCTTTCGGTGATGGTTACTTTTTTTGTTTTGCACACGGCGAATGCGACCATCAACAGCATGGTACTCAGCGGGTTGGCCCTCGCGTTTTCAAGATTGATCGACAATTCCGTTGTCGTCTTGGAAAACATTTTCCGGCATCTGGAGTTGGGTGAAGAGTCATTCGTCGCGGCAGAGAAGGGCGCCAACGAAGTTGCGCTGGCGGTATTGGCGATCACGCTGGTCACCTGCGTTGTTTTCTTCCCGGTAACGCTATTATTCGGTGTAAGCAAGTTCCTGTTCACCGCACTCGCTGCCGGCGTCGTAATTTCGCTAGTTGCGTCTTACTTCGTGGCGGTTTCTGTCGTGCCTCTGTATTGCGCGAACTTTGTGAAGGAGGTCTCAGAGCACGGAACTACCGTTGGAATGCAGGTGGAGCGGCCCGCTGGCCGGTTCGCGTGGGGAAAAAAATTTCACGGATGGTTTAATCATCATTTCGAGCGCATGCTGGACAAGTATGACGTTTGGGTCGAACGAACCCTGAATCGTCCGAAATTAGTAGTCGGAGCTTTCCTGGGGATCTTCGTCCTGAGCTTCGTTCTTTATCCGTTCATCGGAGTGTCGTTTTTCCCGCGGACTGATGCCGGCCAGTTTGTCATTAACCTGAAAGCTCCAACCGGTACCCGCCTCGGTGTGACCAATGATGACGTTAAACATGTGGAGCGGATCATTCATGACATTGTTCCACCGAAGGAACTGGCTACCATTGTCTCTAACATTGGCGTAAATGCTGATTTCTCCGCACTCTTCACGCCGAACTCGGCAATGCATACGGCCTTCGTTCAGGTAGGGCTGGCGCAGGAACACAAGGTTAGCAGCTTTACCTATATGAATCGTGTGCGGCAGAGGCTGGAAGACGAAATGCCGCAGCTTCGCATTTATATCCAATCCGGCGGATTGGTAGACGCGGTGCTCAACCAGGGAATGCCCGCACCAATCGACGTGCAGGTCAGCGGTATGAACCTGAATCAGGCCGACGACATCGCCCAGGGTCTCGCGCGCAGGTTTGCGAATCTTAGGGGAGTCTCGCAGGTCTACATTCCGCAGGACATGGATTATCCCGCGCTTCAGGTGAACGTCGACCGAGAGCGCGCAAGCGAATTGGGACTTACACCAAAAGAAGTAGTCGATAATCTTATTACTTCTCTTACCTCCAATGCCATGATTGCCCCCAGCTATTGGGTCGACCCGCGGACCGGCAACAACTATTTCGTAACCGTGCAATATCCAGAGAATCAGATCAAATCGCTGCAGGATCTTACCGCCATGCCGCTCCGGGCTCCCAACCTGAAAGAGCCGACCTATCTTACCCAAGTCGCGAATGTACGTACGATCCTCACCCCTACCGAGGTGGATCACTATCAACTTGAACGCACGATCGACGTCTATGTAGCCCCCACCGGAGAAGATCTGGGGACGCCAGCCAGCGAGGTCGAAAAGTTGGTCGCTAACACGAAAGTTCCGCCTGGCATTCGGATCAACGTACGCGGATTAGTTACCACGATGCAGTCGTCGTTTAAGAGTTTCGGAATCGGCCTGGCTCTTTCCGTCGTGCTCGTCTACCTGGTTCTGGTCGCCCAGTTTTCCTCGTTCATTGATCCTTTCCTCATTATCCTCGCTGTACCTACCGGCCTGATTGGCGTCATTCTCGTGCTGGCTTTCACCGACACGACCCTAAACATTCAGTCGCTGATGGGAATCGTGATGCTTACCGGCATGGTCGTTTCCAATAGCATTCTGATCGTGGACTTTGCGAATCGCTTGCGCGAGGAGAAGAGAACGCTCAAAGAGGCGGTTGCACACGCCTGCCGTATCCGCCTTCGTCCCATTCTCATGACCTCCCTCGCTACGGTCGTGGGACTTTTACCGATGGCCCTGAAGCTTGAAACCGGCAGCGAAGCGTACGCTCCTCTTGCCCGTGTGATCATCGGCGGCTTGCTGGCTTCGATCGTGCTGACTATTTTTGTAGTCCCGGCAGCCTATTTGCTGATATACCAGCGTCGCGAGCGCACTCCAACCGAATCAGCTTAAGACGTGAACGATCCTGATACGCCACAGGCCCTTAAACCGTCTATGATTGAGTCTGGATACTGTTCATGGCTTCCGTTTCCACCACCCTGCCTTCCGAGCGTTCGAGTGCCATCAGGCCCGGAGCTGCCCAGTTTGCCTGGGTCGTGCTTATCTACATCCTGGGAGTGATTGTCTGGGGGGCGTATGTGCGCGCCAGCGGATCGGGGGCAGGTTGTGGCAACCACTGGCCGCTGTGCAATGGGGAAGTGATCCCAACCTCGCCGCGGACACAGATGCTGATCGAATTTACGCATCGTGTCACGAGTGGTCTCGCTTTAGTTTCTGTGCTAGCAATGCTGGTGTGGACCTGGCGCGCTACGATTCGAGGCGCATGGGCGCGCAAGGCTGCCGTCATCGCAGTCGTGCTGATGCTGAACGAGGCGCTGCTTGGCGCTCTGCTGGTTCTGCTGCAGCATGTTGGTAAAGACCAATCCATCTCGCGCGCAGTTCTCCTTTCGTTGCATCTGGCAAATACGCTTCTGCTAATCGGATCGATCGCGCTTGCCGCTTACTGGCAGACCGTTTCTCGCGATGGGAGCCGCTATCGTAAGAACAATGCTTCCTTCGTGGTGGTCGGGTTATTGGCGGCAATTGGGATTGGCATTACCGGTGCCTTGGCAGCTCTTGGCGACACGCTGTTTCCTGCGACGTCTTTGCGCACGTCCATGGCTCAGGACTTTTCTGCCGGCAGCTTTTACCTTCTTCGGTTGCGATTGTTGCATCCTGTCGTCGCTCTAATAGGCACCGCATTCGTCATTTGGATTGTGGCCAGGGGATTCCGCAGTGGCTCAACGGCGTTTCGCAACCTTTCTATAGTGGTTATCGTCCTTGCGGTCGTGCAGGTCTCGCTGGGAGTCATGAACGTTGTACTCCTTGCCCCGGTCTGGCTTCAGATGACACATCTTCTTTTTGCGGATCTCTTCTGGATTGTATTGCTTCTCTCCTTCGACGAACTGCTGATCAGCCGAACCGAACCCGCGGCGAGCGTGGCCTAATCCACTCACGGGGTGTGTGGCACTCCCAAATCACTCTCCATCGAAAATAGTGTAAACGCGCAGTCGTTAACGTTTTTCAGACGTCCTTATCGATAGAAATCTGAATCCGCACTGATGTGAGCAGCATCTTTTTCAGTCAACGGGGATAGAGGGCATGCGAGAAACAACTAAGACATTAATATCTGGGGCATTAGTTGCTTTGGTGCTGATAGCGTTTACTGCCTGCAGCAACACCGAAGCCAAGCAGACACCCGCTCCTCAGGCATTGCCGGTGCAGACTGAGACGGTCGCGCTGGCTCCAGTGGCCCGCTCGGATGAATACGTTGCGACTATAAAGTCGCGCCGCTCGGCGACAATTCAACCTCAGGTCGACGGCTCGCTGACGCGAATTCTGGTGAAATCTGGCGACTTCGTGAAGGCCGGACAGGTGCTGATGACGATTGATCCGCTGAAGCAAGAAGCGACCGTCAATCAGGAACGCAGTACCGAGGCTCAAAAGAAAGCCACCTACGAGTACAACAAGATCGAAGTCGAACGGCAGCGAAAGCTGTGGGAATCCGGTGTCACCAGCAAGCAGAGCTACGATCTTGCAGTGCAGGCCTACGAGAACTCAAAAGCGGACTGGGAAGCGTCGACCGCAGCGCTCGCAACGCAGCAGCGCCAGCTCGCTTACTACAACCTCGTCGCTCCCTTCGCCGGAGTCGTGGGCGATATTCCGGTTCACATCGGCGATTACGTTTCACCCCAGACCGTGCTGACCACGGTGGACGAGAACAAAGATCTGGAAGCCTACATCTACATACCGACCGAGCAGGCTGCGAACATCCGCATGGGGCTTCCCGTCGAGATCGTCACCAGCCGGGGCGAGCCAATCGAGAACACTAAGATCGACTTCGTGTCTGCCCAGGTTGATAACGCACTTCAGGGTGTGCTGGTTAAAGCGCCAGTACATTCTTCCATTGAAAAATTCCGCAACGCGCAGCTGGTAAAAGCGCGTGTGATATGGAGCACAGCGCCTGCGCCGAAAGTCCCGGTGCTCGCTGTGGCGCGAATCGGCGGACAGTCGTTCGTGTATGTCGCAACTCAGGGAGAACACGGAACAGTAGCGAAACAGAGGGCAGTGGGACTCGGGGATACCGTGGGGAATGACTACGTCGTGACCAGTGGATTGAATCCGGGTGACAAGGTAATCGTTTCCGGCATTCAGTTCCTCGTCGACGGGGTTCCGGTTCATCCGATCAGCTAATCGCCCAACAGATCGACAGCATCAGGGCCGCGTATACGTCGCGGACAGAGGGGCATTGTCGTGGTTGATTTCTTCATAAAACGTCCGATCTTTGCGACTGTTTGCGCGCTGTTGATCATCCTGGCGGGCGCGGTGTGCATTCCCACGTTGCCCATCTCGCTCTATCCGAATCTTGCTCCTCCGCAGGTCACGGTTACCAGCAACTACGTGGGCGCCAATGCGCAGGTAGTGGAGTCCGCGGTCACGACGCCTCTGGAGCAGCAGATCAACGGTGTAGAGGGCATGCACTACATTACCTCTACCAGTTCGAACGATGGCACCAGCAGCATCAATGTCACATTCCGGACCGGATACGATCTGAACGTAGCTGCGGTGGACGTGCAGAATCGAGTGGCGACCGCACAAGGGCGGCTGCCCCAGGAGATCAAGAACACCGGAATCACCATCACTAAAGCGAACCCGAACTTCGTGTTTGCTGCTGGTTTCTACTCGCCCGATAACAGCCTCTCGAACCAGTACATCTCGAATTACCTGGATGTTTATGTAAAGGATGCTCTCAAGCGTATCCCTGGCGTCGGTGATGTTCTCATCTTCGGTGAGCGCAAATATGCAATGCGCATCTGGCTTGATCCGACGAAATTGGCGGCACGCCAGTTAACCGCCGCAGACGTGGTTTCGGCGTTGCAGGAGCAGAACGTCGAGATTCCTGCCGGACAATTAGGGCGTCCACCGGCCGATCCGAAGCAATCGTTCCAGGTGACGTTGCGCGTCATTGGCAGAATGTCTGATCCCAGGCAATTCGAGAACATCATCCTCAAGAACACGCCGAACGGGATCGTGCAGCTTAAAGATGTCGGTCGCGCGGAGATCGGCGCTGAGAGCTACGACACCAACCTGATGTATAGCGGGCATGACGCCATCGGCATTGGCGTGCAGCAGCTCTCGAATGCGAACGCGCTTGACGTCGACAAGGCGGCGAAAGCCGAACTGGCCGAGCTTTCGAAGTCATTTCCACCGGGAATGAAGTATGTAATTGCCTTCGACACCACGACAGTCGTCGGCGACTCGATCAAGGAAGTGGTAAACACACTCGAAGAGGCGATCCTGATCGTCGTCATCGTGATCTTCTTCTTCCTGCTGGATTGGCGGGCCACTGTTATCCCAGCGATCACGATTCCCGTTTCGCTGGTCGGAACATTTGCGTTCATTAAGATATTTGGCTTCTCCATCAATTCTCTGACGCTCTTCGGCATCATTCTGGCTACCGGTTTGGTGGTGGACGATGCCATCGTCGTCATTGAAAATGCGCAGCGACATATCAATGAAGATGGCACTGACGCGCATACAGCCACCTCGGTCGCTATGGCGGAAGTCTCCAGCGCGGTTGTTGCGACGTCGCTTGTGCTGATTTCGGTATTCCTGCCGGTATCGTTCTTTCCGGGAACCACGGGCATCTTGTACAAGCAGTTCTCGTTGACCATTGCATTCGCGATTGCAATTTCGCTCTTCAACGCATTGACGTTGTCTCCGGCACTCGCGGCGATCCTTCTGCGTAGCGAAGAGAAGAAATACGGGATCTTTGACTGGACGAGAATCGATGCGCTCTCGCGTGGCTACCGTTCCGTCGCGCAGGGAATCGATCGCGGTATTCACGGCATGGGCCGCATCTATGGCCGCATTCTCGGAGGTGTACTGAAGATCCGCTACGTCATGATTGTTTTCTTCCTTGCTGGATTGGCGGCCACGGCATACATGTATCGCCACGTCCCGACCGGATTCGTGCCGCAGGAAGATCAGAATTACTTCATCGTTGTGGTCCAGGCACCACCGGGTGCATCTCTCAGTTACACGACGAACGTCGCGCGCAAGGCGGAAGAGATTCTTCGTGCCGATCCCGATGTATTCGGAACCTTCGCTGTGCCAGGATTCTCTCTTTCCGGCGGAAGCGCCTCCAACTACGGTCTCATCTTTGCGCCATTGAAACCAATCGATGAACGCAGGGGCAAAGGTCACTCCGCGGCGGAAATCGTTGCGCGCGTGTCACCGAAACTGTTCGGCGTTCCCGGAGCGCTCGTAGTTGCATTCGAGCCACCGGCTATTCAGGGTATCGGCAGCTTTGGTGGATTTCAGTTTGAATTGCAGGATCTCGGTCGCAACACGCTTCAGGATCTCGACATGACGGCGCACAAGATTGTTGCCGCAAGCCGGCAGCGGAAGGATCTCACTGGACTCTTCACCAGCTTCACCGCCAACGACCCGCAGCAACTGGTGCAGATCGATCGCGAAAAGGCGAAAGCTATGGGCGTTCCGATCAGCCAGGTTTCCCAGGCGCTCGGTGTGTATATGGGATCGGAGTACGTGAACGATTTCGATTTCAACAATCGTTCCTATCGCGTCTACGTGCAAGCCGACCAGCCGTTCCGCATGACCGCCAGCGATCTCCGGCAGTATTACGTGCGTTCGGATAAAGGTGGACTGGTTCCGCTGTCGAACATTGTCTCGCTGCAAGAGACATCGGGGCCGCAGGTCATCAACCACTACAACCTGTTCCGCTCCGCCGAAATCGATGGCGCCGCCGCACCCGGATACAGCTCCGGCCAGGGACTGAAAGCGATGGAAGAACTCGCGAAGCAGAACATGCTGCAGGGCATGACGTTCAGTTGGACGGGGCTTGCGCTGGAAGAAGTAGAAGCTGCCGGCAAAGCCATCGTGATCTTCGCGCTGGGACTGCTGGTCGTCTACCTGACGCTCTCAGCGCAGTATGAGAGCTTTGCGTTGCCATTCATCATCCTACTTGCGGTACCGATGGCGGTATTGGGTGCATTGCTCTTTATTGATCTGCGCGGAATGGTCGATGATGTATACGTTCAGATCGGCCTCGTCATGCTGATTGGCTTGTCCGCGAAGAACTCGATTCTGATCGTCGAATTCGCCGAGCAGTTGATCGAGCGCGGACGCAGCATCGCCGACGCTGCGGTCGAGGCCGCTGAGCTGCGCTTGCGGCCTATTCTGATGACGTCTTTCGCCTTCATCCTCGGCGTGCTGCCTCTTTATTTTGCGACTGGCGCTGGCGCGCTCGGCAGGCACTCGGTGGGAACCGCGATCGTGGGCGGCATGTTGTTCTCCACCCTTCTTAACCTGTTATTCATCCCGGTGCTGTACGTTACATTGAAGAAACTGCTTGGCCTGTTCTCGAGCAAGCACGCGGAAGCTACCGTCCAGGATAAAGAGCTCGAAGTAGCATAGTGACCGTTCAGGTCCGTGCTGCTACAGTCGGATCATTTTCTTGTATCTAACCGAAACGCTCAGGCGTCCAACCGTCTGAGCTCTTCCTTTTGCTTCGGGATTCATTTTTATGGCGAAACCAGTGTTACTGAGCGTGGATGACGATCGCGATGTTTTGCGCGCGATTGAGCGCGATCTGCGGTCGCAATATGGAGCAGACTATCGGGTGATCGGGAGCGATTCGCCGGAAGCGGCACTCGATTTGCTGAAGCAACTGAAGCTGCGCAACGACAGCGTAGCTTTGATGCTCGCGGATCAGCGTATGCCCAACATGGATGGCGTCGGTTTTCTGCAGGAGGGCATGCGCATCTTTCCCGATGCTAAACGAGCTCTGCTCACCGCTTACGCAGATACATCCGCGGCGATCACTGCAATAAATCAAGCTAACATCAATTACTTCTTTCTCAAGCCGTGGGACCCACCGACAGAACACCTGTACCCACAGCTTGATGATCTTCTCGACGATTGGAAGGCCAGCTATCACCCGGCATTTCAAGGCATCCGGGTACTCGGGACACGTTGGTCGCCACGCTCGTACGAGCTGCGGGATTTTCTTGCGCGCAATCGCGTGCCGTATCAGTGGATCGATGTGGAGCAGTCTGCTAATGACCCGGAAACAGTACGCTTACTCGAAGCGCTTGGGCCGGAAGCGAGCAACTTGCCGGTGGTCCTGTTTCCCGACGGGACCAGGCTGCTCGAGAGCGTGCCTGCGGAGGTGGCGCAGAAGGTTGGGCTACGCACGCGTGCCCAAACCGACTTCTACGATCTTGCCATTGTCGGCGGAGGACCGGCCGGACTGGCTGCCGCAGTTTATGGTGCTTCCGAGGGGCTGAATACCGTCATCGTCGAAAGGGAAGCTCCCGGCGGACAGGCTGGCATGAGTTCACGTATCGAGAACTATCTCGGGTTTCCCAACGGACTAAGCGGCGGCGATCTTGCTAGGCGTGCAGTCGTTCAGGCAAAGAGGTTCGGTGTAGAAATTCTGGCGCCGCAGGAAGCTATGTCTGTCAGAACTGAAGGTTCCTATCGGATACTCAAGCTCGCTGATGGTTCGGAGATCTCCTGTCACGCTCTCATGATTGCCAGCGGCGTGCAGTGGCGTCGGCTCGAAGCCCCGGGCATCGACCGCCTGCAAGGAGCGGGTGTCTACTACGGCGGCGGCACAACCGAGGCGCTCTCTTGTCAGGGTGAGAGTGTCTATGTGGTTGGCGGCGCGAATTCTGCCGGACAGGCCGCCATGAACTTTTCCAAGTACGCTGACCGAGTCGTCATGCTCATTCGCGGCGGCTCACTCTCCAGCACCATGTCGCAATACCTCATCGATCAGATTAAGGCCACGCCAAACATACAGATCTGGTCCAATGCAAGTGTTGCAGAAGTTCACGGCGAAACGCATCTCGAAGAGGTTTCAGTCCTATGCTCGGATACCGGGAAAGTGGAGCGCGTGCCAGCCAGTTCCATGTTTATCTTTATTGGGGCTCTGCCGCGCACTGACTGGCTTTCGGACGTTGTGGAACGTGACGACCGTGGTTTTGTGCTCACAGGTCCCGACCTGATGCACGATGGGAAACATCCGAAGGGCTGGAGCCTGGACCGCGATCCGTATTTGCTCGAAACGAATGTTCCGGGTATTTTCGCGGTGGGTGATGTGCGGCATGGATCCGTAAAGCGCGTTGCATCAGGGGTCGGTGAAGGTTCCGTTGCCGTGCAATTCATTCATCAGTATCTGAGCAAGGTGTAGATGATCGACAGAGCCGAATTACGGAAGGTGCCGGCATTTAGCGATCTGCCTGACGATCAGCTGGACTGGTTCCTCTGCCAGGTACACGAAGTTCACGTGAATGCTGGTGAGGTGTACATCCGTCAAGGAGATCCGGCCAATGCGATGTTTGTCATTCTCGAAGGCCAGATGCAGGCCCGCGCTGAATTCGCGGGCGAAGTTTTTACCTTCAATAGCCAGGCGGGCAATATCGTTGGCGCACTTCCGTATTCACGAATGACACAGTTTACTGTCACCAGCCGTGCCGTAACCGATGCCCGGGCACTGCGATTTCCTGCAGATAAGTTTCAAGAGCTCGTGCAAAAGATGCCCGAGCTGACGAAGCGGCTGGTTGGCTTGATGTCTGACCGCATTCGCGAAGCGACAAGAATTGAGCAGCAGCGCGATCGGCTGGTTGGGCTCGGGAAGCTTTCAGCGGGTCTGGCCCACGAAATGAACAATCCGGCCGCTGCGGCAAAGCGGGCTACCAGCCAGCTTCGCGAGACATTAAAGTGCATTCGCGATGCCAGCCTCGAACTGGGTCGCCGTCCCCTTACCCCAGAGCAGAAGGCCGAAATCGAGAGGATGGAAGCCTCATTCGCCAGAGCCGACGAACCGCCTCCTGATCCGCTGACCATCGCTACTCTGGAAGACGAGCTGGACTCATTATTCCGCAGCCATGGTCAGAATGATCTCTGGGAATTGGCTGCCGATCTGGCGCGGAAGAACATCCAGCCGCAAGCCGTGGAAGCGTTGTTCGACATTCTGGATGCAGACACGGCCCGAGCCGCGCTGATTCGCATTGGTGCCTCTGTCGACATTGCCAACCTATTGAACGAAATCGAAAGCAGCACATCGCGCATTTCCGATCTCGTCCGCGCCATCAAGGAATACACCTACATGGACCAATCTCCGGTCCAGAATGTCGACGTAGTCAAGAGCCTGGAAAATACGCTCACGATCATGAATCATAAGCTGAAGCACGGAGTTACGGTAAAGCGGGAATATGATCCGGTTCCGTTGCTGGTTAACTCCTTCGGAAGCGAGCTGAATCAGGTCTGGACCAACATCATCGACAACGCGATCGATGCCATGAAGGGTAAAGGCGAGTTGCGCGTCCGCACCTTCAGGGAGGATGGTTGCGTGGTGGTCGAGATCGGCGACAATGGCCCGGGAATCGCGCCGGAGGTTCGGACCCACATCTTCGAACCGTTCTTTACTACGAAGGGAGTTGGGCAGGGTACCGGACTTGGCCTCGATACCGTTCAGCGTATCGTTCGCAAGCACAAAGGTAATATTCAGGTGAATTCCCAGCCAGGTGACACCCGCTTCCTGGTCTATCTCCCGCTCTCCAACTCCTAGCCGTTCTTCCATTTCGCACCGGAAAGCCTTGCTTCCTCGCCGGACATCAAACATGTCGTGTAGCGAGATGTGCAACTCAGACCAGGGAAGCAGGGAGACTCACAATGGCGACCAACCCACAGTACCCCAACGAGAGAAGGACCCCGGATACGGGCCCGCGCGACGTCCATCCTAAGTTGAAGGTGCCGCCGAAAAGCCAGTTTCCGTGGACGCTGATTGCCATCATGGTGGCTGCCGCGATCCTGATTGCCATCATCGCCACTCTGCCCCGTGCTACAAGAATGACGCCTTCCCCCGCGGCTGCTCAGGTTCCACCGCAACCGACTGTTAATCAAGTGCAGCTAAGCAACTTAAGCCTGCAGGCGGCACCGGTGGGCGGTGCTTATTACCTCGTGGGATATCTGCATAATAACGGTACAACTGCGATCACCGGCGTGCAGGTGGAAGTCAGCTTCAAAGGTGCGAATGGACAGACGCTGAACACCCAGTCCCGCCCGGTCTTGGCGCTCGTGAAAGGCTCAGAGGGAGACGCTCAGCCGCTCACAAAAGTACCTATCAAGCCAAATCAGGCGCAGATGATCCGAATTTATTTCGACCATCCGCCCGTGGGATGGAATCACCAATTGCCGGGACTGCGAGTTCTGACGGTTACGGCAACCGCAGCGTAACATTGCATTCTGCGTCATAGCCGTTGTAGACGTTGCCGTTTTGCAATTCCAGAGCACCTGCTGCTAAAGTGCATGGCAATCGAGCAGTATTCATTCCACCACTGTCCATCGCTTTGCGGAGGCATCTTTGCGCCTGCAGCATCTGGCTGTTCTCATCGCTTACATTCTTCTTGGCAGTGCTTTCGTGCAGTCGCAAGAAGAGAAACCGCTCCCCACTATTTCTGACATGACAAAACAGATGCGCAAGTTGCCGGGTTACTTTCCATTGTATTGGGATGAGCGCGCCGGCAAGCTCTGGCTTGAGATCGACAAGTGGAACACGGAATTCCTCTTCCTCGACTCGCTGGCTGCAGGGGTCGGCTCGAATGACATCGGTCTCGATCGCGGACAACTAGGCGAAGAACGCATTGTTAAGTTCGAGCGTAGTGGTCCGAAAGTCCTGCTCACGGCAGTAAATTACGGGTTTCGCGCTAGCAGCGACAATCGCACTGAGAAGCAAGCCGTAGAGGATGCTTTTGCACAATCTGTAATTTGGGGTTTTGCGGTTGCCGCGGAAGACGGTGACCACGTTCTGGTTGATGCTACCCTCTTCTTCACCAGTGATGCACATCACGTTGTAGAAACGCTGAAGAAGACGAAACAAGGCACGTTTCACCTGGATGCCTCGCGTTCGGCGGTCTATCTGCCGAATACGAAGAACTTTCCGCAAAATACAGAAGTGGAATCCACTTTGACCTTTGTTGGCGAAGAGCCTGGAAAGTTCGTTCAGGAAGTCGTACCCGATCCAAACGCGGTTACCGTGCGCGAGCATTACTCGTTCGTTCAGCTTCCGGACGGAAATTATCATCCCCGAGAATTCGATCCGCGTGCGGGCTTCTTCTCCATCAAGTACATGGATTACTCCGCGCCTATCGGATCGCCAATTGTGAAGCGCTATATCGCCCGCCATCGTTTGCAGAAGAAAGATCCTTCGGCTGCGATCAGCGATCCAGTAAAACCGATCGTCTACTATCTCGATCCTGGAACTCCAGAGCCCGTCCGTTCGGCCCTGCTGGACGGCGCCCGCTGGTGGAACCAGGCCTTTGAAGCCGCGGGATATCGAAACGCCTTTCAGGTTGAAATGCTTCCTCCAGGCGCTGATCCAATGGATATTCGCTACAACATGATCAACTGGGTCCATCGTTCGACTCGCGGCTGGTCGTATGGTGCTGCTGTTGTTGATCCGCGGACCGGCGAGATCATTAAGGGACAAGTTACGCTGGGTTCGCTCCGCGTGCGGCAGGACTACATGATCTTCGAAGGGTTGCTCGCTCCCTACAAGAACGGACAGCAACCGGACCCGCGCATGCTGCAAGCCGCGCTTGCGCGCCTGCGACAACTCGCCGCTCACGAAATTGGCCACACCTTGGGACTGCAGCACAACTACATCGCCAGCACCGAGGGACGCGCGTCGGTGATGGATTATCCGCATCCCTGGGTAAAACTTGCTGCTGACGGCTCGATGGACCTTTCCCAGGCTTACGCGACCGGAATTGGCGATTGGGATAAGGTCACTATTCAATATGGCTATTCCGATTTCCCGCCCGGCACCGACGAACACGCGGCCCTGAACAAAATCATCGAAGACGCTGCGAAGCGGGGACTCACCTTTCTTACGGACCAGGATGCGCGGCCGCCCGGTAGCGCCAGTCCGTACACGAACTTGTGGGATAACGGCAAAGATCCGGTTAGCGAGTTGCAAAACGTTTTCAGGGTTCGGGCGGCAGCACTGCAACGCTTCGGAGAGAACGACATTCCAGAAGGAACTGCCATGGCACAACTGCAGGACGTGTTTGTCCCCATTTATCTTTACCACCGCTATCAGACGGAAGCGGTTACGAAGACCATTGGCGGCCTCAACTACACGTACGCATTGCGTGGCGATGGACAAGTCCCGACCGCACCGGTGAGTGGGGCAGAGCAACGCCGTGCTCTTAAGGAAGTTCTGCAGACAATCTCCCCGGAATTCCTTGCCATACCAGATCGCATCAGCAAACTCATTCCTCCGCGCCCATCGGGAATCAAACCTTATGAGGATTTCCCCAGTCATACCGCTCTTACGTTCGATCCGCTCGCGGCCGCCGAGACTTCGGCGAACCTTACCATTGGCGTCCTTCTCGATCCAGCCCGTGCCGCGCGATTAATTCAATACCACAGCCAGGATCCTGAGCAGCCCGGACTGAATGAAGTATTGGACGCGCTGGTGAACGCCACGTGGAAGTCACGCCCGCGTAATGGAGAATTGGCGGCAGTTCAGCGAGTGATCGACGAGGTCGCCCTGAATCAGCTTATGACCCTCGCGGCTGACGAGAAGGCCGCGGATGAAGTTCGGGCCGTGGCTCTATTCAAGCTTACCGGCCTGCGTGCCTGGCTAGGCAAGCAGGTGCCGCTCACTACCGACGAACAGCAACAGGCACACATGCTTTATGCCGCCGCACAGATTCGCAAGTTCGAGCAGAATCCGGCTCAGGTGCTCAAACCCACGCCGGTGCTGGAAGCTCCCCCGGGAGCCCCGATTGGAGATACCGCCTGGAACGGAGCTATCTTCTGAACTGGAATTCCGTGGTCTTTCAGCCCTATGAGGCGGCAGTGTCAATAATATCGTTATACGATAGTAAATTGCGTGCTTGGCTTTACTTTGCGGTAAAATAGACCTAATCCGCAGTGGAATGGAGTATTCCGAAACCAAATTCAGGGGTTGAGCATGGCGCTGAGAGAAAAGACTTGGCATCGCCAGGATGCACTCCACCAAAGCATCTCTTTCCTTGACCTGCTGTTCGGATACGATTCAACCGACAATTACCAGGTACGCCTGTGGGACGGCACAGTGTGGGGCAAGGCGCGCGAACCGCAATTCACGCTGGTTTTGAATCATCCCGGCGCCCTGCGCTCTATGTTTCTTTCGCCCAGCCAGCTTACACTGGGAGAAGCCTTCATCTTTCGCGACTTCGACGTCGAAGGTGACATCGAAGCCGCGTTCTGGCTTGCCGATCGGCTGTTGAATACGCAAAGAGGCCTCGCGGAGAGTCTGCGGCTACGAGCCATTCTCGCCAAGCTTCCTTCGGAGCTGCGCCCCCGCGCTGTGCCACGTTATGGCCAGTTGCGCGGCAGCCAGCATTCGCGAGAACGCGATCGCCAGGCAGTGCGTTACCACTACGATTTGCCCCCGGAATTCTTTTCGCTGTTTCTCGACACCCGCATGGTTTATTCCTGCGCATACTTCGTTTCTCCTGACATTGAGCTCGAAATCGCTCAACAGAGCAAGCTCGATTACATTTGCCGCAAATTGCGGCTCCGGCCCGGAGAACGCTTCCTCGACATCGGATGCGGTTGGGGAGCGCTGATTGTGTGGGCTGCGGAGCACTATGGTGTGCGTAGCCTCGGTATTACTCTGAGTCCTACACAAGCTCAGGTTGCGAATGACCGCATTCGCGCCGCGAGGTTATCCGATCGTTGCCAGGTAATGATCTGCGACTACCGAGAGCTTTCCCCAGCAACGGAATTCGACAAGATTGCCAGTGTAGGGATGGTAGAGCATGTGGGCGAGGCGCACCTTCCTGAGTATTTCAGCAGCGCTTATCGCCTGTTGCGTCCGGGAGGCGTATTCCTGAATCATGGCATTGCTCGCGCCGCGACGTATCATCGTGAAGGCCCGTCCTTCATTGATAAATATGTGTTTCCGGATGGCGATCTGCCGCCGATTAATGTGATGCTGCGTGCGGCGGAAGACAACCGTTTCGAAGTTCGCGATGTCGAAAACCTTGGCGATCATTATGCGTTAACACTCCACAACTGGGTAAAGCGGTTAGAGCAAAATGCTGCTGACGCGGTAAGAATCACGGATGACGTTACGTACCGGATCTGGCGCTTGTACATGGCCGGCTCGGCACACTGGTTCCGTTCCGGAAAGCTGAATATCTTTCAATCGCTGTTGTTGAAAGCCGAGGACGGCGAATCACACCTGCCCCTCACGCGTAAGGATTGGTATCAATAATCCCTTACCCAGCACGACCAAACTGCTGGCATAAAGTCGAAGACTCCTCGTCTTGGGGCGATTACTTACGTACCTGTCCCTCGGAGCATTTCTGTCGATCTCGTACGTATCGCACTGATATTCTTCGCCAAAAAAGCCGATATTTGAACTAAAGACCGCTTCGCCTGCGAAAGAGTCGGTATCTCCCGACCTGCCCAGTGCGAGCCGTGCGTCCCCTATGAAAAGCAGCCTTGTGCGCCAATTTCACTGTTTTCTGTTGCTGGGCCTCTGCATCCTGGTCCCTCAGTATGGATGGACTACACCATCTTCGACCCAGCGATCGCTAGAGATATTGTCCGTAAGGCAAATACGTCGTCTGAAGCCTGAAGCGCTTCGAGGCACTCTGAATGTACGGGTACTTGGCACGGTGACCTATCTCGATCTGGTCGGGCCGAATCTCTTCGTGCAGGACAAAACCGGCGGAATCTGGGTCGACTTGCGAGGCTTATCAGGAGGATTCCCGCAGGTTGGTCAGTCGGTGGAAGTGACCGGGATTGCCGCGGCCGGCTTTACTCCCTACATCTCCAAGCCAAAGTGGAAAGTGCTGGGCAAGGCACCCACACCCAAGCCCGTCCATCTCACTTATGCTCAGGCTAGTACCGGCGCATACGATGGCACTTGGGTTGAGATGGATGGCGTTGTCCGCTCGTTTGTACAGGAAGCCGAAGGCAACGTCCTGGTGATCGATGTCGTAACTCCGACCGGAACCTTCAAAGTAAGAATTCCCGGTTACCGTGCCGGTTTTCCCATGCAGTTGGTAGACGCGAATGTGCGCTTCCGAGGAGTTTGCGGAGCCGCTTTCAACCGCCGCAATCAACTCGTTGCTATTCACCTACTTATGCCGACACTCGAGGACATCGAGGTGCTCGACGCTCCTCCCGCCGATCCTTTTGCAATCGAAACAACCGCAATCAGCAACATTCTGCAATATTCATCCGATCTCGCCGATGTACACCGCCTCAAAGTTGTAGGCACGGTGACCGCACGATTCCCGCAGCGCGGGTTGTTCCTGATGGACGCCACAGGCGGAGTCTATGTCGAGACTCAGGATGGTACCCCAGCCAATCCCGGGGATGAGATAGAGGTGATTGGCTTTCCGTCGGCTGGCAGCTATACGCCGGTTCTGAAATCTGCGAGCCTGCGCGGCACCTCCAGGCATCACGATATTGCGCCCGTGCCTGTCACGGCTCGGCAGGCTTTGCGGGGCCGATACGATGCGCAGCTCATCAGAATCGACGGCACGGTACGCGGGCACCGACAACATCTCAACACCTACGCACTGGTCGTCGAGAGCGACGATCACATCACCTTTGAGGCTTCGCTTCCAACCGCCGCTGGCCAGAAATGGATGCCTCCACTAGATAGCAGGATCACCACGACGGGAGTGTGCTCGATTCGGGCCGATGAAAATGGAAATCCGCTCGATTTTGAAGTGGTTTTGCGCAGTCCTGCCGATATTCACGTAATTGCCTACCCACCGTGGCTCAATGCCCAGAAAGCGCTTTTTATCGTCGGCTTTTTTGTCATGCTGACGCTGGCAATCACAGCATGGGTGACAATTCTCAGAAGACGCATACGCCGGCAAACTCGCGTCATCAAGTTGAAACTTCAGAACGAGCTTGCACTGCAAGAGCGCTACCGCCGCATCTTCGAGCGCAATGTCACTGGCTTGTACGTTGCGGACCAGGCCGGAACGATCGTGGACTGCAATGACGTTTGTGCCCGAACCCTCGGATTTGCGAATCGCGCCGACCTGCTTCAGCGCCATACCGAGGCAGAGCCAATCATTCAGCCCTTCTATGGTGATCTGAATTGCGGCACTCAGGAAACGGAAATCACCAATGTTGAACATCGCTTTCGCAGAATTGACGGGAGCTGGGGCTGGGTTCTGAGCAATGCTAAATATGTCCGCCAAACCGATGGCGGAATCATCGAAGGCGCGCTGGTTGACATCAGCGATCGAAAAAGTGCCGAGGCACGAATTCAATTCCTCGCCTATTACGACTCCCTCACTGGACTGCCGAATCGAACTTTGCTGAAAGACCGCTTGGCAAAGGCGGTAGCTACCGCCAAGCGTCATCGAGACAAGGTTGCCGTTCTGTTCCTGGACCTGGACCGGTTCAAGTACATCAATGACTCACTGGGGCATTCCTTCGGTGACCTCCTCCTGCAGGAACTCTCAACGCGCCTCCAGACTTGGGCTCGCGAACAAGACACTGTGGCGAGACTCGGAGGAGATGAGTTTGTCGTCGTTCTGAGTTCGATCAAAGACACGGCTGACGCTGCGATTGCAGCCGAGCGCATTATCAAGGCGGTCACCAGGGAGTTTGTTCTGCGCGGCCAGGTATTGAATGTCACGTGCAGCATTGGTATCAGCATGTTTCCGGATCATGGCGAAGACGTCGAAACGTTGATCAAGAATGCCGATGCCGCCATGTACTGCTCTAAGGATGGCGGTCGGAATACGTTCCGCTTCTTCAATAGTGAGATCAATGTCCAGGTCTCGGAGCGGCTCCAGTTGGAGAATAGCCTGCACACGGCGCTTGAAAGACAACAACTGTTCCTGATGTATCAACCCGAAATCGATGTGCTCACCGGAA
Source organism: Terriglobia bacterium (assembly GCA_021324365.1). GTDB lineage: Bacteria > Acidobacteriota > Terriglobia > Terriglobales > Acidobacteriaceae > JAJPJE01. The sequence continues at coordinate 68,137 of JAJPJE010000081.1, read as the reverse complement.
GCGTTACAGCATGTGAAGCGTTGCTGCGTTGGAAACATCCGGAGCTCGGCATGGTGCCGCCCGACAAGTTCATCAAGATCGCCGAGAATAGCGGGCTGATTATTCCTATTGGCGAGTGGGTCCTTAGGACTGCCTGCGCGCAGGCCAGGCAGTGGCAAACGGAGTCGTCGGCTATTCCGGTGGCGGTGAACGTTTCAGCGGTCCAGTTCCGGCAAGATGGTTTTGCCGATATGGTGAAGCAGGTTTTGCACGATACTGGCCTCGATCCCGGCCTGTTGGAGTTGGAACTCACCGAGACACTGCTGCTGTCGAACGAAGACGTGATGTTCCGAGTGCTTGGACAGTTGCAGGCTATGGGCCTGAGACTGGCGATCGATGATTTCGGGACGGGCTATTCGAGCCTCAGCTATCTGAAACAGTTTCCCGTAAGCAAACTCAAAATCGATCGCAGCTTCATTCGCGACCTGGGACAGAGTAATGATGACGAGGCGATTACGGCCGCCATCATTCACATGGCAAAATGCTTGAATTTGAAAGTCACGGCGGAAGGGGTCGAGACTCAAAGCCAGCTTGCCTTATTGCGAGAACATGCATGTGACCAGGTGCAAGGTTTTCTTTTCAGTAAACCGGTCATTGCGGAACACGTTAATGAGACATTGGCCAGACCCTATATCGACGCGCCTGGCTCCGTACTCGTGACGGCACAATCGCAGTAGCTGCAGCACGGTTGGCGGTCATCTGATTTGCAATTTGTGCAGGAATGATCTGAAGTCTACGATTGCGTTCGCGGAAGTTTCGCAAGTTCGGAGCGTACCGCGTGTACTTCGCTGCTTAACAGATCGAGGATCTTTATAGCCATCGCCGTATCGCTTCTCAATAGCAACGTAAGATCCTGCCGCGACAAGTGTGCGAGCTCGGCGTCCTCTAGGATTTCGCAGCTAAGGCTGTATGCGCCGCCATTTATCGTTGCAGGCAGACCTACGACACTTCCTTTGCCGATGACTTTTTGTATTATCGGATCGCCTTCGTGCGCTTGTATCGAGAGGCGCAATACACCCTTCTTAATCAAGTAGCAGCCGTGTGGCTTCTCACCCTGGTGGAAAAGGAACTCAGTGGCTTTGCGCTCGACCACTTCACTGGCAAAACTCCGCAGAGCTGCCTCCAGATCGGTATCAGCAGTTAGTCCGAAAGCGTTCATTACTGCCTCTCGGGTACGGACGGTAGCGGATGAGATAACCCTTCAGCAGTGCGACAGATCACAGCAGCGGGTGATCTCTAAAGCCGAAATTCCCGCCTCGCCACCAATCGAGAGATCGTCGGAACGTCGTCGAGGCATGTGACTTCCTATATGGCGATGCCGCAACGAGTGCATCAGTTTGGTGGAGGCGAGGGGAGTCGAACCCCTGTCCGAAGAAGTAGTCAGCCGAGAGCCTACATACGTAGTCGCATTCCCGCCGTGGGTATTAGCCACAACTTTCGCAGCCTGCGGTCAGAACGCGACAAGAAACGCAAGCCACTAGTCCGGAGATCTCGTCCACCGACTCGGACCGCATCGGAAGACCAGCCTACTGTGCGACGTCCGCTCACAGCCCATAGGCGAAGCCGTGGAAGACGGCTACTTAACTAATTAAGCAGCGTATGCCAGCTGTTGGTTGGCAAGTATTGTTTTTGCCACAGTCACGGGCGTGTGCACCCCGGTATGCCTCTCAACCGCAAACATCTCCGTCGAAGCCGTGGCGCCCCCATCTTGCGGAACGAACGGTAGAGCGAATATACCCGGCAGGCAGAGCCAGCCGGACGCTTCCATTATATAGATGAATAGAAGTCCCAGGAGATGCTGAAGGCATGGCTCGGAAGTAATGGAAGTTATTGGTTTTCTGGGCCGCTAATGCTTCGAAGGGACTTGCTTTTTGCGGCGTCTGGAGGTACGTCCCGGGAAAGGCATGGTTTGCCTTTACTTTATGGTGTTTCCTCCGCTGCAGTCACGATAGTCCCACCGCGGCGGAATTGATACCGAAGCACCCATTCACTCGGAGCTGCCTTTCCTTCGACTTGGGGAGCAGCGAATTTCCACTCGCTGGCAGACTCACGTGCGATTCGAGCGAAGTACTGCGAAGGTCCGTGCTTCTCCAGGGCCGTCGAGGTGACATTGCCGTCAGGATCGACTGACACTCTTACGTCCACGCGAACGGTTCCGGAAATCGTGCGCCGGGCGCTCGCGGCCACAGCGGGCTCCACGCGGCGTATCACTTGTCCGTTCCTCGATCGAGCGGATGCCGTGCCCGAATCCGTCAAAACCTCTTTAGCCGAAGGAGAGGCCGGTTTCGTTGTGGGTGCCGGATTCGCAGGTTCGGCAACTTGCGCTGGCTTACTGTTGTCCGACTGCATGTGGCGTGTGGCGAAATATCCTATAAGCGCGGCGAGGACCACGCCGATCGCGAGGAAGGGCAAGATGCTTCGTCCCGATTTACCCGAGCGCTCGCGCTGGAGCTTTTCTGCAACCGCAGCTTCCCGAAGCTTGGCTGCCGCGGGCGCCGCCACGGGTCGGGGCTGGGCAGGGGACGCCGCCGGCGCAGCTACTGCCGCCGCTTTCATGGCTCCCACAGGGCGAAGTTCCTTGAGGATGTGACCAACCGGCCACCGGTGCTGCGGATCTGCCACCAGGCAATTGCGAATAATCGTCCCCAGTGGTTCGGGAATGCTCGGAATTGCCGGATTTTTCGACTGTTCCGACAGCCCAGCGGGCGCTTTCTGTGTCACTGCTTCCAGCAACGTGGCTCCCAGCGACCAGATATCGCTTGCGGCGGAAAGACCTTGAACCGGGACCTCGGGTGCGTCGTAATCGCTCGACTGGCTGCCCGTTTTCAAGAGCCGCGGTCCGGGGAATTGCAGCATCTCCCCGGAAAGCTTGACTATATTGCCGCTGGCCATAACATTCGCGGGCGATATATGTCCATGTACCATTCCATGTTCGTGTACATATCCTAGGGCCTTTAGCAGCGGTTCCAGCATGGCAGTACATTCGGCGTCGGTCAGCGCGCGCTCGGGAAGAATCTGTGAGAGGTCTTCATCGGCATACTCCGTCACGACATAGAGGACGTCGGTGCCATCGATTCGCGTCCTGCCCGCCGCGAAAACGCGAAGCAAGTTCGGGTGAGCCAGGGCAGTGGATTGCTGCCAGGCACCCAGCCGCTTGTCGACGTCCACATATTCGGCAGGAATCAACTTTACAGCGGCACGCTGTCCGGCATGCTCGCTCAGAAAGACGACATCATGCTCGGACGAACCGAGATACTGGTGCAGGGGAAACTTTCCGTCGACGAGCTGGCCTTCCCACTGTTTCCAGTTGTAAGTCATTTTCGAAGTCTCCGAAGTCATCGTCATTGTATGACGCTGCACGCCGGGCGGACACTGCAATCCGAGCTAAGCACGCGCAGCTCCAATTTATCTGGAACCGTGGGCCGCGATGTAAGCGAAACAGACTAGCACCGCGAGAATATCGTCTTAGATCGAATTAGTTCAGGTGATAGAGGGCGGTGACCAGCTTGCGCACATCATTGATATACGTGTCCACCTCCGCGAACAGTCTCGCGGTGTTGACCGTCTTCAGCAACGGATAGTATTCCTGCAGCTGCTCGAGCGAAGGCTCGTTCGGAGAATCGAACCACGCCTGTTCTTCGATGCCATACCCGACCCCTCGGGTACGGCACAAACGATCGCTCAGGTGGACGATACCCACGAGTTCCGATTCTAGGACCATATTGCTCAATGAGTGATGCGCCCGTATCGCATCCACGATAGTCCCAGAGAGATTCCAGCTTTCGGCGAGCATCCTTCCCGTATCGGTGTGCGTAAACCCGAATATTCGCATTTCCGCCTCACAAACAGGCACACGGGATTGAGTGCACAAAGCGAGGACGGCTTCGAATTCTCCTGGGTACGTGCAAGCCTGGAAGACCATCCCGAGATCATGAAGCAGCCCGGCGAGGTAAGCGTTTTCGAGGTCATAGCCAAGTCGCCGCGCGATTCTCCGGCAGACAAGCGCGCATGCCAATGAATGCTCCCAGCACACGATGGGACCTTTCGAAGTGTCCTTGCTCGGGAACAGGCGCAGCATGGAACAGGAGAGAGCAATATCGCGCATACGTTGCATTCCGAGTGCAATCACTGCCCCGCGAACGGTGGTAATCGCCTGCCACCGGCCGAATAGCGGCGAGTTCGCCATATGCAGACATTGAGCCGCGAGTGAATTGTCGCTGGCGATCAGATCCACGACCCTCTGCGTGTCGACCCTTTCCAGCGGCTGCTGAAGATGACCTATGAGAGGCTGCAAGATCGCCGAGACGCTCGGCATCGATTCGATCTGCTGGATTTCTTTAGCGACTTGCTGCAGCGGAATAGACATGGCATCTCACGTCGCAGTTATTTGATCGGCATCTTCAGCCACATCTTCATTTCTGACCGCCAGACCGGCCTTCGGCCCGATGGAGATCTACGTAAGCAGAGGTTTTGACCTGCGGCCCCGCAGTCGTCACGGCGCTCTCAACCGGAGGTTTCAAATAGAGCACCACGATGTCCACGCGCCGATTCACTTGCCTTCCTGCTTCGGTCTTGTTATTGGCAACCGGGTGATATTCGGCATATCCAGCGGCCGACAACCGCTGCGGCGGAAATTTGTAGCCGACAAGTAGCAATCGGATCACTTCAGTGGCTCGCGCCGTTGATAATTCCCAATTCGACGCGAACTGTGCGGTGTGAATCGGGACGTCGTCAGTGTGGCCTTCAATGCGGATCATGTTCTTGCGGACGGCAAGTACCTCTGCCACCTTGGCAAAGGAATCGAGGGACTTCTGTTTCAAATACGGCGAGCCGCTATCGAAAAAACCAACTTCGCGCAAACTAATGACGAGGCCGTCCGGTTCCATGCGGAGCGAGATCTTCTTGTCTGCGATCTCGTTCGCCAACTGCTTCTCCAGATCGCGCCGGAGATCCTCGATCTCCAGTACGGGATCGTCACTTTTCCCCTGGTCGTGTGGCAGCACTGTTTTCATTAGCTGATCTGATTGCGTTTTCGTGACTATCTGTTCGGGAGTCGGCGCCAGAGACTGCCCGGTCGTGAGCGGTGCGTTGCTGCTGGAGTTTGGAAAAACTCCCAATTGCTCAAACGCCATTTGAATGGCGGCGGCAAGCTGCTGGGCTTTCTTCTGATCGCCTTGCGCAGTCGAGTAAAGCACAACGAAAAATGCAAACAGCAACGTAATAAAATCTGCGTACGAGACCAACCAGCGCTCGTGATTGGCATGCTCGGCATGTTTCTTGCGCGCCATTATTGCGTGCTGTTCTCTTCCATCGTGCTTTCCACAAGCGGGTTGCCGGACACAGCATTCTCCTTCGCACCATCCTGGTTGGGCGCTTGTTCAAAGTATCCGCGAAGCTTGGTTTCGAGCATCCGTGGGTTCATTCCCTCAAGAATAGAGACCACACCTTCCAGCATCATTTCACGCACAATCTGCTGCTGGCGGATACGGATCTTCAGCTTTCCCGCAGCCGGAAGAAAGATAATGTTCGCTGCACCCACTCCGTAGATCGTTGCGACGAAGGCCACCGCAATACCTCGTCCTACTTCGTCGATCTTGTCGAGATGCTGCATTACCTGAATCAGCCCGAGTACTGCGCCAATGATGCCGATCGTCGGAGAAAAACCGCCCGCGGACTCGAACACCTTTGGAATATTTTCTTCGCGTTCTGCCTGGTTTTCGGTTTCCAGGTCCATCATTTTTCGAAGTTCCTGGGGTTCGGTACCGTCCACGGCCAGCATCAGCGATTTCTTCAGAAAAGGTTCCTTGATTTTGGGAAGATCGGAGTCGAGGGAAACGATTCCGTCCCGTCTAGCCTTGTTGGCGTAAACCACCATCTCGGTGATGAGCGTTTCCGGATTGTGCTCTTTGTCCATCAGGACCTGTCCCAGGCTTTTGGCGGCGCTGAGAAAGATAGGCAGAGGGAATTGGATGAGTACGGCGCCGATCGTTCCGCCGAAGACGATCATAGCGGCGGTAGGTTGGAGAATCTGTCCAAGATTGCCGCCCTCGATCAGTAGTCCTGCTGTAATTCCGCCGACAGCGACCACGAGGCCGCCGATGGTAGCTTTATCCACTTCCTCCCCCGTGGTCTGCTACTTCATGGATTCCAGTTCCTTGTTGCTGTCCGGCGAAGTGCCGGTTGGACCGGTAACAGCCGCGGTCATTACGGCGCGACGAAATTCCAGGATGCGGCTGATGACCTCTGCTGCATGTTCCTTCACCACTACCTTTTCTCCCGTGATCAGGGTAATGACCGTATCAGGCGCCTGTTCGATGAACTTGATCAGATCGGAGTTCACGGCCATCGTATGGCCGTTTAGCCGTGTGAGTTGAATCATCGCGGCTCACCTCGTTTCAACCCGGGCGCGGATCACCCTGAACTCCCCGCCTGGACATATTCAAACGTCCTATCGGCACATATGAGCAGAGCTAAAACGGAGGAGAAGCCAAAAGAGAAACGAAGGTAACCGGACGTGGGTGAGGGGTGCGTTGCATGCTGTTTGCCGGTTCGGTTAACTGCCGCTAATGATTTTCCAGACCAGTGCCGATAGCTCCTCACGAACGCAAGTTCAGGTTCCGTCAGCCGGCAACGGGCGGCCGACGAACCGCTCGCCCGCACGTCTTGGAATCGATTAACGTGTGAGCAGGACGGAACCGAATGCGAAAATCCCGCCCAATTTGGGCCTTGAAGGGAGCCTGTATGGCACTCAGCATTCTGACTAACATCCCGTCCTTAGCCGCACAGAATCAGCTGTCGGTTACCAATTCAAACTTGCAAAAAACTCTTTTCCGCCTGTCCTCCGGGTCGAGAATTAACACAGGAGCCGACGATGCGGCCGGTTTGGCGATCGCCGACGGCTTGCACGCTAACGTTACGGCTTTGACGCAATCGGCGCGCAACGCAACCGACGGCGTGGGCATGCTGCAAGTCGCCGATGGAGCTCTAGGGCAGATCACGTCGCTGTTGAACCGCGCTGTGACGCTGGCGACGGAAGCGGCGAACGGAACGGTTTCAGCCGATCAGATTACCGCCTTAAATCAGGAATACCTGCAGATTCAGGACGAAATCGGCAAGATCGGCACCAATACCACGTACAACGGACAGGTTGTTTTTGCCGCAGCCAATGCGACACTGAAAATTTTCATGAGTGACGGCAGCAGCAGTGGCGATACTTCGCTGACAGTCGGCACAGCCCTCGGCCAGGTGGATGCCACCCATCTCGGAACTGTCAACTCCGCAACGGCGGCACTCACAGCTGCCGGTTTCACTGATGCAGCTACCGCACAAACTGAGCTTGGGAGCATCAATACTGCAATCGCCGGTGTCGCGGGCCTCCGCGGTCAAATCGGCGCCTACGTTAACCAGTTGCAGGCAGCCACTAACGTGATGAACAACCAAGTCCAGAACCTGTCAGCCGCGGAAGATGGTATCCGCGCTGCCGATATTCCCGCGGAAGTCGCGAACCTCACCAAGTACAACATCCTGAGCCAGACCGGCATTTCGGCCCTGGCGCAGGCCAACCAGATGCAGCAATCTGTGCTTTCGCTGCTGAAGTAATTTGCAGAGACCCCACACCTGTCGGATCTGGCAGGTGTGGGGACCTGCTTCCGGGTCCTGCGATAGTGGGAGGCAAATATGCAGGTCCAGCCAGTCACAATTCCCGCAGTAGTCGACCGGTATGATCAACGTCCAGGTGCTGCGGTGCGTACCGGGTCCCCGGATATTTCGGTCCCGGAGAACTCACCGGGCACACTGAAGCTCGAGCGCGAGACTGACGATGAAAAGAATACGGTGTATCGCCTGGTGGAGGCTGAAACGGGCCAGATCATCAGTCAGGTCCCGTCACAGCAGGTGCTCAACGTTGCCGACAGTATCGAGCAACAGATCCAGCAGGAGATGCAGAAACCAAACCTCGACGTGAAATCGTAAGGCGACTATGGCACTTCAATTGAATGTCGGAAGTCTGACCTCGGGTTCTGGAATTGATGTCCAAGGTACTGTCGACCAGTTAATGTCATTGCAGAGGGCGCCCTTAACACAGATGCAGCGGCAACAGGCTGCGCTGCAGTCGCAGGCCTCCGCCTTGACAAACATTCAAACCAAACTGGAGAGCTTGCAGTCAGCCGTCCAGGAACTGGGCAACTTTGTAGGAAGCCTGGCCGCGCGTGCTGTAACGTCGTCACAGCCGGCCGCAATCAGCGCCATGGCAACTTCGGCAGCCGCGATTTCCCAGCACCAGATTTCCATTGATCACATCGCAAGCGGATCTTCGTGGTACTCGAAGCCGTTCCAGTCAAAGCAGACATTTTCGGCGGGAGACTTTCAACTCCAGTTGGGTTCGAGTGCTCCGCTGAGCATTAACGTGAACCAGGGCGACACACTGCAGACGATTGCTACGACCATCAATAGCCAGAACGCAGGCGTGACTGCGAATGTGATCACCGATGCCACTGGTTCGCGGCTGACTGTACTCAGCAACAATACGGGCCTGGCAAATGAGATCACGATTTCAGGAGACACGATTGGCTTCGAGTTCCAGGAATCCGCCAGCGCAAAAGATGCTTCACTGACGGTTGATGGGGTTCCCATTGATAGCGCCAGTAACGTGATGACTACGGTGATTGCGGGCGTCACACTTACACTGAATAGCGCGACTCAGGGTACCGCGATTTTAAGTGTGCAGCGAGACACCTCCCAGGCAGAACAGGCGATCACGACGTTCGTCGATGCGTATAACTCAGCGATCCAGGCCATCGGTGCGCAGTTCCACTACGATCAGATGAGCAAGACTTCGGGTCCATTGGCTGGTGATTCCACGTTGCGTGCGATTCAACAGACGGTCGAGCAGGCCGTGAGTTTTGAGCTGGAAGGCAACATCCGGGTATCTACGCTGTATGACTTGGGTATCAGGGTACAAGATGATGGCACGTTGCTGACGGACACTCAGACTCTGGCTTCTGCACTGGCCGAGAACTCAGACGCTCTACAGAATTTCTTTCAGTCCACCAGCCCCACTGGATTCGCCTCCGCGCTGAACAAAACCTTAACTTCTATCTTGAACGCGACTAGCGGAGCGATAACCGTCGATTTGAAGGGAATTGCCGACACAGGCACAGCATTACAGCACCAAATCGATGACATGAACGACCGGCTGAATACGGAAGAACAAGGGCTGCTGACCCAGTTCGAACAGGTCGACGCGCTGCTCCGATCCTTTCCCACCACCATGAATCAAATCGATGCGATCTTGGCGGCACTGCCGTCGGCTAGTAAAGCGAACTCCAAATGATCGATCTGACCGCAACCTATCGTAAATCGCAGGCAAATGGCGCCTCGCGCGTCGGTCTTGTCGTTTCGCTGTACGAAGGTTTGATCGCCGATCTCGCCAGGGCAGTTGCTGCCACTGAGAAGGGCAATCTTGCGAAACGATCGGCGGAATTGCAACACGCGCTGACAATCTTGGGTTACCTTCAGGGAACGCTGGACTTTGACCGCGGAGGCGAAGTGGCCAGAGGCCTGAATCGGTTTTATTGCGTCACGCGAGCCCAAATCATGGAAGGACAGGTCCAGGCCTCCCCTGCCATTCTCAATGCAGTCATCGCGAGTGTTACCGAAGTGTGCGATGCATGGCGACACATCGACGAAACTCTTCGGCAGCAAGAATCTCCTGTTGCTGGGAATTCCGAAGGAATCAGCTGGACAGCCTGAAAATCACCCATTTGTGCCTGTAAATCGCTTCCCGAAACTTTGGTTTTTCGGCAGGAGCGTGTAACCTCTGTTCCGGGATTCCTAACCCAGCTACAATCTTGTCAAATAGGGCTGAGAGGCGGCCTTACGGATGCCAACGGAGAAGGTCGAATTCGACAGGGATAAGTTATCGGTTCGAATCGACATTAGTCTAAAAGCCGACATCAACAGAATCAGCGCAGTTGTACAAAGCGTGCTGGCGCTTGCCACCGAGATGAAGTGCGCCGAAGGCAAAGAACTCGAAATCGAGACTGCCTTGCGTGAGGCTTTGGCGAATGCAATTACCCATGGCTGCCAGTGCAACCCGGAAAAGACCATCGAATGCTGCGTGGGCTGCGATGAGCAACACGGTATCCTCATCGTGGTGCGGGACCCCGGCAATGGCTACGACCCCATGGCCCTCGCCAATCCGACCTGTGGGGAAAACCTGTATTCGAACCACGGCCGCGGAATTTACCTGATTAACGAACTGATGGACGAAGTACAGGTACGCAATGGCGGAACCGAGATCTACATGCGCAAGAAGTAGCTTTGCCTGGGCTTGCGCACGCCCGGGCACACGCTGACGGGCAGCCTGGTTTCAGGCTCACCGAAAAGAGTGACTCAAATCACACCTCTTTGTCCGCAACATGTAGTGAGATACCTTGGCCCGGTAGTGAGTGCCGGAATCAACGCTTTTTGTCGGCTGGGTGGTCCGTAACTGCCGCAAGCCCGGGCCGGGCCATTGGAAAACAGCGATTTTTTCCGATATAAAGGTTGTTTTCACTTTTCCAGGGGAAACCGTTGGATCGCTGACCGCAACTGGGGATACTCACAGTGGGTTCATAGCATCTGTTGTTTTAGGTAATAATTCCGTTTTCTTGAGAGGAACTATGTCGACGATGGTCTCGGCGCCGAAGGGTTTGGAAGGAATTGTCGCCGCAAATTCTGGGATTTGCTTCATCGATGGCGAGCGCGGCGTGCTTTCCTATCGCGGATACGATATTCACGATCTGGCGGATCATTCTACCTTTGAAGAAGTGTGCTACCTGTTGTGGTTCGGCCGAATGCCCAATCAGAAGGAGCTGCAGGAACTCCAAATTTCTTTATGGCGTGAGAGCAAGGTAGATGCGGGCATCATCAGCCTGTTGCGGCAGGCGCCAGGTCATGCGCTGCCCATGGACGTATTGAGAACAGTCGTTTCGGCGCTGGCCTTTTTCGATCCCGAGGAAAAGAGTAACGATCACGAGGCAAATATTCGTAAGGCGATACGTCTGACCGCGCAGATTTCGATGATCGTTGCGTATTATGATCGCATCCGCAAAGGATTGCCGCTGGTCGAACCGGATCGTTTCCTGAATCACGCAGCCAATTTCCTGTACATGCTTACCGGGGAGCGGCCATCGGCCACGGCCTCACACGCGTTTGATGTCGCGCTGATCCTGCATGCCGACCACGAATTGAACGCCTCGACATTCGCTGCCCGCGTTACTGCAGCGACGTTGTCGGACATGCACTCTGCAATAACTTCTGCAATCGGAACCCTGAAAGGACCGTTGCACGGCGGAGCAAACGAGGCGGTTTTCCGCATTCTGGAAGCCATCGATCGTTCCGGAGCCGATCCGGTCGATTACGTTCGCGGCATGCTGGCGCAGAAGAAGAAGGTTCCAGGATTCGGTCATCGCGTGTATCACACTGAGGATCCCCGCGCCACCCATCTTCGCAAAATGTCGAAGGAACTGGGTGAGTCTAGCGGTGAGCCCAAGTGGTTCCAGATTTCTCGCAGGATCGAGCAGTTCATTAACGAAGATAAGAAACTCAATGCGAACGTTGATTTCTACTCCGCGTCGACCTATCACACGCTAGGCATCGACCTGGACCTTTTCACGCCGATCTTCGCTGTGTCCCGCGTTTCCGGCTGGACGGCGCATGTCATCGAGCAATTGGACGACAACCGCCTTATCCGCCCTCGCGCCGAATACATCGGATTGGAATATCCGCAGAAGTACATTCCGATTGGCGAACGGCAGTAGGGAGCTCAGAATTCAGATATAGGGAGCCCGGAGCGATCCGGGCTTTTCTATTTGAAAAAGCTGAACCCGGCGTAGAAGAGGTTTGCGTCGACGCCAGGGTTGCGGTTGCCCGAGTTGGCGTTCGAAAGATGGTAATACTTGTATCCAATCGAGAACGAGCTTCGCTCTGACGTGAAAACCTGTACACCACCACCAAAGCTGAATGTGAAGTTGTATTGCGACGAATCGATGACGGGGACCTGCTGGGCGAAATATAAAAACCCACCATGCGTGTTCGCAAATGGTTGCCACTTATGACCGCGCCGGAAGTTGAATTGAAAGCCGATCGGATCCAGACCGCCGCCATACACGGTTTCCGCATTGTGCGAAATGAGCGCACCGCTGTTGGTGACGAACGTCTCAGCCGGTTGTGTGATCAATGCGACCGGCACAATATCAATGGTGTACTTGATCGCGACACTATCTGTATTGCCGATCACTCGCGCGTAAGAGCCGTTCAGCAGGAACAGCTTGCGATCGGAAGTAATGCCGATCCCATGCGGCGAGTTCGGAGAATAGCCACCCCAGAAGCCGAATTCATTGGTGCCCGTCGTGAGATTGGCGGCCGGAGCATGCGAATCCGGTGGAGTGGATGAGGAGCTTGTCTGGGCTTGTGCTGGGCAAATTAGTGCGACGCAACCAAAAAGCATGGCCAACAGGCGTAACAAAGCGTCTCCTGAACTGTGAAGTTATCCAATCTACAGGGGGGCTTGCGCGAGCCGCAAGTGAATGCGCATTGCCAGCAGTTACAATAGAAGTACCACAGCAGGGGATTCAGCACATGCAAAGGGCCTATTTCGATAACAACGCGACCACGCCGTTGCTTCCTGATGTTCTGGAAGCCATGCATCCGTATTTCCTCGATCAGTTTGGCAATGCCTCGTCTATTCATCATCATGGACAGCAGACCCGGGCTGCCGTAGAGAAGGCGCGCGAATCGGTTGCGGATCTGCTGGGCGCCCGCGCCTCTGAGATCGTGTTTACCAGCGGCGGCACGGAGGCTGACAATCTGGCGATCTTCGGGTTAGTAAAACCCGGGGATCACGTAATTACCTCGACAATCGAGCATTCCGCGGTTTTGAACACGTGCAGGCATCTCGAAACTCAGGGCTGCGAAGTTACCTATCTCCCGGTCGATTGCGAAGGCCTGATCGATTTGGACGAACTGCGGCGCGCAATTCGATCCAATACCAAGCTCATCAGCATCATGTGGGCGAACAATGAAACGGGAGTCCTTCAGCCCGTGTCAGAGATCGGGAGGATTGCCGCAGAAGCCGACGTCTATTTTCACACTGACGCAATTCAGGCCGCTGGCAAGGTTCGCATCGACGTACACGAAGCCGGATGCGATCTGCTGAGTATTTCCGGACACAAGATTCATGCTCCGCAAGGCGTAGGTGCGCTCTACGTCCGCAAGGGGACTTTGCTGCAGCCGATGCTCTATGGTGGACGCCATGAGCGTATGCGCCGCGCGGGAACAGAGAATGTTCCCGGCATCGTGGCTTTAGGCAAAGCCGCAGAAATGGCGAAGTTGGGATTTGAAGATGGCAGTGTTGTCCGTATTGGTGAGATGCGTGATCGAATTGAGCGCACGGTCCTGCAGCAGATCGATCAGGCCGGGGTGAATGGCCGTTTAGCCGCACGCACTCCGAATACAACTAATATCTATTTTGACTGCATTGAAGGCGAGGCGTTGGTCATCGCCCTCGACCTGAAGGGAATTGCGGTCTCTACTGGAGCCGCCTGTTCTTCCGGCACGATTGAGCCGTCACACGTGCTGGTTGCTATGGGTCTAAGCGGCGAACGGGCGCGCGCCAGCATGCGATTCAGCCTCGGCAAGCAGAATACCAATGAGGACGTCGATCTGCTTTTGAACACCGTCCCCGCAACAGTGGCACGACTGCGTGAAATCAGTCCCGTGTACAAGCGCGAAGCAGTGAAGGTCGGGTGAAGTTGTGAGCGAGAAGACTATCGCGGTAGCAATGTCGGGCGGTGTGGACTCCTCTACCGTTGCGGCCATGCTGCGCGCCGAAGGGCACAACGTCGTAGGACTCACGATGCAGTTGTGGAACCAGCGCCGCCTTGCCGGAACTGAGGGTATGCCGGAAGCGGTGCAGGGACGTTGCTGCTCGCTTGACGATGTCTATGATGCACGCCGTGTTGCCGAGAAGCTCGCCATTCCCTACTACGTCGTCAATCAGGAGCAACGCTTTGAGAACGACGTTGTGCGTCCCTTTGTGCAGGACTATCTCTCCGGACGCACGCCGATTCCTTGCAGCCTTTGCAACAATCATCTCAAGTTCGATCAGTTGCTAATCACCGCACGACAGATTGGTGCTGAGATGCTCGCCACCGGACACTATGCGCGTGTCGAACACGATACTGCTAGTGGACGATGGTTGCTGAAGCGCCCAGTCGATCTTGCCAAGGATCAGACCTATTTTCTATTTGGACTCACGCAGGAGCAATTGAGCCGCACGCTCTTTCCGCTCGGCGGCATGCGAAAGCCGGAAGTACGCGCCTTGGCCCGGCAGCATGAATTGGCATTAGCCGAGAAGCCCGATTCTCAGGAGATATGTTTCGTTCCCGGCGGGGATTACAAGAAGTTCATCGATGCATATCTCGCAGAGCAGAATGAAGCTATGCCTGACACCGCCGGCGAGTTAGTCACCACTACGGGCGAAGTAATTGGTACCCATACCGGCATTCATAATTTTACTGTCGGCCAGCGCAAGGGCCTGGGTGTAGCTACCGGATCTCCTCTTTACGTTTTGCAGATTCGCGGCGATCGCAACCAGGTAGTGGTCGGCGGGGGCGAAGACTTGTATTCCCGCACCATGCGTGTTCACCGGCTGAACTGGATTTCCATCAATCAGCTTTCTTCTCCGATGCGGGTAGCAACGAAGATTCGGCACCGCCACGAACCTGCTACGGGAACCCTTCAAGCAGATGGGGAAAATGAAGTTTTGATCATTTTCGATCACCCCCAACGCGCCATAACACCAGGCCAGGCCGCTGTTTTCTACGATGGGGACACGGTCGTAGGCGGCGGGTGGATTGCTTAACGCAGATCACGTTTTCTTCCGCTCCGGCATCTCATTCCCAGAGATGCTGGTTTTGCGAGAAGTCGCTCCTTTCTGTGCCAGAAACTTTACGCGTTGGTTGTTCGTGTTTCTGCTGGCAGGTCTGGTCGCTTGCGGCGGCTCTGCCGCCACTTCCTCCAGTCCTTCAAGTTCGCCCAGCGATCCGAGCCCAACCCCGTCTCCTTCGCCATCGCCAAGTCCTTCGCCGTCGCCAAGTCCTTCGCCATCCCCTAGCCCGTCACCGAGTCCTTCGCCTTCTCCTGCTCCGACGCCGTCGTTCAGCAATGTAATCATCGTGGTACTGGAAAATGCCGGCTACGCCGATGTGATTGGCTCCGGGAACATGCCTTACCTGAGCAGCCTGGCGCAGCAATATGATCTGGCAAAAAGCTATTATGCAGACACGCATCCGTCGATCGGCAACTACTTCATGCTCACCGCCGGCCAGATTTACACGAATGATGACACGTTCAATGGGCCAGTCTCGGTGGATAATGTCGTCCGCGAACTGAATGCAGCAGGGAAGACGTGGAAATCCTACGCGGAATCTTTACCCAGTGTCGGATACATTGCCGGAGATAGTTACCCCTACCTCCATCGACACAATCCGTTGAGCTACTACACCGATGTGGTCAACGATCCCAACCAGCAGGCTAACCTCGTCCCATTTACGCAGTTTGCCATCGATCTCGCTGCTGGAAATTTGCCGAACTATTCTTTCGTCGTCCCGAATGCGCACGACGATGCACACGACTGTCCTGCGAACATGAGCACCTGCCAACTGAGCGACAAATTGAAAGCCGCCGACAGTTGGCTTCAGACGAATATCGCTCCGCTGATCGCCAATGCTGATTTCCAGAAGAGTGGATTACTGGCGATTGTCTTCGATGAAGCCCAGACAAGCGACGTCACGCATGGTGGTGGGCAGGTCGCCGCGGTGCTTATCAGCCCGCAATTGAAGCAGGCATATCAGTCGACGACCCTGTATCAGCACGAAAGCCTCGAGCATCTGACGATGCAGGTTCTAGGAGTAACCACGATCCCGGGCGCGGGTGCGACCGCTCCGGATATGAGCGAATTCATTCCATAAGTACAAAGTCAAAAGTACGAAGTTAGAAGTACGAAGCGCAACTTGATCGTGCTTTTGTTCTTACTTCCTGCTCCTTACTTGCTCAGATTGCTTCCAGCACCGCGACCAGATACCTCCAGAATCCCTGCACAGAGGAAATTTCCACACGCTCGTGCGGGCTGTGTGGATCAACGATGGTTGGGCCGAACGAGGCCATCTGCATGCCAGGATATTTCTCGCCTATGACCCCGCATTCAAGGCCAGCGTGCATGGCGATCAGCTTGGCGGGTGCTCCGAATACCTGCTCGTGAACTTTTTGCAACTTCTGAATGATTTCGCTCTGCGGCTCCGGCTTCCAGCCTGGATATCCGCCACTAGACGCGACCTCAAAACCGGCCAATTCACACACGGTCTTTACCATTCGCGCAGCGGCCAGCTTGCTCGATTCAATCGCGCTACGCTGGCTGGTGCCGATCTCGATGTAGCCATCTTTTCTGGCTATTGTCGCTAAGTTCGTGGAAGTCTGCACCAAGCCTGCGATATCCGGACTCATCGCCAGTACTCCATGCGGCATGCTCGCCAGCAGCTCGGCAGTCTTCTTCGCATCCTCGTGATCGAGAACCTGAGAAGGCTTTTCAGCCTTTTCCACTGTAATCTGCACGCCGGGATCGAACCCGCCGAGATCGGATTTCCATTCGGACTGCGCCGCTTCTGCCATGGCTCTGAAGTCTTTTTCTTTTGGCTTGTCTAGAGCGACAACTGCGAACGCCTCACGAGGAATTGCGTTACGCGCGCTTCCCCCCGTGATGTCTGCGACTTCCACCGGAAGCTTCTCCATCGCGCTCTGCAGAAAGCGGCCAAGGATGCGCAGGGCATTGCCGCGCCCCTGGTGAATATCCACGCCGGAGTGTCCGCCTTTTAATCCGGAGACTTTGAGGCGCCAGCCTGCATTTTGTGTCGCCGGCTTCATCTTCACCTTACGGCGTGCCATCGTATTTAGCCCGCCCGAGCAGCCAATGCAGATGGTGCCTTTCTCTTCATTGTCGAGGTTCAGGAAATACTTTGACTGCAGTAGCCCTCCCGGGAACTCCGCGGCGCCCGTCAGTCCTGTTTCTTCGTCGATCGTAAACACAAACTCAAGCGGACCATGCTTGACGTTGTCACTTTCCATGACTGCCAATGAAGCGGCTACTCCCACCCCGTTGTCCGCTCCGAGCGTTGTGTCTTTTGCTTTCAGCCAGTCTCCATCGCGCAGCACCTGGATTGGATCGGTATCGAAGTTGTGCGCCACGCCTTCATTCTTTTCGCACACCATATCCAGATGGCCCTGCAGTAGCGCCGGGATTGCACGTTCGCGGCCCGCATGTGCAGGTTTGCGAATCACAACGTTCCCCACTTTGTCGCCCGTGATCTCAAGTCCGTGCCGCTTCGCGATACCCAACACGTATTCCCGGGCCGCAGCTTCCTTGGTCGAGGGACGCGGGATTCGTGTTAGCGCGTCGAAGTGTTTCCATAATTCTTTCGGGTCCAGTTCTGCCACTACTGAGGCCATGAGGGCGCTCCTGCAATATGAAATTAGGACATAACAAGGTAGGTGGGATCAGCGCGAAACGCAAGCGAAGGCATATCGTCGAAACGCGGTCTCGCGTAGAGCACTAATTTAGGAACGAGACACGATTAAGAGAGGGCATTTGCGACAATTGTCTGCGCTTCACTCACAATCCCATCCAGATGTGACTGGCCTTTGAAACTCTCAGCATAGATCTTGTAGATGTTTTCAGTGCCGGATGGACGCGCGGCGAACCAGCCATTGCGTGCTACGACTTTCAGGCCGCCGATCGGTGCGTTGTTTCCCGGAGCGCGCGT
Organism: Terriglobia bacterium; assembly: GCA_021324365.1. Classification (GTDB taxonomy): domain Bacteria; phylum Acidobacteriota; class Terriglobia; order Terriglobales; family Acidobacteriaceae; genus JAJPJE01. Next base: position 50,240 of record JAJPJE010000081.1, on the reverse strand, counting down.
CAGTTTGGCGACGATGGTTTCGCCTGCGAGCCTGGATTCCTTCACGTTATCGGGAGAGAGTTTTTGCAGCTTGGCTTTCTGCTCCGGCGAGGCTGGAGCGTCGATGCGCGTGTAATACGGCGAACCAAATTCGGCGGCAAGCGCCTGGTAATGCTCTCCCGGATCTTTTCCGGTGACCGCAGTAATCTCTGCCGCGAGCAGAGCAAGGATGATGCCATCTTTATCGGTGGTCCACACCGTGCCATTGCGGCGCAGGAAACTGGCGCCGGCGCTCTCTTCTCCTCCAAAACAGAACGATCCATCGTAAAGGCCGGGCGCGAACCACTTGAAACCCACCGGAGTTTCTGAAAGCTTACGTCCTACCTTCGCTACGACGCGATCGATCATGCTACTGCTCACGAGAGTCTTGCCCACCAGAGAACTCGACGGCCACTGCGGACGATGGGTGAGCAGATACTGAATCGCAACCGCAAGATAGTGGTTCGGGTTCATCAGCCCAACCGAAGGAGTAACGATGCCGTGGCGATCAGAATCCGGATCATTCGCGAATGCGACCTGGAATCGATCCTTGAGTTTGACGAGGCTGGCCATTGCATACGGGCTTGAGCAATCCATGCGAATCTGGCCATCGTGATCGACGGTCATGAACCCGAACTGCGGATCTATCTTCGGATTCACAACTTCAATTGACAGCCCGTACGCTGTGTTGATCGGCTCCCAGTAAGGGCGCGCCGCACCGCCCAGCGGATCGACTCCGAGTTTCAGTCCCGCTGTGCGGATTGCCTCCATATCGATGACATTGCCGAGATCCTTCACGTACGGATTGACATAATCGTGCGCGTGCGTCGTGCTGGCTTTCAATGCCTTGTCGTAGGAGACGCGCTTTACGTTCTTGTTGTTATCGCGCAGATATTGATTCGCGCGCTCTTGCATCCACTTCGTAACGTCGGTGTCGGCCGGACCGCCATTGGTCGGGTTGTACTTGAAGCCACCATCCTGCGGGGGATTGTGCGAAGGAGTGACAACGATTCCATCCGCAAGATGTTCTCGGCGCCCGCAGTTGTAGATCAGGATCGCGTGCGAGATCACAGGCGTGGGCGTGAAGCCATCCTCGCGCTGAATAAACGTTTCAACGCCGTTCGCTGCGAGCACTTCCAGTGCCGTGCGTTGTGCCGGACCGGAAATCGCGTGTGTGTCCTTTCCCATGTAAAGCGGCCCGTCGACGCCTTGCTCGCGGCGGTAATCACAAATGGCTTGAGTAATCGCAAGAATATGCGACTCGGTGAACGTTCCTTTCAGAGGCGTGCCGCGATGACCGCTCGTGCCGAAGCTGACCATCTGGTTGGGATCACTCACATCCGGTTTGCGCTCGTAGTATTCGCGCTCGAGCCGGGGGACATCCACCAGCATGTCTTTCGTTGCCGGTTTACCTGCCATCGGAGAGAGGTGCACCTGGGGAGCGATCTGCTGAACCATCTGTGATCCTCAGAAACTTTCGATGAACGCGCGAAACTTCAACAATGATGATACTAAGTTGATGGCCTTTCGCGAATCGCTCCAAAGCGAATTCCGACGCGGCCGTACGCTAAATTAAGAGTGGCATGGGCCAGTAGCTCAGGTGGTAGAGCAACGCTCTTTTAAGGCGTTGGTCGAAGGAACTCAGCGACTTGTTCTTCGAATCTAGGTTCGACTGGGTGTAACGGCCCTTGCTCACCACTCATCATCGATACCACCGGGAACGGCTTTTCATTCAGCGATCCGACCCGGACGCCGAAACCACACCAGACACCGGCCATGGCAACACGCACATAAGGTGCTGTCTGCTGCATCAGAAATCCTCAACCGACACGCGGCAGATATATGACGTGTACCTCAAGGTGAAAACCGAGTAAGAAGAGCGGGGCCAGTAAAATTTCCAGAGGTGGTAGCAATGCAGATAGGTGGATGGAAACACCCGCAGTATGTTCGACCGGTATGCTATCGTTTCTAAAGCTGATCTGGATGCAGCCGTGGTAAAGATGGAAGAGCGCGAAAAGGAACTCCATCGTAAGAATGAGCATACATTGAACATGCATGGCCTAAAAACCGCTGCTAGCAAGAAAGCCAAAAGTTCAAAGCGTCATTCTTATCAGTAGTTTGCAAGGCATGGGCCAGTAGCTCAGGTGGTAGAGCAACGCCCTTTTAAGGCGTGGGTCGAAGGTTCGAGTCCTTCCTGGCTCACCATGTCTGCGTGGGTTCCAACCCGGAGACATAGGTAACAAAGTGTAGCGATCACATGGGTAATAGTTTAGGGCCGAACGGGTTCTCGAGCGGTTCGAGAACGCGCGTTTCCAGATCGAAGTATTCCAGACCATATCCATAAAACTAACCACCCAGATGTCATCGTGGACCTCTTTGAGGCCGACGGTGTGGCCGGCGAAGACAGTGCTGAAGTTCATCTTCTTGCGGCCGAGGCAGATGCGTCCGCAGTTGGTAACGGCGACGATCTTATCGTGGAAGGGATAGTCGAAGTCGGGCAAGCCGCGATAGGGGCGCGGCGAGGCGGCGAGGGTTGATAGATTTCGGCGGGGCAGCGCATGGCACAAACTGAAGTCTTTCATCCATCACCGAACACTCCTTCCAAGGCATCGCTTCCCCCCAAAAAAAGGGGGAAAGTGTAACCTATGTGTCCGGTACGTTCTGTTACCTATGTATCGGGTCGCTCACGTAATTACCCGTTCTGATCCCCAACACCTCATCGAAGTTCCTTCACGTTTCACTTTGAGTGCGAATTACCCGAATTGAAACAGCGCGACTAAGTAACGGCATAAAGGGCCTTTGAACGCTGTTCCCGCGAGCGTTTGAGCCATCCCTCGGCCCTTTGTACGTTTGAATTTATGCGGTGTGGGTGCTAACATCGGCCCACTTAATAACCCAGGAGGTTTTCTATGTCCCATTCCGATGGCAGTGGTTTCGGTTGGTTCCTGGCTGGCTTGGGAATAGGCGCAGCCATTGGTCTGCTGTACGCACCGCAGTCCGGCGCCGAAACTCGTGAGGCGATCCGCAAGGGTGCCGAAGAGGGCCGTGAACGCCTCCGCACGCAGGCAAGAGAAGCACGCGAACAAGCGACGCAATGGGTCGATCGCGGCAAAGACTTCGTGCAGCAGCAGAAAGAGCAGTTCCGGTCTGCGTACGAAGCAGGCCGCCAGGCGTACAAGGAAACGACATCGCCTTCAGCCGAAGGCACGAATCTATAAGGATTTTCGCCGGGTAAGGGTGACTTGCCCGGCGTTCAGGAAACCATGGAAACCCGCTTTACCATTTTGTTGATTGAAATCGGAATCGCGCTGGCCATTCAGGTTGGCGCATTGATCGGCATCATGCTTGCCGTGCGGAAGAGCACCGCCAAAATGACGGCTGCTGCCGAGGAGATTCAAAAGCGCGCTCTCCCAACTCTCGACAATGTTCAAAAGCTGATGGAGTTTACTCGTCCTCGCGTCGAGACTGCTGTTGAAAACCTCACTCAGGCTTCCGCCGGCATCCGCGAGCAGGTGCAAAAACTCGATAGCACCGTCAGCGACATTGTCGACCGTGCCAGGGTTCAGGCGATCCGGGCTGACGAGCTCGTCAGCCGCACCCTCGATCGCGTCGAGAACACAACCGAAGTGGTTACGCACACCGTAATCTCTCCGGTGCGCTCGATTGCCGGTATTGTCTCGGCAGTCGGTACCGGATTAGGTGTTTTCTTTCGCCGCTCTCACGCACACGGCAACGGCACTCAGAACGAAGAGATGTTTATTTAAGCAGTGGTTGGAACTGGTTTCATAAATGTGATTTGAAGGGGCGCGGCTTCAGCCGCGCTGTTCTGAGTCACAAACCCGAGGGGCTTTAGCCCCTGAGGTTCTGGCGCCCTTACTGCAATTCATTTGCGACACCGTTCCTATGATTAGAAGTCGTTCTAACCACTAATCACTGACTCTCAATTTCCCGGCTGTACGATCGCAATCGTGGTTCCTGTCTCCGATTTTCCAATTGCAATCACCTTCGTTGCACCCGGACGATCCACCGCAATGATGTTCTGTCCGCTCATCTCCATAACCTGGGCATCCGGGTAGAGTTGTTTGTAATAATCCACCACGGTCGAAACCGAATCGGAAGTTGCGTACACCTGGCTGGCAACAGGTATGCCAATATCCGGCAAGGCGGCATCTTTCACGTCCACTGGCTCAGATCCTGGATACCTGTCCGAGGCCGACGGCGCCGCTGGGGCGGATGGCGAGACGGTGCGCTGCCCGCCGCCCTGTGCCAGACTGTTTAACGCGTTTTGGACTTCCTGCGCGTCGATCTTGTTTCCGGCGGACTGATCGGCTGAGGCGCTACCTTCCTGCCGCCTGGGCGCAACCTGCGGTGCTCCAGGGTTCGGCCCAACCGCGGTCTGAGTGTCTGGAGCCTGTGCAGCAACCGGCACTGTAGGCGTCGGAGCTGACTTTATCTGCGGTGACGGCTGCTGTGCCACTGTAGCTGGACTGGCAAGCCTGGGTGCTCGTTGCCACCGCACTACGATGACAGCCACAAAACAAACGGCAAGCACGCAGATTGCACCGAATCCCACGAACACGTAGCGCACTTCTTTGCGCTGTCGGCGCAACTCGGCCGTCATCAGCTCAATTTCGCTGGTGGTAGAAGGATGACCGCAGTCGGCGCAAGCAGACCCGGCTTCCAGAGGTTTGCCGCATTTGGAACAGAATGCCATCACCCGAAAGGATAACCCGGTGGAGCCCCTAACCACATCGGTACTTCAGTACCAGTGACTTGGGATAAGCAAAATCTCGTCCGGCGAATGTCGATTTCAGCCCGGTCGTGCGTCGTTGTCGCGAAGGAGAGAAACATGATCACCCTCGAATCGACCGAACTCGCCCAAGCCCATCAATACTTTGCGTTCACTCGCGGCCGCCTCGTCGACGCGACAACCGGCCTCAGCGAGGCTCAATGGCGCTTCAAACCTGCCCCGGATCGCTGGTCGATCCAGGAGATTCTGGAGCATCTGGCGATCGTTCACGAACGGGTCTTCGCTCGCATCCGGCAAGAGCTTCCCAATGGCCGTACTCGACCAGATGCCTTCAACAGCCAGCAGGTCGACGCCGTGGTCATGCAGAAAATTCCCGATCGTTCCATCACTGCCAAGGCTCCCGACTTCATCGCACCGACAGGCGTGCTCAGCCCGTCCGAGTCCCTCGAACGCATTTTCCATAGCTATGAACGGCTGAGCGATTACCTCGAATCGACCCCCGATCTCCGAGATCATGTGCTCGAGTCCCCTCCGCTTCGAGTCGTCACCAACGGAGAACATACGCTGTCAGATGGCTACCAGTGGGCGCTTACTCTAGCCGGCCACGATGAGCGCCACGTGCGCCAGATCGAAGAAGTGAAAGCAGATCCCAAATACCCCGCGTGATTCGGGCGCGATGACCCCACCCTTAGGGCCGATGTGCCTCTCAAGGGTGGGATCACTGTCGATGCAAGTTTCATGGCATCATTCAAAGGAACCGCATGCGCTATCTAATGCTGATTTATGCCGAAAGGCAGCCGGACACTTCCAAGCGCAATTTTCAACCGCACCGTGCGCTGATCGAAGAAGCTACCCGAGAAGGCGTCTTCGTGGCCGCCGAACCACTGTCGCCTCCATCATGCAGCACGACCTTGCGCGTCGAGAATGGCAAGACGCTCATTTCCGACGGCCCGTTCATCGAATCGAAGGAACAGCTTGCCGGATACTATATTTTCGACTGCAAGAACCTGGACGACGCCCTCGATTGGGCGGCCAGGATTCCTCAAGCATGCTCGAACCCGGTTACGGTGGAGATCCGTCCCATGCCGGGCATACCGGCCCCAAGCGCTGAATCCTAAGACTTTCCCGATTTGACCCCAACTAGACCCCGTCGTGAAGGGAACCGCTTCGGCCTATCGTTCGTATGTATCAGCAGGTGGACGACAATGACAGGCGAACTCCATAACGGACAGTACGGTTCCTATCCTCAAGTTCCTCAGGCGAACCCGCCTGCGGCTCCGCAATTGATGCCGATGTATCCGCCACGAATGCCAAGCCCCACGGTTGCGGCGTTATTGGGCTTCATTCCTGGTGCAGGAGCGCTTTACAACGCCCAATTCACAAAGGCGCTGATTCACCTGCTGGCGTTCGCCAGCTTCATTTGGATGGCAGCCTCAGGCTACGGGCTATTCGGCGGACTGCTGATTGCCTTCTCAGTCCTCTACATGGTCGCGGACGCTTACAAGACCGCCGAGGCACGCCAGTACGGTCTGCCCGTACCTGACCCGTTCGGACTGGCAAGTTTATTCGGTGAAACGCATGTTCGCGCCGGAATGGTTGTCGCCGATCCCAAACGGACATTCCCCGCAGGCGCCGTCATACTGATTGCGGTTGGAGGTCTCTTCCTTCTGCGCACACTTTCCGTTTGGCAGCCCGATTTCGACCGCTTCTGGCCGGTCATCCTGATTGTGATTGGCGCGATTCTGCTGGTGTGCCGCATCCCCTGGAAGCGAAGTTCCGAGTAGTTGCGAAGCGATTGTTGCCTTTGGCCCGGGATGACGATCCTGGGCCGTTTTTATCGAGCGATTGAGTAAATCTGAAAGCGCACCAAGAGCACAGGTCGTCGGCAGCGACAGACAGTCTTAATAGGCTTACTTCTTCAATGAGCAATTCTGGTTCTGATCGGCCGGCCCGCGGCTGTTGAGGACACTCTGTCAGGTGGGTACACCCATCTTGGGCAGAACCCAGCGGGTAAGAACCACCCATACGACCACGAACAATAACAGCAGCAAGAACTCTCGCAAATCAAAACTCCTGATCGTGAACAGCGCCGGAGCGAATTCTAACCGGGGCGTCGAGCCTGTCGCACTAAGAAGAGATGCGCAGCCATCAAAATCGTTACAACGGGAGTGCCGCGGCGCATGACATTTCCGCGATGTAGCGCCGGCGTCCCGTCGGCTTTTACGCACTTGTTTTGTAGGGGCGCGGCTTCAGCCGCACCGTAACGAGGCTTATCGTGGGGCTTTAGCCCCCTGAGGCTCGCTCCTTCTTCCGTGCAGTTCGTTTATGAAACCAGTTGCACCTGATCCTGTAATGATGCAGAAACCGATCGCATTTCATCTCATATACTTTGCAGATGAGGCTTGACCAATGATTTACAGCAAAGGTTCGGAACGCTCGTTGCAGGAAGTGGATACGCGTTTACGGGAAGCGGCGGCGCGGCATAAGTTCGGCGTGCTGCATATGCACGATCTGGCGCAAACGCTGGCAGGAAAGGGAATCACTTTGGGCAAAGAATGTCGCGTTTACGACGTGTGTAATCCGCAGGCCGCAAGCTCGGCTCTGCAGAATCAAATGGCGATCTCAAGCGTCCTCCCCTGCCGCATTTCCGTGTTCTCGGAAGGGCACGGCTGCCGGATCGCGACAGTGAATCCGACCGACCTGATGAGTGCGACCGGGATTAGTGGTGTAGAAGGTATTGCCGGGGAAGTCGAGCGCGAAATCAAAGCGATCATCGACGAAGCTGCGTAAGGCGATTCTGGGCAAATTATTTGTCAAGCCCCAAAACCTTCGTTCGCTGCCGATTATTAAGTCCTTTGTTTTGCGGGACGCACGGGACTTTGCCTTTGTTTTCAATGACGGAGCATCTGATCCCTTGACTAAGTCCTGTGTTTTCTTAGAGGGGTACCCCCATGGGGGAAGCGAAGGCAAGGGCCGCGAGCTGGGATGCCCAACATCACCTGCGAGGATCCAGCCTGTTCCTAATTTCGAAGTTCTCCACGAAGAACTTGGTTGACGGTACGAAGAAAGTCTTCCGGGTTGCTGTGTACGCCGTAAGTGGCCTCAGGCAGCTTCTGTTGCCATGGCGCCAACAGCGACAGTACCGGAGCATTGCTGTGTTGCCGAAAGCACTCGATAATCCAACGCTTCTCTTCTTGCGGAACGGAATGCCCTAGGATCAACAGGTCAGCGTCCTGTTTGCACGCTCTCCGCGCTCCATTTTCGTAAGCTGCCGAAAGAACCTCATAGCCCGCATGCTTAAGTAGGAGCTCCCGGCTCTCGGACAGGAAGCGATCCCAAGAAATGCAAATAACCCGTTTCTGACCGGCGCTCATCGCAGTGAATTAAGTGAAAGAAGAATATCCTGAAATGCCGTTTTCTCGCTACGCTAAAGTGAGCCACCGTCATTGGATTTGATGTGCGCCGGCTGTTTTAGGCTGAATTGCAATCAAGGCGTACTCGTGAATTAGAGCCGCGCGCATCTTGTGGTTAGCGATTTGAGTGCGCTGCTCCCCTCGCCCGACGCTTCATCTACTTCAACGCAAAAATGGCATTGACGTGCGCCGTAACCGTGACAGTTTGCGGAGTGAATTGCTCAGTCGGAGGAACCACGTTTTCCGCTGCTGCGGAATATGCGCGTGCCTGCATCGTTAGCGGCCGTATCCCGGGTTCGAAGCTGTCTACCGACGCGTGTATCAGTTCGCCCAGACTCCGTCCTGAAGCCGATGCGACCACTTGCGCCGTAGCGCGAGCTTTGCGATATGCGTCTTCGACCGCCTTTGCCTTTGCGGCTTCCATGTTGTCGAGTGTGTAGCCGATTGACTGGTTGGCGGTGATATCGAGATCGGTTAGTTGCTGTTCAATTGCAGCAATCTTGCTGAAATCCTTCAGCTTGAGGGTGACACCTGTATTCACGGCATATCCGATCAGCTTGCGCTTGGGGGACTTGTAATCGAACACCGGGGAAATCGAGTAACGTCCGATCTGCGCCGATGCAGGATCAATTGAATTTTTGCGCATCAATTCACGGATCTGCTCCGCCGCGCGCGACGCGCGCTCGTACGCGGCCTGGGAGGTCGTTTCCTGCGCCGCAATGTTGAACTGCAGCAAGGCCGTATCTGGTGCAGCCTCATATTTGCCGTCAGCGCCGGCGGTGACGCTGTTCAGCACGGGAGCCTGCTGCCCGAATACGGCAACACCTAGCGCCAGCAATAAAACGCCGACAGCCATGCACTTCATCATGGATGACACCTTTCGTCCGCTTGATTTTGCTTCGTCATCTTAGAACGAAACGCGAAGCATGAATTGCAAATCGTTTTCAGATCAAAAAACAAAAAGCCGGGGCACTAGGCCCCGGCACGGGAGGGTACGGCAATAAAATTAACGAGTTCGAGTTAGCGTCGGTCCAGGTGCCAGTGTGTAAGAGCTGAGCACCTTCATGTAGTTGGCGCGCTGGAATGCCGAAGGATTGCTGACTTTCTGCATGCTCATGCTCCCCTGCATCTGCTTTACCGATTCGTATTCGTGCTCCTCCATCCACAACTCAAGGTTCTTCCGGACCACATTGAAGTAGTGTGGTCCATACTCCAGGATTGCAGATGTCATCATTGCGACCTTGGCGCCTGCCATCATGCACTTCACTACGTCTTCTGCGGTGTGGACTCCCCCGGTGATCGCCAGGTCCGCCTTAATCTGGTCGTACAAAATGGACGTCCAGTGCAGGCGTAATTTGACTTCATTTGACCGGCTGAGCACAAGCGAGGGAACCACTTCCAGTCGTTCCAGATCGAAATCCGGCTGATAGAAGCGGTTGAACAGAACCAGTGCATCGGCTCCCACTTCGTCGAGTTGCTTCGCCATATTCGGGATGGAGCTGAAGTACGGTGCAAGTTTTACCGCGATCGGAATACGAACACTGTCCTTGATTGCCAGCACCAGTTCACGATGCGCTTTCTCGACAGTTGCACTGGTGAGGTCCTTGTCAGTCGGCAGGTAATAGATGTTCAGTTCCAGGGCATCCGCGCCGGCCTGCTGAATTTCTTTCGCAAAGCGAATCCAGCCGCCACTGGAAATGCCATTGAGGCTGGCGATGATCGGCACCTTCGTCGCGGCCTTCGCCTTCCGGATGTGCTCGAGATAATCGTCCGGCCCGACGTTGTAGCCCGTCATGTCGGGGAACATTTCCAGAGCTTCGGCGGAAACGTCCGACCCGACGGATAGGAAATAGTCGAGCTCATTGCTTTCGAGGTTGATCTGCTCCTCAAACAGCGAATGGAGAACGATGGCCGACGCGCCACCATCTTCCAGTTCGCGAATCGAGGAGATCTCCTTGCACAGCGGCGAGGACGACGCCACGAGAGGAGTTTTCAGTTTCAGTCCAAGATATCTGGTTGTGAGATCCATTAGTTTCCGGCTCCTTTCGTAGCTGCCAATTCCGGTTCAGCCTTGGTGAGGGCTGCTTTCGCACCATTACCGTTGGCAAACATGCTCGCCATGTTCTCGTAGATTTTCCAGCGCTCCTCCACGTCGTGCTGAGCTTCCTTCAGCAGTTCCTTCGCGACCTCAGGATTGCTGTGCTTCAACATCGTGTAGCGCGTTTCGTTGTAGACGTATTGCTCCAGCGGAATGGTCGGAGCTTTCGAATCCAGCACGAAAGGATTCTTTCCCTGTTCAGCGAGATTCGGGTTGTAACGGAAGAGCGGCCAGTGTCCAGACTGAACCGCCAGCTTCTGCTGATCGAGTCCGTGGACCAGGTCGTATCCGTGTGCGATGCAGTGGCTGTAGGCGATGATGAGCGAAGGTCCGTCATAGGCTTCGGCTTCCGTGAATGCCTTGAGCGTCTGCATATCGCTCGAACCCATCGCCACCCTGGCGACATAAACATTGCCGTAGTTCACCGCCATGAGCGCGAGATCCTTCTTCGGGCGCGGCTTGCCGCCCGCCGCAAATTTCGCGACTGCGCCACGAGGTGTCGACTTCGACATCTGGCCGCCGGTATTAGAGTAAACCTCGGTGTCTAGGACGAGGATGTTGACGTTGCGGCCAGAAGCCAGCACGTGATCGAGTCCACCGTACCCGATGTCATAGGCCCATCCGTCGCCGCCCAGAATCCAGACTGACTTCTTGACCAGAGTGTCGGCCAGGCTAAGCAGGTCTTTGGCCTCGGGTGTCTTTGCGCCCGCCAGTTTCTCCTTGAGCGCGGCTACGCGCTTCCGTTGCTCCTGGATTCCAGTTTCGGTCGATTGATTGGCATTCAGAATCGGCGTTGCAAGCTCATCGCCGATTTGACCGGCGAGGCGTTGTACCAGTTCGCGAGCGTATTCGGTTTGTTTGTCGATGGCCAGCCGTAGACCGAGTCCAAACTCCGCGTTGTCTTCGAAGAGTGAGTTCGACCACGCAATGCCGCGTCCATCCTTGTTGAACGTGTAGGGGGTGGTGGGCAGGTTGCCGCCATAAATAGAAGAGCAACCGGTCGCGTTCGCTACTACCGTGCGATCCCCGAAGAGCTGAGACATCAGCTTGATGTAGGGCGTCTCGCCGCAACCCGAGCAGGCTCCGCTGAATTCGAACAGCGGCTGCAGAATCTGCACATCCTTTATCTGGCCCATGTTCAAGGCGGTGCGATCCGTTTCAGGCAGTTCGAGGAAGAAATCCCAATTGCGCGCTTCGCGCTCGCGAATCGGCAACTGCGGCACCATGTTGATCGCCTTATGTTTTGGTTCAGTCTTGCTCTTTGCAGGACAGGCCTCGATGCAGAGCGCGCATCCGGTGCAATCTTCCGGCGCAACCTGCAGCGAGTACTTCTGGTTCTTGAAGTTCACCCACCTGGCAGGTGAGGACTTGAACGATTCCGGCGCATTCTTCAGCTTGTCGGATTCGTAAATCTTGGCTCGGATCACTGCATGGGGACATACCAGCACGCATTTGCCGCACTGTATGCACAGCTGCTCGTCCCACTCGGGGATTTCGAGTGCGATGTTGCGTTTCTCCCACTGGGCGGTGCCCGTTGGGAACGTGCCATCAATCGGCAGCTTGCTGACGGGAAGCAGATCGCCATCGCCCTGAATGATGGGCGCGAGCACGTTCTGTACGAACGGCGGCGCCTGGCTGGGTACTGGCGGGCGCACGTCGAAGCTACTCGAGACCGCAGCCGGAACTTTCACCTCGAATAGATTCTCGAGGGTGCTGTCCACTGCAGCGAAGTTCTTCAGCACCACAGCTTCGCCACGCCGGCCATAGGTTTTCTTGATCGCCTTCTTGATTGCGTCGATGGCTTCTTCTCTTGGCAACACGCCGCTAATGGCGAAGAAGCATGTCTGCATAATTGTGTTGATACGAGCACCCATTCCCGTTTTTTTGGCGACCTCGTAGCCATCGATCACGTAGAACTTGAGTTTCTTCTCGATGATTTCTTTTTGCACGGCACGCGGGAGATGATCCCAGACCTCGGCCGGTCCGAAGGGAGAGTTCAGCAGGAACGTGGCACCAGGCTTCGCGTTCTTGAGCACATCGATGCGCTCCAGGAACGTGAACTGGTGGCACGCCACGAAGCTGGCCCGGCTGATCAGGTAGCTGGAGCGGATCGGCTTCGGACCGAAGCGCAGGTGCGACGTCGTTAGAGACCCTGATTTCTTTGAATCGTAAACGAAGTATCCCTGGGCATAGTTGTCTGTATCTTCGCCGATGATCTTGATCGAGTTCTTGTTCGCGCCGACAGTTCCATCCGCGCCCAGGCCGTAAAACAGCGCGCGAACTGTTTTCGCATCTTCGGTCGAGAAATTCGGATCGTAATCGATGCTGGTGAGAGTGACGTCATCGACGATGCCAACGGTGAAGTGGTTCTTGCTGCGACTCTTGGCGAGTTCGTCGAACACGCCTTTGACCATCGCCGGCGTGAATTCTTTTGATGACAGGCCATAGCGGCCACCAATTACCTTGGGGAAAGCCTTCAGCGGCAAGCTGCCGTTCGCGCTGGCTTCGCTTAAGGCAGTCACCACGTCCATGTAAAGTGGCTCGCCTGTTGACCCAGGCTCCTTGGTGCGATCCAGAACGGCGATTGCTTTTGTGGTAGTTGGGAGTGCTTGGATGAAATGTTCGACCGAGAAGGGCCGGTACAGGCGGACTTTCAACAGTCCGACCTTTTCGCCCTTTTCGACGAGATACTCAACCGCTTCTTGCGCGACCTCTGCGCCCGATCCCATTAGGATGATGACACGCTCTGCATCTGCTGCGCCCACGTAATCAAACAACCGGTACTGGCGTCCGACTACCTTGGCGAACTTGTCCATCGTATTCTGCACGATCGTCGGCACGGCCAGGTAAAACGGATTCACTGTTTCGCGTGCCTGGAAGTACACATCGGGATTCTGCGCAGTTCCGCGAAGTACGGGACGATCCGGCGACAGCGAACGCGCACGATGCTTCTGCACCAGCTCATCGGAGATCAGCGCTTTCAGATCTTCCACCGCGAGTTGTTCCACTTTGGCGACTTCATGTGAGGTCCGGAATCCATCGAAGAAGTGCACGAACGGAATGCGCGATTCGAGAGAAGCCGCCTGCGCGATGAGCGCTGTATCCATGACTTCCTGCACGGAGTTCGAGGCAAGCATCGCCCAACCGGTCTGGCGCACAGCCATGACGTCCTGGTGATCGCCAAAGATCGAGAGCGCCTGCGCTGCAAGAGAGCGTGCCGCAACATGCATCACGGTCGGCGTGAGTTCGCCGGCGATTTTGTACATGTTGGGAATCATCAGCAGCAGGCCTTGTGCTGAGGTGAATGTTGTTGCGAGCGCACCAGACTGCACGGCGCCATGCAGCGCTCCGGAAGCGCCTCCCTCACTTTGCATTTCGACAACCAGTGGAATTGTGCCCCAGATATTCGGTTTGTTTTCCGAAGACCACTGGTCGGACCACTCGCCCATCGGCGAGGACGGCGTTATGGGATAGATTGCAATGACTTCGTTGATCTTGTGTGCGACATAAGCAGCGGCTTCGTTTCCATCAATCGTTACTTTTGACCGTTTCATCATGAATCCATTTCGTCCGTCAAACTGCTATAGATTTTTTGTGAATGCTGAAGTTTACGTGCCGGGAAAACCCCTCCGCATTGGCGCGATGACGCGCCATTTGTGCGGGCGCAGCGATCGCAACCTGAACTCAAGATAGGAGCCGAAAGACCCAGGTGTCTGTGACGTGCAACCATCTTTGCTAGCGTGAGTTGCCGCAGAGAAGACACATCGTTTCGGTGAGTGGTCTCGTCGCGAGTTGCGGCCGGAGAGCAGCCCTCGTAATGCAGTCACAACGATATGTGACTCGAATCACACCAGGTTGCGTTATGACTCGCCGATACTCTGCTGACCATGGCCTTGGGTCAGCTCGAAGTTCCTTTCGCCGCGTCACCTCATCTCTGCCAGGTGCTCGAAGCCTGCGGACAGGAGAAGATCGCTGCTGCGGGTACTTTCTTGTTCCATCGTGGTGAGAAGGCGCTCGGTATATCGTGATTAAAAGCGGACGTGCAAATCTCTCAATTCCAGATCGCCATCCGCCATTCGAGAGAACTGCAGGCCCGGGGTCAATACTCGGCCTTCCCGGCACCATGTCCGGCAGACCGTACAGCCTGACTGCGTTGGTTGAAGAAGAGATTGGATTCGTATTTGTCGACCGGCAAACAATTCTGCAGTGCCTCAGTATGGACTCGGATCTGTGCTTCGAGGTGCTGAAGATTCTGAGCAGGGAAGTGCAGTCTCTAAGAGAGCGGCTGTAAACCGGGTGTTTTCCATCTTCTAGATTGAGCGGTTTACTCGCTGCATTCGACGGTTTGCATCGCGTTCGAATGAAATACACCGAAAGTTCACAGCAACGCTGCGATGTGATATGCGGCGAACGCTGACACATACGCCACCACTGTCATGTAGGCGAACTGAACTGCGGGCCATTTCCAGCCATAGGTTTCGCGACGGACCACGGCCAACGTCGACATACACTGCATCGCAAAGGCGAAGAACACGAGCAGTGCAACGGCCGCTGCTGGTGTGAGTTCATGTCGCAACGCGGCTTGCAGATCGAGGGCATGCGATTCAGGATCGACTCCGTATAGTGTTCCCATAGTCGCGATGATGACCTCGCGCGCCGCAAAGGAGGTCAGCAGTCCGACTCCGACCTTCCAGTCGAATCCCAGCGGCCGAATGACCGGTTCAATGGCGTGGCCCATGGTTGCAACTGCACTATCCTGGATTGCCGGTGGCTGGCCATTGTGCATGGGGAAGGTGGTCAGCAACCACAGCAGAATCGTTACGCCCAGAATTACCGTTCCGGCGCGATAGAGAAAGGCTTTGCTGCGATCCAGCAGACGCAGCCCTAGTGACCGCAACGTCGGCCAGCGGTAGGGCGGCATTTCCATGATGAAGGGCGAATCCTTGCTCTTTAGAACCGACGATTTCAGAATGCGCGCCGTGAATACAGCCATCAGGAAACCGAGCACATAGAGCCCCAGCATGGCCAGCGCGCGTGTGCCGAAGAATGCTCCGAGCAGCGGACGATTTGGCAGGAACGCTGCGATGATCATGGTGTACACCGGCAATCGCGCCGAGCACGTCATGAACGGAGCTATCAGAATAGTGGCAATGCGATCACGCTTGTTTTCGATGGTCCGCGTCGCCATGATCGCCGGAACTGCGCAGGCATACGCCGATAGCAATGGAATGAATGCTTTGCCGTTCAGTCCCACCCGCGACATGGTCTTGTCGGCAATCACCGCTGCTCGCGCCAGGTAACCTGAGTCTTCCAGCACTCCGATGACGAGGAACAGCAAAAGAATTTGGGGCAAGAAAACCAACACGGATCCGGTGCCCTTCCAGATTCCGTCAATGATCAACGAGCGCAGCAGACCGGCGGGCAGCAGTCCGCCTACCTGCTTTCCGGTGACGTCGAGGAGCGCTTGAAGGGCATTTGACAGCGGCTGCCCGAGAGAGAAGATGGTCTGGAAAACGCCCATGACCACAACGGCGAAAATGATCGGTCCCCAAAGACGGTTCAGAAACAGTCCGTCGAGCCGTTGTGTCCATACCGGCGAAACGGGTTTCCGATACGAAGCAGCGTGGCCCACCTGGTAAGCCCATTCGCGGCACTTCTTGGCATCTTGCAGAACGGGTAGCGCAAGCGGACTGGGAGCTTCCGTATGCGACGAAACGAAGGCAGAGATAGCCTCAATACCTTCGCCAGTAGTTGCACTCACCAGGGCAACCGGAGTGCCGAGTTGCTTGGCCAGCGCAAGCACGTCGATGTGACCGTTCTGCTTCTTCAACTCGTCAGCCATGTTGAGAAGCACGAGCGTCGGAATGCCAAGACCAATGACGCGAGCCGCCAGCATCAGGTGGCGTTCGAGATGGGTGGAGTCCAGGATCAGTAATACGCCGTCCGGCTTCGAAAGCCCGGGCATTTGGCCGTTCAACACATTTAGCGCGACGACTTCATCTTCGGATCGAGGGGACAGACTGTAAATCCCTGGAAGATCGATGAGTTCGATTTCGCGGCCGGCGGTGTCGCGAATAAATCCCAAATGGTGCTCGACAGTAACGCCAGGGAAGTTCGCGACCTTCTGGCGCAGCCCGGTTAAACGGTTGAACAAGGTGGTCTTGCCGGAATTCGGTGG
Organism: Terriglobia bacterium; assembly: GCA_021324365.1. Lineage (GTDB taxonomy): Bacteria > Acidobacteriota > Terriglobia > Terriglobales > Acidobacteriaceae > JAJPJE01. The sequence continues at coordinate 33,783 of JAJPJE010000081.1, read as the reverse complement.
CCCTACCACCGCAATCGTCTGAAATCCTTTTTTAGGCGGCTGATTTTCTGAGATCGGCGGAGCCGGGGCTATCGTGGAGAGGGGCATTGTTATTGCACCGATCGAGTAAGAGCGCGAACCACGATTCGGCTGGAAACGTCACGGCGCAACGCAACTTCTATGCCGTCGACACGGTACACACGGGGATCGCCGCCAGGGCCGCTGCGGGCGGCAACAACTTCCACGCCAGGAATAAACCCGAGGTTCATCAGGTGTTCGGCAACTCGGGGAGCCAAGTCAAGCTCCTCCAGAATTCCGCGCTGTCCTTCCCTCAGGTCGGCCAGAGCTGCCATCCCGGTATTTTCGAAGTTGAAAATCATTTTCAATTCCATTTGAGATTGTAACTCTTCCGCACGATTCAGCAATGTTGATTCGTCACCCAATCATGTGATGTGTAAACATCGCCAGGGGCACTGAACGGCCGCTGCATGATGCAGGGAACTCTACGTAAGCTACTGGACATCAACGACTTGTTCGTCTCAGCCCGGCCATTGCGGGTTGTGGTAGGTGCCGTCGAAGGTGTGCGATGTCTTATACAACTCGAATTGCCCGTTCTTTGCGACTTGCGCGGTTTTCGCCAGAATTGCCGCAACCTGCTGTTCTGAGTCCCACACAACTTTCCGAACTGTTATATGGATATCTGCGTTGCTTGCTCTAGCGCTCGGACTTTCTGTGACTACGAGTGCTTGGTCAAGCAAAGGCGGCGGGAGTCGTCTCTTCGATATTGCATACGAGACACGAAACCTGACTGTGAACGCGGATTCGCTGGAGTGGAGCCGCGGTAAACCCGGCGGCGAGCCGACCGAATGAAAGGTGGTCGATCGATTTCGTCAGTGATTGCGTAAGTACGGGGCAGGTGATCCGGCTGTTGACGGTGGTGGATGATTACACGCGGGAGTGCCCAGCGATTGAAGTCGATACTTCCCTGGGTGGTTTACGAGTTTGTCGAGTGCTAGAGCGAATCAGCCACGAGCGCGGTTTGCCGGAGGCGATCGTGTTGGACAACGGGCCTGAGTTCAGAAGCCGAGCATTGACGGCCTGGAGTGAAGAACGAGGAGTACGGCTGGAGTTCATTCAACCAGGCAAACCGGTGCAGAACGCTTATGTAGAGAGCTTCAATGGACGATTGCGCGATGAATGCCTGAATGCCAACTGGTTTCTAAGTTTGAGGGACGCGCGGCAAAAGATCGAGAGCTGGCGACGTGATTACAACGAACAACGTCCGCACAGTTCGTTGAACTATCTGGCGCCGGCAGAATTCGCGCAGACACGACGGGAGATGCACGCGTGAAGAAGGCTTCTACAGGGATGCTGGAGCAAGGGACTCAAACGCCGTCCCCTGCTCCAGACCTCATCCCCGCTGAAGCAGAAAATCAACCGAGAACTCTCACCGCGACTGGCACTACGGACGGGGGCACTTCATCGAGCTAGACCTCCGCAATTCCAAGCCAAATTAGCGTTTCCCGTTTTGCACTTTAATGCCGACTGCTGTTGATCAGTTGCGGCGAGCGATTCCGGCGTAACCCCGATTTTCTTCGCCGCGGGTGATACATGCAGGGTTTGCACGGTGCCATCTGCAAGCTTTGTTTGTACGGCAATGGTTGCGTCGCCGCGCTGTAGCGCTGCAATGACCCGCTGTCTGCCGTCGGCATCAACCACGTTCCCATGTTGACATGATTCGCGTAAAGCAATCGGATCTCAAATCGCACAATCCTCCGGCAAGCAAGGAAAGCGAGAAAACGCAAATCTCGCTTTCTTTGTTTTTATTCTGCGCACAAGGTATTCTTTGATCGAAATAATTCGGATTCGGAGAATGAAAACTGAGGATCTATAGAGGTACCACGCAGGGTACTTACTTCGTCCTGCTGCTTACCCTGTTCGTGCTGTCTGTCTCTTCGCTGCTTCTTGCTCAAGCGAGTGGGGGGCAACAGAACCAAACTGCGGAGACTCCGCCGCAAACTCAGTCTTCTGCGGCCAATTCGCTCGGCATTAACTATCTGAAACACTTGGCGGAAGACCAGCGTTCTATATGGACATTTCCGGCTCACGTAAAGCGTGATCAAGTTAAGACAATTCTGCCTATTGCAGCAATCAGCGCTGGGCTATTTGCTTCGGATGCTGATTTCTCCAAACAGCTGAACCGTACTCCTTCCCGCATCAACACGAGCAACAATCTGGCGAACTTTGGAGTTGCTGCGATGGTCGCGGGCGGCGGTGGAATGTATTTATACGGGCGACTTGGCGGAGATGAACATAGCCGCGAGACCGGTGTACTTGCTTCAGAAGCTGCGATCGACAGTGTTGCCGTCGCGGAGGTCGTCAAGCTTCTTACGCAGCGCCAACGGCCAAATGAAGGCAATGGAAAAGGGAAGTTTTGGTCAGGAGGCGCATCCTTTCCCTCGCAGCATTCCGCTGCTGCGTGGTCTCTTGCCACGGTGTTTGCTAACGAGTATCCGACTCCGATTGTGAAGTTTCTGTCCTATGGTGCGGCCTCCGCCATCTCCATTTCGCGCATTACGAGTCTGAATCACTTCCCGTCAGATGTATTCATTGGAAGTACTCTAGGATACTTTGTCGGTCGTGAAGTCTATCGCACGCGGCATGATCCTGCCCTCGGCGGCGCTTCCTATGGAACATTCGTGAAGGCTCTTCCCGAGGAGCGGAGCCCTACCGTGACGGGAACTACGTTTGTGCCCATGGATAGTTGGGTGTATCCACTCTTCGACAGGCTTGCCGCAATGGGATTTATTGATAGTGCCTTCGAAGACCAACGGCCTTGGACTCGGCAAGAATGCGCAAGATTAGTCAAAGAAGCGGCAGTATCAATCGAAGATTTGGCTGATACGAAAAGCTCCGCGTACGATGCGTACCATCAGCTTTCAGTAGAATTCGCCCCCGAGTTGCATGACGAAATCAATACGGATTTCGATTCGCGGCTCGAGTCAGCTTACACACGTGTGCTCGGAATAGGGGGCACCCCGCTCACGGACGGTTTCAATTTCGGACAAACAATAATCAACGATTTTGGACGTCCCTACGGTGAAGGGTTAAATAATGTCACAGGCGTGTCAACGCGTTTCGTTGCCGGGTCTTTCGGTGCATACATCCGCGGTGAATATGAGCATGGTTCGGCACCCATAAGCTTAACTCCGGCCGTGCAGCAAGCAATCCTGACTACGAACGTTACGAATCAACAAGCCGGCGTGCAACTCGCGCCTGGTTCACCATGGATGGTTCCGCCCGCCACGACAATCGATCGTTTCAGCGTGCTTGATGCTTATCTGAGCCTGAATATCGGAAACAACCTGCTAACGTTTGGCAAGCAGTCGCTCTGGTGGGGACCGAGTCAGGGTGGGCCGGCTCTATTCAGCACCAACGCCCAACCGATTCCAATGTTCAGAGCGAGCCGCAACATTCCCCTTAAGATCCCGCTCGTATCCAGAATCCTGGGGCCGCTGGATATACAGGCATTTCTCGGGCAGCTTGGAGGATATCAGTACGTCACCATTCTCAAGAATGGTACGCCCGTGGCGATAGGCCCTCCGATTCGACCCCATGTTTGGATTCACGGTGAAAAATTCACTTTTAAACCCACTACTAATTTTGAATTCGGCTTTTCGGAGACGACCGTCTTTGGTGGCCTGGTTATGCGTTTAACGCCAAGACATTCCTCCGCAGCTATGGTCTGAGCAACACGGCTCCGGGAGCGCCAAATGATCCCGGAGATCGCCGTTCTGCCTTCGATTTCAATTACCGCATACCCGGCCTCCGGAACTGGCTCACCTTCTATGTCGATTCCTTTTCTGAGGATGAATTTTCACCGATTGCCTATCCGAGAAGGTCAGCATGGTGGATGGGATTTTTCATGCCCAAAATACCGAGACTTAACAAGCTGCAATTTCGAGCCGAAGGCGGATACACCGATCTGCCGGGATTTGACTGTTGTGGGTACTACTACTCGAACCAACATTACAATAGCGGGTATACAAATTTCGGTCAGATCATTGGTAGCTGGGTTGGCCGGCAGGGGCGCGGGATCCAAGGGACAGCGACATATTGGCTTTCAGCTCGAAACGAAATCGACCTCACTTTTAGAAAGCAAGCGGCTAATCCCGCACTGCTTGGAGGGGGAACACTCTACGATGGTCGAGCCGGGGCCACCCACATGCTTAGCCCAAGCTTGGAGCTGTCCGGCTTTCTGCAATACGAGCGCTGGAACTTCCCATTGTTGGCTGCGACTACTCAAACAAACGTAGCAGTTTCCATCCAGCTGTCGTTTCTTCCACCCGGAGGCATGACGGCTACGAAGTTGCTGCATACTGTGAAGCACTGATTTTGTCGAACATATGCCTTGTCCCAGGGAGTTATCGGTAAGTGGTTACTCGTCGTACAATGCTGTAGTCACAAACCATGTTGAATTTAATATCGCTTTCTAAGCATTGGATTGTCGTCCTTCTTTTGACACTCCTTCAGTTGTTCGCAGCTGCGTTTATTCTCGGCCAAGAGTATTCGCCGGATTCGAGCGCCAATCCCTATGGCTCACAATCGGGTCCATCCGATTCGTATCAGCAGGGTGCAGGATTCGATGCGATGCGCGCGCGCTGCAGCGGGCCAAATCCGGGTCCGGAGTGTGCGGCGCTAGGAACCGGAGCTAGTTCCGGGATGCCCAGTTTCGGTGGAAGTAGTAGTGGAGTGCCGCAGATCTATAGTGACGACGAAGCAACATACTTGGGGCGGTATTCCTCAGCATTCAATTATCCCAAGTCATATCGTCTTCCTCCGCAGCCTCCAACTGACTTTCAGAAACTCGTGTTTGCATCGGTTGGTCAAAGGCTGCCCATTTTCGGATCAAATTTGTTTATGAGCGCTTCGAGCACATTCGCTCCACTGGACCGCGCGCCCGTGCCAGCCGATTACGTAGTCGGTCCCGGCGATCAATTACAGATTCGCGGCTGGGGGCAAGTTGACATCAACGTACGTACTACAGTTGATCGCAACGGCAGCATTTATATACCGAAAGTAGGGGAGGTTACCGTAACCGGCATTAAATACAGCGAACTCACACCTTATCTGAAGGGTGTGATCAGTCGCAACTTTAGAAACTTCGACTTGAATGTCTCGATGGGACGTTTGCGATCCATACAAGTTTTGATTGTTGGACAAGCCCGTCGCCCAGGAAGCTATACAGTCAGTTCTCTAAGCACTCTGGTCAACGCTCTGTTTTACTCTGGAGGTCCTCTCAATACTGGTTCGATGCGACACATTCAATTGCGTCGCAACGACAAAGTCGTTGTTGAATTTGACCTCTATGATCTGCTGCTGAATGGCGATAAATCCAAGGACGCGACTCTCTTGCCCGGAGACGTTATTTTCATTCCCCCGGTTGGACCTCAGGTCGCAATTGTAGGAAGCGTCAATTCACCCGCTATTTATGAGTTGAAAGACAAGACCACGCTGGCTCAAGCAGTAAAGCTTGCGGGTGGATTTACTGCGCTAACCGACGACAACAAGGCGACGGTCGAAAGAGTTGTTCAAGGCGATCAGCATACTTTCCGGAAGGTTGAGGATTTTCCGCTCAACGAAACAGGCCTCAACGCTGAATTGAAAAATGGCGATATCGTGCGTATCGCTCCAATGCTTCCGCGCTTTGAGAATACAGTGACGCTGCGAGGAAATGTCGCCTGGCCGGGGCGGTACCCATGGCATGAAGGTATGCGGATACGCGACCTGATCCCCAGCAAAGAAGCATTGCTTACGCGAGACTTCTGGCGTCAGCAGAACCCTGTTTATTCTGCTTCTGGAGAAGTGCGGCTGTCCCCAAATGCCGGTTACCAGCCGCGACCAGAATCGCCGACACAAGCAGGACAGCAGCCGGCTGGCCCGCAGGGCTCTTGGGGAAGCGAGGAGCAGTCTAGCATTGAACCGACGGGCGAACTCACGCCGCAAAACCAGGCTCGTGCCGCCGAAGGCGCTGCTGCTACGGGCAATACTGCCACTACAACGCCTGCTGCCCATCCGCCGCAGCAGGCGACATATGCAGCTTCGACGGTTAGCCTTGGCGAAACGCGACTGCGGAACGAGATCAAAGCCACAGCGCCCGAGATCAATTGGGACTACGCTGTCATTCAGAGAATCAACCGGACCGATCTTTCCACTACGTTAATTCCTTTCAATCTCGGAAAGGCCATTCTCGACAACGATGAATCGCAAAATTTGCTCCTCGAGCCTGGTGATGTTGTCACGATCTTTTCGCAGCAAGACATCAAGGTGCCGATCGAGCGCCAGGTCAAATTCGTACGACTGGAAGGCGAGTTCGTGGCCTCTGGCGTGTATCGCGTCGAACCGGGAGAAACCTTGCGGCACCTGGTGGAGCGCGTCGGCGGCTTGACTCCCAATGCATATTTGTTTGGATCGGAATTTACTCGCGAGTCCACAAGAGAACGACAGGAGCAGGAACTGAACCGTATCATCGGAGACTTGCAAGTACAGGTCGAGCAAAACGCGAGCACGCAAGCCGCGGCCGCGGTTACTCCGGAAGACGCAGCCCTATTGAGTTCCTCAGTTCAAGGACAACGTCAGGTCGTGGAGAAACTGCGACAGCTGCGTCCGAATGGGAGGATCGTTTTAGGGTTGCCGGGCCCCAGAGCGACGATTCAAAACCTGCCCGAGATCCAGCTCGAAGACGGCGACCGATTTGTCGTGCCTTCAAAACCTGCTTCGGTGGAAGTTCTCGGTTCCGTATACAACGCTAACGCGTTCATTTGGAGAACCGGAAAGCGAGCGGGGGACTATCTTCGCGATGCTGGAGGACCGAACCGGAATGCGGACAAAAAGCATATCTTTGTACTTCGGGCTGATGGCGCAGTTGTGGGTACCACATCGACCAGCGGGTTCTGGGGCGGTGGGGTTGAAAACTACCGCATGGAACCTGGTGACGCTCTAGTTGTTCCTCAAAATTTGGCGAAAGGTGCCTTTGTGCGAAACTTCAGAGATTGGACCCAAATCTTCTCTCAGCTGGCTTTTGGCGCGGCATCCATTGCTGTGTTATCGGGCCTGTAATTTAAACGTAACAATTTTTGACTGATTGTTGAAAACACTGTTGAGCAAACGGTGTTTTCAAACATCCAGTTGCGTTCTGCATGCTTTGGACGCATACTTTCACGTTTTTGTTTAAGAGACTGCCCGATATCCACAGATGATTTCGGCAGAAATCAGTACAATAACGGGTTTTTCCAGTTACATTATGAGGCTGGCGACCTACCATTTTGGGCTTGGATTACAAGTTCTGTTTTCGTAATTGGAACAAAACAAAGAACGATGATTCCAGAGTGGCCCTTTTGTGATATGGTCGAATTTTCGTGAACTAAGGATAGGCTGCGTCAAACACTGCTTCAAGATTAAGTAATGATTAAGTAAAGAAGTGCTGCACATTTTTGCTTTTCGTATGCAAACGAAAATAGCACATGCATCTCTAAACATTCCTAGTGTGACTCAGCCGCATTTCAGATTGTTTGGTGAGGAGTAAACCAGGGATGAATACTTGGTCTGCGTGCGCCCTAATAGTCGGTTTGGCGTTAGCAAGCGCGCTCACTGTACTTGTAAAGCGAATCGCACTACGTAGGAATTGGGTTGGCCAGGCAATGCCACACCATTTCCACGACGGTCCAGTACCAAGGCTTGGTGGCATTTCTATTTTTGTTACCGTCTTAATTCTAGTTTTGGCGTCGATGCTTGTTTATAGAGGCTGGCTCCCATACGCATGGCAGATTTTTTCTGTGTTTTTCGCGGGAACGATTGTGTTCGGCGTTGGTTTGTGGGACGATTTCAGCCCCATACCTCCTTTGCTAAAAGCGTCGCTGGAGGCGCTGGCAGGCGTAATTCTCTATCTGGGAAATATTCGACTCGATGCACTGCCTCCCTTATTCAATGGGCCTCTTCCCGGTCCGGTTTCATTGCTGTTAACTGTCATCTGGGTGTTGGGAATAACAAACGCTTTCAACCTGATCGACGGCTTGGATGGATTAGCAGCTGGCTCTGCACTGATTTCGTCGGCCACTCTCACGCTGCTGTTCACGATTTCAGGCCACACCGAACTTGCACTGGTTAGTTCAATATTGGCAGGCGCGCTGCTGGGATTCTTGAAATTCAATTTCAGCCCGGCAGTAATATTTCTCGGAGATTGCGGCAGCCTTTTTATCGGATTCGTCATGAGCACTCTGGGGCTGCTACTGATAAGAGGCACCACATCGCCCGCGGGCATCATCATTCCAATGCTGGCGTTCGGACTCCCGGTGCTGGATACTGCCCTGGCGATCGTACGAAGAATCCTGAAGAAGCAGCCGATTTATATGCCCGACTGCGAGCATATGCACCACAAACTCGTTGCACGAGGTTTGTCAGCTCCGAGTTCAGCCCTCGCTTTGTATGCGATCAGCGCATTTTTTGGCGTCATCAGTGTGTTGCTGGTCTCAGTACCAACTCACTACGTCCTACTCTCAACACTGCCATTGGGATGTGTTGCTGGATGCTTCGTGGGATTTGGTTATTACAAGCACATACCGGAACTGCAGCAAATCAACAAACCTGCTGAGCCTCAGCGTCAACAGCCGGTAAACGCGTCTCCGCACCGCGCTTCGCGAAAGAATGCTGCACGCATCGACATCCAGGAATTAGACGAAGTCTTGGTCGGTCGCCACGATAGCCAAAGAGCCGGAGTCGCATTTTCAGACGACTAAGCCGCACCACATCGGCCTATCTGAAGCGCAGCACCCGCAGCCAATCCTCATCAATTCACTGTCAGCGTAAGATTCGCCGTTCGAACCACGTTTCCCGAGCTAGCCAAGACCACCACATTAAAGGTCCCTGCAGGCGTACCCGGTTTGGGCTGGGCTGGCGGAGCGCTCACCGAAGATCCACCGCTGCCGCCGCACGATGCAACACAGGCGAGAATCACTGCCACAAATAAGCACCGGACGATCCCTTTGCCTCGACGCTTTCTACCCGGAGTACCGATTTGAAGCAGTCCTAAGGGCAGTAGCAAAATTATTCCTAAATACCTCGACGTATGCTGCTTGCGAATTCCAGCAATACTCACTGCCGTAGTTGAAATCTGCAAAATGGATTGCTGTGATGCTCCGTTGACAGTCACGACTGCCGGCGTGAAGCTGCAGCTCGAGACTGCCGGGAGAGACGCACAACTTAATGCCACATCCCCCGCGAATCCCCATTCGGGCGCGACCGTAATGGTCAACCCCGATGCCACCTGCCCCGCTGTAATAGCAGTAGTTACTGGCGAGACTGAGATTTGAAAATCGGGTGTTCCCAACACATGGACTGGGATGGATCTTTCAAATCTCAGCGCGCCATAGGCAGCGTCGGTGGCGGTGAATTTCAGCGTGTAGTCGCCCGGCGCTTGTGCCTGGGGAATCGCCATGCTTCCCTGCACAACGCTTGTTCCATTCGCAGTTAGTGTCGCGTTGCTCGGCGTGAGCTTGCACGACTGATCCTGCACAATCGACGTTGCGTCACAGGCAAGCTGAACACTCCCGCTATACCCGTTTTGTGACAGCAGTTCGACGCTGAAGGTCGCTGTGCCTCCGGGCGGGACTGGCTGGGGTGCCGTTACCGCACCAATTCCAAATGCAACGACTGGTACCGTGAAGCTAGCCGAATGTGAAGGCCCACCGGTTGTCGATGCCGTAATCGAGAATGCCAGATTACTTGCCGCCGCACCGGTGGTATCGATTTCAATCCTCGCCTGTCCCGGAAACACGTTGAGTGTCGAGGGCGTTACTGTACAACCCTTCGCGCAGGAAAGGCTCACCGGTCCATTAAACCCGTTTACAGAAGTAACCGTAATCGTCGTGCTGGCTTTCTGGCCCGGCTTTACGGCCGGCAATGTCTGGCTCGGCAGCGAAAGCGAGAAATCAGGTCCCCCCGACTGCACCTGCAGAGAAATGCTGACTGACTTGGAACACAGATGATCCGCGGATCGCGCCTGAAGAACGACCGTATAGCTACCAAGGGCGACGGCAGATGATGTTGTGATTACCACAGGCACGCTCTGCGCTGATCCTGCAGACATCGCCGTACTCGTTCCCGAGCATGAAACCCCCGCAATGGCATCCGGGCAGGAGATCGTCACGCTTTCGTCGAACGATCCCAAAGATGTCACCAGTACACCCACTTCTCCGCGTTGACCGGGCGCAATGGTTAAGGATGCAGGAGAAGGCAATCCGAGAGAGAAATCGATGACTCGCAACTTCACGGGTTGATCGCGAATAACTCCAGATGTATCTTGTGCGCGAACGCGGAAATCGAAGTCCGCCGCGCTTCCATTGCTCGCCTGCAAGGAGAAACTCGTTCCTGCGGAGCTGGGGATAACCGTTCCTGGCGTGCCACAAACCTGCGGCAACGGATCACCTCCCGCATAGCAGCTAAGTGATACCGGTTTTGAGTAGCCGTTCACCGCGGTCAACGAGCCTTGAAATGTTGCCTCGCTACCTGGATAGATCGTTAGGCTCGGGGTCGAAACAGCGAGCGTAAAGTCAGGAAACAAGTTATCCGGTAGCGGCATCTCCCAGACACCGCGGCCATACGTTGCGGCACGCAGTCTCGGAGGTTCATTGCCCGGCGCGAAGATCGAAATTTGTGTGACAGGAACCGTGGGTAGTGCGCCCGCCCCGCTCTCTGGCCCCACTTCGCTCCACGACGTGCTTGCACCGCTTGGCCATGCCGCAAAAACTCCTATATCGCTCCCGATGTACACCAGTCCGCTGGCTGGATCAACCGCTACGGAAGCGACGGGAGCGTCGGGCAGATTCCCCGTGACATCCGTCCAGTTGGCGCCCGCTGAAGTCGTTTGCCACACATGGCCGATGCCGAATCCCAATACGGTAGCGTAGGCCGTCTGTCCCGTGGCGTCCCGCGGGTCTATCGCAATTGACGAAACAGCATATGGGCACCGGCTACCGTATGCACATGCTGGGTCCTGAAATCCTCCAGCCATCGGAGATACGTCGTTCCACGATCCAACGCCGGAATTTGCGGACGTCGTAACCCATACCCTTCCATCTGCGGTTCCGGCGTAGATAACCTCCGATCCGGCACTCGTGGAAGGGCCACCTGCGGCAAGGCTCCGCACGAAACTGGCGGAATCGGCCGCGCATGCTGAGCCATTGCTGGTTCCATCAAACTTTCCGCTGAGTGCGTGGGTACTCGCCCATCCACCACCGGTCGGCCCACGCCAGACGCGACATGTGCCCGCAAGAATCTGCGAACCATTCTGAGGATCGAGCAGAAACGGAAAATCAAAACCGGCTTCATCGCCCTGGACATCCGCGGGAGATACTCCATAGCTCCAATCCGTGGACGTACAACCTGTCCGTTTCGTACAGCGCTGGATGCCAAACCCGAGTGCATGCCCTAGGTACCATTGTGACGAATCGATGGCCGTGAATCCGGTGGCGGCGCTATCTACGATTTGCCAGGTGGTGCCGTTTGTCCCGGACGTTGCAGACGCGACCGCTACTGCGCCGACTTGCGTAGCTGCCCCCAGGAGAGTGCCGGGATCATTGGAGTCTTGCGCCAGCGAGACCATCTGCGCCAGCGAACCCAGGTTCGCATTGAGGTTGTCGAAGGGAAATGACGTCGTTCCACACTGTCCGCTAATTCCTGGCGCGAACCCATTCGTCGTTCGATACAGTCCGCCGTCGTTTGCGAAGTAGATTACGGCCGGATTCGCCAGCGAAAAGTCGATTGCGTGTTGCAACGGATGCACCTGGGAATAGGATCCCGCTGGGCTGCATCCATACGCGTGCGTCAGATTGACGAATCCGCCATTCGCGGAACAGGTTGGATTGCTCACCGGATCGAGACGGCATTTGTATATGTTCGTCGATCCCGCGTAGATGTCGGTCTCAACGCTGCCATTAGGCACTGCGCTCAAGGCGAGCGCATACGTACCATCTTCCGTTCCGCAACCCGCCGCGTCTCCGCAGTTCGAGATGCCCGCGGTATTGAGCGTCACCCAAGTGCTTCCGCCATCGCGCGTCAGATGTATGCCTTCATTCGTGGGGCTATCTTGGCCGTCGACGTACCAGACGTACATCTCGTCGCGACCAGGAACTTGCGCGATTTCGGCGCGGTACAGAGGACAGGTGTTTGGCAGGGAACTCGGCTGCGTAGGACAATTTGCCATCGCGAGACTACTTGTAACCGCTGGCGGCTGATTTGCTAAGCGGGTCCAGTTGATCCCGTCGCTGGAACTGTAAAAGCCGTGAAAGCGCACTGCGGCATAGAACATATGTCTGACCGTATGGTAGATAACTGACACCGCCGAGGCGCCCGCAACTGCCGCTCCGCCCGGGTCTATTACTGACGCCAGATGCCAATTCAGTCCGGTGTCAGAGGAATAGTAGAGGCCGCGATTTGCCGAACCGCTGGCAGTGCCGGCCCCGACAGCTAGTCCTTCGCTGGCTGACGCCGCGGCTGCGACGACCAGGCTGGGCGAGTCGGTGCTGAAGGTGATTTTAGAGAATGCCAAGCCCTGAAAGAGAGAAGCGCCGCTGTCACCGGCGTTGATCAGCCTCCAGTGATTTCCGCCATCCATCGTTCGCAGAATTCCCAATCCATAGTAGGAATCCAGTGAGCTATTTGGTTCTCCTGTGCCGACCAGAATCAAGCTACGGTTTCCCGGCTGAATCGCAATCGATCCAACAGCGAGGGTTGGCTGGTCATCAATCAGTGGCAGCCAGGTTACGCGAGTTGGGTCGTTCGCTGCTGCATTTGTCGATTTCCATAAACCCCCCGTGGCAGCCCCTAGATACACTGTGTTTCCACCCAAATCTCCCTGATCGACTACCACTGCGGTCGCTCGGCCAGCCAGAAACCCATAATCCTGATCGACGCCGGAAACGCTCGGCCCCATTGGCATCGGGCCCAGAGACGTCCACTGGGTGCCGATGTAAGACTGGCCCGCCGTGGCGGCCGTGCCGAGACTGCTATCCGTAGCCTGAAGACCTACGGTAGCTTTTCTTTGAATGCTGCTGGTCCGTTTATTGGGCCTGGCTCTTGCCGTAACCCGCCCGGCTGCGAACCACGCGTCCTGACGCTGACGTAGCTGGCGTGCCTTAACAGCCGGCGATGCTGAGCTGGAATTCTGACCGTGGAGCAACGAAAAGGGGAATAACAAAGCGACGGCGCAGATTGCACCGCGAAGAACGCGCAAAGGCAAACTCATTCCTAGTCCCTGGGAACTGCGGTAAGTGGGTGCAGATCAGTATCTTTTCCAGGGAGCAGGGCTGTCAGTGCAGCAGCACCGATGTGGCAAGTTTCTACGAGTTCACTTTGGGAATGAAAGCAATCCTGGGACCGAATAAACCATAGCTGAAATTGGTTTCAGAATCCGATTTGAAACCGCCAGCGGCCGTGGAGCGAGCGCCCTCGTCCCGAAAGCATTAGAGTTCCCGTCGCCCTTCCATTGCTTTAAGTATGGTGACTTCGTCCGCATATTCGATATCGCTGCCAGCCGGTATCCCCGTTGCGATGCGCGTGATGCGCACGCCCGGCCGCTTGATCATTCCGAACAGATAAACGGCAGTCGCTTCACCTTCAACCGTCGGATTCGTTGCAAGGATCACTTCATCCACTTCCCCTGCATCAAGCCTCTTCAGCAAATTCGATGTGCGCAATTGTTCAGGGCCGACCCCGTGCAGCGGTGAGATGGAGCCATGTAGCACGTGGTAAACGCCGCCAAAGTTCTTCGACTTCTCGATCGCACCAATATTCGTTGGCTCTTCCACTACACATACCACCCGTTGGTTGCGCGTGGGATTAGTGCAATAAACGCACGGATCAACATCCGTGATGTTGTTGCAGATTGAGCACAGATGGAGATTGGCTTTCACGTCGCGAATGGCCGCCGCCAGTTCCTCGGCGTCCTCGTCGCTAGCGCGCAAGACGTGAAAAGCAAGGCGCTGCGCGCTCTTGCTTCCGATTCCCGGAAGCTTTTTGAACTCCTCAATGAGTCGGGCCATCGGCTCGGCAAATCGGCTCATTAGAAGCCCATCCCCGGAATTTGAAATCCGCCAAGCATGCCGCCCATCGTGGATTTCAATTCATCATCCACTTTCTGGCTGGCGGCATTCACTGCTGCCGTAACCAGGTCCTGCAGCATCTCCAGATCGCCCGATTTCGCAACCTCCGGATCGATGGTGGTCGACAGCAGATGCTTGGTACCGTTCATGCGCACGGTGACGCCGCCGCCCCCCGCCGATCCTTCCACCACGGTGGATTCCATCTTCCGCTGCATCTCGTCGTACTTCTGACGCGCCTGCGACACCAATTCCTGAAGCTGTTTCGGATTAAATCCACCCATATTGATCCCCCACACCAGAAACTATTTCTTGTCGCGATAGTCGATAACAGTACGTATCTCTGCGCCGAACTTTTCCTGCATGCGCTTTACGATCGGATCTTCTGACGCACGTGCGCGCGCACCCAGTCCATTCCCCGCACGCACGATGGGCGCCTTCACCACCGCACCATTTCCATTCCCGTTGCCGTTGCCTTGTAACGTTACTTTCAGCGGCGCTGCCGCGCATTTTGTCGCCGCCGAATTGATGACTTTCCGCACTTCGGGACTGAAAACCATACCCAGAAGCTTTTCGCCGATCGGCACCGCAATTACCAGCTCCGTGCCTTGTAGTGCCCATTCGCTTTCTTCCAGGCGCTCGGCGGGCGTGCGATGACTGGATTCTTCCAAAGCTGTCAGTATTGCGGCCTGCAACTTGGCAACCGACAACTCTGACTGAGAACTGACTTCCGCAGTATCGGCAGGGGATGTTGCGATCGCTGTGCTGACGGCCAATGCCGAAGTTCCGGAGACCGCCTCAGTCGCAATCGATCCGCTCGGTTCGTTGCGCTTGCGCGAAAGATCTGCCTCAAACGGGGAAGGACGTGCTATACGGTTCGCCGTGGCTTCGGATCGTTGCGGATAGCTCGAGCTTGAAAGGGAACCACGTTGTTGTCCAGATATCGCCGGCGCACTGGCTGGCACTGGAACTTTCACGCCGGGAGCGTCGCTCAAAAGCTGTTCTAATGGCAGCAGTCGCTGCGCATGCACCATCTTCAACAGTCCAAGTTCAAGATGAAAACGCTGCTCCTGCTTGTATCCAAGTTCGCCATGTGTGCGCAGCATGATCTGCAGGAACCGGGTCAGGTCTTCTTCGGTGAATTTCGCCGCCACGCGGCCCGCTCGCTCGGCTTCATCGTGCGAAATCTGCAGCAGCGTAGAATCTGCTCCGGCCACTTTGGCCACCACCGCATTTCGCAAGAATCCCACCAGTTGTTTCGCGAAGTACGCTGGATTCTGGCCCTCGACCATGAGCCGGTCCACTAGCTTCAAAACATCCTGGCTCGAATTCTGCTCAACTGCCCTCATCAGCTCTTCCAATACTTCTGACGACACCGACCCGATCAGTTGCCGGACTGTCTCCGCCGTCAGCTTGGTTCCACAGCACGCGATCGCCTGGTCCATGATGGAAAGCGCATCGCGCATGGAGCCATCGCCGGCTTCGGCCAAAAGCGCCAAAGCATTGCGTTCCGCATCGATTCCTTCAGCCTTGGCAATCAATTCCAACTGGCTGACGATTTCGTCGAACCTGACCGCATGAAAGCTGAAGTGCTGGCACCTGGAACGAATTGTCTGCGGAATGTCTTCGGGCTGAGTGGTCGCCATCATGAAGATGACATGCCCGGGCGGTTCTTCGAGCGTCTTCAGTAGAGCATTGAACGCCGCATCCGTGATCTGGTGAGCCTCGTCCAGTATCCAGATCTTGTACCGATCGCGCGCCGGACGATACCTCGCCGCATCGCGCAACTCGCGAATTTCGTCGATACCTCGATTCGTTGCTGCGTCGATCTCGATTACGTCCACCGAGTTCCCTGCGCGGATCTCTGTGCACGATTCGCAGACGCCACATGGCTCCGGTACCGGATGATCCTTCGATCGGCAGTTCAGCGCCATGGCCAGAATGCGCGCAATGGTCGTTTTACCAATCCCGCGGTGCCCGCTGAAGATGTACCCGTGCGCTATTCGCCGTTGCTCAATGGCGTTCTTCAGGGTCCGGGTGACATGGTCCTGCCCAATCACATCGGAGAACTTTTGTGGACGGTATTTCCTGGCAAGGACCTGGTAGCTCATCGGAATACTCGATTATAAATGCTATGGCGCGTCGAGGCTCGTCTCCTCAATCGTTAGGCTTTCATAATGAACTTCTTCTAATCCCTCTGGATCTCATGCCAGAGGCGGAACCACTCCTTATCGCTCATCCATTCTTCTGAAGTACTTAGACAACCTCAGACCTCAGCCGCCGCAAGCATCTTCGGCAGCATGATTGCTTTTTATTCGGTGCACTCGTGCATCAAGGAGCAGTTCGCAAAGTGGCTTTCAGCAGACGGTTGTTCTTGGCATTAGTCTTTTGTGCCCCCCTTGTGGCGTCGGCGGGTTGCAGGCGTTCCACAAAGGAAATGCCCGAGGCCCGCACCGTCAACACGGTCGTGCATCTGGAAACGTTTGTCATGAATGTCGGCGAACCGGATGGGCGTGCATATCTGCGAATCGGCATTGATCTCGGCCTCACAAAGGAAAAGAAAAAGAAAGAAGGCGACGACAGTGCCGGCTCAGCAATGCTGATTCCCGTAGCTCGCGACGTCATTATTGGCGTGCTGGGCTCGGCGAAGGCCGACGAGTTACTTCTCCCCGAAGGCAAAGTGAAGCTTAAAGCCGACCTCTTGAAGGCACTCGAAAATCGCATGCCCGATGCCGGCATTCGGGAAATTTACTTCACTGAGTTCTTGTTGCAACAGTAACTATGGCATTAGCAGAACCAACTCGGCTGCAGGCAATCAATTCGCCTCCGCAGGAGGATGAATGGGGAGAACTGGTTCACCTCCCCTGCACCCTGTCGCTCGATCTTCCGGTGCCGGACATTCGTGTTCGCGAGCTGATCGAACTCGATGTCGACTCGATACTCGATACCAAATGGCTACAAAGCCGCGATGTCCCCGTACGCGTGAATGGCACATTCATCGGCTGGGCGGAGTTCGAAGTCGTCGGCAATCGCCTGGCCGTTCGCATTACCGAATTGGCCGGAGGGGAGCAACCATGACGTGGAGCCAATTACGATCTTCGCTTTCCAGCGCTTGGGTGCGCCAGATTCTGACCGCGCTGTTTCGGGCACGCTCGCGGAATCGTCAATTGCGGTTGGCCGAAACTCTCTCGCTTGGCGACAAACGCTTTGTGGCTCTGCTTGAGTGCAGCGACAGGCGCTTTCTCATTGGCGGCACTTCGCAATCCATTCGGCTTCTCACCGAAATTCGAGGCCCGAATCGTGCCAGTCATCTATTCGTCCGCCCTATCCGGCAACATGAGCGCATGCAATGAAAGTTGTCGCCAAAGTCGCGCGAAGGATAGTCTGCCCTCTGGCCGTCATTCTCTTTTCTACGCCCGCTTGGTGTGCGCGCCACGAAGATGCCTTGGCCTGGTCCGGCATGGGGGCGAAGGGGTCGATGCCATGGGGAATTGTTGTCCTGCTGACAGTCCTCACATTGCTGCCAGCCCTGCTCCTATGCATGACGCCATTCGTTCGCCTCTTGGTCATCTTCCATTTCCTCCGTCAGGCTCTGGGGACGCAAACCACGCCAACCAATCAGACATTGATCGGCCTGGCGCTCGTCCTGACTTGGTTTTTAATGCAGCCGGTTGGGATAGCCATTCACCAGCAGGCAATCATGCCCTATCAGGAAGGCAAGATCAGCGCATTCGATGCCCTGGATCGAGGTTCCCAGCCAGTTCGTAGGTTCATGTTGCGCTATGCGCGCGAAAAGGACCTCGCCCTGTTCGTCGAAATGTCCCATCAGCCTCCACCCGCAAACTCCGACGATCTGCCGATCCGTATCGTCGCACCGGCCTACATCATCTCCGAACTCAAGGCTGGATTTCAGATCGGTGCTGCCTTGTTTCTCCCTTTTCTGGTGATCGATATGGTCGTAGCGGCGATCACCACTTCCGTTGGCATGCTGCAGTTGCCCCCGGTTGTCATTTCGACGCCGTTGAAGATTCTTTTGTTCGTGATGGTCGATGGCTGGCACCTGCTGGTGAGTGCCATCGTCAAGAGCTTCTACTGAGAGTAAATGATGTCCATGCAACTGATAGTCGATCTCGGCCGGACGACTCTGGAAACGGCGCTGATAGTAGGAGCCCCACTGCTCATCCTCGTGATGCTGCTAAGTCTGCTGATCAACATCGTCCAGGTGCTTACTTCACTGCAGGACATCACGCTCTCCACCGTGCCGCGTCTGGCCGTCGTGGGAATCGCCAGTCTTCTTTTAATGCCATGGATGCTGCGTCGGCTGGCGGTCTTCACTTTGCAACTGTTTTCAGACTTTCGTCCGCTGCTGCACTAGGAAGTCATGCTCGACTTGGAAAAGATCGTCACGGCTGCGGTTTTTACCGGTGCCCGCGTTGCCGGTTTGCTGACCTTTGCGCCCTTTCTTGGCAGCGTCGTGATTCCTATGCGGGTGAAGGCCGGACTTGTCGTCCTGGTGACATATTTGATCTATCCCCTGTGCGCGCCTCACGTCCCAGAGTGGACGGCCTCCAACTGGCTGCAAATAGCCGTTACGGAGTTATTCACAGGGCTTTTAATTGGGCTGGTTGTCAGCTTTGTCTTCGAAGCTGCACAACTGGCGGGACAGATCGTCGGCATTCAGGTGGGATTTTCACTGGTCAACGTCATGGACCCGCAAACCCAGGTCGATACGCCGGTTGTGTCCACCTTCTTTCAGCTACTAGTGATCCTTATCTTCCTCCAACTCAACGTACACCACTGGCTTCTTCGCGGAGTCATTAACAGTTTCTCTTACCTGCCCACTGGGCAAATCCTCCCGACTGGCCCACTTACGCAGGCGTTGATGAACGCCGCCGGTGCCATCTTTGTTTCTGCCGTGCAGATTGCTGCACCAGTTTTGTTCGTAAGCCTGGTGATTGATGTAGCTCTCGGGTTCATCGGCAAAGCTTCTCCCCAACTGCCGGTCTTATTCATGGGGCTGTCTGTCAAAACACTTCTTGGATTTGCGATCATGATTGCGACCCTTTCCTTATGGCCCGGGCGATTTGAGCGTTACTTCGCTCAATCGATTTCGACGGCAGAACACCTTCTCCATTTGCCGCGATAGGCCTTGAGCATGGCATCCGACAACAAGACCGAAAAAGCAACACCGCGGCGACAGCAGAAGGCGCGGGAGCAGGGGCAGGTAGCGCGCAGCCGCGAGTTGGGTTCCGTGATCGGCGCGACGCTACTACTGATCGTATTGGCCTGGCAGGCACAGCTGGTGCCCGAGTTCTGGCACTCGCTGCTTCGCATTTCCCTCGACCGAGGCGTCACAGCGGGTGCTGGTTTTGGTGTGATAGCCCTGAAGATCACCGGCATTGCGGCCTTACTCGCTGCCGTTCCGTTGATGGTTCTCTGCTGGGTGATCTGTCTGGGTGCGAGTCTTGCCCAGGGCGGACTGGTGATCGCCCCCAACGCGCTTGCCCCTAATGTTTCCCGTCTGAGTCCCGCGAATAAGCTGCGGCAACTTTTCTCGGTACAAAGCGCGTTCGCAATGTTGAAGTCGCTTGTTCCGGTTTCCTGCATTGCCTATTTCCTCGCAGCCATCCTCGCGCGCGACTGGCAGCTGTTTGGTCATTCCGGAAATGCGGCTTTCGGATCGTTTACGGCCCTCCTGTTCTCCCGCCTTTTTGAGCTTTCCTGGAAATGTGGACTGGCTCTCACCATCTGGGCTTGCTTCGACTACTTCATGGAACGCCGCAAGCTGGACCGCGATCTACGAATGAGCCACCAGGATATTCGTGAAGAGATTAAAGAAACCGAAGGAAATCCGGCGATCAAAGTGCGTCTTCGTCGTTTGCAGCGGCAATTGCGTCGTCGCCGCATGCTGCAGGATGTTGCCAAAGCCAGCGTGGTCATTACCAATCCAACGGAATTTGCAGTCGCGCTGGCTTACGACAGTGAGTACGCGGCTCCCGTCGTGGTGGCCAAGGGAAGGTCTTTGCTGGCGCAGCAGATTCGCCAGACGGCGCTCTGGCACGAGGTGCCGCTGGTGGAAAATCGGCCGCTTGCACACGCGCTCTATCGTGCGGTGGAAGTCGGACAGATGATACCGCCCAAGCTCTATACCGCTGTGGCAGAAGTTCTTGCGTTCATTTACCGGGCACAGGCTCGGGCAGCAGGGAACTAGTCGAGAATGGAAGCACAGGCAGCAGTCGTCAGAAGCAAAATCGGTGCGGTTGGCGAGTGGTCGGTGCCCATCGCAGCTATCAGCCTGGTTTTTGTGATGCTGGTGCCCATGCCGTCGCTGCTCCTCGATCTGCTTCTGGCCGCCAGCATCACGGCGTCTGTTCTTGTATTGCTGTCAGCGATTCAGATTCTGAAACCCACGCAGTTTTCGGTCTTTCCTTCGTTACTTTTGCTGTTAACGCTCTTCCGTCTGGCGCTGAACCTCGCGAGCAGCCGTCGAATCCTTCTTCACGGAAATGAAGGCGCCAGTGCTGCCGGGCAGGTAATTGAAGCCTTTGGCCAGTTCGTGGTAGGCGGAAATTACGTGGTCGGGTTTGTCCTGTTTCTCGCGTTGATCGCCATCCAGTACATCGTCGTTAGCCACGGCGCAGTGCGTACGGCGGAAGTCACCGCCCGGTTCACTTTAGACGCCATGCCCGGCAAGCAGATGGCCATCGACGCTGACCTGAACGCCGGTCTCATTGACGAAGCACAAGCCCGCAAGCGCCGGGAACAGGTCGCTCGTGACGCGGAGTTTTATGGAGCCATGGACGGTGCTGCCCGCTTCAATCAACGCGACGCGCTCGCCACGATTCTGATTACCGCCATCAACATCATTGCCGGCTTTCTGATTGGCGTTTTTCAACTCGACATCCCATTTCGTGACGCGCTGCGCACCTACACCACTCTCACCGTAGGCGATGGTCTGGTAACGATGATCCCATCGTTCCTGGTTTCGATCGCCGGTGCCATTGTCCTCACTCGCGCCTCTTCCGACGGTACACTCGGCTCAGATCTCGGAAAGCAGCTGTTCTCCGCCAGCCGCCCGCTTTGGATAGCTTCCGGAGCGCTGGCGGTTCTCGGGCTCATCCCAGGAATGCCCAAAATAGCCTTCTTTGTTTTGTCGGGAATCGTCGCGATGTTGGCCCGCCGCGCAGTAAAGCCCAAGCCAGCGCCTGCAGAAGCAGAACCAGGTGCAAAACCTAAACCCGCAGCCGAGGCTACCGAAGATCTCCTCAAACTCGACGAGTTGAGCCTCGAAGTTGGCTATGGTCTGATTCCTCTCGTTGACTCCAACCAAGG
Source organism: Terriglobia bacterium (assembly GCA_021324365.1). GTDB lineage: Bacteria > Acidobacteriota > Terriglobia > Terriglobales > Acidobacteriaceae > JAJPJE01. The sequence continues at coordinate 12,319 of JAJPJE010000081.1, read as the reverse complement.
AGGTCAACTGCTGCAGCGCGTTCGCAGCCTCCGCAGCCATCTTGCGCTGCAGCTTGGATTCATCATCCCGGCAGTTCACATCACCGACAATCTCAAGCTGAAACCACGTGAGTACACCATTTCACTGCGCGGTGTTGAGGTCTCCCGTTGGGAACTCTACGAAGACCGGCTGCTGGCCATCAGTTCGGAAAGCAATTCGCCGCGGATCGCCGGAATCGACACACGCGAGCCAGCTTTCGGTGTCAATGCGCTGTGGATTCTTCCCGCACAACGCGATCAGGCGCTTGCCGCCGGTTACGCGGTCGTGGAGCAAACCGCAATTATGGCCACGCACGTGGCCGAGGTCATCAAGCAGCACGCGCACGAATTGCTGACCAGGCAGGAAACCAAGCGACTTCTGGATCGTCTTGGCGACAGCCATCCGAAGCTGGTCGAGGAACTTGTTCCCAAGGTGCTTAGCCTCGGCGAAGTGCAGCGCGTCCTGCAGCAGTTATTGCGCGAGCAGGTCTCGATTCGCGATTTACCAACCATTCTCGAAAGCCTGGTAGATGTTGCCGGCATAAACAAGAGCTCCATCGCTTTAGTTGAAACCGCCCGCCAGGCGTTGTCACGTGCATTGGTGCGCCCACTGCTCGACGAGACTGGCGGACTGAAAGTGCTGACACTCGATCCTGCAATGGAAGACGAACTTGCGCGCGCCTATGGGTCCAACTCCCCACTGACCATCGCTGCCGGACTGCAACCGTCGTACGTGCGCAGGATTCTCGAAAGCCTGCGAAGGTTGATCGGCGATCAGGTTGCGATCGCGACACCTGTTCTGTTGTGCAGTACACCGGCACGGTTTCATCTCCGCCGTCTATTAGAACCTTTCTTGCCCAAACTGGTCGTGCTTTCGCCGGGGGAAATTCCTCCCATGGTTCCGGTGCAGTCCGTCGGAACGGTGCAGTAGCCGGAGTCACCTATGAATGAACAAGCCCATCTCGCGTACGACAACACCTCGGAAAGCGAGCAACGCGAACAGCTCCTCATGGAACAATTGCCGCAGGTGCGCTACATCGCGCGTCGTATCCACGAACGTTTGCCGCAGCACGTTCCATTCGATGACCTGGTACATGCCGGCGTCCTCGGCCTCATGGACGCATTGCAGAAGTACGACCAGAACAAGCTGGTGCAGTTTAAGTCCTATGCCAAGCACCGCATTCGGGGTGCAATTCTCGACAGCCTGCGTGAACTCGATTGGAGTCCGCGCGACCTTCGCCGCAAAGCGCGACGGCTTGAGCAAGTTCATCAGAAACTTGGCACGGAGCTAGGCAGAGCCGCCACGGAACAGGAAGTCGCCGATGAACTGCACCTCTCCTTGAAAGAACTTCAGCATCTGCTGAATGAACTGGGTTCCCTGGAGATCGGCAGCCTGCAGCAAAACTCCTACGACGATGGGAAAGAAACCGATCTCGCCGAGTCGCTGCCGGCCAATCCCGACGAAAATCCCTTTCAAGCCTGTCTCGACGAGGAGTTAAAAACACTGCTCGCGCAAGCCATCGGTGAGCTTCCAGAGAAAGAGCGTCAAGTGCTGTCGCTCTACTACTACGAAGAGCTCACGATGAAGGAAGTCGGCGCTGTGCTTGGTGTCGGTGAGTCGCGCGTCTCGCAAATTCACACGATGGCAGTTTCGCGATTGCGGGCCCGCATGCAACAGAAGCAGCCGCCGGAACAAGTCCGACGGAATTCGCGGCGATACCAGACGGCATAGTTATGCAAAAAGTTCTCAATCAGGAAGAGATCGATGCGATGTTCAGGGCGGCCCGGAGTGGCGCAGCCGGAGCGGCTGCGGTCCCTGTATCGAAGCCGCAACTTACGGTTACCCGCTGCAATTTGCAGGGAAGTCCCCTTCGCAAGGAGCAGGTTCGCGCCATCAGCGCGTTGCATGAAACCTTTGCCCGCAACGTTACCCATTCGCTCGGCGCGTACCTGCGCGTCCTCTTCGAGGTCAATCTCGTCTCCGTAGAACAGTTGTTGTACCGCGAGTTCCTGGGGCGCGTGCCGGATCTCGTGTACCTCGCCTCCTTAAATCTCGCGCCTGAAGGCGGCCTTGCCCTCCTGCAGATGGACCTTTCGCTGGCTTTCGTCGTAATCGATCTTTTACTTGGCGGTCAGGGACAAGCGCCAACCGCGCTGCGCGATCTCACCGAAATTGAAGATCAAATTTTGGAAAACGTTGTGCGCGTGCTGTGTCGCGAACTGAACACCACTTGGCAATCGGTCGGCGTGGCAGTGGAGTTCGACGAACGCCAGCAGGCCACCGCGGTGCAGCACCTGATGCCGCCGACAGATAAAGCCCTGGCACTTAGCTTTGAAATCCGCATGGCGGACGCGCGAGGTGCGCTGAATTTTGTTTTCCCCGCGTCGGCATCCACGGTTCTTCTTCGCAAGCTGGCTCGCGACTGGTCGCAGTTCCGCGCGAAGGCAAACAACGAATCGGAGCAGCGCCTTCGGGAGGCGCTTCTGAATTGCGACTTCTCGCTCGAACTGGCGCTTCCTTCCTCAGACGTGCCCTTCTGGCGACTTCTTGAACTCGAAGCTGGAGACGTTCTGGTATTGCCGCTTCCCGCAACCACTCCCGCCGACCTCCGCGTTGCGAAATATAAGTACTTTGAGGCGCGACCGGTTCGTGCCGGGACGAATCGTGGTGCGCAGATTCTCAACGCCAATGCCGTGCTAGATGCTTCTCGTGAGGTAGGGAGATAACCATGTCAGAACGCCTGGTTCAATTTGTGGAGACGTGGCAATCCTCGATTGCGCAGGTGATGACGCAGATTGCCGGCAAGCCGGTCAGTGTCTCCTGGGAGGTGGCGGCCGCCGACGCTACCCCCGCACGCGGCGAAGATGATCTGTGGGTCCGTTTTCGCGCCCCATCGTTCGGAAACAGCAGCGAGCTCGCGTTTCATATTCGCTCCGCCGACGCTCTGACACTTGCCCAGGTATTCATGGGCGAAGCAATCATTCCGTCTGCGAAGCTGAATGAGGATTACCGCGAGGCGGTAGCCGAAGCGTCTCGCCAGATCGCCGGCCGCGCAGCCACAGAGTTTAAACAATCGTTCCCCGATTGCGAAATCACTTATCTCGCTGAACCGATACCGGAGTGGAAGCCAGAAGCTTCAGCTATCTTTCGACTCACCGCCGCGGATTGGGCGTTTACCGCCGATGTCTTTCTGAATGCGTCGCTTTCACATTACCTATCAAAACCGGCTGAAACCGTACCGGAACCGCAGCATGTTGAACCGGCTCCTGTCGAGCCAGCTCCGGTTGACTCAGGCGAGCTAGTGCCAGAGGACCCGATGTCGCCGCGGTCGGGAATACCCGAATCTCAAGCTGCGGCGAAACCGGTGCAAGCGCCTGCTCCTCCGCCTGTGGATGGCAATCTCGCTCGGCCTCCGGTACCGCGCGCAAAGCGCAACAATCTCGATTTGCTGCTGGATGTAAGCCTTGCCGTCACCCTGCGTTTTGGTGAGCGGCAACTCACTCTTCGTGACATCCTTCAACTTCGTTCCGGCTCTGTCATTGAGCTGGATCGCGAGACCGACGAGCCAGTTGACCTGCTGGTCGACGATCGGGTAATTGCGCGGGGTGAAGTGGTCGTCGTAAACGGTAATTATGGCCTCCGCATCGCCGAGATATGTGCCCACGCCGAACGGGTTGGGCTACTTGCGCAATGACCTTATCCGAGCTTCCAATTCGCCTGCTCTCAAAAGGCCGTCGCTGCGGTAATCAGCATTGCAAGCATGCACTCGACTGGACTCAGATGCTCCGTCCAGACCGTGGAATTGAGTTCCAGGGACAATGGCTCTGCTCGGAAGATTGCTTTTCATCCGTAATGGAAGACGCAATCTCGACAATTCCCGAACCGGTGCCCGGTCCCGTTTCTAGCCGCGGCATGCCATTGGGGTTAGTATTGCTTTCCCGTGGCTATCTCACCCATACGCAATTGAACCAGGCGCTGCAATACCAGCAGTCCCGCAGGCCCGCGAAACGTATTGGCGATGTATTGAAGGAGCTTGGTGTCGCAAACGATCGGCAGATTACCCGCGCTCTTGCCGAGCGATCCGGTTGTCCGGTATTTACATTGCAACCGTCCGAGAGCTCATCTTGCGGAGAGTGCCTGCCTCTGCACTTTCTCGAAGTTTACCGCATGCTGCCGGTGCACTTTTCGCCGGGAACTCGCACTCTGTTTCTCGGGTTCACCGAGCGCGTCAGCTACGCTCTTTTGTACGCCGTCGAGCAAATGCTGGGAATCCACGCGGAGCCTTGCCTTATTGAGAGCAGCCTCTACGAGCGGCAGTACGAAATTGCTCGAAATCGTTCTTCCAACGCGCAGATTGTCATCGAGACCGCTATCACCATCAGTGAGGCTGTCCGGTTGGTGCTGAATTATGCACGTCAACTTCAAACCGCCAGTGTTCGGGTTGCTTCCTGCGGTGAATACCTCTGGCTTCGCCTCACACCAACTGGCTTTGACATCGTTATACGCTTCCCGCAACGCCAGTTTGATACACACACTCCGGTAATCTGATTTTCCCGCAACCTGGTAAAGAACGTCGTTTGCGCTGCCGATAGCATCGTTGGGTCCGATATGCGAGAAGCTACCGGTGCTGTCTGTTCATCCCCGTTCGACGTAAATTCGACAGACACTCTGTCACGCAATCCCGGTCAGTGGCAGAAGTTCGCATCCTGCCTGCGCACCCTTCCAGCCAACTCGACGGCGGTCTATCGACTGAGCAACCTGCTCATGCCATCTCCAGTTGATCTGGCGGCCGTGTCCGAGGTAGTGCGTGACGATGTGGGCCTTGCCGCCCAGGTGCTGAAGCTGGCCAATCTGGATCTGAATGAGCCCACCTCTGATCTCGATCTGGCTCTTGTTTACGTAGGGCTTGATTCCTTACGAACCCTGCTTTTTACCGTCCCAATTCTCGAAAATAGAGATCCCATGTACGAGCTTTGGCAGCACAGCGCTAAATGCGCAAAACTTTGCGAGTGGTTAGCTCGAGCAACCGGCTGCCATTCGGTCAAAGAGTGTTACGTCGCGGGCCTGCTGCATGACCTCGGCCGCATTCCACTGCTTGCATGGGTTGGGGATAACGTTCTCGATGTCGGCGACCTCACTTCCTTCGTATACACCGCCCCGCAGGCGGAAGATGCTTGCCTCGGCATCAATCATCAAGTGGTCGGCGGATGGCTTGGCGTCACCTGGGCGTTTCCCGATTCATTGGTCGAAGTCCTCGAACATCATCACCATCCTCGTACTTTATCGGCAGCCGCATTGGAGCGGATTGTTCACGCTGCGGATGTCTTTTGCGAGTTCTCGGCCGGCAAAGCAACATTCGCCAGCCTCTCTGGTGCTCTCAATCTAGTTTCCGCTCGTAATTTCCAGCCGCCGCTTGCCGAGCAAATGTGCAACCTGTTTGGCGGAAATGGAGAATGCAGCACATCGAATCCTAAGTCTTGAAGGAATTGACATGAGCCAACTGAAAGCTCTGATCGTCGACGACTCGTCCGTTATGCGTAAGATCGTAGAGCGATCGTTACGTCAGGCGGGAATCGAACTCGCTCAAGTATTCGAGGCAGGCAACGGCGCTGATGCACTGGCGCTGTTGAAAAGCGAAAAGGTGGATCTTATTCTCAGCGACATCAACATGCCCGTGATGAGTGGGCTGGAATTTGTCCAGCAGTTGAAAGAAGGGGCGATCGCCACCAACGTTCCCATCGTGATGATCACTACGGAAGGCAGCGAGGCAAATGTGATGCAGGCGCTCTCGTGCGGTGCGCGCGGTTACATTCGAAAGCCATTTACGCCCGAAGAGGTACGCGATCACATTCTGCCCCTTCTGAAGGGTTAATCATCGGCATGACTGCAACCGTCATCTCGGCTTCATCCTGGGGACTTCTTATCGAAGAAGCTGCGCGCGAAGTATTTCAGATCATGTTAGGATCCGGTCTGCAACCCGAGGCGGAGATCACCGATACAGGAGCAAACGTTAGCGCGGTCATCGGCTTTGCGGGTCAGCTCCGAGGATTGCTGACAGTTCGCTGCAACCGCTCATCGGCTCTGGCAATTGCTGCCCACATGTTGGGAGTGACGCCAGCCGCCGCTGAAAACGAGATGAACGACGCTCTCGGCGAGCTGTGCAACATGATTGCCGGCGGTTTCAAGAATAAGCTCGAACAGCAAGGCGTCGAGTGCTTGATTTCCATTCCGACCGTCGTCGCCGGATCCGACTACAAGCTGCACACCTTGGTTAGCGGATTACCCATCGAGCTGTATGCTCGTTTTGAAGGCGGAGCGCTGGCGATCAGTTTTCAAATCCAACCTTAACTTTTCTGAACGTGACCATCTCGTTGTGCCAAGATTGCATTCATTCTCATTAGACGCTGCTTAGATATGGCCGTGCTCTGTCCGGATTTCAACCACTTAGCGATATCGTAGTGTGGAGCGACACGTGCTCCCGTAATCGCTGGAGCATCCCGATGGACAGCGGATTCTATGCAGCATGCACTGGATTGCTAGCTCAGACGCAGGCATTAGACCTGGTTTCCGAAAATCTGGCAAACGTCAGTACATCCGCGTATAAGGCTCGCCAGGCGAGCTTTCATACGTTCCTCGCGCAGGCGAACATCGAGCCGGCGTCGCTTCTGAGCCATGCCGTGAATGACTATTCGATTCTAGGAAACACGTCGCAGAGCTGGCTGCAAGGAAATCTCGAGCGCACCGGAAACGATCTGGACGTCGCTCTCCAGGGACCTGGGTTGTTTGCGATCCAGACCACTTCGGGTGTTCGCTACACCCGTAATGGAAATTTCAAAGTCTCCGCAAAAGGACAGTTGGTAACCGCCAATGGAGACATTGTATTGGGGCAGAATGGCCCCATTCCGATTACGTCGGGGAAAGTGTCGATCAGCACCGACGGAAGTGTCTCAATTAACGGCGCACTGTCCGGCAAATTGCGGATTGTCGACATTCCTCCCCAGGACTTAGTCCAGGAAAATGCCGGTGTGTACGCCAGTAAAGCGAATGCGAAACCCTCAACCGGCACGCAGGTGCAACAAGGGATGCTGGAAGGTTCCAACATCAACGCCGTCCAGGCATCGGTGCAATTGATCACCGTGCAGCGGCATGCGGAAATGTTGCAACGCGCGCTTAGCGAATTTCATAGCGAGTTCAATCGAATCGCGGCCAACGACCTGCCGCGTCTGTGAGGTCTCATGTTTCGTTCTTTGTTTACGGCTGCGAGTGGCATGATTGCCCAGCAGTTGAATCTCGACAACATCGCCAACAATCTCGCGAATTCGGGCACAACCGGATTTCGCCGACGCCGTCTTCAATTCCAGGACACGCTGTATCAAAACCTGGTGATGCCCGGATCGGCTGCCACACAGCAGACCAACGTTGCTGCAGGCTTGCAGATTGGATTGGGCACACGCTCCGTTGCTTCCGAAATCATTCAATCCCAGGGCGATTTCAATCAGACCGGAAATCCGCTGGATCTCACCATTCAAGGCCAAGGGTTCTTTCAGGTTACCCTCCCGAGCGGAGAGATTGCCTACACTCGCAGCGGGGCATTTCATCTGGACGCGCAGGGCAACATCGTCACCGCCGACGGCAATCCCATCCAGCCTGCCGTCACGATTCCTGCCGGAGCAACTGCCATCAGCATCGGCGCGGACGGAACGGTGACCGTCACCCAACCTGGCCAATCGCAGGCGCAACAGGTGGGCAGCATTCAACTTGCTATCTTTCCGAATCCCGGAGGCCTGAACAGTATTGGATCCAATCTTTTTCTCGCAACAACTTCGTCTGGCGATCCCGTGATCGGCACTCCTGGTGACAGCAATGGCCTGGGAACGCTTCAGCAAGGCGTGCTCGAACAGTCGAACGTCAGCGTGGTCGAGGAGTTCGTGCAGATGGTCTTGGCTCAGCGTTCCTACGAAGCGAACTCTCGTGTCGTCAGTGCAGCCAGCGAAATGCTTCAACAGTTGAACACCGTGGGACGATAGCGACTATGTGGCAGCGAATCACTATCTTCCTTGGATTGCTGACATTGAGCGCAGCCTTTCCGGTGCGCGGCGCCACAGCTTTTGTTCCCATCAGCCGCGCGCGCATTGCAGAAGCGCTACAGGCCAAGTTCGGCGCCATCGGCTCGATTCCGATAACCATCACACCGGCCGAGTTGGAAATTCCCACTGCCGTCGTCGCCCGGATTCGTGAACCCCGTTTACTGGTAGATTCCTTGCTGCAACGACCTGGAACGGATCAGTTGGCCGCCAGAATGCATTGCGTTCCTTCAGCAGACTGCATACCTTTCCTGGTGCTCCTCCGTCTCCCACAAACTGAGCGAATTCTCGTTCAGCAAGCGGTCGAGCAAGGCCAAAAACGGAGGCCTGGTGCAATCGTTGTACCCGCAGGGACACACCCGACCCTGCTACTCGATCATGGCGACATACACATCTCCATGCGTGTGCGCTCGCTGCAATTTGGCAGGGTAGGCGAACGTGTGCGCGTGTCCGCCGATGCCATTCAGAAGATCTACGCGGCGCGCGTGATTGCGGAAGACCTCGTTCGCGTAGAGGACGGGAAATGATGCGCTTCCATTCAACCGTCGTTCTGCTCGGTTGTTGCTTATCGATTACTCAACCGGCGTGCGCACGCAAATCAAAAGCAGCTTCGATTTCAGCACTGTCGGACTACTTGCAGCGAAACGGATACATCGCCCAATCGGGTGAGCGCACCCCGGGTAGCCTCTGGACAACCGAGGGTGCATTTACCAACCTCGCAACCGACTACAAGGCTCGGCACGTCAATGATCTGATCCAGATACAGATCCTCGAGAACACGCAAGCACAATCCAGCGGCAGCGTAAACACGCAACGAAAGTTCAGCGCCGACTCCGGAATCAGCGCGTTGGCCGGACAGATCAATACCAAGGGAATTGAACAGCTTTTCTCTCCTCATTCCAATGCAACACTCCAGGGCAAAGGCCAGGCATCCACTCAGTCCAGCCTGCGTTCCCTGATCGGTGGCCGCGTGGCCGCAGTCTTTCCGAACGGGAACCTCGTGGTCGAGGCCGAGCGCGAACTCATCATGAACAACGAGAAGCAGACCGTCATCCTCCGAGGAATGGTGCGCCCCGGAGACATTGCACCCGACAACAGCGTGCCCTCCACTTCCATCAGCAATCTCGAACTGGAATTGAAGGGCAAGGGCGTAATCAGCGACTCGACACGCCCGCCCAATCCGCTGGTGCGAGCCATTCTATGGCTGGTGGGATTCTGATGAGACCGCGTGTTTTTACTGTCACTCTGGCGCTTGCGATCCTTCTGTCTATGTCGCTGCGGGCAGAGGACCGCGTGCGTCACGTCCTTCTACGTGATGTCATCTCCATTGAAGGCGTACGTGATAATCCGCTTGTCGGATATGGACTGGTGGTGGGTCTGAAGGGAACTGGCGATCGTCGCCAGACTTTCTTCACCGTTCAGACGCTGGCAAACATCCTCCAGCGCATGGGGCTGCAGATCCCGGTTTCTCAGGTCGCCGTCAACAATATTGCCGCCGTGTTCGTAACAGCGTCTCTGCCGCCCTTTGCTCAGCCCGGTACGCGTGTCGATGTAACCGTCTCCTCGGTCGGCGATGCCAAGAGCATCGAAGGCGGCATGCTTCTTCTGACCTCACTGAAAGGAGCGGATGGTGAAACCTACGCCAGCGCGCAGGGCCCGCTGACGCTCGGCGGATACACTGCGGGGTCAGGCGCGAATTCCAAGATCACCAATCACCCCACCGTCGGACGCGTCCCCAACGGAGGCATTGTCGAAAGGGAACTGACACTCGATTTGCGCAAACTGCCTCGTATTTCCATGCTCCTGTCCGAGGCAAACTTCTCCGCGGCACGTGACGCCGCAAACGCGATCAACAAGGAATTCCAACGCTCGGTAGCCGTTGCCGTCGATAGCCGCCGCATTGATCTTGACTCCCGGATTCTCGACGGCGCCTCTCCGGCAACAGTGCTGGCGCGAATCGAAGCGCTTCCGATCGCCATCGAGTCGCGCGCGAAAGTAGTTGTGAACGAGCGAACTGGAACGATTGTTTTCGGCAAGGACGTTCGCTTGAGTGCAGTTTCTATCCTTCATGGCACGCTGTCCATCCAGATTACGACTCAGTACAACACCTCACAGCCGGCGCCAATGTCTCAGGGATACACTGTGACCACCCCTGAAACTACGGTCAATGCGGAAGAAAGCGCGACTAACAAAGTCGCTCTGAAGGAAGGCGCCAGCGTGGATGAACTGGTTTCCAGCCTGCAATCGATTGGAGCGACGGCTCGTGATGTGATCGCGATTCTTCAGGCCATTAAGGCCGCTGGTGCCTTGGAAGCCGATCTCGAGGTGATTTAAACCATGTCCGTTCGCTTGATACCCGCTCTTGAATCCGCCAAACCGACTGATGGACAGCAGTCCCTCAAGCTGCGCAACGCGGCACGCGATTTCGAGGCACAGCTTTTGGCGGAACTGCTGCAGCAGATGCAGCCCCAATCGTCGCTGCTTCCGGGTTCAGGATCGTCTGCTGGCAGCGAACAATATGAAGTGATGGCCACTCAGGCGGTGGCCGGCGCCATGGCCGACGCAGGTGGTATCGGACTATCTAAGTACCTTATCCATCAGATGGGTAGCGAGAAGATATAAGGTTTCACCTTCCATCCGTGGAGGGGTAGGACCGGAGATTAAAGTTTCCTCACGCCCTGCCGACATACTAATTGCATACAGCATTTGGGTGGTCTGAATATGAGAATCGACCTAAATCTCGCCAACACCAACTCCGTTGATTCCAGCCGTCCCACTAAGACAAATGTTTCGAAATCGGTTGATCTGTCGAGCGTTGCCGCCCGGCAGGACGCCACCCAACTGTCTCCTGAAATTCAGCGCGTGAGTGCCCTGGAAGCTCAACTGGCGCAATTGCCTGAGGTTCGTTCCGACCGTGTTGCCGAACTGCAACAAGCAATTCGTAACGGTTCGTATTCCGTTTCAGCCGACCAGATTGCGAACTCCATGCTGGCTGACAGCCTGCGCGGACGCGTTCGCTTCTAGCCGCAGTTGTGTCCTCATCTCATGGCGACAACGAAACAAGACGCGTCCCATCTGATCACTGCGCTACTGCAGGAGATCCAGGTAGCTCACACGGCGCTGTTACGGGCCCGCCCTTCTGAGCTGGAGCAGCACACCGATCGCTTACGGGAACTCGCGACTGAATTGACGCCCGATGACCTGCGCGCCGCTATTTCCTTGGGCCGCTCTGAGGATCTCGTTGAGCTCCTCCGAGCCCTGCGAGTTTATCGATCCCTTTTACAGCGCTCGAACCGCTACATTCACGTCTTGATGAACGTGCTCGCTCTCTGTGCTCACGAATGCAGCTACGGACCCAATAGCTGGACCGTAAGTGCTCTACAGGCGAGGAGGTGATTCTTGTCCGGCCTCTTCGGAACAATCTCCATCGCCTTGAGTGCCATACGGGCTCAGCAGGGAGCCATCGCGGGCACCAGCAACAACATCGCCAATATCAATACGCCCGGCTACTCGCGACAGCAGCCGATTTTTCGTGAGGGCGATCCGGTTTTCAGCGGAAACGTCCGTGTCGGATCCGGCGTCGAACTGGTCGCGTTTCGCAGCATCCGTGACGACATTCTGGAGCTGAGACAGCAGGAGGAGCGGCAGCAGCAGGGGCAACTCGGAGCCACTCTCGACGCCATGAAGCAGGTCGAAACTTTGTTTCCCGCAGATGGCACCGGCCTCGATCAGCAGCTATCGAAATTCTTTAACAGCGTGGCCACCCTGTCCGGCGATCCCGCGAACCTCGCCCTTCGCCAGAGCGTGATCACGGCCGGGCAGAACCTTGCCAGCGCGTTTCGCGTTACAACGGACAAGCTGCAAGGGCAGCAGTCGGACCTTGATACCCAAATCAAACAATCCGTCGCACAAGTAAATCAGCTGGCAGCGCAGATCGCCGATCTCAACAGCAGGATTGCATCCGTCCTTCCCGGTTCGTCTGAGGCGGGCACTTTCGTAGATCAACGCAATCAATTGGTTCAACAGCTCTCGGAACTCATCGACGTAACCACCATTCGTACCGAAAGCAGTATCAGCCTGACCACGGCAAACGGCATTTCGTTGGTGGTTGGCGACCATTCTTATCAGCTGGGAACGCAGCCGGACTCGACCGGACGAGTGCAGGTAACCTCAAACGACCAAATCCTTACTGCCGAGATTCAGTCCGGGCAGTTGG
>JAJPJE010000005.1 GCA_021324365.1 Terriglobia bacterium | reverse complement strand
GTGGCCCGCGAAGTCGGTTCCGAAGGCAAACTGGGGGGGCAAGCGGAGGTGAAAGGGGTCGCCGGCACCTGGAAAGACCTGACTGATTCCGTGAACTTCATGGCAGGCTCCCTCACCGCCCAGGTACGGAACATTGCCGAAGTGACCACCGCAGTAGCCAACGGTGACTTGTCGAAGAAAATCACGGTGGATGTGAAAGGCGAAATTCTGGAGCTGAAAGATACTATCAACGTCATGGTGGATCAGCTCAACTCCTTCGCCTCTGAGGTCACGCGGGTCGCGCGCGAAGTGGGTTCGGAAGGCAAACTGGGTGTACAGGCTGATGTAAAAGGCGTGGCCGGCACCTGGAAAGACCTCACCGACTCCGTGAACTCGATGGCAGGCAACCTGACCGCTCAGGTACGGAATATTGCCGAAGTGACCACCGCCGTAGCGAATGGCGACCTCTCCAAAAAAATCACCGTGCAGGTGAAAGGCGAAATCCTGGAACTCAAAGACACCATTAATGTGATGGTGGATCAGCTCAGCTCCTTTGCGTCAGAAGTCACCCGGGTGGCCCGCGAAGTGGGGACGGAAGGGAAGCTCGGTGTACAGGCCGAAGTGCGAGGCGTGGCAGGCACCTGGAAAGACCTCACCGACTCCGTGAACTCGATGGCCGGCAACCTGACCGCCCAGGTACGGAACATTGCCGAGGTGACCACTGCCGTGGCGAATGGCGACCTCTCCAAAAAGATTACGGTGCAGGTGAAAGGCGAAATTCTGGAACTCAAAGACACGATCAACGTGATGGTGGATCAGCTCAGCTCCTTTGCCTCGGAGGTAACGCGGGTCGCGCGCGAAGTGGGTTCCGAAGGGCGACTGGGTGTGCAAGCCGATGTGCGCGGGGTTGCAGGTACCTGGAAAGACCTGACCGACTCCGTGAACTTCATGGCAGGCTCCCTCACCGCTCAGGTGCGAAACATCGCGGCAGTGACGACCGCTGTAGCCAACGGTGACCTCTCCAAAAAAATCACGGTGGATGTGAAAGGCGAAATTCTGGAGCTAAAAAACACCGTCAATACGATGGTGGATCAGCTCAACTCCTTCGCCTCGGAAGTAACCAGGGTGGCGCGGGAAGTGGGCACCGAAGGAAAACTGGGCGTACAGGCCGAAGTGCGCGGTGTGGCGGGGACGTGGAAAGACCTGACCGATTCGGTGAACTTCATGGCAGGCTCCCTCACCGCCCAGGTACGGAACATCGCCGAAGTAACGACGGCGGTAGCGAACGGCGACCTGTCCAAGAAAATCACGGTGGATGTGAAAGGCGAAATTCTGGAGCTAAAAAACACGATCAACACGATGGTGGATCAGCTCAGTTCCTTTGCCTCGGAAGTAACGCGGGTGGCGCGCGAAGTGGGGACGGAAGGGAAGCTCGGCGTGCAGGCCTATGTACGCGGTGTGGCAGGCACCTGGAAAGACCTGACTGATAACGTGAACTCGATGGCCGGAAACCTGACCGCCCAGGTGCGGAACATTGCGGAGGTGACAAAGGCAGTAGCGAACGGTGACCTGTCCAAGAAAATCACGGTGGATGTGAAGGGCGAAATTCTTGACCTGAAAGACACAATCAACGTGATGGTGGATCAGCTCAACTCTTTCGCGTCTGAGGTAACGCGGGTGGCGCGCGAAGTGGGCACTGAAGGGATTCTGGGAGGACAGGCCGAAGTGCGCGGTGTGGCGGGTACCTGGAAAGACCTCACCGACTCGGTGAACTTCATGGCAGGCAACCTCACGGCGCAGGTGAGAGGCATCGCGAAAGTCGTGACGGCGGTCGCCAACGGCGACCTGAAGCGGAAGCTGATGCTGGAAGCGAAGGGGGAAATTGAAACCCTGGCCGACACGATCAACGAGATGATTGATACGCTGGCAACCTTTGCCGATCAGGTGACAACGGTGGCCCGCGAGGTGGGGATTGAAGGGAAGCTCGGCGGACAGGCGAAAGTGCCCGGTGCATCCGGAACGTGGCGTGACCTGACGGACAACGTGAACGAACTGGCCGCGAATCTCACAACCCAGGTGCGCGAGATTGCAGAGGTGGCAACAGCCGTGACGAAGGGTGATTTGACGCGATCGATTTCCGTCGCAGCCGAAGGGGAAGTCGCCATCCTGAAAGACAACATCAACCAGATGATTGCTAACCTGCGGGAGACGACCCAGAAGAACACCGAGCAAGACTGGCTCAAAACCAACCTAGCGAAGTTCACACGGATGCTGCAAGGACAGCGCGACCTCGAAGCCGTTGCCAAACTCATCCTGTCCGAGTTGGCTCCACTGGTGTCAGCCCAGCACGGTGTCTTCTACCTGATGGAAAATAGTGAGCTGCACCCGCCCTACCTGAAGCTGCTCAGCACCTATGCGTATCGAGAGCGCAAGCATCTCGCCAACCAGTTCCAGCTTGGTGAAGGGCTGGTGGGGCAGTGCGCGCTGGAGAAAGAGCGGATTTTGATTACCGAAGTGCCCAGCGACTACATCAAAATCAGTTCTGGGCTGGGCGAAGCGACGCCACTCAATGCGGTCGTGTTGCCCGTCCTGTTTGAAGGTCAGGTCACAGCGGTGATCGAACTGGCATCCTTCCGCCGCTTCAGTGAGATTCATCTCACATTCTTTGATCAGTTGACGGAAAGTATCGCGATCGTCCTCAATACGATCGCCGCCAGCATGCGAACGGAAGAACTGCTGAAGCAATCCCAATCCCTGGCCGAAGAATTGCAAACCCAGCAGAAAGAGCTAACGGAAACCAACCAGCGATTAGAGCAACAGGCCCAATCCCTGACGGCATCGGAAGAACTGCTGAAGAACCAGCAAGACCAGCTCCAGCAAACCAACGAGGAACTGGAAGAAAAAGCCGAACTGCTGGCAATGCAAAACCAGGAAGTGGAGCGCAAGAATCGCGAGATTGAGCAAGCCCGACAGTCCTTAGAGGAAAAAGCCGAGCAGTTGGCGATGACCTCCAAGTATAAGTCTGAGTTTCTGGCGAACATGTCGCATGAACTGCGCACACCGCTGAACAGTTTGCTCATTTTGGCGCAACTGCTGAGCGATAACAGTGAGGGCAATCTTACGACTAAGCAAGTTGACTATGCGCGTACCATTCATGCAGCGGGAACCGATTTGCTGTCTCTGATCAACGATGTGCTCGATCTGGCGAAGATTGAATCCGGCACCATATCAGTGGATGTCAGCCAAACCCTCTTTGCGGATCTCCGCGAGCACATGGAACGCACCTTTCGCCAGATCGCCCAAAACAAACGCTTAGACTTTCAGCTCCATTTTGACGAGCACTTGCCACGGGCACTGTACACCGATTCAAAGCGACTGCAGCAAGTCTTGAAGAATCTACTGGCCAATGCCTTCAAGTTCACCGAACAGGGAGAGGTTCGGCTCCATGTCAGCATCGCTCATCATGGTTGGAGTCGTGACCAGCATATTCTTAATCAAGCCGACAGGGTGATTGCATTTGCGGTGCAGGATACTGGCGTTGGCATTCCATCATCCAAACAACGGGTGATTTTTGAAGCCTTCCAGCAGGCCGATGGGACGACATCCCGCAAATACGGCGGTACAGGGTTAGGGCTCTCGATTAGCCGAGAGATTGCCCAACTGTTGGGTGGTGAAATTCGCTTACAGAGCGAGGTGGGCGAGGGCAGTACGTTTACGCTGTACCTGCCGCAGTCCTATGCTGCTCAAGACGACGATCGCAGTCCAACAAACGTCGATCGCCCTTTGACAACTGCGGTGTCCCGCTCCCAACCCGGGCGACTGGTGAGTCAATCGTCATGGTCGTCATCCCGGCTCACCGGATCCGGCAGCCACTCGGCGGCGGGTATGGCGGAACCCATCATCGCATCGCTGCTGACGGAACAGGAAATTGAGGACGATCGCGATCATATCCAACCCAATGACCGGGTACTGCTGATTATCGAAGACGATCTCGCGTTTGCCCAAATTCTGCTGGACATGGCGCACCAGCAGGGCTTCAAGGGACTGGTAGCCACTCGTAGCGACGTGGGGCTGGCCATGGCACAGGAACTAAAACCAACGGCCATCATGCTGGATGTCCGGCTGCCAGTCATGACCGGCTGGGCGGTTCTCGATCAACTGAAGCACAACCCGGCAACACGCCATATTCCCGTTCACATGATGTCGGTTGAAGAAGGTCAAAAGCGGAGTTTGCAGTTAGGGGCGATCGCCTTTATGCAAAAGCCTGCGAGCAGTGACGCCCTCGCCAAGGCGCTCGGTGATATTAGAGGATTTGTTGAGCGCCCGGTGAAACGGTTACTGATTGTCGAAGACGATGAAACGCAGCGACACAGTATTGTCGAGCTGATTGGCAATAGCGATGTCAGGAGTACCGCGGTCGGGACGGGAATGGAAGCCCTCGAAATGCTCAAAGAGGGACATTTTGACTGTCTCGTACTCGATCTGGGCCTTCCTGACATTAGTGGATTTGAGCTGATTGAGCAGATTAAACAAGAAGTGGATCTTCAGACGTTGCCCATCATCATTTACACGGGTAAAGAACTGACATCCCAGGAAGAAAGCCTGCTGCGGCGTATTTCAGACAGCATCATCGTCAAAGACGTACGATCGCCAGAACGGTTGCTCGATGAAACGACGCTATTTTTGCATCGGGTGCATGAAAATCTACCCGCACCGCAGCGGTTGATGCTGGAGCAGCTTCAGCAAGCGGACCCGGCGTTAGCCGGAAAAAAAGTCCTCGTGATTGATGACGATGTGCGTAATATCTTCGCACTCACCAGTATGCTGGAACGCTATCAAATGCAGGTGCTCTATGCCGAAAACGGACGGGATGGCATTGCGTTGCTGCAAGCGAACCCCGACATTAATCTCGTGCTGATGGATATTATTATGCCAGATATGGACGGCTATGAAACCACCCATGCGATCCGGCAGCTTGAGTCGTTTCACAGCTTGCCAATCATTGCGCTCACGGCCAAGGCGATGCGCGGCGATCGTGAGAAATGTATCGAGGCCGGTGCATCGGACTACATCACCAAACCGGTCAATTCAGAGCAGTTGCTTTCGTTGCTGCGGGTCTGGCTCTATGAGTAGCGAGTCGGGTCGCACTCGTTGTTAGACATGTTGATGATCGCGTCGGGACAGTGTCAGTGACCGATCCCGACGTATCCATCGTCTTTATGGTAAGTTGGTGTGCTTCATGAGGTAGCGATCGCACTCGCGAGCGGCTCCTCGTCCTTCGTTCAGCGCCCAAACGACGAGGCTTTGTCCACGGCGACAGTCTCCTGCGGCAAAGACACCGGGAAGGCTGGTGGCGTAGGTTTGCTCATCGGCTTTGACGCTACTGCGGGCATCGCGATCGAGTCCGAGAGCGTCTAACAGGGGTTGTTCGGGACCCAGAAAGCCCATTGCCAACAGTACGAGCTGAGCCGGAAGCACCCTTTCAGTGCCCGGAACATGCTGAGGAATGAACTGCCCTTTGTCGTTTTTCGCCCATTCCACCTGAACAGTGTGGATCGCTTTAACGTCACCGTTCTCATCGCCTTCAAACTTCGTCGCGGTGGTGAGATAGCCACGGGGATCAGCCCCAAACTTGGCGGCAGCTTCTTCCTGTCCGTAATCCACCTTGTACACCTTGGGCCATTCGGGCCAGGGGTTGTTGGCCGCACGAGTCAACGGTGGTTTGGGCATAATTTCCAACTGGGTCACGCTGTTGCAACCGTGACGTAACGAGGTGCCCACGCAGTCTGTACCCGTATCGCCACCGCCAATAATCACCACATCTTTCCCTGCAGCAGAGATGAACTTGTCGCCTTCGTGACCATCCAGCACCGCTTTGGTGTTGGCGGTGAGGAAGTCCATCGCAAAATGGATGCCCTTTAAGTCCCGTCCGTCAATGGGCAAATCGCGTGGCTTGGTCGCTCCAGTACAGAGGACGATCGCGTCAAACTCGTTGAGCAGGGTTTCAACGGGGAGATCTTTGCCGATTTCGGTCTTGCAAACGAACGTCACCCCTTCCGCTTCGAGGACGTTGAGGCGACGCATCACCACATCTTCCTTGTCGAGCTTCATGTTGGGAATGCCGTACATCAGCAGCCCACCGGGACGATCGGCGCGTTCATACACCGTCACCCAATGCCCAGCGGTATTGAGTTGAGCCGCCGCCGCCAAGCCAGCAGGCCCCGATCCAATGACGGCTACTTTTTTGCCTGTGCGCTTAGCTGGCGGTTGGGGCGTGATCCACCCTTCTTGCCAGCCTTTTTCGGCGATCGAATACTCAATGTTCTTGATCGTGACAGGCGGGTTGTGGATACCCAGCACACAGGAACCTTCACAGGGAGCGGGACACACACGACCCGTAAATTCGGGGAAGTTGTTGGTTTTGTGCAGGCGATCGAGGGCATCTTTCCACAGTCCGCGATACACCAGATCGTTCCATTCGGGGATCAGGTTGTTGATGGGGCAACCGCTGGCCATGCCGCTGATGATCGTCCCGGTATGGCAGAACGGCGTGCCGCAATCCATGCACCGTGCGCCCTGAGTGCGGAGATTCTCCTCCGGCATGGGCAGATGAAATTCGTCCCAGTTGTGGATGCGATCGAGGGGGGATGTTTCCGCCGCAATCTCACGCAGATATTCGATAAAGCCAGTCGGTTTTCCCATTGTGGTGTCTCAGTTTTGAAGGGTAAGCTTGGTTAATATGGCGGCGCAGACAATTTTAGAAGCGAAAGAAGAATGTAATGAAAATACCAGAGAATCCAAATAATAATGATCTTCGTGACAGTCTAGTGCAGTTGAGAGAGGACTTGAGTCAGACACGAGAAGAATTTGGTCAGAAATTCGAGGAACTTAATAACAAGATTGAAAAAATCACGATTGAGAAAAGCGACTATAAATTTGATGTCTATGGGAAGGGTACGGATGGCATGGTAAGGCTATCAATCACGATCATCATTGCGACGGCTTCTGTAGTAGTTCTCTCTAGCTTTAGTCCCGCAATGATCGCCATGATTACGGCGCTGTTAAACGCAAATGCAGGGTGAGGTGATAGGTTAAGGTTATTACGAACCTCTTTAAATCAATGTTGGAATTACAAAGGTAAATAAGCAATTCGATTGATCCAATCCTCTGCTTCTGATGTTCGCCATATTTTGATTAAATTGTTGATTGCTTCGCTAATCGGTAAGCTCTGTAGCACGATAATCACACCTCCACTTGCTTGATTCATCACAAATTCCGCAAAATACTTT
>JAJPJE010000100.1 GCA_021324365.1 Terriglobia bacterium | reverse complement strand
TGGAAATGAAGACGCAATGCGAGTCGCCGAGGTTGAGGTTGCGGTGGCAGACAGCGCTATCGCTGAGTGTGACGTCGTAGCGGTCGGCGATGACGGTGTCGTCTCCCTGTCCAACGGTGAGTGGAACGAAGTAATAGGCCTTGCGTGTGAGTGCCGCGGCGACCGGGCGCGGCACGGTGGCGACCATGCGCTCGAGATCGGCGGAAGGAATATTGGCCTGGCCCATTACCGCGTAGCAAATCCCATTGGGCGATTGCGCAACCTGGGCCTGCCGAACAACGTCGGACGGCGTGAGAGTCACTGCTTGTGCTACTCCTGACATTCCGTCCATTTTAGCGCAGGCTGCCGCATTCAGCGATTGAGGGACGTAATTGGCGCACTGGAGCCAAGCTTGCTGCCGTTCAGCGACCATCGATTGTTCTCAGTAACAGGGTTCGCCTACGATGGCGGTCATCTTCTTATTCTTAATTGGGGTGAGAATGGAATTGAACGCATTCTGGACCGAACTGCACGCACGCGTCGCAAAATATGACCTGGTGTGCCATCCGTATTACAAAGCTTGGAGCGGGGGTGAACTCAGCCGCGAGGATCTGCGCGAGTACGCCACTAATTACTACCACCACGTCGCCGCGTTTCCCACGTACTTAGCGAGTTTCTATGCTCGCTTGAACGATGGCGCTTTCCGTCGCGCTGTGCTTGAGAACCTGGCGGATGAGGAAGGTGTCAGCGGCGGACGTCCACATTCCGAGATGTGGCTGGACTTCACAGAAGGTATGGGCGCTGATCGCGACCTGGCGAGGAATGGAAGGCCGATCGCAGAGATCGAGGCATTGATAGACCACTTCCGCGGTGTCGCGCAGGAGGGGTCGGCGGAACAAGCGCTTGCTGCATTCTATGCGTACGAATCGCAGGTGCCACGAGTTGCGAAAGAGAAAGCCCGTGGATTGCGCGAGATGTATGGCGCCGACAGCAGGACATGTGGCTACTTCACCCTGCACACGACCGCCGACGTTCACCACTCGAATGTCTGGCGGGAACAGTTGTCGAAGCAATTGAAAGCGAACCCAGAGGCTGCTGCGCATGCGTTGAATGCTGCCGAAGGTGCCGCAAAGGCACTTTGGACGGCGCTGGAGGGCATTGAGGCACGGCGTAAGGCGCGAGCGGCAGCATAATTCCAAGTTTCGTAGTTGAATTCGCCACAAAGGACACAGAGAACACAGAGCCCGTCTAAACCTACGGGGACCTTCGTGTCCTTTGTGGTTGGATGTTTGCCGGTGACAGCGCTTAGACGTAGTGTTCTGTACAATGCCTCCCATGTCCCGCCCCGTTCCGGTTGGTGCGCACGCCGAAGTCGAAGAAGTCGTCGAATTCAAGCACACGCTTACCGCATTTCATCCTCAACTTCCGCCGGTTTATTCCACGCCCGACATGATTCGTCTAATGGAAACCGCGTGCTTCCACGCGCTGCATCCCTATGCAGAGGCAGGCGAGATCAACGTGGGTACGGCGATTCACGTGGAACATCGGGCACCGACGGGGATCGGTTCGCGAGTCCGGGCGCGCGCGGAGATGGAATCGTTCGATGGAAGGTTCTATGTAATGCGAGTGAAGGCGTGGACCTTGGCCGGTTCAGATGGGGCGGAGTCGATAGAAATAGGTCGTGGGACGATAAATCGTGCCGTCATCAACCTGTCCGAATTCTCGGCAAGGCTCGCCAAAAAGTAACCATCGATGCAGGTTACTTTGTCGAAGGCGCATCCATTTCAGGTAAATCGGTTCCTCTCGATGTGCAATGTGTTGCATAATTGATGAAAAGTTCAACATCCAAGTAGCTATCCTTCAACCAAACGTTTGGAAGCGCGGGTGCACTTCATGGGATGGACGGGAGCGGTGACACAATTTGTCACAAATGTCTGTCGCGAGACGAGTGTATCGTCCGCAAGACACAGTAACTTGCTTTAGTTACCGACGGCCGATCTCGTCGTTGCCGCGTACGCCCGTTGCTACAGAGTAAGCAACGAACAACGTTTGTAGTAACCAGCAAAAAAATCGTGATCGATTCGAGCAGGTGCTTCTTTTGCGCACACCTCTGTGTGCAACGGGTAAACGTAGTCGAGCATCTACTCTGAAATCGTTAAGCGCAAGAAACACTTCGTCCGGGCTTTCAGGCCGATCGAGAAAGGGTAAAGCTGTGAAGGTTCGAGTGGTAAAGATAGCTGTTGTTGCAGTTCTGGCCTTGTTTGTATCCACTACCGCTTTTGCCGACAACGTTGTACTTGCGAGTCTGGGAAGTGCAGCAGACTCAGGTCAAACCAACAATTCCGGCAGTCCTACGATTGCCATCGATCCGAATGCAGCCTGGTCGAAGGCACTGGGTACCTCGTCCTGGGTGTCGTTCGCGAACAGCGGCAATACCAACGACGCAAACTACTTCCAGGTAGCCAACGGCACGGTGACCAGTTTCTTCGACCGCTTCACCGTTTCGGGGGCTCCCAGTTCCGGGTGGATCGAGGTGATGGCGGACGATTCGACATCCGTGACATTAAACGGGCACCTGCTGGTTGCGGAGGCTTCGACCACCAATAACAACTACACCACCTGCTCGGATTTCGGGATAGGGTGCAGAGGAGCGTACCTGATTAATTTCGACGCCAGCGATCTGATCGACGGAGAAAACCTGTTGCAGTTCGATGTCGCCCAGCGGGCAGGCGTCTCGTACGGGTTGGATTATTACGGGCAGATCACAACCGTTCCCGAACCGGCAACCTTGTTGCTTCTAGGTTCGGGCATCCCATTGTTAATCCGCCTCCGTCGGCGGGCGTAGGAGCGTTCGTTTTACTAATTGAGGCACGGCACTCACTCGGCCGTGCTTTTTTCATTTATGCCCGAGATGATACGGATGCTTCTTGATGATGGTAAAAGCGCGATAGAGCTGTTCGAGCAACACAACGCGCGCTAGTTCGTGAGCGAATGTCATTTTCCCGAACGAGAGCTTCAGGTCGGCTAGCGCAATCGCTTCTTCGCTGAATCCGTCCGATGGACCAATCGCGAAGAGAATCTGTCCTAATCCACGGTCCTGCTGATCTTCAAGGTAAGCTGCAAGCTCTTCCGATGAGAATTGCTTGCCACGCGAATCGAGCAGTACCAGAAATGGCTTGGGAACTTGTTTTGAGATGGACTTCAGCAGCGTGACCTCGTTAGAGAATTCCTGAGGATCAATGGTGGTGAAGTATGAAATTCGCTTCAGGTATTCGTTAGTGAGAGCCTGGTAAGCAGGCTCTTTAGTCTTGCCAATCCAGGCGACACGCAGCTTCACGACACCAGTGTGTGGCGGCTGGTGATTAGTTTCCAGAAAAATCTCTGACGCGGCCGCGAACAGCTCTGGAGGTCGCAGTTGAAGCCATGCTCCAAAGCCGATTTACGACAGCTTCTGTGTACCAGCTACTGACGACAGGCTAACCTAAGTTGTAACGCTTGCGTTTCTCCAACAGTGTCTTGCGGCTAATGCCGAGAATGCGTGCTGCCTGGGTTTTCTTGCCGCGGGTGTGTTCGAGAACCCGAACAATGTGAGTGCGTTCGATTTCTTCGAGCGACATTTGCGGAGCTGCGTTGGCATGGCGCATATACCAGGGGAGATCTTCCACCTGGATTTCCGGCGGAGCGGCGGCGAGCACCGCCCGCTCGGTGATCTGGCGCAGTTCTCGTACATTGCCGGGATACTCATACTGCTCAAGAGCGGCAACTGCTTCCGCAGCAAACTTCATTCGAGGCTGTTTATGGATGTCCAACGCTTGTCCGACGAAATGCTCGGCCAGGGCGGCAATATCGTTCCGCCGCTCACGCAGCGGCTTGATGGCCAGGGGGACGACATTCAGCCGGTAATAGAGATCCTTACGCACGGCGTGGCGCGCTACGGCCTGCTCCAAATCCACGCTGGTGAGAGCGATGATGGTCGCCTTCACCTCCACGCTCTGGCTACCGCCGACGCGTTCGGTGCGCTGTTCTTCAATGGTGCGCAGGAGTTTGGCCTGCAGCGGAAGACTCAGAGCAGCAACTTCTTCCAGCACGACAGTGCCGTTGCCCGCCAGTTCCAGTTGCCCGGGCTTGGTTTCGGCAAGTCCGGGAACAGAACCTGGTTCGCAGCCAAAAAGCTCCGTTTCCAGGAAGGCCTGGCTGAGGTTGGCGCAGTCAATGTGAACGATGGGCTTCGTAGCCCGACTGCTCAAAGAGTGCAGAAGGAAAGCCAGCAACTTCTTGCCGGTACCACTCTCGCCGCGGATGAGCACGGTAGCGGACGTCGGAGCGATTTTCTGGACGTCGGTGAGAAGCTGTTTTGAACTCGCGTCTTGCGCGATCCACGAGGCCAGAACTGCGTCTCGCATTCCGCCACAAAGGTATAGCGTCGAGGCGGCGGACGCTACCGTTTGCCCGTTCGAGCCTTGGCGCTCCGGGGTGTGGAGGCTCGTGCCGTTTTCGCCTTCGGGCCGCTCGAGCGCACTACTGCTGCCTTTTTCGCGCTGCTGATCGTGAATTCCGATGGCTGGAACCGTTTTGCAGACTTCCAAAGCCGCTCCAGGTTATAGAAGTTCCGTGCCTTGGGGGAGAACACGTGAACTACAAAATTTACATAATCGAGCAGCACCCACTCCGCCTGCTTGTAGCCTTCGACATTCGCCGGCCGCTCACCGGAACGGCTGAGTCTCTGCTCTACCTCATCCGAGATGGCTTGAACTTGCCTCGGGTTGCTACCAGAGCAGATAACAAAGAAATCTGTGAACGCGCCGGAATCCTTGTCCAGTTCCAGAATTGCGATGTCTTCGGCTTTCTTATCTTCGCAGGCGTGAACGGCTTCGAGCACCTGGCCTCGGTTATTATCGGTTTTCCTGACCATCCGACCTCGTGTAGTTGAAGTTCATCCAGCTTATATGGTTTTTTGTCTCCTGCGCGGCGTCATCTGTAACACTTTCGGGGTGGCGGAATCGTGCCCTGTCTGTACGGTATTGCGATAAAGGCCCGTTTTATGGATGTAATCCGCGACGGCTGGGCCAACGAGACTGCGCAACTGAGAGCCACTCCTGGCTGCCGCCTTGCGGACGTGCGTGGCGGAGACGTGCTCGGTCACCTCGGGCAACAGGTGAATGGTAATCCCCGGCAGGACGATTTCTCCTTTGGCAGCCTGATTTCGCAGCGCCCGGCGAACCGGCTCTGGCGGCCGAAGCGATTCCGGCAGCGCATCGCCAAGATCGCCGAGGGAGTAACCAGGCCTGCTGGCCACAATGAACTCGGTTTCACGCAACACTGCTTCTGGTTGATGCCATTTGGCGATGTCGAGAAAGGCGTCGATGCCAATGATGAAGAAGAGCCGGTCTGTCGCTTTCAGCGTGGCGCGGATGCGACGGACGGTATCGATGGAATACGCTGGACGGTTTCCCAACTCATGTGGCGATTCCACGAGCGACGGGGTCATTCCGGCTTGACCCGAGATGGCCAGCGCAACCATGGCATAGCGATGAATGAATGGAGTGAGCGCCGGATCGTGTTTATGCGGAGGAGCTCCCGAAGGAATGAAAAGAATCTGCTTGAGCCCGTAGTCGTGCTGGGCGGCTTTGGCCACGGCGAGGTGTCCGCGATGAATGGGATCGAAGGTGCCGCCGAACAGGGCTACGTTCATTCAGAAAGACCAGTTTCCCGTTTCGCGCGCCGAGATTCAAGTGCAAAAGACAGCACCGGGATTTGTAGTGTGGCGCGGACATTCCTGTCCGCGTGCTAGTAGGGCGTGGAGATTCCCGACGGCGGGCTGGTGTGGCGCGGACATTCCTGTCCGCGCACGGGTTCTCGGGTCGGGCTACGCACGGGTGCCCCTCCCTATCGCCCGAGTTCGGCGAACGGTGGGGAGAGATGATGCCGGCGTCAGCATGCGGCGCCCGGTGCCAAGACGGTCGTGTTGTTGGAAGTTTTGGAACGGGAAACGCGAAACACGGAACGTGAAACGTGTTTGGGTTACAATCCGCTTCAATGTCCGAGAAAAACCGGCTCTACTACGGCGACAACCTCGACGTGTTGCGCCGTTACGTCAAGGACGAATCCGTCGACCTCATCTACCTAGACCCGCCCTTTAACAGCCGTCAGGATTACAACGTGCTCTTCGCCGAGAAGGACGGTACCCGCTCCAGTTCGCAGATCATGGCGTTCGAAGACACATGGGAGTGGAACCTCGACGCTGAAAAGGCATATCAGGAAATCGTCGAAGGCGGAGGCCGCGTCGCCGATGCCATGCGCGCGTTCCGGACATTTCTCGGCCACAGCGACATGATGGCGCCGCATTGAGCATCTGCGAAGCCACTGTCATCAACAAAGGCAATCGAGCAAAATCCTTGTCCTAGGGGGTATCGCAGTGGCGGAAAACTTGCTGCCAAAAGACATCAGGCAGACCTATCAGCTTGAGGAGCGCCACCACGCCTGTTCAATTTTGCGGACTGATTTTCCTGAACAGTGGAATGATCTCATTCACGTGCTTCGCGAATTTACTCTTAAGAGGTCTCATCTTGAAGCAAAAGGTGGGAATAAATCACCAATCTCCAGAGGGATCGATGAGCTCTTCTACTCGCGAGGATGGCAGGAAAAGAGCTTTGATATCAAGGTACTGGCCGACGGGCGGGAGACGCTCGCACCGACACATCATGTGGATTATTTCAAGAATCGCATAGCTGTAGAAACGGAATGGAACAACAAAGATCCATTCTTCGATCGAGACCTTACGACATTTAGGCTATTATTCGAGCTCAACGTGCTGAGCGTCGGTGTCATCGTTACGCGCGCTGATGAGCTACAAGAACTCTTCGATGAATTGGGCAAGAAAACGGCCGCCGGACAAGCAACGACACACATGTCCAAGCTCATTCCGAAAATGTACAATCGAGCGTCAGGCGGCTGTCCCGTTCTTGCAATCGGAATCACTAAAAGAAAATACGACCCAAAAGCCTAATCTTTAGTTCTTTACTTTCGGCGGGAAGGTTGTACTTTGAACGTATGACGCTCACTCCCGAGTCGCTACGAAAACATAGAGGCCGTTTCGGAACGATCCTTGCTGATCCGCCATGGCGATTCGCCAATCGAACCGGGAAAATGGCGCCGGAACACAAGCGCCTCCATCGTTACCGGACCATGAGCATAGAGGAGATTTGCGAACTTCCAATTTCTCAGGTCGCCGCTGACAAGGCACATCTGTACTTGTGGTGCCCCAACGCACTGCTCAGTTGGGGGCTTCGTGTTATGGAAGCTTGGGGGTTCGAATACAAAACTAACATTGTCTGGCTGAAGATTCGGAAGGACGGCGGCCCGGATGGACGAGGCGTCGGCTTTTATTATCGGAATGTCACTGAACTCGTGCTTTTTGGGACGAGAGGCAATCTCCGCACTGCGAAAGCAGGACGCCGAATGGTAAATTTCCTCGCAACAATGAAGGAACGCCACTCCAAAAAACCGGACGAACTGTACGATATGATTGAGCACTGCAGTCCCCGGCCATTTCTTGAGTTATTCGCCAGAAATCTGCGGCGAGGATGGACGCAGTGGGGAGATGAAATTCCTCCGCAAGAAGCGGTACAAGCATCGGAACTGGAGATCTGTCCGCGCCCGATGGAGGACGGCATGATAAAGCCATACCGAATGCCCCAATTGCTTTTCAGATAATGGTTTCTACAAACCACCCGTTCACAAGGATTTTCCGCGCCTTCAGATTCTGACCATTGAACAACTGCTGAACGACGCCGCCGTTGAATATCCGCGTCTCCTCGACGCGACATTCAAACAGGCTCGTGCTGCCGTCGCGAAGAACCTCGCACTGCTTTTGGGTGAAGGGGATTAAGCTCTGGACTCCACGAAACTCGCAAATCCGCAAAACACCGAAGTAACCTATCCCTCCCGACTCCTCGGGCACACAATTCCTTAATGAAATTGAGTAAAAGGAAGTGGGATGGCAGCGAGTAGGAGATCCGTATCCTCGCCTGCACGCAGCAGGCGGACGAACAAACGAGGTGAGACTAAAGGGCTAGCCGTGATCACCATTGCCATTGGAGCATTGGTGGTTGCTATGGTTTTGCTCCAGGCAATGGCAGAGCATCCTGGGATTTTTGTTCTGCTTGCTGTCTCCTGTGTATTGGCCCTCTCTTATTGGTACAAGATTCAGCGGCAGCGCACGGAACAGGTAAAACAGCGAGTCGAAGAGATAATCCAAACGCACATCAGAGCCTTGCGCGTTCGGAAACTCCAGCTCATAACCACCGATTCTTACGGAAAACCGAAAATTGAGCGGTGGGGCCGAGAAATTGAGTATTTCATCACAAATCACATCCAGCCTCACATCCGGGCCGGTGATTTGAGTCGCCTTCAGCGGCATACGCCGATTGCTACTCTTGTTCAGAACCTCTTGGAGATTGACGAAACTCGAAATCCCAACATGCAAACTTTCTCCGAGGAGATGTCCCCTTCGGAGTTCGAGGCCTTCTGTGCGGAAGAGCTACGCCGAAACGGCTGGCAGGCTCGTGTCACTCTTCAAAGCCGAGATCAAGGGGTGGACGTCATTGCAGAAAAGAATGGCATTCGAGTAGTTCTTCAATGCAAGTTGTACAGCTCGCCAGTCGGAAATCACGCTGTTCAAGAGGCCGCAGCCGCAAGAGCACACGAGCAAGCACATTTCGGAATTGTCGTCTCGAACCATCGATACACGGAACCTGCTCAACAGTTGGCGGCGACGAACGGCATTCTGCTTCTCCATTACCGTGATCTCCCTGGTCTCGACTCCGCGCTTCGCGCGTTGAAAGTGCAGAACTCGATGCAAACTGTGGGTCACAGTTGAACTTTTAGAACGCAGGACGCCTATCCGACCTCTTTATATCACAAAACAATAGGCAATATTTGTTGACATAGCTTTTAGAAACTGTTACACTCTGTTCAGTAGCTGTGGCGCCTATTGCGCCACAGCTTTTCGTGTCTTAACGCGATGTTTCGTTTTGGGAACGGCAGCAGGTAAGTCGTTTGTTGTGCGATATGCGAGGCTTAACTCCTTCCCCATGCGATATGTACAGACACACTGCCTCGTAACTCCTTTGTTTTCCGATAGCAGAGGGGGAGGGGTGGAGTGACTGACTGGTAAATCAATTGACGCTAGCTTCGTTTCGGCTTGCGCCGCATCCAGTCCAGAAGCCACTGCCACGTCGACTCGCTGCTTGTGCCCGGTGGAGGCGGAGGCACCGGCAGTTTTGGGATGATCGCGGGCTGACGGCGGTAATGATCGACGAGTGATTTGAAGACGCGTCCCTGCTGCTTCACCCGGCCGTCGTTCGTCAGCAGACCGAGGCTGTACTCAAGCGGATTGAACTGGAACTGGCGGTTCACGTCGTGGCTGTCCCAGTAGGTGAACCAGGTCACGCCGTTTTCGATTGCATTGTGCACCGCTAGATCAAGCCACTTAGCCTGTCCGGCTTCGTCGAGCGACTCGATGCAGGTGTTGAACTCTTCGCACCACACAGGTTTGGTCGGATCTGCCGCGTAGGCGCGCACCAGGGTCGCCATGCCGGCAATGAGTTTTATGCTGGGCGGGTCCATGGCGCCGCCATATTTCACCGCGCCGGTCCAATAGGGATAGCAATGAATGGTGGCGTGGCGCTGCGCGGCGAGAGCGTGCTGCGAAAAAGTATCGACTTCGAACCAGGGGCGGTGGTCGACGCCGTTCACGTGAATGCCGTCCGGCAACAGCTCGTACATCAGGCGATACATCTTCTGCATCCAGGCATCCCCGTCGATGGTCTTTGCCTGCCAGCAGGTGTTGACCTCGTTGCCGAAATCAAAGCCCATCACGTTCGGATGCGACTTCATTACGTCTGCCAGCCGGCGAACGAAGAGCTCCTGTGCGTCCCAGATGTGCGGATCGGTATAGAAAGCGCTGGAAGGATGCTTGCAGGCATTTGAGAACGGTTGCAGGAAAAAGAGTCCGCTCAACTGGCCGGTGAAGACGGTGACCAACGCATCGAGCTTGCGCTCGCCCATCATTTTCAGGAGATCGTCGAGGCGTTCGAGGTGAGCCGGAGAAACCCAGGTCGCATTCGGCTGAAAGAAGGGCCAGATCAGCAGAATCCGCAAGTGATCGGCGCCGAGGGCGGCGATGGCATCGAGATCGCGCTGCATGGAATCGGGCTGCCAATCGTTCCAGCAGAACCACCAGTTTTTCGAGGGCGTGTAGTTGACTCCAAAGCGGTAGATGCCGTCCGGTTGCCGCGATTGCTCAGCGAATGAAAGTTGAGAGGCGAGCGCTGTTGCGGCCGCGCCTGTAAGAAAATCCCTGCGTTGCATCATGTGGCGAGAGCTTACAACATTTCTTTACCCACCCTTCGCCAAAAGAAGGCAAAGGATGGGGCACCCGATTCGTCTTCCCCCTTTCGCCAAGCAGGCGACGGGATCGGAATCCAAAATCAGTGCTTGCCGGTGTAGTCCACGAACAGTTCCGGGAACTGCTTCTTCAGCGCCTCGATTTTCGGGCGGTCGCAGACTTCTATGTACGGATTCTCGGGATGATGGAGGGCGTAGTCCTGGTGGTAATCTTCGGCACGGTAGAAGGCTTTGAGTGGCGTCACCTGGGTGACGATCTTCTTGGGAAAAACGTGTGCGGCATCGAGCTGCGCAATGTACGCCTTGGCGATACGTTCCTGTTCGGGGTTGGCGTAAAAGATCACGGAACGATACGACGGTCCGATGTCGTTGCCCTGGCGATTGAGTTGCGTGGGATCGTGCGCGACCGAAAAGAAAATTCTGAGCAGTTGGCCGTAGGTGAGTTTCGAGGGATCGTAGACGACCTCGACCGATTCGGCATGGCCGGTGGTTTCTGTGGTGACCTGTGCGTAAGTAGCGGTTTCGGCGGTGCCGCCGGAGTAACCGACGGTTGTGTCAAGCACACCTTTCAGCCGTTGAAATACAGCCTGAGTTCCCCAGAAGCAGCCCCCCGCAAAGACGGCAGTCTGGCGGCCGGGAGCGGTTGCTAAAGGAACGTCAGTTTGCGGAGAAGGAATCGGCATTTTGGCAGCTCCATTCGCGGTGCAAGTAAGTAGAACAGCAGAGATTACGAGACTCAGTAAAAAACCGAGAAAGCGTGCACGCATGTTGAGAACCCCACGTTGGTCCTGGTGGATGAGACGCGCGCAAACGGAAATAGTTTCAGAAGAGCTGTGACCTGTACAGCGTCGCTACACTGCGTTGCGTTCGCCGGGGAAGCCTTCCGGACGATTGGGCTCCGGTTGGGGTGCCTGGCGAAGGTCTTCAATTTTCTGAGCCATCGCCCATTTCAGTTCGTCGATGCCTTCGCCAGTCACTGCCGAAATTGCGTACAACTCGTAGGGATGCTTCTTGCTCTTGCAAAAGCGCTTGAGCTTGGCGAGTTTCTCTTTGTTGGCGGCGTCGATCTTGGAGCCGACGACAATCATCGGCTTGGTTTCCAGCCCCGCGCCGAAACTCGCCAACTCATTCATGATCACTTCGAAGTCGTTGACCGGATCGGGCCGGCCGCTGCCGTCTGAGACATCTACCAGATGGACGAGCAATCGTGTGCGTTCTACGTGCCGCAAAAATTGCGTGCCGAGCCCGGCGCCAGTGTGCGCGCCTTCAATGAGTCCAGGAATATCAGCAACAACGAAGCTGATCGTCTCCGGCTCTTCGCCCACGGCCACCACGCCCAGGTTAGGCTCCAGTGTTGTAAAAGGATAATCGGCAATCTTCGGCCGCGCCGCGGAAATCCGAGAGATCAACGTGGACTTGCCGACATTCGGATAGCCCACGAGCCCAACATCCGCCAGCAGCTTCAGCTCCAGCCGCAACACGCGCTCTTCGCCCGGACGTCCAGGCTCGCATTCGCGCGGCGCCTGGTGTGTCGAGGTTTTGAATTGCGCGTTACCGCGCCCACCGCGGCCGCCACGCGCGATCACCATCCGCTCATCAGGACGCGAGAAATCGAAGACGCGTTCGCCAGTGGCTTCGTCATACACAATCGTTCCGACCGGCACCTTCAGCACCACGCTTTCGCCGTCCCGTCCGGTGCGTTGCGAACCTTCGCCATGGCGTCCGCGCTCGGCTTTATATTCGGGATTGAATCGGAAGTGCACCAGCGTGTTGTGGCGCTCGCTCGATTCCATGACAATATCGCCGCCACGCCCGCCATCGCCGCCCGAAGGGCCGCCGCGCGGAACGAACTTCTCGCGACGGAACGCCATGCAGCCGTTGCCGCCGTCGCCGGCCTTCACGCGGATTTTTGCCTCGTCGATAAACACTTTCTTAAGTCTACCGCAGTGCTGAGGCAGTTCTCGGTCGTTTCACGTTTCGAGTTTCACGTTTCACGAACAGGCAGCGTAGGGAAACTGGAAACGCGAAACGAGAAACGAGCTTCTGTAGAATCAGAGCCAATGTCTCTCTCCTTCACTGTCGAAGCGCGGGACGGGAGTGCGCGCACAGGACGCATCCTCACGCCGCATGGCGTGATCGAGACGCCGGTCTTCATGCCCGTGGGCACAGTTGCGACAGTGAAAGCCGTTCCCCAGCAGATCCTCGAAGAACTCGGTGCGCAGATCATCCTTGGCAACACCTACCATCTTTATTTGCGGCCGGGGCACGAGAACATTCGCAAGCTCGGTGGCCTGCACCGATTCATGTCGTGGGATCGCTCCATCCTGACCGATTCGGGCGGCTTCCAGGTTTTCAGTCTGAGCGAGCTGCGCAAGATCAGCGAAGAAGGCGTGGCGTTTCGGTCACACCTCGACGGGTCTTCGCACGTCTTCACTCCCGAGAAGTCGATGGAGATACAGATCGCGCTCGGTGCCGACATCATCATGGCGTTTGATGAGTGCACGGAGCATCCGGCAGAGGGCTCGCGCGCCAAAGAATCCATGGACTTGACGCTGCGCTGGGCGAGGCGGTCGCAGAAGTACTTTGAAGAGCACAAGGGAGAGGTGCCGTGGACGAGCTCCGGTCCCAATAATTCCGCGGAGGAAACAGGGCTGCCTCGTCGCTCTGCTCCTCGGCATGACAGCAATAAAGGGTTGCGGCTGGATGGGAATTCGGGGCGAGGAGACAATTCACTAATCACTGAACACCAACCACTAGCCACTGACTACCAGCTACCCCAAACCCAAAGTCTCTTCGCCATCGTCCAGGGCGGAATGTATCCTGACCTGCGCCGCGAGTGTGCCGAGCGCCTAGTGGACATGAACTTTCCCGGATACGCTATCGGGGGTCTCAGCGTGGGCGAGCCGCGGGAGCTTACCTATGAAACCGTGCAGGCGGTCGAGCCGCATTTGCCGAAGGATAAGCCGCGGTACCTGATGGGAGTGGGCACACCGGAGGAAATCGTCGAGTACGCGGGCATGGGCATCGACATGATGGACTGCGTGCTTCCGACGCGGGCGGCTCGTCACGGTCTGCTGTTCACATCGGAGGGCAAAGTGAACATCAAGAACTCGCGTTACGCGCTCGACGAAAGCCCGCTCGATTCCAATTGCCAATGCCTGGTCTGCACGCGATATTCGCGCGCCTACTTGCGCCATCTATATTCTTCCGGAGAATTGCTGGCGCAGGTCTTGAATACCATCCACAACGTGGCCTTCTACCTTGACACTATGAAAGCGGTGCGTCATGCTATTCAACTTGGGGAATTCTCCAGGTTTCTTTCTGGTGTGCGGGCCCGCGGTTTGAACTCCCCTGCTCATACCTAAAGGGAAGACCCAGAGGTTGGCTCCAGTTCCGCAGCACAGGGCAGCTGGTCGCCGGTGCCAAACAGTTCCCGCAGGTACAATTAAAGGAAACGGAGTAAGACCGGACCCGTCTGGCCGCGGCAAGACTGCGCTGGATGGGCAAATACGGAAGAATGGACATGCACGCGTTCTCATTGGCAGGTGCTTTTCTGCAGGGCGCAGGCGGAAGTGCTGGTTACCTGGCTTGGGCTCCGCTGATCCTGATCTTCGCTATCTTTTACTTTCTCCTGATTCTCCCGCAGCAGCGCAAGCAGAAGCAGTGGAAGTCGATGTTAGGGCAATTGAAGACCGGCGATCGGGTCACCACCAGTGGCGGGATTCGCGGGACCATCGTGGCCTTGCGCGACGATAATCTTCATTTGCGTGTGCCGCCCGACAACATCCGGCTCGAAGTGGCGCGCAGTGCCGTCGTTTCCGTGACCACCGGCGAGGAACCGGCTAAGACTTAGTTCGAAGAGCCGCCAGGCGGCTGAAATCCCGCAAAGCGGGAAAGGATTTTGGAAACGCAGTTGTTGCCATGAAAAAGAACCTTCTCGGGAAGACCGTCTTCATTGTTGCTGTCATGCTGGTATTCCTCTTCGGTATTTTCGGCATACCGCAGAGTTTCTCTGGCTCTGGTCTTATTGCCAGCCTTCAAAAGCGCATCAGCCTTGGTCTTGATCTCAAAGGTGGGACGCACCTAATCCTGCAGGTGATGGTGAATGATGCGGTTAATGCTGACTCGGAGAATGCGGTGGAGCGGCTGAAGCAGCAGTTGAAGGCTAACAACATCGCATATTCGGAGATCAGCAAGCCTGATCCTCAGAATGCGCCCGACCGCATCCAGGTGAAAGGTGTGCCGCCGGAATCCAGTGGTGATTTCAGGCGGGTGGTTGAAGATAACCTACAGGACTATACGGCGAACTCCGGCCCGGACAATTCCTGGGTGCTCGCAATGAAGCCCTCGGCGTTAACTGAGCTCAAGAATCGCGCCGTGACCCAGGCGATTGAAACCATTCGCAACCGGATTGACCAGCTTGGCGTCAGCGAGCCAGTGATTGAAGAGCACGGTCTAGGCCAGTACCAAATACTGGTACAGCTCCCCGGCATTGACGATCCGGCCCGGGTGAAAGAGGTAATGCAGTCGACGGCGATGCTGCAGCTACGCCTGGGGCTAAGTCAGCAGCCGTATTCGAGCGAACAGGAAGCTTTACAGGCGCACGGTGGGGTACTTCCTCCAGATTCTGTTCTTCTTCCTGGTAAGAATATCGGCGCAAGCTCCGGAGGTGGCGAGCCGCATCAGGAGTATTATCTGGTGTCGCGGTCATCGGTCGTGACTGGCCGCGACTTGCGCGATGCTCGCGAGGGCAGGGATCAGAACGGCCGTCCCAACGTCAATTTCTTTTTGACCGCTGATGCGGGTCGCCGCTTTGGCGCCTTCACCGCGTCGCACATCAATGAACCGCTCGCTGTGGTTCTGGACAATAAAGTGCAGGAAGTCGCGAATATCCAGAGCGAGATCAATGACACCGGTGAAATCACCGGCAACTTCACGCAGCAGCAGGCGAAGGATCTGGCGATGATCCTGCGCTCCGGCGCGCTTCCGGCGGGCATTCGTTATCTCGAGGAGCGTACGGTTGGACCGTCGCTCGGAGCGGATTCCATCCGCCACGGGGTCACAGCGGCCGTGGTCGGCTTCCTCGCCGTGCTGGTGTTCATGTTGATCTACTACCGGGGCGCCGGCTTTAATGCCGATCTCGCGCTGATCCTGAACCTCATTATCCTGCTTGGATTCATGGGGTACTTTGGCGCGACACTAACATTGCCGGGCATTGCGGGCGTGATCCTGACGGTTGGTATGGGTGTTGACTCGAATGTGCTGATCTTTGAGCGCATTCGAGAAGAATTGCGCAATGGGAAGACGCCGCCATCCGCGGTGGAACAAGGCTTTGCACATGCCTGGATTACCATCGTCGACACGCACGTGACAACGATTGTTTCTGCGGTCATCCTGTTCATGTTTGGCACCGGTCCGGTGAAAGGTTTCGCAGTGACCCTGACTTTTGGTCTACTGGCGAACCTGTTTACGGCTGTGTTTGTGTCGCGCGTGATTTTCGACGCCCACCTGAACAATCACAAGGCGGGCGAGCCGTTGTCCATTTAGAGATTTGGTATTGGGTGATTGGGTAATGGAAGCAGTTCGGACGTGCTAGAGCGCGTCTAGTGATCCAGAGGGATTCGTGGAATTCTTTCGTAATACGAACATCGATTTCTTAGGTAAGAAGTGGTACTTCCTGTCTTTCTCGCTGATTTTCAGCGTTGCCGGCATTCTATCGATGCTGTTCTGGCACGGTATCCCGCTGGGAGTCGATTTCAGCGGCGGCACCATTGTGACGGTGAAATTCACGCATCCGCCAAACGATGGAAAGATTCGTGCGGACCTCGATCACGCTGGATTGCACGATTTCAAACTGCAACGGCTGGGTCAGGCTGCGAACAATGAGCTGCTCATAGCTCTGCAGGAGAAGGAAACCAGCGAAGCCGCGCTGGACAAGGGCAAGAATACGATTATCGGGGCGCTCGAGTCAGCTCCCGACAGCACTCGGAAAGACCTCAATAACTCCAGCTACCAGACGGTTCTTGACAGTCTGGTTGCGAAAGATCCGTTGCATTTCGGGTCCGACTCGCAGCAAAAATACCAGCCTATCGCGCAGCAGGTCATGAGCATTCGTGACAGAGACCACGGAGGCGCACTGGCATCTTTCGATGAATTGAATGCCGTTGGTGGGCCCGTCCTGCAGGCTCTCCAGCAGGATTTCTACCTTTCGGACTTCAGCGTTCGTAACGTGGATATCGTTGGACCCCAGGTAGGCAAGCAGCTCCAGACGCAGGCCAAACTCGCCATACTTTACTCACTTATAGGGATGCTGGTATACCTTTGGTTTCGTTTTGAGCTGATCTACGGCGTTGCTGCTGTAGTGGCTTGTTTTCACGATACGCTCATCACGGTCGGCGCCTTCTCCCTGACAAATCAGGAGATGTCGCTGACGGTCATTGCAGCCATCCTGACGCTCGTCGGCTACTCGATGAACGACACGATTGTTGTATTTGACCGAATCCGGGAAAACGTTAAACTGTTACGCCGCGAGAACCTGGCTGATATCGTCAACAAGAGCATCAACCAGACTTTGAGCCGAACGATCCTAACCTCAGGACTTACATTCCTGACGGTGCTTTCGCTTTATGTGTTCGGTGGTGAAGTGCTTCGCGGATTTTCGTTTGCGCTGGTAATCGGAATCCTGATCGGCACGTACTCGTCGATTGCGGTAGCTGCTCCGATGTTGGTTGCTTACCAGGAGTGGCGCGTTCGTCGCAAAGGTGTGCAAGTGCAGGCGGCTACTCTCCCGTCCGCCAAGCGTGAAAAAGTTCGGGCCCGTTAACGTTGTATAAGTCCAGGTATCTGAAGGCACCTCGGCTGGCAGTAACTCGGTTCTGAGTACTGCGAGCTGTTTCTCTGGAGGAGTGGCGGAGGCGGTTGCCTCCGCAGGCAGGTTGCCCGGAATAGCTGTTGTTCTCTGATATCACGGTAGATGTCATCAATTTATGTCGGTGGAAATTCCACCGGGTTTTGAGCTGCTCGCGGAACGAGCAGGGGTTCTCTTTTGTCTGGCTTCCAGATTTAAAAAAAGTGAATCCAAATTACCCGATTCTGGGAGCAAAAGTTTTCTGACCGGTGTCTAAAGAATTCAAGCAGGGAAGTAGGGCAGTACGGAGATCAGGCCATGTTTGAAGACAGCCTAATAGAATCTGCAGGAAAGGTGAGAACGAAGCGTGGTGCGACAACCATGCTCTCCTTCGTCCTTCAGATCATATTGCTCGGGATCCTGGTGTTGATCCCGCTTATCTATACGGAGGCGCTGCCCAAGCAGCAACTGATGAGCATGCTCGTGGCGCCCCCGCCACCTCCACCGCCGCCTCCACCACCGGCGGCGGCTCCGGTCAAGATTGTAAAGCCGGTGCAGACCGATATTGTGAACGGCCAGCTGCGTACCCCTACCAAAATTCCTGAGAAAGTACAGATGATTAAGGAAGAGGATACGCCTCCACCCAGTACGGGCGGAGTGGTTGGTGGCGTTCCGGGCGGCGTTCCGGGCGGCTCGATGGGCGGCGTGATTGGCGGAATTATCGGCGCTACAGCGAGCACCGGAGCGGTTCCGAAGGTCGTGACGCCGCAGCGTATTCGCGTATCACAAGGTGTCTCTCAAGGTCTTCTGATCCACGAAGTCCGGCCGCAGTATCCTCCATTGGCCCGCCAGGCGCGCATTCAGGGCGCGGTGGTTTTGCAGGCGGTCATCGGCAAAGACGGATCGATACAAAACCTAAGGGTGGTCAGCGGGCATCCAATGTTGACCGGTGCTGCACTGGAAGCCGTGAAGCAGTGGCGCTACAAGCCCTACTTTCTGAACGGGGAGCCAGTCGAGGTGGATACCCAGATTACCGTTAACTTCACGCTTTCCGGCGGTTAAACGGTTGAGTTCGAGGGGTAGGATTTCCTGCCCCTGTTCGCAAATTTGCGAGCTACTCGAAAGGGTTTAAGCCGGCTTGATAACTCCAGTCGAGACTTCATGAAAAGCGTGCGTGAAGGAAACGACACCGGAAGATAATTTGCTCGCACACGGACTCGCCTGCACAGCGGGGGAGGCCGAAAAAATTAGAAAGATACGCTCGAATCAGTTCTGAGGAGGAACAACCTACCAATGCTAGCAGCAACTGCAATGCTTACTCACGTACACACGGCGGCCTTCTGGATGTTCCAGGAAGGCACCATTCAGTGGGATCCGATTTCCATCTGGCACCTGATGGGTGTCCCCGCAAAATGCGTTGTCGTCATCCTGTTCATCATGTCGGGATGGTCCATCGGTGTGATGATCGATCGCTGGATGGCATTCAGCGCGGCCCGCAAGCAGTCGCGAGCGTTCGCTCCGCAGGTTGCGGGCGCACTGCGTGAAGGCAAGATTGATGAAGCCATCAAGATTGCCGAGCGCAATAAGAAGAGCCACCTGGCAAAGGTCGTCACAGCCGGCCTGCAGGAATTCAAGGCGCACGGCGAGTCCACCGAAATCCCCGGCGAGCAGATCGAAGCCAGCAAGCGCGCTCTCGAGCGTGCCGAAGCTATTGTTCACGCTGAACTGAAGCGCGGCCTTGGCGGCCTGGCTACGATCGGATCAACCGCACCCTTCGTCGGGCTGTTCGGAACCGTCGTCGGTATCTTGAATGCGTTCCGCGGCATTTCCGAGTCGAAGGCGACTGGTCTGGCGGCAGTGGCCGGCGGTATCGCTGAAGCTCTGATCACCACCGCGATCGGCTTGTTCGTCGCGATCCCGGCCGTGATGATGTTCAATTATTTGACCGGCCGCGTGGAAGCGTTCGACGTCGAGATGGACAACTCGTCGAGCGAATTGATCGATTACTTCCTGAAACGGCGCAGCGCAGTGCGGAAGTAGCCAGTTTGTCGCACCGGTTCCGAAGCGAGCCGGATTTTGAGAGGCATTGGTGGTTGCGGGGTCCTCGAAGCGAGGACCCCGATTCCAGATTGCCTGATGTACAAGGAATCTTATGGCGATAGCAACACGAAATGAAGGCGGCCGGATCAATTCCAACATCAACGTGACACCGATGGTGGACGTGATGCTTGTGCTGCTGATCATCTTCATGGTGGTCACGCCCATGTTGCAGCACGGCGTCAGCGTCGATCTGGCGCGGACGAACAATCCGGTGCCGATGGCGGACGCCGATAAGGAAGATGCGCTGCTGATTGCGGTCACTCGCGACGGCAAAATCTTCTTTGGCACCGACCAGATCTCGGCCGACCAATTGACGAACAAGCTGAAAGATCGTCTTGCAACCCGCACTGATAAACGGGTGTTCGTGAAGGCTGACCGCCGCACGAAGTACGGAAACGTTGTCGAGGTTGTAGACAATGTACGTGCGGCCGGAGTTGACGATCTAGGCTTGCTGACTGAACAGACACGGACCACTCCACCACCACCGCCGCCGGGCGCGACCAAGCCAACCGGCACGACGGGCGGAGAATAGCAGGGGATCTTATGGGAATGACAGCTGGAGGTTCGGGTGGCGGTCCAACTGCGGACATGAACGTTACCCCCCTCATCGATGTATTGCTGGTGCTGTTGATCATCTTCATGGTGATCACGCCACTAACCCCACACGGACTGGATGCGCTGGTACCCCAGCCGCCACCGCCGAATGCGCCTAAGACGCCACCTTCGGATCGAACCATCGTGGTGCAGGTCATCAAGGGATCCGGTGATCGTCCGAACCTGAAGATCAACCAGGACGATGTGACCTGGGACAACCTGGAAGGGCGCCTGAACGATATCTTCAAAACGCGCGCCGAAAAGGTGATGTTCGTGAAGGCAGACGACGACCTGCCGTTCCAGGATGTCGCGCAAGTGATCGACATGGCGCATGGAGCCGGCGTCGATAAGGTTGGCCTGATTACCGCGAAGATCGAAGCAGGCGGTTAAGAGCGAGGCCGGCGGCGTTTGCCCAGCGCCCGTGGGTGTCAGACAGGTCGGTAGATCGCCTGTCTGACGTAGCCTGGTGTCCCGTGGCTGCGCAGTTCGTGGAGCATAGCCGAAAAGAGTGCGCTGGATGTTTGCAGATCTGCGACTAGTAATTCGGCTGTTCAATTTCCTGCTTGCCCGATTAGCGCCACGGCAAACAGAGTAAGATCCTGGCGCTACAGAGCGCGATGAAACCCTGAAAAAGGGGGACTAATTACATAATGAAAAAGAGCTTACAGCTACTGGCCGTGGTTGCCGCTGCCCTGATGCTGTTCTCCGCTACCGGATGTAACAAGCTGAGAGCGCGCGACCAACTCAACAAGGGTGTTCAGTCATATAAGAATGCCAAATACGAAGAAGCGATCGAGCGTTTCAAGAATGCTGTCGCTCTCGATCCGAGCCTGATCAACGCACGTCTTTATCTTGCGACCGCATACGCACAGCAATACATTCCCGGCGCGGATACCCCCGAAAATAACCGGATGGCCGAGCAGGCGATTCAGGAATTCAAGAACGTTCTTGACCGCGATCCCAACAACATCAACAGCATTAAGAGCATTGCCTCGCTCTACCTGCAGATGAAGAAGTTCGATCAGGCGAAGGAATACTTCCGCAAGGCCATTCAGGTCGATCCCAACGATCCGGAAGCGTATTACTCCATCGCCGTAATCGACTGGACCGAGGCTTACCAGCCGCGCATGGAAGCTCGCAACAAGTTGGGCCTGAAGCCGGACGATTCTCTTGCAGCTAAGGACAAGAAAGTTTGCCAAGAAATGGAAACCAAGAATACTCCATTCGTTCAGGAAGGCATGGATATGCTGAACAAGGCTATCCAGCTTCGTCCGGACTACGACGATGCCATGGCTTACCTGAACCTGATGTGGCGCGAGAAGGCAGACATCGAGTGCGGCGATCCAGTTGCACGTACGCAGGACCTAAAAACGGCTGATGAGTGGGTCGACAAGACCTTGGCCGTGAAGAAGCAGAAAGCGGAAAAGGCTGGACCGGGCGGCATCGTTACCGACGCCGGCGCGCAGAAGTAAAACCCTCCTCCTCGGAGTGAGCCGGCTTTTGCCGGAATAGTGGGCAGGCTGCAGAGCCTGCCCATTTTGTTGTGTGCCGAGCAGGTTCAACAGCTTGGAGGTGGAAGTCCTCTACCCAGCCTGATGGAGGTGAATGGTTAGCGAAGCGCAAGGGCGTCGTCGCGAGATGGGGTCTGAAAGAAGCGTGGAGCAAGGGCGCGAGCCGATGAACAAAAGCCGGATGATGAGGCCTACGGCAGGGGGCGAGCAGGCAACGAACCGCGAAAGCCCGGATCCATCAAGGCTGCTGGTGGTAAATCCGGCGGTTGTGCGCTGAAGGCGGTTGAGCTTACCTCGGGAGGTCTGCGGCGAGTCAGGCAATCGTGACTGAGGGTGAAGCGATTCACTCTGATCGCGGCGCAGAAGTCAGCAGAGGGCGTAGTAGTCGCGCAAGCGAGGAAGGCCCGAACGGAAGGGAGCGGCGAGTAGCCGGCGGGACTCGATGGGCGACAAGCGGCAGAAGAACCAGCTACAGATGGTGCTGGCCTTCGCTGTCGAAGGGAGGGGTGAAGCTCCGAAGACTCGGCGGGAAGGGACCGAATCGCTCACGGCGAAACGCGCGTGCGAAAACGCGGTTATCCCAGAACAAGTGATGGAAGAGGTCTGCGGCGGGGAGAACCTGTTGCGGGCCTTGAAGCGAGTGAAGTCGAACAAGGGCAGTCCGAGGATCGACGGCATGAAAGTCGGCGAGTTGCCGGGCTACCTGAAGCAACACTAGCCAGGAATCCGGGAACAGCTTCTGAGTGGGACCTACGAACCGCAAGCGGTGAAGCGGGTAGAGATACCGAAGCCGGACGGCGGGTGCGCAAACTAGGCATTCCGACGGTGCTGGATCGATTCGTCCAGCAGGCGGTGATGCAGGTTCTGCAAGGCGAGTGGTCCTATCTTCTCTTTGCGGGTATCCACAGGCCGGAACGTCAACCAGTTCAAGCGACTGGGGAGCTATTTCGGATACCAGTCGAGCAGGCGCACCTCGATGCCGCTGCCTTTCAACTTGTTCTGGAAGACACTGAGATCCGATCCGCGGTAATGATATGGGATGACAACTTTCGGATGAAACGCCAACACGGCGTCGGCGGCTTCCTCCGGAGTCATTGTGTACGGCAGGTTCATGCAGACAAAAGCGACGTCGATGTTCTTCAGCGCACGCATCTCGGGGATGGCTTCGGTGTCGCCGGAAAAGTAAAAGCGTACGCCGCCATAGGTAAGTACATAGCCGTTGCCGCGTCCCTTGTCGTGATAGAACTTTCCCGGCGCAGGACCGCGAGTCAGGTTGTAGGCGGGAATTGCTTTAATCGTCCATCCCTGCCAGTTCTTGGTTTCGCCATTCGCTATCGGCTGTGCCGACGTCACCGTCTTCACAACGGCCGGCGCAGCGAAAATCTCGGTCCCCGGCTTACTGACCGCGGTCAGGGACGCTGGATCCATGTGATCGCCGTGGATGTCGGTAATCAGAACCAGGTCCGCTTTAGGCTGGCCTTCGAAATTCGCCGGCTTGGCAGGATCCAGATAGATGAACTTTCCCCCTGCTTCAATCAAAGTGCTGGCGTGATAGAGCGGAGTAATTTTGACTGGTCCCGCGGATGTGGGGAAGACCTGAGTGGTGTCGGTTGCAAACGCATAACCAGCGATAACCAGCAGGAAAATCAGAACCAGAGAAGCTTTCATTTCGCCCTCGATCGGTTGTCGTCTATGCCTTAGAACGGAATCTTGATGCCATAATATCGCGTCGCTCTCGCAGTTCCACGGTTTGGATTCAAATCACCAGCCCCGTCAGCGTCGCCATTAGGACAGTAAAGACAATCAAGCTCACCGCTACATACATCCAGTCGCGTTCCAGCATGAACGCGAATGCGGCAAAAAGCACACGAGCAACGGGTGTCGCAATCAGCAAGAGCAGACCGAGCTGGATG
This sequence comes from Terriglobia bacterium, assembly GCA_021324365.1. Classification (GTDB taxonomy): domain Bacteria; phylum Acidobacteriota; class Terriglobia; order Terriglobales; family Acidobacteriaceae; genus JAJPJE01. The sequence goes on along the minus strand of JAJPJE010000100.1, from coordinate 98,432 downwards.
ATGGCCAACGGCTCTGCCGTGATTGCCTGGTGAATCACGCCGCTGATGGTGGTGAGCTGAGTACCTTCTTCGTGAAAATGATCGTAATGAGTTCTGGATGCGCGCTCGTTTGAGAGGTAAATAGATCCCGCAACAAACACAATGAGGGCGGAAACGCTAACGCCAACGCGCAGCAGCACGCCGATGATTTGCTCGATTTTATAATCGTTCCAACTTGTATCACGGTTCGTCATCGTAACTTTCCGGTAACGGCGTTGTAGAGCATTTCGCAGCCCAGGACTGCGATGACGAAGGCAAACACGTAGCGCAGCACCTGGACGTGGGCTCGTGCCAGAACCTTCGCTCCGAGCAATGAACCCAGCAGCACTCCCAGCATCACCGGCATGGCGACGCGAGGATCGATGTAGCCACGGCTCAGGTAGACACCGGCACTTGCCGCTGCCGTTACCCCGATCATGAAATTGCTCGTGGTGGTAGAGACCTTGAACGGAATCTTCATGACCTGGTCCATGGCGAGTACTTTCACTGCGCCTGAACCGATTCCCAGCAATCCTGAAAGCACGCCAGCGCCGAACATCAGGCCGAACCCCCCCGGCACCTGGTATACGTTGTAGGATTGCGGTCCTGAAGGAGTTGGATACGTGCCGTTCATCCGCAGGCGGGTCGCCAGCGCATCTGGGGGATGGTTGACAACTTTCTGCGAGGGATCCTTTCGCGAGAGCACTGCCGAATACAGGAGCACCAGTCCGAAGACGAAGCCGATGGCAGCACCGGAGACTCGCGTGGCAATAAGTGCTCCTACGGCGGCCCCGATAGTGGTGGCAATTTCCAGGAACATGCCGATGCGAATGTTGGAATAGCCTTCGCGAACGTAGGCAGCAGCTGCGCCGGAAGAGGTTGCAATCACGGAAACGAGGGAAGCGCCGACGGCATAGCGGATGTCGACCCCGAGCAGCAATACCAGCATTGGAACGACAACTACGCCTCCACCCAAGCCAGTAAGCGCGCCAAGAAAGCCGGCAAGAAAGGACCCGCCGCCGACCACAACTGTGAATTCCAGGTTAGTCATGAATTCGAAAAGAAAGGCGGCCCGCCAGCCGCCTTAATCGATCAGCCTTTCTGTAAGAGCTATTCTGCGCTGCCCTTGTCCAACCGCAAAGACTGCGTCAGCTTAAAGCTTACAGCGGACTCGGCAGGCAGCGTTATTTCACGATTGCCCGTCAGACCGGCGCCAGCTGTTCCTGCTCCGCCTCCGACCAGCGCTCCGATGGCGGCTCCCTTTCCACCGCCGGCCAACGCTCCAATCAACGCACCTGCGCCCGCTCCACCACCAATCATCGCAGCACTGCGCTTGCCTTTGCCGGTAGAGGACTGCGCGATGGTTGAGGTGGCTACGGAATGCGGCACTCCATGCACAGTGACGGACGTGAGAGTGATCGCCAACTCGGCGGCTCCTTTGAAGCGACCTGCCGACTTTGCGCTCGTCACTTCGCCCGACACACTTGATCCTGCAGGGATGACAGTTTCACCGCCAACCACGACTGGATCGACGAGGCTGCCCGTGAAGCTCTGTCCGCTCTGGCTGATTTTGGATCCGACCGCGTCTGTCAGACGCACGCGAAGAACAGTTCCGGCAGGAACGATCTTTGGTTTGGGTGGAGCAGGCCTTTCCGCGGGGGCTCTTTCCGCCTGCATCGGCGCAGGAGAGGCATTCGACGGAGGCGCTGCGGATTGCGTGCTACCAGATGCGGCATTGTTGTCAGCCGAAGTCGCGGGCGGTTGCTGTTGCTGGGAATTATCCGTGGCTTCGGGTTTCTTATTGCACGCTGCAAAAATGAGTAGCAACAATACGCTGAGCAGCAGCAGAACAGACTTAGACTTCGGCATAAATCCTCCTCGTGAAATTCGGCGAGTGCGAGGCCCCAAGCATGACCAACGCCCGCCCGATCATAGACGTCCGGTGCGAGCGAGATAACGATACACCGCTCTTCCCATTGCCGCCAATGACGATGAGATTAAAAGCATCTAGCGCAAAACGGAGCAGGCGGAGCAGCGTAGAGAATTCAGTCTTGTGAACTCCCCGGAAGCAATCCGGCTTGCCTCATTTCTCCGAGTCCTCTGTGTCTCGCACTGTGTTTTGTTCTAATCTTCAGTGAGATGAACTCTTTTCTTTGTAGAACTCCTGCATCACATAGAAGGCCTTTTTCTTCTGGCCCCGATCAGAGATCAAGCCCTTGCGGTTGTAGAAATCCTGTACGACAGGTAAAACGCGGCGAGGCGAGCGAAAATCCATCAGGATCCACGGCGTCGTTCCGCGTAGGAAAGGAATTTTGTTCAGCATTACGATCTGGTGACGATAGACATTTTCCTGGAATTCTTCCGTCCAGCGTTGATCGGGAGAGCCGTGCAACCCGAACTCGGCGTCGGCACCAAATTCAGTCATGATCAGGGGCTTATCGTACGGCGTTCTCCAAGTAATGTGATCTGCATCTTCCGCCTTGCGCTCGTACCAGCCAACGTACTCGTTGCACCCGATCACATCGAGGTCGGCGCCGAGCGGGTCGTCGATCATTTTGACGTTGGGCTCGGAGTAGTGGGTCTCGAGCGCCGCTGAAATCAGACGTGTTGGATCCAGGCCGCGCGCCGTCTTTACCAGTTCCCGCATGAAGGCCATGCGAGGATCGCTGATCGGGGTTTCATTGCCCATCGACCAGATGATGATTGCCGCGCGATTTTTGTCGCGCGTGATTTCTTCCGTCAGTTGATTCTTCGCGTTGGCGAGGGTCGCAGGATTGCTCCAGTCAATGGTCCAGTAGACGGGAATCTCCGACCACACCAGCAGGCCCATGCGATCGGCCATGCGCGTCATGTTGCGATTATGCGGGTAATGAGCTAGACGAACGTAGTTGCCGTTCATCTCCTTTACCCAACCCAGGAGCGTGCGCGCATCGTCGGTGCTGAATGCCCGTCCGGAACGATACGGAGCTTCTTCGTGGACGGAAACTCCGCGCAAAAAGATCGGCTTGCCGTTCAGCAGGATGTCCTGCCCGCGCACTTCTATGGTACGGAAACCGATCTGATCGTGGACGACGTCGTCTCCGGCATCGAACTCCACGTCGTAAAGCTTGGGAGTATCAGGCGACCATAGGGTAAGTCCTGCGGCGGTAAGCACAATTCGGCCGTAGCCATTTGCGTCAGTCTGAATCTGCTTTTCGATATGCAGTTCGGGGATACGAACCGTCACGGGACGCGAGCCGCCGTCCACCTTCACCCATCCAGCGAGCTCGCTCTGAGACCCTTTTTGCAGTTGCAGGAAGTAATCCTGCAGAAACACTTTTGGGACTTCCACCAGTTCCACATCACGAGTGAGGCCACCGTAATTCCACCAGTCGGTATTAACGGTAGGGACGGCATCCGCGTGGCGATTGTCGTTCACATAAATGACCACGAAATTATCGCCATCTTTCACTGCATCAGTGATCTCGCAGTTGTACGACGTGAAGCCGCCAATGTGCGCGCATACTTCGGTGCCGTTCACCCATACGCGCGATTCATAATTGGCCGCGCCCACACTGAGGAAAGTACGCTTATCCGCCGGTTTGTGATAGAGGAAGCTTCGCTCGTACCAGACCGTTCCTTCGTACATGAACAGCTCTTTTCTCTGGCTATTCCAATCGCCTGGGACCTGGAGCGTATCCGATTTTTCAAAGTTGTATTCGATCAAGTCCTGGGGCGATTTCGGTTGCGCATTCAGGAAGTACCCATCCTTGCGCGGATGATGGCGATAATCGTAATAGCCGTTATCGTAGGGATCGGCAATGTAGTGCCAGGTCCCGTTGAGGCTTATCGTTTTACGATTTTCGATGCTGGCGATCAGCGGCGAAGGCTGCGGTTCGGCGGAAGCGGCTCCAACAGTAAAGATAGTGGCGAGAAACACTAGCGAGATAAACGGCGGAAGATGGCGCATCACGCTCCTTAGAGACAAATTCCAGCCCATCATCTTACATCTTCCCAAAGTCGATTTCGCAACCGTCGTCGGGGCGGAGCCGAAGCCAACCAGGACGGAAGAACGCGCTTCCAACTGGTGATTGGCACGATTCGAGGCGACCATGGCAGAAGCGCAGAAGAAAGATGATCCGCAGATTTCAACCTTCAATTCGGAAGAGCGCGGTAGCCGGCGTGGTCCGAAGCTGGTAAAGAGCGAAAAGCAAAAACAGGAAGAACAGGAAGACGTGCGCGAGAGAACGTTGGATAAGACATTGGAATGTTCATTTCCCACCAGCGATCCGCCATCGACTATCCCGGATCCGAGCGAAGACGAATTTTCCGATAAGCAGGCCAGCTAAGTCAGCACAGGTGCACCGAGGGTAGCCGGAAAAATAGGCGACGCCGCCCCTAACGGCTACTTCGTTCCGGCGTTCTCTTCCGCAACAGCGCTGCCATTGTTGCTGTGCAGAAGGTCAGCCCAGAAACCGCAACGCCCGGCCAGTGCCAATGATCCCAGGCCAGCGTTCCGACCGCAGAGCCGAGCGCTCCACCAGTAAAATACGTAACCATATAGACGGTATTCAGCCGGTTGTGCGCTTCTGGCGTAAGACTGTAGATACGCGACTGGTTGGTGACTTGCCCCGATTGCACGCCGGCATCCAGCAGGATGACGCCAACAATCAGTCCCCAGAGTTTGCGTGGCCAGATCAGCAGAACCGCAAAGGCCACCATCACCACCACAATCGCAACGCGTAGATTGGAGCGCCGGTCCCGCTTGTCCGCCATGCGGCCCGCGACCGGTGCTGCTGCTGCTCCGATCACGCCTACGAGACCAAACAATCCGGCGACTTGGCTGCCGTAGTGGTAGGGCGGATTCACCAGCAGGAAAACCAGTGTTGCCCAGAATGCGCTGAAGGTCGCGAACAGCATAGCCCCGGAAAACGCCGATTCGCGCAGTACCGGTTCTTTGCGGATCAACTGCAATAGAGACCGTTGTAACTCCGCATACGAATGATCCGATTCGCCGGGAACATTGGGAAGCATCACCCACAGTGCGATTGTGACCAGGACCATGATTCCGCTCGCGGCCCAATACATCGCGCGCCATCCCACGTGCTGCCCGATTGTGCCTGCCACCGTACGCGCGACAAGGATGCCTACCAGCAACCCACTCATGACGTCGCCCACGGCACGACCACGTTCTTCCGGTCGGGCAAGGTACGCGGCCAGTGGAACTAGCAACTGGGGCACAATAGAAAAGACTCCAACGGCAAGGCTCGCGATCGCGAGCACCGTGAACGACGGAGCTAAAGCAGTAATGGCGAGCGCGCCGATCGATAACAGGGACATCGTCAGAATCAACTGGCGCCGGTCCGCTACGTCGCCGAGTGGAATGAAAAGTAACATTCCAACCGCATAGCCAATCTGCGTCAACGTGGGAACCAGCCCGATCCATTGCGGCGCTAGGGCGAAGGTGTGCGCCATGAGCGAAAGTAGTGGCTGGTTGTAATACAGGTTCGCGACGACCACGCCGGCAGCAACCGACATGAGGACCAGCAGTGAGGTGGGAATACCGGAACCGCGCTGAGGGATTGAAGATTGTTTTGACGTAGTTAAGCTGGCAGAGTCGGCGCTTCTACTTTCGTCCATTCAGTCCTGCATTGGAAGCTACTACCTGCGCCAGCGATGACCAGTCTTTGTCGCTCATGCCGTTCGCGATCCCTTCAAGCGCATGGTCGCGAATGACGCTCGCCACCGGCATCGGAACCGCTTGCGCCTCGGCAGCCGCCATCGCGAGGCGGACATCTTTCAGACCAAGTTGAAGGCGAAAGCCTGCGGGTTCGAATTGTTCCTTTACGATCAGGTCGGCATAGGTCTTATAGACAGGGGCTGAGAAAAGGGTACTGGTCAACATCTCTACATATTTCTCGGGATCGACGTTGTACTTGCGAACCAGCGAGAGTGCTTCGCCCAGACACTCAATGACAGAGGCAATCAGGAAGTTGCCGCTGAGCTTCACCACGTTGGCCTCTTCCGGCTGATCGCCCATGAAGAATGTCCGCTGACCGAGAGCGGAGAACAGCGGTTCGCATTTTTTCACCATCGTCGGATCGCCCGCCGCCACAACAAACAATTTCACGGCTTCCGCGGCTTGCGGCCTGCCAAACACGGGCGCGGCGACATACGCCTGCTTGCGTTCGCGATGCTCCTTCGCCAATCGCTGGGAAAGCGCCACACTGATTGTGCTCATGGAAACGTGGATTGCGCCGGGCTGCATTGCACTTGCAATGCCTTCGTGTCCGAATACGACGTTCTCGAGCGCGTGATCGTCCGCCAGCATCGTGATCACGATTTCAGCACTGCGTGCCGCATCTGCCGCGGTGTTTGCGACTTGAACTCCGAGGTGCTCGGCCTTGCTACGAGTGCGGTTGTACACTGTAAGTTCGTGTCCGGCCTTCGACAGGTTGCGCGCCATGGGTGCACCCATGCGGCCCAGCCCAATGAATCCAACTTTCATACGTGCCTCGTTGCGGCAAAAGATACTAATGCATAGATGCGTTCGAATAGGTCTGATCTTCTTCTTTTAGCCATTCCGGCATTGGCCGTGTGGCGCGCGGGAGAGCAGCTGTGGAGTTCGCGAGCGCGTATCCCAGCCCTGCCATTACTGCCGCGTTTTCCTGGAATTCCTTTAGGTTGATCTTGTCGAAGGTGTCCGCCGGTGTGTGGTGGTAAATGAAGTAGGTACGATTGTCCTGGATGGGAGCAAACGTCGGCACACCGCGCACTCCCATGGGGATCAGGTCCGAGCCAGTCTCGTCCGTCTGATAGGCTAATCCAGCACCAGAGTTTTCGAGCACGTTCGAGACCGGCTTCAGGATGTCCTTGATTGCCGGACCACCGGTAAAGAAAAAGCCCACCGGATGACCAGCACCTAAATCGCTCTCGACCGCCGCGTAATGATTTGCCAATGCGGTTTCATGCTCGCGTGCGTACGTGGCTCCACCTCTCAGGCCATTTTCTTCATTTGCCCAAGCAATCACGCGCAACGTGCGGCTCGGCTTCAATCCGAGATCTCTGATGACTTTGATTGCTTGCAGTGCGATACCGACTCCCGCAGCATCATCAATGGCGCCAGTGCCAAGATCCCAGGAATCGAGATGGCCCGACATGATCACGATCTGCTCGGGATGTTCGCTGCCACGCAGATCTCCGATGACATTGTATCCAACGGCGTCCGGCAGAGTTTGCGGTGTAAGTGTCAGGCGCATTTTGACCGTGCCCTGATTCGAGAGCCTTTGGAGCAGGTCCGCATCTTCAGCAGTCAAGGCTCCGGCTGGAATTTTCGGGACACCCTTTGTGTAGTGTGTTCCACCTGTATGGGGAAGGCGAAAGGATCCGCGTCCTGCGGAGCGAACTAAAGCGGCAACGGCTCCGAGTTTCGCAGCCTCCGAGGGGCCGGAGCTGCGATACTGCACTGCTTCGCCGTAGGCGTCCAGACCGTAGCCCTCAGCCGCCATGCGCTCGTCGAAATGCTCGTCGAACAGCACGATCTTGCCAGCGACGCTCTCGCGGCCGAGATGGTTCAATTCGTCCGTGTTATGGACAACAACAACGGGGGCGACGATTCCATCGGCGGGAGTGGCGACGCTACCACCCAGTGCTGTGACAACCATCTTTTGGGTTGTATTAGGCGCCTGCCCTGGAAATTCGACCAGTTGTGCCGATTCCACGCCTCGCACCCAGTGTGGAACCATCACTTTTTCCATTGTGACTTCCAGTCCCAGGTCGCGCATCTGTTTCGAGATGTATTCGGCTGCCTGCTGGAATTGAGGGGAACCGCTTAATCGCGGTCCAATGTTGTCGGACAGATAAGCAGCGCGCTGATATCCGTAATCACTGGTGAGAGCGGCCTGTTGTACCCGGCTCAAGTCCTGTAAAACCTGCGGCGAAAACGCAGGAGGAGCGCTTGTTTGGGCAAATACAGATGAACTCAAGATGAACGCAAAGGCACCAATGGTGCTCGACAGCAATGGTCTGGTTTGCAATTTGGCCTCGAGGTGACCGACGAATCTCTGGGCTTCTATCCTATTCAGAGTCTTTCCGTTGAGCAAACACTTCACTCAAGTTTGAAGTGTTTGTCACGATTGGCAAACCCACGGCGGCGGCTAGCGTCGAACTAGAAGCATTCACTGCAAAAAAAAAGAGAAAGCGGCGTTCATCAATGAGCGTCCGCACATTACTGCGGGGTAGATTGCCCTCGAGGAGATGATGCACGACTTTGCGACAACCCGCCCCGTTACGCGTCCAGGAACTGGCATTACCGGGGAAACTCTTCGTGCTATTCCAGTCTTTCCGCCACTTGGTCCAGGAACCCCGAAGCCAGAACGCAAAGGCATTACGCGGCATCCGTGGATGCGTACCATCTTCGCCGCTGGTTTCCGGATGATGCAGAGGATCGGTGTGAACCTGACGCCGAATCATTTCTATTGGCCCATTCCCGACTTCAGGCAGTTGGAATTACGCGACTGGCAGGCACTTTCTCGAATGGTGGGCGTCGATCTAGGTCTCGATCAGCAACTCAAACGGTTGCAGTCCTTCGTGCTGGAGTATGGCGAGGAGTTGCATTTCCCGGAATCCGCGTCAGAAGATCCGACCGAATTTCACTTGAATAATGGTTTTTTTGAGACGATCGATGCTGAAGTTGCTTATTGCATGGTGCGTCACTACAAACCACGAAGGATGATTGAAATCGGCGGCGGCAACAGCACGCGGCTTTCGGCAGCGGCGATGAAATGCAATGCAGAGGAAGGCCATCCCGGGAAACTATTCTGCGTCGAACCGCACCCTGATCCTGTGCTGCGGTCTGGGCTTCAGGGTTTGACGAGGTTGATCGAACGCCCGGTGCAGCAGATCCCGCTTGAATTCTTCGACCGGCTAAATGAAGGCGACATTCTCTTTCTCGATTCCAGTCATGTAGTTACGGTTGGGAGCGACGTCCTCTACGAGTACCTCGAGATTCTGCCTCGGCTTCGCCCCGGTGTCATCGTTCACGTTCATGATGTGTTTCTGCCGGCGGATTATCCGCGCCAGTTCGTGATGCACAATCTCTGCTTCTGGGCAGAGCAGTACATGTTGCAGGCCTTTCTGGCGTTCAACTCATGTTTCGACGTTCTTTGGTCGAGTAGCGCGGTCCATATCGCGCATCGGGCGGAATTACAGCGAGCCATCCCGCACTGGCGAGACAGTTATCTGCGCATGCCCAAGCATCTGCGCACGTTTACACCAACATACGACGGGTACAACGTCTGGCCTTGCTCGTTCTGGATGCGGCGAAACGAAGGTCCTTGCGAGAGAGTACGTTCGTAACTGGAGAGCCGAAGCGAAATCGTATGAAAATCAACAGGTCATGGCGTCTTCCCGATTCGGGCTCGCAGGTTTCGGCGCTGGAAGTTGCCAGGAATCGCTTATGGCGCGAGTCGCACCTGCTGTCACGTGCTGCTGATCGCGTGCCGGTAAAGGTGCGAATCGGCCTGGGCGCGAGCCTCGGTATCCTGTTTCTAGTCTCGGTTTATTTCTGGCTCACCGCTGGATCGGCGTTACTAATCATTACGGGCTCGCATCCCTTTCGCAAAGCACAAGTGTCGGTCTGGCTGGATGGCAGCCTGCAATTCAGACAAGAGTTCAGTGGATCGACGCGAAAGCGCTACGCGTTGTTTGGAAGCCGGGTCGAGACGTTCTCGCGAACATTAAACATCTCTTCAGGGCTTCACGAAGTCGAAGTTCGCGTGCAGTCAGCGGCAGATGGCTTCGATGAGACGCGCCGGTATAAAGGCCAGTTCGAATCCAATCAAAAGACTCGATTGTATCTGAGCGCGACCCGCAGCCAGCTGTTTCTGAATGTTCAGAACCAGCGGGCTGTAGAAGTGTCAGAAGCGAAGGAATCCGGTTCTGGATTTCTTATGTATGCGCGCTCCCTGATGTTGACAGTTGGAGGTTCGATCCTGTCAGCGGCCATCGGTTTTCTGGTACAGGACTTCCTGAAGTCGCGAAAGCTGGCGAGCTCGGCCGGCAAACTCTCCGCGTAAAAGGCCATGACACAAGTTTTCAGCTACCCACGGAGCATAAGATACAACGTGGCGGGACTCTACTGCCCGCCACCGTCTGGCGCAAGGCCGCGATACTTCAGCATGGGTTCGACGCTAGGCTTCTTGCCACGCCAGGTCTCGTACATCTTCTCGAGATCCTCGGTGTTGCCGCGCGAAAGTACCATGTTGCGGAAGCGATCACCATTGGCGCGAGTTAGGCCGCCATGTTCATCGAACCACTGGTACGCATCGTCGGCGAGCATCTGTGTCCAGAGATACGCGTAGTAACCTGCCGAGTATCCACTGCTCCAAATATGCGCAAAATAGCTGGAGCGATAGCGTGGCGGCACATAGCTGATCCAAAGATTGATTTTCTCCAGTGAATCTTTTTCGAACGTGTCAGGATTTTGCAGAGGAGCTGAAGCTGGGAGCGTGTGCCACTTCATATCGAGTTCGGCAGCCGCCAACAATTCCGTGGTGTCATACCCTTTATTAAATGTTTTTGCCTTCTCAATCTTCTCGACCAATTCCTTGGGCATCGGCGCGCCGGTCTTGTAATGCTTTGCGTAGTGCTCGAAAACGGACGGGTACGTTGCCCAATGTTCGTTGAATTGCGATGGGAATTCTACGAAGTCACGCGCCGTAGCGGTTCCGGAAAGGCTCGGATATTCGGTGTTGGAGAACATGCCGTGGAGTGCATGTCCGAATTCGTGGAACATGGTTCGAACGTCATCGGAGGTGATCAGCGCGGGCTCTCCTGGTGCGGGAGGAGCGAAGTTAGCGACGTTCGCGACTACCGGCTTGGTGCCCAGCAGTTTTGACTGGTCGACATAGTTCGTCATCCATGCGCCGCCCTGCTTATTATCGCGTTTGAAGTAGTCGCAGTAGAACAATGCCAGCGGACTGCCGTCGGCATTGAATACTTCAAAAACTCGCATCGCCTTCGTGTAAACCGGAAGATCGTGCCGTTCCTTGAACGTGATCCCGTACAACTGGGTCGCCGCATAGAAAACACCATTCTCGAGGACGTTGTTCAGTTCGAAGTAGGGCTTAACCTGATCTTCGTCGAGGTCGTATTTTGCTTTGCGCACCTGCTCTGCGTAAAACTCCCAATCCCACGGCTGGACCTTAAATCCGCCATTCTGTTTATCGATGACTGCCTGGATATCCTGTTCTTCGCGCGCCGCTTTGCCGGTGGCACCCGGCACCAGTTCATCCATAAATTTCAGGGCCGCCTGCGGTGTTTTTGCCATCTGGTCTTCGATTTTCCATGCGGCAAAGTTCGGGAAGCCCAGCAATTTTCCCTTTTGTGCGCGCAGCTGCGCGATTTTCGCGATGGTCTCGCGCGTATCGTTCGCATCGCCATGTTCCGCGCGGTTCCAAGAGTTATCGAAGATTGTCTGCCGGGTGGACCGATTCGTCATGCTTACCAGATCCGGCTGTTGCGTCGTATTTTGCAGCGGAAGGACATAGCCTTCGACTTTGCGGCCTTTCGCAGCCTGTGAAGCCGCGTTGATTTCAGCATCGCTCAGCCCAGTTAGCGCCGCCTTATCCGTGGTGACGTAGGCGCCTTCCTTGGTGGCAGCCAGCAGCTTGTTGCTGAATTCGTTGGAGAGCGTCGCGAGCTCCTCGTTTAATTTCTTGAGTTTTGCTTTATCGGCGTCGGTGAGATTTGCCCCGGCATGCACAAATTCTTCGTAGGTGCGTTCCACCAATCGCAATTGCTCCGGGTTGAGCTTAAGCGAACGGCGTTGGTCATAAACTGTCTTAATCCGCTGAAACAATTTCGGGTTCAGATAGATCGCGTCCTGATGGGCGGCGAGTTTGGGCGCTTCGACACTGCGAACCTTCTGGAGCGTTGGGTTCGTATTGGCGCTCACCACCGCGAAGAAGGCCGACATTGCACGTTGCAACAGCTGTCCGCTCTTTTCCATGGCAACGAAGGTGTTGTCGAAAGTGGGAGCCGCAGAACTGTTGGCGATCGCCTCGATTTCTTTTTGCTGCTGCGCCATACCGGCTTCAATTGCCGGCTGGTAATCATCGTCCTTGATCTTGTCGAACGGCGGCGCCTCAAACGGTAGTTTGCTCGGCGCATAAAAAGGGTTACTGGGGCCAAACTCCGCCCCAGAGGCATTTTCGGGAATAGCGCTCACGCCAATCATAAGTGCCGCAAAAATAACGAGAATCTTCATGCCCGACAGTGTAATCCGTCGGGGCGAACAGAGGTCAAATTTCGTGCTTCCGCGAACTGGCTGCTGCCTACGGTTACCCAAGCATGCGTCTGAACGCTGCATGGCGCAGACGGCTGCCCCGGGTACGTTCAAAGAGTTCCAGTTCGCACCGGCGCTCAGGTTTGACCCATATACAGTCGGGTATCTTTTCGGTCGTAAGGCCATGATCCAAGCGAATCGGCGCAGGGAGGTTCACGAATGGACGTTCATCTGTTCGCAACGCCTGTTCTCGAGGCGGCCAAATGGGCGGATTCTGGCCGAATTTCGCTTAGTTGGCCTATGCCCGGATAGATGCCTTATCCTAAGTTCCTTAGGGGTTTCTGCTAATTCGCCGAATCTCCGGTGTAGCTGATAGTTGATCCCGGCAGCCGTTCTAGCGCGGCAACCCGATTCTTAATCACCGCTGGAGATTCCATGAAAAAATTCCTCTTCCTGCTGCTCGCTTTGCTTGCTTCGAACTGCTTTGCAGTCACCGTTAATCTTTCTGCTCCTGCCGCAAACTCGACTGTAGGAGGCACGTTCACCCTGCAGGCCTCTGCGTCGAGTGGGTATCCGATTGTTGGATGGCATGCGTATCTGGACAGCGTGAACGTGTATACGGCCGGGAAGACGGGATATATCAGTGGGAACGTTAGCGCCTCTGCGGGCACACACCAGCTTGTGGTCCGCGCCTGGGACAGCACCGGAGCGTACGGCGACCGTACGATCAGCATCAATGTGGGAGGTGGTGGCGCTCCTACCGGCGGCAACCCTCCTGCGACCGGTGGCCCAATGCCGACTCCGCCATCTTATGCCAAAGTTTTCAGCAACATCGACCAGATGACCAGCGGTTGGGGTGCGTGCGGATCCACTGCGTGTGCTGGGGGTAGCGGCAGCGGCGGTTACTGGCAAGCTTTTAACCAGACTTCGCCTTCCATGGACGGACGTAGCATGGAACTGTATCGTGACGGCGTGTGGGGGAATTCGCTCTGGTTCAAGAAAATGGGCGCCATCAATACCGTCACTAACTTCCTCTGGGATTTCTACGTTCAGTTGGACTCTGCGTCTCTTACTGCGGCTCAGGCTCTTGAGTTCGATGCCTTCCAGTTCCTGAACGGCTACAACTACATGATCGGTACTGAATGCAACTATGCCGCCGGTGTGTGGGACACCTGGAGCGAAGCGAGCGGTCACTGGCTGCACACGAATATTCCGTGCCCGAAGTTTGCTCCCGGCACGTGGCATCACATCCAGTGGTACATGACGACGAACCACAACAACCACAGTTACACCTACGTGAAACTGATCGTTGATGGAAAGGTTTACACGCTCAACCAGACGCAATACGCAAAGAACCTGGGATGGGGCAACAATCTTGGAGCACAGTGGCAGCTCGACGTGAATGCCTCGGGCCGCGGGTACCACGAATGGGTTGACCGAGCGACACTTACGGTCTGGTGAAGTTTTTGGAACGACTGATGCGGATTGCATCCTGCCTCTCTGCTGCGGATATAATGCCGCGGTAGTTACGGCATGTATCGTTTGCCGAGGAAGGCTGCGGCATCATGGTGACTGGATTGGGGCTCCTGGGGCGTCACAAGCGTCTTGAGTTTCTAGCGGCTGTTGTTTTACTCGTCTTTTTGACCAGTTCCGGCGCCGCCGCAAAGAAAGAAAAAAAACAGCAAGACGCCCCACCCAGTCCACCTGCCGCGGTAACCGTTCCCGTCGTGGTGCTGGACGGCTCTGGTAAGGCCCTTACAGGACTGCAACAAGCCGACTTCACGCTGGAAGTAAACGGCAAGCCACAAACCCTCACGAGTGTTCGCGACATCGACACGAAGCCTTCCCCTGCTCCCCCGTATAAAACCACTTTTGGCCAGTACAGTAATGGCTTCAATGCTCCTTCGACTTCAGGGATGGTCATTCTGGTGCTCGATACCGTCCACACGCGCTTAGCCGATGAATCGAACATCCGGCAGCAGTGTGTGAACGCGCTGCACCAGCTCGCGGAAAACCATCAATCAGGTTGGTTGCTGACGAACTCCATGAGCGGCCTGCACGTCTACCACGATTTCCGCTTGTCGCCGGAGCAGACGACCCAGGCAATCGAAGTGGCGGAAGCCCGGATGAAGGGCGGGAGCGCGGAAGCCAAGAAGTTATCCGAAGACTCGGCGGTTGCAACCGATGCGGAGAAGATGGTGGCTTTTCTGCGGGGTGCGGATTCGAATCCCACGCCGATCATGAGTCCTTTGCGCTTGATGCCGGTGCGAAGTTTCGAGGCCATGGGACAAATCGCCCAGGCATCGGCAGGTTTTCCCGGACGCAAGAGCCTGGTGTGGATGGTGGAGAACCTGCCATTCAGCGTTAATGTCAAAGACGGGAAGCTTGTAATCGAGGAGAACATCACCAGCGGCGCTTCGTTGAACGGCCAAAGCATGCCCGCGGGCGAGTCTTCTATGTCAGATCGAGAGATCAAAGGCTTCAACGATCTGTGGCGCGCTACGCAGGCGTCATTGGATGCAAACAACGTAGCGGTGTATCCGCTGATTGTGGGTGACCAGGGACGTCAAGGGGTGGGACCATTGGGCGTTAGCCAGAATATTCCCGGCGGTCTGAGTTCCACTCAGGCAATCGATACACGGGCCGCCGTACTATCCCTGGCTGAGATCACAGGCGGACGGCCGTTGCTCATGGTTAATGATATTGTGCCGTTCGTAACAACCGCCGCTGCGGATTCCTCGCATTTTTACTTACTCGGCTACACCGATGACAACAAAGCTCCCTATCGCCGGATAAATGTAAAGGTCCGCGGGGCCGGAAAAGAATTCGCGCCCGCCGGTGGCGTCAGCTGGCCAAATGCGACCGAGAAAGACGATTGGGAGAAGCAAAATCTCATTACCGCCCTGGGCTCGCCAATCGAATATAGCGGGGTGCGTTTCGCTGCCACCATGAAGGGCATCGACCCGGCTGCTGACAAGAAAAAGGTCTCATTCCGAATTACGCTACCTCCCGACACGGATACGATCGATGACGCGACATCATCTGTGAACGTTGATGTCGTGCTGACGGCGTACGATTCGACGGGAAAGCAAGTTGCCCAGTCCGTTGATCGTGCCGGCGGTCAGTTCAATCCCGACGTGGTAAAGCAGTTGAGGCAGGTGGGTCTGGGATTCACCCGGGATCTCGATCTGAGTCCCGGTGAATACCATATCAAAATCGCCATTAAGAACAACTTCAATGGGCATATTGGCACAGTTGCCGTTCCGGTTAGCGTCAAGTAGACGAGGTCGAGACATTCCCATTCCCATTAAGCGACCAATCCACTGCAATGGTTTGCACATGCCGGATGGCGTTGCCGTTTCTAAGTGGCTGAAATTTCGGCGACTTCGGCTGGCCTTTGAAGTGCACGCTGCCTAGTATCGCTACACTCTCCCCCGAGACTTACAGCGTAGACCTGGTGGGGTGATCTCATGCTGTTTCGGGTCCTGATGTATATCAATGTTGTGGGCGCTGTTTTTGCGTTGGTAGTGTGTGCGCTTGCACCGGTAGCCGATTCTATCGCGAACCTGGGTCCAGCCTTTGGCAAATGGCTAACCGAAAAGCGATTCCATGCGAAAGCTACAACGCCTATACGTCGCCGTGCGGTTCGAGCTGTGTAATCAGAAGTTTTTGTGCACGCGGGCATCGAAACCGAAGCCCCCGTTTTGATCTCGGTCAGCGCTCAGGGACCAGCGGCGGTTCAGGTTGTACTGCACCTGAATGATCTGCTGCTGCGTCGAAGTGACATCTGTCGAGAAGGTCACGAACAGATTGCCGGTGACGCGTTGTTGAATGGTGACGCGCGCGCCCTGGGCGCCTTGGTTCGGCCCCAGTACAGGGTCGATTGACAGCTGGGAAATTCCCGCAATCTTCTGAAGGCGGCCGGCAATCTGGCTGCTAATCCCCGATGCCAGCACCGACTCTGGACCCAAGCTCCCGCCAGCGTTGGCATTTGCTGCTTGGGCTTCCGTTGTTTTTCCGAAGGCGAGCAGGTTGATGATGTCGACGGGCGGCAATGACGGATCTGAAGTGTAAGTGGTGCGCAAGCGATCTGCAGGTCCTTCTACGCGCAGGCTGATGTTGTATTGATTGGTGGTCGTGGTCGCGGCGATGTTGACCACGGGCTCAGTGCGTGCGGGATTTACGAATGCAATACTGCCGCCCTGAATTACATAGCGATTTGCCAGGAAGATCACGTCTCCCCCTGTGATGTCCGCTCGACCGAGCACAACAGGATCCGCGGCCGTTCCCTGAATGCGGAGGTTGGCTCCTCCCTGCAAGCTCAACGTTCGACTGACCAAGTTGAGGCCTGACCCAGTCTGTACTGCCACCTGGAGCTGAACATTGTTAGCAAACCCGGCCGTAGGCGGAGAGGAGACATTGTTACTGAATTGGGAAGTGAAGGTAGACAAATCAAAATCAGGGGTAAAAGAAAGCCGGTTAAGCCGAACCTGACCGCGGAGTAATGCCGCCTGCATGTTCCCTGTAAGACTCAGGTTCGTATCGAGGCCGCTACGAACGCCTGCTGGATACAGCAAGGTGATTCCGTTACCGGCCACGGCAACATCGAATTGAAGGGCTGGGCGGATGACTACGCCGCCCGTCGCGGTTACCGTTCCTCCTCCGACCTGGCCGTTAAAACTTGTGATATCGATACGCTTGTTAGTCAGCGTCAACACGCCATTGGCGGCCTGAATTCCAAGTGGCGCACCCGGAAACGTGAGTCCGACATTTTCGATTCGAATCTGGCCCTGCAGATTCGGATTTGTGCGCTGGCCGAAGGAGTTGATGTTGAAGCGAATCTGCCCTCGACTCCGAAGATCAGGCTGGAAAATCTGGAGGAGCCTGAGATTTATGTTTCCAATCAGCAAAAGGGAAGAGGGTGCTGACGCGCGAGCTGGAATGCTTCCCTGAAACTGCAGATCCGTATCGGTACCGCGAATCTCTGAGCGCTGAACCACCAGTGCGCCTCGTGTGTAGTCAATGAGGATTGGGTGAACCGCGCCGATTTCGAATGCGTGATACTTCAGCGTGAGTACTGGTATCTGCGCGTGGGCTTCGATGAGGTTTCTATTCTTTAGCGGACCGCGCAGCGTGGCATGCAATTGCGCTTGTCCTGTAGCATCGCTTGCCTGCGGCGCGTAGGTGGCCAACAGCGGCTGCAGAGGAATGGTGCCGGTGTCCACGCGCAGATTCGCCTCATAACCGTCTGTCAGTCCAATGGTCCCATGGGCACGAATGCCGGTGTTCACAGCTTCTGACGTGAGATCCAAGGTTGCAAGATGATGAACAACATTAGCGGTCAGCGTAAGTCCGCGAATGTCCTGATCCTGGAAATGCAGGTTAGGAATCTGTGCCGTAAAGGCGATGCCGGGATCTTTAAGAGTTCCACGGCCGCTGGCATTCATGTTCAGCACGCCGGAGAGCTTCAGATTACGTTCCCGCACATGCTCTAGTTTTCCAAGCTGCAGGTTGGCTACCTTCAGGAGCATGGTATAGCCCTGCTGGCGGGGATAATACGTGAATTCGCTTACCGCGGAACCTGCAGGGAGACGCGCACCCAGCGTTCCACGAATTTCATTTCCTGTCCCGCGGAAACTTAAAGTCAAGGCTTGTATGGGTTCAGACGACAGTTCTGCGTTCGACAGTACGACCGTGCCCTGACCAACTGGCCTGAGCTCGGACCCATGCATATTGATATTGGCGTTCAGAGTTCCTTTCGCTGGAATCGAGGAGTTTGCTGCATGAGCCAGATCCGAAGCAGAAATGTGCGACGCGCTGAGGCGGACGTTGAATTCACTGGTGGTCGTAAACGACCACTGGTGAAGAGCGGTTTGAACGGAGAACGCAATGCGGCCTTGCTGCGCCGGATCGGCTTCGCCATTTTGTAAGCTCAACTGGGACGAATCCGCTACTACATTTGCGCGGATCACGCGCCACGTGCTTTGCTTGAGACGCAGATTCGCGGCAACAAACTGCCCCTGCAGATGCGGATTCGTAGTGCTCCCCCGCACGGTACCGTAAAAACTCGCGGTGCCATACAGATCGAGAGGCGAGGGTGGAATGCCATCGGAAGAACGGCGGAAAGCGTTCGCAATCAATTCCAGTTCGTGAAGATTATTAGACTGCATTCCGACCTGCAGGCTGGAACGATTGCTGACCGTGCCATTGAAGTTCAGCGATGTTTGTGGCAGGTGCAAATAGCTCTGAGTTAGCGAAACCTCTTTTGTGTCGCCGAAGTAGCGCGCATGAATCTGCGCGTTAACAGGAAAGCTCGGCGCAGGTCCAACACCCGGAACTGTCTCGTGCGGCGTAACCTGCGCCTGCAAAACGGCGTCAGCGGTGGCGATCAGGTTCTGCATGGATCCATTCCATCTGGCTTTGATTGCAGCATTCGTTGCGCCGCTGAGATGTACGTCGCGGGTGAAGCCTGCTGCGGCAAGCGACTGGATTTCAGCTACCGAGATGCCGCGCAACTGGGCATCCAGTTGCGATTGGCGCTTCCCGGAAAGATCGTGCACGACAACATTGGCGGCGAGGGTGCCGCCGAAAAGAATTGCGTGCAGATTCTGGACGGCAGCGTTCCCGTTCATAACGGAATAACGAGCGGCCAGATCACGAATAACACCGCGATAGGTGCCGCTGGTCAGCAGAAGCTCTTTGCTGCTGATATCGCCATTCAGCACAACGGAATCCAAGGCGGGCCGGTTGGCATCGTTCACGTACTTTACATTTCCCGATAGCATGATGTCGCCAGTGGGGATCTCGGGATTGTTGAGTACACGACGAAACTCGCTGCCCACAAGTGTGGCGCGATAAGAAGCCTGTATGGATGGGCTGCTGTAGTCCTTCAGTTCGGCATTCAGTTGGATTTGTGAAGCGCCAAGTTGCAGAGTAACTGGCGAGAGTTTCAGCTCCGTGCGAGTGGCTTCGAATCTCGCATTCAAATCATGCGGTAAGGGATTGTAGCTCCCGAATTGCAGGCTGCCATTCTTGTACGAGACGTTTCCGATATATTCTCCGCCTGCAGAGGCGCCGTAGAAGGACTGGAAGAGCAGGTCGTGCAGGTCGGCGTAGAGTGTTGCCTTCCGGTCGTTGAAGTAGACCTCGCCGCGATTCAGTTGAGCATGCTTCACGGCGAGATCGAAGATGTTCGTGTGGGAACTCGATGAGCTGTGAGGTGAAGGAATATTGCTTTCACCAGCCTTGTCGATGAAGACGTGCGCGACCGGATGATCGACGGTGATGCTGTTGAGGTTCCACTTGCGATGTAGAACTGAGATGATCTTGACGTTCAGCCCAATATGATCGATCTGAAGCAGAGGACCATAGGGGCTGGACCCGCTACCCTGAACAGTGATTCCATTCAGATCGAGGCTTAGATTCGAGAGATGCAGGTCGAAGCTCTGGATATCAAGAGGGCTTCCCAGCTTCTGCCCAGCGATCTGCTCGACCTTTGAGATTACATATTCGTGAAAAGCTGAACTGCGTAATACGAAGTAGCCCACGACCAGTACGAGGACAACAAATCCGACTGCAATACCCGCCGTCCAGGCGGCAATCCTTTTGCGGCTCACAAAGCACTCCCACAACGCCTGGAACAGCTTCGGGAACTCTCGTCCGAACTAAAAAGCCTGGCCCAGTGTCACGAATACCTGAGTTGCTTTGATTCCGGGAATTGGATTCAAGTTGCGGCCGATGTCGAGCCGAACGGGGCCAACTGGCGTGGCGTATCGCACTCCAAAGCCGACGTTATTCGAATAGTTACTGAGGAAGTCATGGAACCCCACGTGGGCGAATACATTGCCGCCATCGTAAAAACCGACAACGCCCAGCCCTTTCTTAATGGGCAAGGGAATGCGGAATTCGGAGTTTAGGATAAAAAGCTGGTTTCCGCCCGTCGGCACCTGGATTTGGGAGCAGGTCGTAGGGTCGCCGGGGTTGCCGCAAGCCACGATTACTCGTTGCGGACCGGCGCCGTTCAGCGGGAATCCACGGAGAGTGCTGCCGCCACCGGTAAAGAACTCTTCACTAAGCGGAACGTGACTGTTGGAAAAGGGCTCCTCGAGGCCAAGCCGAATGCTGTTAGCCCAGATGATGTTATCGATTCCAATGTTCTTGTAGTAAGCGGTCTGGCCAAGCGCTCGTGCAAAGTTCACACTGGAACCCAGAGCAGTCGGAGTGAGAGAAACCTCATAGCTCTGATAAATGCCTTTATGAGCGTCGAGGGCGTTATCGCGAGTGTCGCGAATGTAGGAGGCAGAAACTGTCGACAGCAGCACGTTCTGATCGCTTAGTGGCACCAGCGCCGGGATCAGCAGCCGAGTGAGATCCGTTCTTTGGACGGTGTAGCGGAGAAACAATAGCTTCTGCTTCTTTGCGTCCAAGGCTTTGCGAAATTCCAGGCCGCCACGGGCAATACGGGCGGTGAAGATCGGATTTTCACTATCGTGCTCGAACTGCGCATTGGATGTGGCCGACCAGCTACTACCGCGAAACGATGGAATGTTATAGTTCGTGTAAGCGCGTTGATCCAATCGTCCGGCGAATCCACCGAATGTCCAGCTCTCGGCGCGGCCACGCATGTTTTTGCGCGTGTACTCAAGCAGTCCGCGCGGCCCCCAGAAAGTTTTCTGGCTAGTCCGAAACGAGTTGGGCAGTCCCACTGGCGGAATACCCGGCAGGGCTACCGTGCCTCCGGGTACGCTGCCTCCGCGATTAATGACTTCGAATCCGAAGCCGTAAGTGATGGTGTTTCGTTTGGCTTCGTGCAATTTGATGAGCACGTCCGGGTTTGACTGATCGGTGACCGTCTGTTTCGGATCAATTTCGGCCCAATCGAAAATTCCGAGGTTGTAAAGACGGCTTTCGGCGGAGAGCATCTGATCTTCGCTCAGTGGCGTATTGGGCTTGATCTTGACCGCGGTGTTCACCATTTGCTGCTTGGTCTGATTGCGTCCGATAGTGACTACGCGTGCGGTCTTAACCTGTGGGCCTTCATGGACGTGGTACACGACACGATATTCATGCGAGTTCTTCGAGACTGGCTCACTTTTTGCTTCGAAAGTAGCCGTCAAATATCCGAGCGTCAGGTACTGCGCCATGATCTGGTTGCGATCCTGATTGACAAGATATCCTGAATACGGCTTGCCTGGGCCAATCTGCAATCCCTTGGGTGCAAGTTCCGATTCCGGCAATGTGTTTCCTTCGATATCGAATGACTGCACCAGGTCCCGAGGACCCTCGGCGATTTGAAATACGACAGCAATGTTGCCCCCTGGCCGGTTTACTTTAGGCGTGACAGATACTTCGCTAAACCCCGCGTTCTTGTAAGCATCCCGGATGTTCCTGAGGCTCGTTGTAACCAGGGCATCGCTATACTTCCCGTGGTCGAGCATACTGATGAAAAACTTCTTTTTCACCACAATGTTAGACATCAGGCTGTCGGTGCTGAGTGCGTGATTGCCGTGCACCGCGACGGATACGACATCGTGACGCTTTCCGCGATCGATGTTGTATTCGACGTCGATGAGCGACGGCTGCCGATTCACGTGAACATGCACTTGCGCGTCGAAGTAGCCTTTTGATTGGAAGTAGGAGAGCAGGTTCTGCCGGCCTTCCTGCACCATTTCGGCATTGAAGAGATTCTCCTGATAAACAGGAACAAGGCGGTGGAGAGTCCGTCCCCACAGGTGCGCGCCAACAGCTTTAACGTGAATCTTGGGGCCAGGCACGATATTGAAAGAAACATCCGCGTGATTGCTTTCAGCAGTGTAGCTAGCTTTTCCGATCTTCACTTGCGCCGCAAGATATCCCTGGGCAGCCAGCTTTTTCTGTAAGTACTGCTCGGCCGACTGCAATCGGTGAAAGGAGTAGCTCTTTCCTTTCTGCACGGCAACCCTGCGAAAACGCGCAATCCAACCCTTCAGCGAGTTTCTTAGCCGGACGGCTTCTTCCGGAGTAGCGCCTTCAATGGTGAGGTGTCCGAATTTTGCACGGCGATTCAGATCAGTGGCGAAGGCAACATTCACGACATGATGCGTACTGTCGAGATCGAGCGTGGTTGTCACTTGCGCTTCGAAGAACCCACCTCGACGAAAATGAGTTTCTAGAGCCCGCTGCGCATTCACAATCGCAATGGGGGAGTATGGGCCTTCCATTGGATAATTCGCGACTTGCAGAAGCCGCGAATAGGAATAATGTCCCAGCGCACCAGGAAATTCGTAAACACCAATGAAATAAGCGGGCAGCAGCACGAAGCTGACACGCACCCCATTGGCTTCCGGCGTGACATCCAGCCGAACGTCTTGAACAAGACTGGACGACTTCAGCGCACTTACACTTGCACTAATGTCGTCCATAGAAAACGGTTTTCCTTGTTGTTGCTTCACCAGAGATTTGAGTTGCGCGAGTTGATCGGGACTTAAATCCGGCCTTCCCGCCAGTTCAACCGTTGAAACGGTCTGCCCCTCGTATGAAGGGAGCAGATTCGCAGGTGTGGGTATCTCCTGCGCAAGGGAAACACAAGTGGAAAGCAGCAGCACAGAAAGAATTGCAGGCAAAAGCCCGCCGCGCATCAGAAACGGAACTCTTTTGGCCGTTCGGTAGAAAGGCAATCCGATAAGAATCCGAGCGAGATTCAGGACCGGGGAAACGCAACGCACGCAGGAACGGACGTGCTCTGGATGTGCTCCAATCCCTTGAACTTTGGAATGAAACTTCAGCGGGAATGTTGTCCGGAGTAACGGAAAACCAGTACTCTGCCTATTCGCTGAGCGTAGCAACACGGCTGGATTCAGATGGGACGCCGCGGGTTTCTTCGAAGACGATTGTCAGCAATACGCTGATGACCGACAGTAAGACCGGTCCAAGAAAAATTCCCAGCAGCCCGAATGCCTGGGCGCCGCCGATCAAGGCAAACAGCAGCAGCAAGGGATGCGCCTGCACGCGGCCCTGCACCACCAGCGGCCGAATGATGTTATCAATGGAGCTGATAACCACGGTTCCCCAAATCAGGAGAAAGATACCTTTCGCGACGTGCCCGATCACGATGAGGTAAATGCCTGCTGGTCCCCAGACCAGACCGGCGCCGACGATTGGGACCAACGAGCAAACCGCGGCCAATAACCCAAGCAAGGTCGCCGACGGCACGGAGCAGATCGTCAGGCCGATCGCGGTCAACAGGCCTTGTGCTGCGCCGACGGCCGCCATGCCGTAAACATTCGCGACGATCGCATCTGTCACCCCGTTGAGCAAGCGGTGCACCTGCGCCGCGGATAGGGGTAGTACCCCCGAGATTTTCTTGACCACGCGTTCGCCATCGCGGAAAAGAAAAAAGGCTGTGATAAGGGCTATAACGGAGTCGGTGATAAGCCCGACGAAGTTCCCGAGCAGAGCGGCGCCGCTTCCGAGAAGGCTGAGTCCGATTTGATTCAGATGCGATGCGATCTGCTGGCGCAAGTTCACGGAGGAAAGATCGAAATGCCGGGTCACGAATCCAAGATGGCGTTCCGCGAGGTTCATGATGCTGGGAACGAAGCCGCCTTGGGCTGCACTCCTCTGGCTAAAATAATGGGCGATCTCGAGTGCCTGGCGGCTGGCGGTGATTAGAACAAAAGTCAGCGGGATCGCAAATAGAAGGATGACAAGAAGAATGGTGAGCAGGGAGGCGCGTCCCCGCCCTTTAACAGCTTTCAGAATCCGTTCGTACAAAGGATTGAAGACGACAGCGATAATGATGGCGAAAGCAACTGGCTTAATAAATGGCCGAGCGACAAAGTAGGCCAGTGCAAATGAAACCACCAGCAGCACTGCCAAAAACACGAGAGTTGCATTTTTGCCGCTCAATTGCTGGTCCCCTCCTCATTATCCCGGGTCAATAGACTCAAGTATAGTAACCACTGCATGTAGCTGGATGCGAAAAACGGCGCGATCGTGACCAGTTCAGCATCCATATTCTGAAGCTAGCCTGATTAATCGCGATGGAAATGAAGCCCGAATCCCGTAGCTCTGCTACGCTCACTGCAGGTATGCCCGTTGTGTCATTCCAGGCAGTCAGCAAGGACTACTTAGCCGATGGACAAAAAGTCCGCGCCCTTGACAATCTTTCCCTTGGAATAGAAGAAGGTGAGTTCGTTGCATTGGTCGGCAGAAGTGGTTGCGGAAAATCGACATTGCTGAACCTGGCTGGAGCGATGGATTTTCCGACTTCAGGGCGGGTGTTGCTCGACGGCACGCCAACCTCTTCTTTGAACGACTCGGGACTTACATGCATACGGCGGGAAAAAGTTGGGTTTATCTTTCAATCATTTCAACTCTTGCCGACCTTGAGCGCAATCGAAAACGTAGAGCTTCCGTTGCTGCTGGCAGGATCGCCAACTGGGCGCACCGCCGCGCGAGAGATGCTGGGGTGGGTGGAACTCGCCGGATGCGAAGATCGTATGCCGCATCAGCTTTCCGGCGGGCAGATGCAGCGCGTGGCCATCGCCCGCGCACTCGTCCATTCACCACGGGTTCTGCTTGCCGACGAACCGACCGGGAACCTCGATACAACTTCCGGAGACATGATCCTCAACCTGCTGCGCCGAATTGCGACGGAACACAAAACCACGACGCTGATGGCCACACACAGCCTGGAAGCGGCGGCGATGGCGGACACCATCGTTCGGCTCCGCGATGGACGGGTCGAGGAGGTCCTTCGCCGCTGAATGACACGCCTGCTCCTTTTTTTCAGGCTGATGGTTCGACCTCTGTTTCGCGAACCCATACGCACCGCGACAACTGTACTTGCTGTTGCGCTGGGTGTTGCGGTGGTGATCGCGATCGAATTGGCGGGAGATGCGGCCGCAGGTTCGTTTCGCTCGTCAGTGGAAACGCTTGCCGGCGATTCCGAAATCGAAGTGACCGCGACGGGTGGCGTTCCCGACGACCTTGTTGGAAAGCTGGCGACGCTTCCGTACCCGATACGGGTGCGTCCGAGGATCGAAGGCTTTGCCGTGGTTACGCAAACAGGCGAGTCCGTACCGGTGATCGGATTAGATCTGATCGCGGAAGCAGGCGATCGCATGAGCAGAGACTGGAAGCTGCCGGATTTCGCCGATGGGTCAGAGCGCGGAGCGGATTTGAGCAGCGGCGTTTGGGTGGGACGTCGGCTCGCATCCAAGGCGGGCGACCAAATCAAGTTACAGATTAACGACGACACACGTGAATATAAGGTGCGGGGCGTGCTGCCAAGTTCCGCGGGCGACAACGCCGTGCTGATGGACATCGCCGAGGCACAACAGGAGCTGAGCAGAACTGGACGAGTGGATCGCATTCTGATTCGGGTGCCCGATCAGCCTTCATTGGAGATTTGGCAGCAGCGTTTGCGACAGGTACTACCTGATGGTGTGCAGGTGCGTCCACAGGGGAGCGGCACAGAAGAGAACCGGCGCATGATGGCCGCATTTCGCTGGAATCTGCGGATCTTGAGCTATGTCGCGCTGGTAGTTGGCGCGTTCCTCATCTACAACACGATCTCCGTTTCTGTAGTCAGGCGGAGGCCGGAAATAGGGATCTTGCGGGCACTGGGCGCGAGCCGCAGAGAAGTTCTCGCCGCGTTTCTCTGCGAATCAATTCTCTTCGGAGTTGTTGGGGCTCTCTTGGCGCTTCCGCTGGGCCGGGCCATGGCTGTGGGAGCGGTGAATCTGCTTGGCACGACGGTGAATTCTCTCTATGTAAGCAGCCAGCCGGGGTCGATTAACCTCAACTGGCGGATTATTGGCTTGGCGCTAATGGTCGGGATTGGCGTTGCCGTGCTTTCTGCGATTTCGCCTGCGCGTGAAGCGGCTCAAGTGTCACCTGTCGAAGCCATGGCGCGGGGTCGGCGAGAATATATCTTGCGCGTAGAGAAGTGGCGTGACTTATGGATTGCTGTGGGCCTTGGCATTGCGGGGGTGGCCGCAGCGAAGATCCCGGCCATCGACGGAAAGCCCCTGTTCGGTTATCTCTCAGCGATCCTGTTTATCGGTGCCTCAGCGCTCGCGATGCCGGCTTTGGTGGAGGCGTTGCTGGCGGCCGGCACACGCGTGTTGACAGCCTTGCTCGGCGTTGAGGCGCTACTCGCCTCGCGCAGTTTGAAGGGGTCGCTGCGGCGCACCGCGGTTCTGGTTGGTGCGCTCTCGACTGCAGTCGCCATGATGACTTCGGTGGGAATCATGGTTGGCAGCTTCCGTCAGACGGTGGTGGTGTGGATGAACAGCCAGTTGCCAGCGGACATTTATCTGCGGCCAGTCGGAAATCCGGCAATTGATCGCCATCCGACTATTTCTCCGGACTTGGCTGATCAGATCGAGAAGCTTCCCGGAGTCGAAGCCGTCGACCGTTTTCGCTCTTATGACATCAACTATCAGAACATGCCTGCTACCCTGGCGTCGGCGGAGACGGAGACTGCACGCTATTACCACAGCTCGGGGTTTCTATCCGGCAAACCGGATAGGGAAGTAGTGGCGGCATTGCGAGGTGGAGACAATGCGATTGTCAGCGAGCCCTTTGCTAACAAACATCATGTTAAAGCTGGCGACACGCTGACGCTTTCGCTTGGCGAGCGTAAGGTTTCGTTTCACGTGCTGGATGTTTTCTATGATTACGCCAGTGAGCGCGGATTTGTAATTCTGGATCGTGACACGATGCTCAAATACTTGCCTGATCCTGCGCCCACGAATCTTGCTGTCTATTTGAAGCCAAGGGCCAATCTTGCGGCAGTGCGACGTGAAATCGAACGTGTTTCGGCAAACCGCGCTGTGCTGATCTTTTCCAACCGTGATATTCGAGCTGAGGCGGTGCGCATCTTCGACCAGACATTTGCCATCACCTATGCGCTGGAGGCGATCGCCATCATCGTCGCTGTGATGGGAGTGGCCGGAGCGTTGCTGGCGCTGGTGATCGACCGGCGGCGCGAATTGGGGCTGCTGAGATTCCTCGGCGCGGCTACTGCGCAGATCCGAAAAATGATTCTGGTCGAGGCCGGTGTCCTGGGGTTGCTGGCGAATCTCGCCGGACTGTTGCTTGGATTCGTGCTGTCACTGGTGCTGATTTATGTGATCAACAAGCAATCGTTCGGATGGACGATCCAATTCCACTGGCCGGTGGCGGTACTACTTGCCGCGCTGACTATTGTCTATGTGGCGACAGTGCTGGCTGGCTTATATCCGGCTCGCATCGCGACGCGGTTGATCCCGATCGAGGTAGTACATGAGGAATAGTTTGCGCTGCCTGATCGTTTGTGTACTGCTGCTTACCGGAGCGGGAGCACAATACCAGCAGGCAATGCCCGGGTATGAATATCAGTTTCCGCGCGATCACTTCAGCCATCCGGATTACCGCACAGAGTGGTGGTACTACACCGGCAATCTGAAGGCGAATGATGGCCGCCGTTTTGGATTCGAACTGACTTTTTTCCGACAAGGAGTGAATCGCAAGCCGCTGCAGAACGTTGATTGGGGGGTGCAAGATCTCTATCTGGCACATTTCGCTGTCAGTGACATCGGCCGGCAGAAGTTCTATTACACGGAACGCGTGAATCGCGCTGGTCCAGGCATAGCCGGCATCAGTCGGCAGCAGGGGCGCGTTTGGAATGGCAACTGGCAGGCTGAATGGGTGAATGAT
Source organism: Terriglobia bacterium (assembly GCA_021324365.1). Lineage (GTDB taxonomy): Bacteria > Acidobacteriota > Terriglobia > Terriglobales > Acidobacteriaceae > JAJPJE01. Next base: position 70,465 of record JAJPJE010000100.1, on the reverse strand, counting down.
GGCCAGCAACTGCAGGCGATCGGAAAGGATTTCGGCCTCCAGTTGCAACTGAAGTCGAATAAGCCGCCGGTCATTCATGGCCAGAACGGAGTTAGCCAGAAGGGCGAAGGCATTGGTCACGCTTCGCACTACATTTCTTTCACGCGCCTCATCACGAGCGGACACATCGAGATCGAGGGCAAGTCCTACGAAGTGAAAGGCACTTCGTGGATGGACCACGAATTTTCGACTGAATCGCTGGCCGCAAATGAGGTCGGATGGGACTGGTTAAGTATTCAACTCGGCGACGACACGGAGTTGATGCTCTACCGGTTGCGGCGCACGGATGGCAGCGTCGATCGATACAGTTCAGGAACATACATCGATGGGCAAGGCCGCGGTACACATTTAAGCGCGCGCGACTTCAGCATGCTGCCACTAGGGGAGACCTGGCGTAGCACGAAATCGCAGGCTCGCTATCCTATCGCATGGCGAGTTAATGTTCCTTCGATCGGCCTCGAGTTACAGATCCATGCGGCGATGCAAAATCAGGAACTAGCGGGGAAAACGCGGCTGAGCACCAGCTACTGGGAAGGCGCCATCGACGTCTCCGGAACGCGAGCTCACAAGCCAATTGCAGGCGACGGCTACCTGGAGATGACGGGGTATGACAAGCCACTGGATTTTTCGGGGCCGTAGCAAACAAGAGTAGGACCACAACGGATACGGATTTGCTCCGCCGGGGAGAATCCATAGCCGATTCTCTGCCACAACACACTTTTTTCTTAACTTGCCAATTCCCAGCCCTTCGCGTCATCATGCGGCGTTTCTTCAGGCACGTCCACCCGGTGATATCTGGTGAGGTCTATGCGCACAAAGCTTGTCGTAAGCTTGTTCTTTCCGGGATCTTTATCCGCATTCCGATCGAGCCGCGCGAGGCCTGGATGCCGGTGAATTACGGATACGAAGTACAAATCGACAACCATCCGGAGAAATCGGACGAGGACGATTATCACGTCACGGGGACGCTCTATTCCCTGACGAAACCGCTGGCGAAACCTGGCAAGCCGGGTCCCGAGTGGAACACGATGGACATTACCCTGAACGGTCCGCGCACGATTGTTGTGCTGAACGGGGTGAAGGTCACGGACTACATTGAGGGCCAGCCAGTACCGGAAAAGAAGTTCAAGTTCGAACCGGAGCGCGGTCGGCGTCCAGATGAAGGCTATATCGGATTACAGAACCACAGCGATAATGACGTTGTCTTCTTCAAGACAGTGGAGTGGAAGGCGCTGAAGAAATAGCTTCGTGGCTTTCTTATGCCCGCGCCACACGCGATGAATTTTCGAAGTAACGGAGCACTCATATGAATAGCGATTTTTCCCGCAGGAAATTTCTCCAGGCCACCGGACTCGCCGGCAGCCTGATCGCTACCCGCTCAATATTGCTGGAAACACCCGCATTCGCGCTTCCGACCAATGTCGGTCCGAACGACCATATCCGCTTCGGCATCATCGGAGTAGGAATGCAGGGTCAAGGCCTGCTGAGAGGCGCAGTGGCGCTGCCTGGCCTGGAGTGTGTGGGAGCCTGCGATCTTTATGATGGCCGGCACACACTCGCGAAGGAAATTGCCGGGGCGAATCTGCCTACCACGCGCCGTTACCAAGACTTGCTGAATGACAAGCGCGTCGACGCTTTGATAATCGCTGTACCCGACTTCTGGCATCGCAAACTCGTTGTGGAAGCGGTAAACGCAGGCAAAGACGTTTATTGCGAGAAGCCGATGTCGCACAACGTTGCCGATGGTTTCGCGATGGTCGATGCGGTGAAGAAAACGGGCCGCATCATGCAGGTCGGATCGCAGCGCACCAGTTCGTCGGTCTACAAGAAAGCCCAGGAACTGTACCAGCAGGGAGCAATCGGAGATCTGCTGCTGATCGAACTGTACCAGGGGCGCAATGAACCTTCCGGCGCCTGGGAGTACCCGCCGCCGCTGGATCTATCTCCGTCGAACCTCGACTGGGATACGTGGCTGAGCGATACGCCGAAGCGTCCGTTCAACCCCGAAGTTTTCGCACGATGGCGTTGTTGGAAAGAATACGGCACGGGTGTTGCGGGTGATCTGATGGTCCACCTGCTCAGTGGCATGCAGTTCATCACGGGTATCAACCAGACGCCAACGCGCGCAACGGCAATCGGCGGCATCTTCCGGTGGAAGGATGGCCGTGATATGCCCGACGTTCACACCGTACTATTCAATTACGGCGAGACTCCGGTTTACGTGCGCCTGACGCTCGGAACGGAAACGCCAGAAGCCATTCGTCTGATGGGATCGAAGGGCATCCTTGAAGTCTCCGGGGGAACCATTACACATATTCCACAGACCGGACGCGACAGTTCGCCGAGTTATTATTCCCTCAGCTTCCCGAACGCGATGCGTGCTGAATACACGAAGGAATGGCATGCGAAGAACGATCCGCCGGTGGGGCAGGAATTGGTTAATGAGAACGTCGTCTACAAAGGCACGGACTCGACCGACGATGTGAAGCCGCACCTGTGGACCTTCTTCGAGTGCGTGCGCTCGCGCAAGGTGCCGCCGCAGGATGTTGTCTTTGGACATCATGCCGCGGCCGCCTGTCATATGGCTAACGAGTCGTACTTCCGCAAGCAGACGGTATATTTGGACGAGGCAAGCCGGACCATCAAGGCCGTGTAGGACTGCAGGAACGATGACAACACGCACGCTAAACATTGCCATGATCGGGCACGGCTTCATGGGCCGTGCCCACTCCAATGCCTTTCACCAGGTTGGACACTTCTTCGACACGCCTTACACGCTGAAGCGCAAAGTGATCTGCGGGCGCAATCAGGAAGCCGTGCGCGACATGGCTGCGCGCTGGGGTTGGGATGAGACAGCAAACGACTGGCGTGCTGTGGTTGATCGCAAAGACGTTGACGTTGTCGATATAGGTACGCCAAATGCGCTGCATGCTGACATTGCCATTGCCGCGGCCAAAGCCGGCAAGATCGTCTGGTGCGAAAAGCCACTGGCCATGAATGGTGCGGAAGCCGGGGAGATGGTTCAGGCAGCAAGACAGGTTCCGAACCTGGTCTGGTTCAATTACCGGCGCGTCCCCGCGGTTGCGCTGGCCAAACAAGTGATCGACGAAGGCAAGATCGGGCAGGTGTACCAATACCGTGCCGCATATCTGCAGAGTTGGGGAGTGGATCCTGCGCGCAAAGGCGTGTGGCGTTTCAATAAGTCCGACGCGGGTTCAGGTGCGATGGGCGATCTGCTGACGCACATCGTCGATCTGGCGCTCATGCTCAACGGACCGCTGAATGAAGTCAGCGCTCTGGTGCACACTTTTGCGGAGGGTCGCGAGGTAGATGACACCGCAATCTTCACGGGAAAATTTGCCAATGGGGCGATTGGTACCTTCGAGGCCACACGCTTCGCCATCGGGATGAAGAACCGCAATCGTTTTGAAATCCACGGCGCTAAGGGGGCACTCGCCTTTAACTTGGAAGAGCTGAATCATCTTCTGTACTACGACGCAACGCTTCCGGCGGAGCGGCAAGGATGGTGCGATCTGATGGTGACAGGCCCGCATCATCCATTCAGTGACAATTATTGGCCTCCGGGGCATATCATTGGCTACGAACATACGTTCACGAATACGCTGGCGGACTTCCTGAAGACGCTGGCGAATGGATCGGAATTCCACGCAAATTTTGAAGATGGTTTGCGCGTGCAGCACGTGATGGACGCGGTGGAGAAGTCGTCGCAGACAAGGAGTTGGGTGCAACTGTGAAGGGAGGCAGCTACCGGATACTGGTTTTAATTCTGACTCTACAAGCACTGTGTTTTGGTGAAAATCAGGACTGCCTCGACCTGTTCCGTCGTGCGGCCGACATTTCCGACATCCGAAATTCGGCGGTAGCTCCGTTTGAACTAAAAGCAAGACTCCAGGTATTCGGTGATCAGCCGAACGATGCGGACTACAGGTTGACTTGGCTCTCTGCAGATCATTGGCGTGAAGAGATCAGGTCAGGTAACAAGGTTTTCATTCGCATTGGTGATGGCGACTTGGTGTGGCTGAACCAAGATCGTGACGCGATCGCCGACGTCCAGCGCCGATTCCGGGCCCTAGTAATTCCGCTTACCTTGCAAATAAGGACAGATGCCAAAGTGGGGAAGATACAAGAAAAGGAATGGAATGGCTCGCAAGTCCAGTGCGTGCAAGTTACCGCTGGTATGTTGGGCGTTGAGCAGTTTTGCTTTGATCCAGCAAGCGGCGTTCTCCTGGGATACGAATGGAACAATCACAAGACGGAGTATTCAGGTTTCCAGAACACGTCCGGGAAAATGTTTCCCCGGACAGTTCGCGGGTTTGAAGAAGGCAAGCTTCAATCAGAAATTACGGTACAGGAACTTGCGACAGGGCTGAATGGTATGATTTTCACACCCGGCAAAGACTTTGAATCCCGAACTGGTTGCGAGTTTCCGCACATGTTTCAGGTGACCTACGCGCCAGATCCCGAATATCCTGCAAGGCTGCGGACTTCGCGTATGCAGCAGGTCCAGATTGAAGCTCTTGTCAATGAGACTGGAACTGTAATGAATATGAAAATTACAAAGTCAGCGGGGGAACTCGATCAGTACGCTTTAAAGGCGCTCCAGCAATGGCGCTTTAAGCCAGCGACCTGCGGTACGACGCCAGTTTCGTACGAACTTCATACTGAAGTAAACTTCCCAGCGAGATGAATGCCATGCGCCTGATAATCACATCCTGCTTGTTAGCTCTGTCTTGCTCCAGCGTGCCTTCTTTTGCGCGCGATCATCAGGTGCAGCGTCCCAAAATCACGGGCGTAGCGGGAATCGAGCTGCGCACCGATGACCTTGCGAAGAGCAAGCATTTTTATGCTGATGAGATGGGATTTCCGGTGCAGCAGACAGGTCCGGACTCACTGCGCTTTCGCGTAGATGGCGAGCAGTACATTTCGGTGATGAAGGCCGCGAGTACGAGCGAGCCGCGTCTGGTCAGTATCGCATTCATTACATCCGATGCCGAAGCTTTGCGGGAATATCTGGCTGCCAACGATATGCGTGTTCCATCGAAGGTTGAGAAGGGGGCGGATGGAGACCGCTTTTTTGAGGTGGTCGATCCCGAAGATCATCGCGTGCGTTTCATTCAGTACGGCAAACGCACGAAAAAAGCGCCGCCGGATGGAAAAGCCCAGGAGGTAGGCAAGCACATGATCCACGTCGGCTTCATCGTGCATAACCAGTCCGAGGAAGACCGTTTCTACAAGGACCTGCTCGGTTTCAAGCTCTATTGGCATGGCGGGATGAAGGACGACAAGACCGACTGGGTGGACATGCAGGTCCCGGACGGCACGGATTGGCTGGAGTACATGCTCAATATTGGTCCGGGCGCATCGCATCGTACCATCGGTGTGATGGACCACATGGCAATCGGCGTACACAACATCAACGCGGCCTATGATCGAGTGAAGGCTAACGGCTGGTCGGGCGATTCCAAACCGCAACTGGGGCGAGATGGAAAATGGCAGCTGAATCTTTACGACCCAGACGACACGCGTATCGAGGCCATGGAGTTCAAGCCCTCGAAGCCGCCGTGCTGCTCTCAGTATCAAGGAGAGCATCCGGGAGAATAAGGTCTGCTCAATGACAAACCGCGAATTCTATCTTCAATGCCGCAAAGCAGAGCTGCCGGCATTCGTGAACGTGCTGAAAGCACTTCCACCGGACCGAATGGATTACAAACCGCACGACCGCTCTCCGTCCGCAGAGCAGATCGTGTGGACTCTCGCCGGTGAACTCAGGTCTTGCATTGAGGTAGTTAAAGAACACCGAGCCGTGTGGAAGAGTGAGCCAGCACCGCCCTTGAATCGCATGATCGAGCTATTTGAGCAGTGGTCGGCGGAGCTGACCGAAGTAGTGTCCAAAATGGATGAGCAAGCATGGGATCAATTGGCCAAGTTCTACTTTCAAGGCAAGATGGTCTCGGAGCAGCCGGTAAGTCAGTTCCTGTGGATGATCCTGTTCGACGCAATCCATCATCGCGGCCAGTTGACCACGTATTTGCGGCCCATGGGCGGCAAGGTGCCCGCGATCTATGGACCGTCTGGCGATAGCCGAACCGGCTAGTTCAAGGCAATCGCACCGTCGCCTCGGCGTGGTGAAAGCGGGACCACAGTTCACCTCTTGGACTGTGGAGACAGCGCATAGAACGCACAGTCCGTACTAATCGGACACGAGCCACACTGAGGATTGGTGCGTTTGCAGGTCTGCTGCCCGTGCTGCTTGATGAGAAGATAAGCTCGGCTGCGCGCCTCGAATTTCTCCGGCACTGCCGCCGAGATCGCCTCCTGCGCTTCACGGTAATCTGTGTTGTAGCTATAGGCGTCCTTTCCCTGGAGCAGACGAGAAAGAACATGCGGACAGTTGGACGGGATTGCGGCAACTGGGGCGATACGCGCGAACAACAGGATGCGATCCGCGCCGGGATCAGCGATGCCTGGAAAGCGCTTCAGCGTCTTTCGTGTTTTCGAAATTGGACCGGCCAACCCTGCTCGAAGATCGCCACCGTACTCGTCCTGGACGATTCTGGCGATTTCCTTCAGGCGCTCGGCGCGGATCTCCGGAACCATGCCACCGGCCCTGAGCGCGCCAGAGAGGATTTTCGGGGAGGCCTTCAGTAAATCGCCAGCCTCGATGCCAACCTGCGCCTTCAGTTGCTGCCATCCCTTAGCACAAGCGGCATCGCTGGCGGGATACCCGCACTGCCACCACACGATGAACTCGTAGGGATCGGTAGGGAACGCCGGCGTTTGTACTCCGTAGATTTTCTCCAATTTGTCGAGAAGCTTCGGGATGCCAGCGTGCACCATGGGTGCCAAATGCTATGTGTAGTCAGAAGCAAAGGCAAGAACACTGAAAATTACAAAAAAGGCGCGGCTCCGTACCGCGCCTTCCGGAAAGCTAGAACTACTTTGCCGCCGGTTGTGGTTGTGCGACTCTTTCGCTGACCTGGAATTTCATCTCATGCCGCGCCAGATCGGCATCGACAATTACGTGGTCGCCGTGCAGCACGTCGCCGTCGAGAATCTTGATCGCCAGCGGATCCTGGATCAGCCGCTGAATAGCGCGTTTCAACGGACGTGCCCCGTACGCCAGATCGTACCCCTCGGCGAAAACCAACTCCTTGGCCTTGTCTGTCAGTTCGATACTGATCTTGCGATCGGCCAGCAGACGCCGCAGATCCTCCAGTCGGAGATCGACGATCTTCGTCAGTTGCTCGCGGTTCAGCGGATTGAAGATGATGATATCGTCCACGCGGTTCAAGAACTCGGGCTTGAAATGCGCCTGTAGTGCATCCATCACCTTCTTGCGGGCTTCGGCTATCCGCTTGGCCTCGTCTTTCTCCGCCGTCCAAGTCCCGTTCATGTTGATCTCGGTCGGGGGCACGAGGTAAGAGGAACCGATGTTCGAGGTCATGATCAGGACGGTGTTCTTGAAGTCCACGGTGCGGCCCTGGCCGTCGGTCAGTCGGCCGTCGTCCATCACCTGCAGAAGAATGTTGAACACATCCGGATGTGCTTTCTCGATTTCATCAAGCAAAATCACCGAGTAGGGCCGTCGACGAATCGCTTCCGTGAGCTGTCCGCCCTCTTCATAGCCGACGTATCCGGGAGGCGCGCCGATCAGCCGCGAGACCGAGTGCTTTTCCATGTATTCGGACATGTCGATGCGAATCAGATTGTGCTCGTCGTCGAAGAGGAATTCAGCAAGGGCTCGCGCCAGTTCGGTCTTGCCTACGCCCGTCGGACCGAGGAAGATGAAGCTGCCAATCGGCCGCTTCGGATCGCTCAACCCTGCACGAGAACGCCGAACGGCATTGGCCACGCGCTCGAGCGCTTCGTCCTGTCCAATGACGCGATGCCGGAGACGATCTTCCATCTCGACGAGCTTTTTCACTTCACCTTCGAGCATCTTCGAAACCGGGATACCGGTCCACTTGGAGACGATGCGCGCGATGTCCTCCTCGTCCACCTCTTCTTTCAACATGCGCGAACCGTTTGCACTCGAGTCGAGCTGCTTGCTGAGGTTATCGAGTTCGGCCTGCGCGTTTGGCAAATCGCCATACTGAATCTGCGAGGCACGAGTGTAGTCGCCCTTCCGGGTGGCATTTTGCTGATCCAGTTTCAATTGCTCGATCTTTTCTTTCAGTTCGCGAATGCGGTTGATGCTCGCGCGCTCCTGCTCCCACTTCGCGCGGAGCGCATTGATCTGCTCGCGGAGTTCCGCGAGCTCTTTTTGCACGGCGGCCAGCCGCTCGCGCGAATTTGCATCTTTCTCGCGTTCCAGCGCCTGCCGCTCAATTTCAAGCTGCGTCGCTCGCCGCTGGAGTTGATCAACTTCGGCAGGAACGGAGCCAATTTGCATACTCAGGGCAGCAGCGGCTTCATCGACGAGGTCGATGGCCTTGTCCGGCAGGAAACGGTCGGAGATGTAGCGATGCGACAGAGTGGCAGCAGCAACGATTGCCGAGTCCTTGATGCGCACGCCATGATGCACTTCGTAACGCTCTTTGAGCCCGCGAAGAATCGCGATCGTGTCTTCCACGTTCGGCTCGCCCACGAAGACGATCTGGAAGCGGCGCTCCAGTGCGGCATCCTTTTCGATATGCTTGCGATATTCGTTCAGAGTGGTTGCGCCAATGCAGCGTAACTCGCCACGAGCCAGTGGCGGCTTCAGCATGTTGGAGGCATCAATTGCGCCCTCAGCAGCACCGGCGCCCACCAGCGTGTGCAACTCGTCGATGAACAGAATGATCTGTCCCTGCGACTCTTCGATTTCTTTCAGCACCGCCTTGAGGCGATCTTCAAACTCGCCGCGGTACTTTGCGCCGGCGAGCATCGAGCCGAGATCGAGCGCGACCAGGCGTTTATTGCGAAGTACCTCGGGCACATCTCCAGCAACGATGCGTTGTGCAAGCCCTTCTACTATGGCGGTTTTGCCAACGCCGGGCTCGCCGATTAGAACCGGATTGTTCTTGGTGCGGCGGGCTAGAACCTGAACTACCCGCCGGATCTCTTCATCGCGCCCGATCACCGGATCGAGCTTGCCGCGACGCGCCTGCTCGGTGAGATCGCGAGCATAGCGTTCCAGCGCCTGGTACTTTGCTTCCGGATTCTGATCGGTTACGCGCTGATTGCCGCGGATTGCCGTCAAAGCTTTGAGCACCGCGTCGTAGCCGGCGCCAGCATGACCGAGGATAGTCTGCGCGATATCGCCTTTCTGCTTTGTCAGCGCAAGCAGAAGGTGTTCGGTGGACACGAATTCGTCCTTGAAATTGTCGGCCTCTTTGAATGCCTGGTCGAATACGCGCTGCGCCGCGTTCGACAGTGTTGGTTGAGCGGCTGCACCTGATACCTTGGGCAAACGCTCGATTTCACGCGTCGCTTCCGCCAGCACCTGCTGCGGCTGCGCACCAACGCGCTCCAGCAGGGGGACGATGATGCCTTCGCGATCGTTCACCAGGGCAGCGAGCAGATGGACCGGTTGCAGCTCCGGGTTGCCATTCTGCGATGCCAGTTCGATGGCGCGCTGAATCGCCTCTTGAGTCTTTACCGTAGTTTTGTCCCAACGAATTGCCATAAATATTCCAGACCGCCTTCAAGACGGCCATTTCATTTGATTCCTTTATTGTTCTTACGTCCAAGAAATTGCGGGAGGCAGTTTGCCTCCCGCGCAGTACATTCAAAACTCCGATTCGATGTTACGCGGCCTTTCCGGTGCCCTTGGCCTCAATCGTCTTTTGCAAACCCTGGCTGCCGACGCCGATCTGAATCTGCTTCGGCTTCGCTTCGGCCTTCTTGGAGAGCGTGATCTTCAGAACGCCGTTATCGTAGTTGGCCTGGATTTTGTCCCCGTCCACCGTATTCGGCAGGCTGAAAGTGCGGACGAAGCTGCCATACCGCCGCTCAATACGATGGAAATTCTCCTGCTTCTCTTCCTTCTCGAGTTTGCGTTCGCCACGAACACTGAGCGTGTTGTTCTCCAACCGGATGTCCATATCCTTCGGATCAATCCCAGGGACCTCCAGCTTCAAGGTTATGTTGTGCTCGTCTTCGTAGACGTCCACCGCGGGTACGAACGAGCCCTGCTCCAGAGACTCTTCGCGTCCGCTGCCGGTGTACGTGTCACGGAACAATCGGTCCATGCGGTCCTGCAATTGAGTGAGTTCACGGAAGGGATCCCAACGGGTAATCATGGACGACATAACTCAAATCCTCCTTTGAATTTGGGCCACTGGATCCTCCAGCGGCGTTCTCATGCATTAGCGTAGTAACATCATAAAATATGAGTGTTACACTGTCAACTATTTTTGATGTGACATTCGAGCTTTGGTTTTGTTCGTAATCTATAAATTATATTATTTGTTTTCAGTTACTTAGAAAGTATTGCAGCTCACCCCAAGGTGAAGCGGGTGTAAGGAAAGCCGCCGTAGCTACCGATTTGGGGGGCTAGGCTTGTAGGATCAGACACTTCAGATAACTGGTTTCGGGTACGGTAAGCAGCACCGGGTGATCCTGTGCCTGGCCACGTTTTTCCAGAATGCGCAGGGTGCGCCGCGAGTCCGCAGCGGCCGAACGCAGGGCATTGACGAACTCTTCCTCACTCACGTGATGCGAGCAAGTACACGTTATTAAGATACCGCCGGGACGCAGCATGCGCATTGCTCTAAGGTTAATTTCCTTATATCCGCGGAGTGCGCCTGGTACCTCCTTTTTGCTCTTCGCGAACGCTGGCGGGTCGAGGACGATGGTGTCGAATTGCCTTGTGGCGGCAGCGTAGTCCTTAAGAAGATCAAAAGCGTTTGCTTCCATCCATTCGATCTCGGGTGCACCGGGGTTCAGCTTTTCATTCGCTTCCGCGGTCTCTAAAGCGGAACGGGAGCTATCGACTGCGGTTACGCGTACGCACTTCTTTGCCAGGTGCAGCGCAAAACCACCGTGGTAGGTAAACACATCGAGGGCTTCTCCGGATGCGTACTTTGCGGCTGCTTTGTAATTCTCACGCTGATCGAGGAACGCCCCGGTCTTCTGGCCGGCATAAGCGGCATACTGAAAGCGGATGCCATTCATGGTGAAGATGGTCGAGGTTCGCTCGCCGTGTAGCACCTGCATCTCACGAGGGGGCAGGTCTTCCAGTTCGCGGATGCGATGGTCTACGCGTTCGACGATGGAAGCTGGGTGGATCTCTGTCAGGAGGGTGTCGACGAGCGTCTGACGGACGGCGGGCTGATCGGTCGCCTGAGTCAGAAACTGTACCGTGAGGAGGTCGTTATAGCGGTCGGCGATGATACCCGGCAGTTGGTCGGCTTCGCTGAAGACAAGGCGAAAGGCGTTACTGTCGTGCACGAAAGATTGTCGGATGGCAATCGCCCTCCGAACTCGGTCACGAACCAATTCACTTAGCTGTTCCGGACTAACTGCTCTTGTGGAGATCATGCGCAGGGCGATCTGTGAGCTGGAACTGTAGAACGCCGTTCCCACCAGATTCCCGCGTTCATCGCCCACGCTTACCAGCGATCCCGGCCCCGGATCGTCGAGATGTAGAACATCGCTTCGGTAGACCCAAGGGTGTCCCTGACGCAAGCGGGCGGCAGCACGTTGCGCAACAGTAATTAGTGGATTGGCTGTTTTGCTGGCGGCCTTCAGTGCTTTCCTGCCTCGATCTGAGCTACTTCCTGACGAACCATCGCAACCCGAGGGCTGTTTGGATTTTCCTTCAAGAACAGCTGGTACTCGGCAATTGCCTCTTGTGCATGTCCCTGCATCTCGAGAACCTTGCCGGCGATCAGATGGACATCTGCAAACTCCTCATGGCCCGGAAGGGTATGCGTGCGCTGGGCGTCGACGAGTGCTTTATCGTATTCCTTGTTCATAAATTCTACTGTCGCCAACAAAGAAACGGCATCGGGCATTGAAGGGTTGAGTGCCATAACCTTCTGCAAAAGCGATTCCGCCTCCGAGTAGTTGTGGTCCTGGTAGTCCATGCGGGCCAGATCTACATAGCCCGGCAGGAACTTGTCGTCAACTTGCACAGCTTTCGCAAAACACTCTTTCGCCCTGGCGCGGTCACCCTCCCTGATCGCGACGACTCCAAGATCAACGTAGGCGCGGGCGTACTGGGGATATACGACGGTTGCTTTTTCGAACTGTTGCTGCGCCTTTTTCATGTCGCCTTTATTCAGCGCATCCGCCCCTTTTTGCAATTCCGCACGCGCTTTCGGAGGCACATTCATCTCGGAAAGAGAAACTGTGGGAGCCGCGCCATTCGCAACTGTCTGTTCGTTTGAACTCTTTCGCATGGTCACATTCACAGTTTCCATGTGCGCTTCTTCGCGAGGCAAAATCTCAATGTCGCCGGAAGTAAAGGTCTCGATGTCATTCCCACTCACTCGCACCCGATAAATGTTTCCGGAGGCAACCATAAAGTCGGCCGCACCTGCGCCGCTTGTAAATCGAACTGATACAGGTATGCCTTGTTGCGAGAGTAACTCCACCTGCACGGGAGTATCGTAGTTTCTCTCATTCGTAGTCCGGACGCGAATGTTTAGGTCGCACAAAGATTCATTTCTTCGTTGCGCGATCGCGCCCGTTGTAAGCGCGGCAACCAAAATCAATATCGCACCCAAACGTAACATATGCCCTCCATCAGCTAGCCCAGGGTTGAAGCTCGTGCGTTTCCGGACGGTGATGCTACTGCTTCCCAGCTTTCATTTCAGCCAGAGTCTTGCGCACTGCTGGAACCCGCAGATCGTTGGGACTTTCCTGTAAGAATGCGATGTATTGATCGACTGCCTGAGCGCGCTCGTTCTGCGACAGCAGGATTTGCGCGGCGATGAGATGAACTCCCGCGTAGTCCTGATGATTAGGAAGAGAATGTAAATGTCTGACGTTTGCTAATGCCGTCTCGTTCTGTTTGTTCAGGTAAGCGGTCGTGGCCATCAACGCGAGGGCGTCCATGTTGTCGGGAGCAAGACTCAAGGCTTTGGTCAGTTTGGCTTCCGCATCCGCATAATCGTGCGTAGCGAACGCGAGCCGAGCCAGATTGATATAGCCCGGAACGAAGTTGTCGTCGACGGTGATCGCCTGGGTAAATGCCTCTCGTGCCTTCGGTTGCTGCCCGGTCTTCACGTACAGGACGCCAAGGTTGCTGTAGGCATTCGCGAACTTCGGATATTCCTGGATGGCTCTCTTGAAACTGTCTTCAGCCTTCTTCGTTTCGCCGGCCGAGAACGCCTCGACACCTTTGTCGAATTCCTTCTGCGCTTTTTCCGGAATCGTCAACTGAGCCGCCGACACGGTCGCCTGCGTGCCAGGAGCTGGGGTCTGCGAATCCGCATCGACCGCGGGCCGAACGCGAACCATCTCCGTGTGAGAACCCTCATTGTCGATGATTTCGAACTCGCTCCCCGTGGTCGGCGAAATACCTACTCCATAAACCTCGACGTGATAATACCCGGACGGAAGCTCCGAAAACGTTGCTCGGCCTCGTTCGTCGGTTACGCTTTCTGCTACCAGAATTTGTCCGCGTTGATATAGCCGTACGTGGATCCCGTCTGCCAGCGCACGTTCGTTCGTCTGCTGCACATACACGGAGAGGGCGCAGCGAGTGACGATATTGGAAGGCCGCTGTGCCAAGCAAGCTGATACGGAGGTAATCGCTACAAGGAAGGCAAGAACCGTAGTGCGCATTTTTCGGCCTCCCACGGCTGCATTTATGAATTACTGGGCGGCGGCGTCTGCCTCCGGGCGAGGGGCTAGCTGCCGTGGTTCTTCATTCGCAAGATCAGCCTCGACCGTCGGAACGAAATATAAGATCCGGTTGCAGGAATCGCACATGATGATCTGCTCGTTGCTCATGACGTCGCTATAAACCTGCGGACGAAGCATCACCTGACACGCCGAACATTTATGATCTCTAGCTTCCGCGATTGCGCTGCCTCGACGTGTCAGAACTCTGTCGTAATGACGTAAAGTTTCTGCACTCACCCCAGACCGATACTGGTCGCGTTTGGCGCTCCACTCGGCGAGCGCTTTTTCGTCTTCCGCCGTCCGGGACCGGGCCTCGGCCTTTTCTTTCTCGATCTCTGCAGTATGCGCTTTCAGATCGGATTCGGCACGCTTCAGATCACCGTTCTTGTCGTCGACGTCAATCATAGTTTCAAGGATCTTGTCCTCGAAGCCTGAAATTTCCTTTTCCGCGAACTCGACTTCTGTCCCCAGGGCTCTATATTCCTGGTTGGTTTTCACCGCCAGCATCTGGTCCCGGTACTTGGAAATTTTCTGGCGCAGATTCTGGATTTCGCCCTCATACTTACGACGGTTGGCTTCGTCGGTTTTCAGCGCCGCTTTCGCCTTGTCAAGGCGGTCTTTCGAGCCGGCCAGCTTCTCCTCGATCACTGCGACCCGCTTGGGCAAAGCAGCTATTTCGGCTTTCAGGCGTGCAATTTCAGTGTCGGCATGTTGCAGTTCGATGAGATTTGCTAGGTCGGAATTCATGAGGAAACTGACAATCAGTTGCACTGAATTTTAGCACGTTGGCCCGCACGCGTGCTTTGGAGCAATGCCGAGTAGCAGTTCTGACGAGTGCACCGTTTGTGCCGCATGAAATAGGTGATTCTGCTGATTGAGGGCCTTAGGAACGGCGGATACGATGACCGAGATGGCTTTCGAAATTGTGCGCTTGATGATGGGACTCATGATGGCTTACTTCCATCAGAGAATTGCTGATTTCATTCTCGAACACGAGCGGGTGCTGATCGTAGCCTTCCGCCAGCGCGGCATTCCGGTTCCTATCCTCTCCCGCCAGATGGCGTACAACATCTATTTCAGCCTCGGCATTTTTGTGGTCGCGCTGGAGTTGTTCCGTATCTGGATGTTATTGCACCCTTAGGTTTGACCCGTGTTGTTGCCGCGCGGTTTGAGCAAGAACTGTTCTCGTCTGCGTTCCTGACTATCCCACCAACACCGCGCCACCGTTCACGTTAAAGATCTCGCCACTTATAAACCCGGCATGCTCGGTACACAGAAACAGTATCGGCCCAGCAATCTCTTCCGGTGTGCCCACGCGGCCCAAGGGTATGGTGGCTTTAATCTGCGCACCGGTTTCGGCCTTCGCGAGTACCGACGCCGACATGTCTGTGGCCACCCAACCGGGTGCGACGCAATTGACGCGTATGTTGTGCTTGAGCAACTCTGACGACAGTGTCTTGGTCATGCTGATGATGGCGCCCTTCGACGCCGAATAATCGATGTGATAGGCCTCGCCGCGCTGTCCGGAGGTTGAGCTGACCAGGACGATGTGGCCGCCATGTTTCTGCAAGTGGGGCACGGCGAACTTCACCAGACCGAAAACGGCATCCACATTGATCGCCTGCGTCTTGCGCCAGTGCTCCACGGTCATCGCTTCGACCGCAATATCTTCGTCCGGCCAGATCCCATGGTTCGCGACAAGAATGTCCAGTTTGCCAAAACGATCGACCGCCGCCTGCACGGCTTTGCCCGCCGACTCGGCCGAGTTCAGGTCACACTGAACCGCGAAGCATCGATCCGAGCCGCACTCTTTTACCAGTTGTTCAGCTTCCGGCTGGGCTTTTTGATACGTGAAAACCACCCTGGCAGCAGCGGCTGCAAACAAACGCACTGTTGCGGCACCAATACCGCGCGATCCGCCTGAGACGAGCGCAACACGACCATCCACCGACATCGAAACGCCCTTTTGATTAGCCATTCAGCAGCACGCTATCAGTCGAGGCGTGGGCCCTTCAAGTCTTCCTTGGGATTGAGTACGTCGATGCCTTACCAGACGAACGGCATCAACGCTTTCGTTCTCTGCCGGTATTCGGGATACTCGATGGGAAACTGCCGCATCATGATCCGCTCTTCGGTTCGCGCGCAGTAGACGAAGTAAACTGTCGCGCAGACAAGCGCCACCGCCCAAAGCGGATTCACGAGGGCGGATCCGAGCATGGCGACAAGAATCCCCATGTAGATCGGGTGACGGACGAAACGGTATGGTCCGGAGGTTACAAGCTCATGACCTGCCTTCAGAGTCATTGGATGGCCCCAGTTCCGCCCCAGATGAAGGCGCGCCCAGACTGCTATACCGATGCCGCACACGCACAGAAGAAGCCCGGCAAACTGGATCGCGAACTGCGAATCGAGGTTCCGAAGCTGTTGCAGCTCCTGCCTGATCTCGGGTACGCGAAAGAATAGGAGGATCACGACAATGAGTGCGATGCGAAGGCCGGTCCGCTGTAGCCGATTCTCGGTTCGGATATTCCTTTTCACCCCAATTGCGGCGATGAGCCAGTAGACGGCGAACAGCAGCCACAGCACAACCATCATGTCTGGAATGCTCATTTGTTGAGCCTCACCCGGACCGTGACTGTCCGTGAGTATAAGTACGAGAAATCATCGCCGCCAGTTCCAGGCTGAGCGAGGCTCTTTTGGCCGATCGGCCTTCAAGTAGACCTGCTAAATCCCGCCATTCGTCATGATCTTGGCGTCGGCGGCCATGGCGGCTCGGCTCGGCTTGCAACGGCACCAGGGGCAGACCAGTTGATTGCGCTTGTTGAAGTCGGAGGTGTTTTTGTACTCCTCTTCAACCTTCGCCTTCCATACGCGCCAGCAGGACAGGCAAAACAGGTCTATGCGTGTTCCTGCCCGGATCGGTGTGTTCTTTCGGTAAGGCTTGATTAGCGCCACGGTGAGAATTTCTCCACGTACCTGCTAACCTCACTATGGTAGCCCGGTCGAACGAAACAATGAGGAACTTTGGTACCCGATTCGCACGAGTTCTGCTTGTCACCCTGATCGCGGTTGCAGTATGGAGCCAGAATACTGCGCCAGCACAGGGCCCAAAGCGCGCAACCAGCACACCTTATAGGGGTGATCTGTCGATCTTCGACTCTCCGGGGCGCGAGCAAAGGCTCCACGTCGATCGCGTCATGGACATTCTCCGAATTACGCCGGGGAAGTCCGTTGCCGATATTGGCGCCGGATCAGGCTGGTTCAGCGTACGCGCCGCGCGGCGCGTGGGTGTCTCGGGAACGGTGTACGCGGTCGATATCAATCCAGAAGCAATCGCTTACATCAATTCTCGCGCCGAGAAAGAATCACTTAGCAACATTAAGGCCATACTGAGCAAGCCGGATGATCCGTTACTGCCGAAAGAATCCGTGGACGCCGTGCTGCTGATAAAGAGTTATCACGAAATCGCCGACCCGGTTGAACTGCTCGAGCATCTGCGTCCGGCGCTCCTCCCGGGCGCTCGTTTGGGGATCATTGATCGGAATGGGAAAGGCACCAATCATGGCGTGAACCGCAGTATCGTTATCGAAGAGGCTGCCAAAGCAGGCTATCACCTCGAACACACCTATGACTTCGTGAAGGATGACGGCATGGATTACTTTCTGGTATTTAGTGCGCACTGATGGCGGATGGTTACGCTACATCGTTTGAGCCGCCCGAAAGTTGGTGGTGCAGCACCGGCATTTCCACTCTGTAGTCGTCATTACGCTGTCGCGCGCGTCTGCTCAAAGCGCTCGCTGTAGACCGGGAACATGAGCATGAAGACAGTGCCCAAACCTTCTTTGGAACGGAAACGAATCGTTCCCTGATGTTTCTCCACCATGCTTTTTGTTACCCAGAGCCCTAAGCCAGTGCCAACGTCCTTTTTTGTCGAGAAGAATGGAGTGAAAATTCTTTCCTTCATCGCCCGCGGGATGCCGTGGCCAGTGTCGGCAACCAGGATTCGGATTGCCGGTGTGCTGAGCCTATTTTGCACGTAACGTGCTCGGACGTGAATGGTTCCGTTTTTCGCACAGGCTTCGATTGCGTTCGCGATCAGATTCGAAAGGATCTGCCTGACTTCGCCCTTCAGCCCGCGGATCGCAAGCTTTTCGGGAATGGAGACGTTGAGCGTCAGCGATTTGTATTTGATCTTCCGTTCGAAAATCTTGAGGACATCACTCAGAGATTCCGCTGCATTGACCGTGGTTGGCGAAGATGTGTCGCGGTAAAAACCGAGTGTCTGTTGCGCGATATGGCTCACGCGCTCCAGTTCACCGTCGGCCTGTTCCAGATAATTGCGCACTGCCGGCGATAGTTCGTGGCGCTGCGCAAGGAAGATGAGGTTCATCACCGCCTCAAGCGGATTGTTGATTTCATGAGCAATTGTTGCCGCCAATCGACCTGTTGCTGCAAGCTTTTCAGAATTGCGCAAAGCGTCTTCGGCAATTCTTCTTTCCGTGATGTCGATGTTCACGCCCAAGAGTTTGACGGGCTTTCCCACAGAATCGTAAAAACACTGGCCGCGGGCGGCCATCCATCTTGTGGTACCGTCAGGCCGTACGATGCGGAATTCAGTAACCAATTGATCATGATTCTGAATCGCCGACTCCACTAGCCGCAAAACGTCCGGAAGATCGTCGGGATGAACCGTCGTTTGCCAGTTTTCGAAGGTATGACCCATCGAGCCTGGTTCTCGGCCATACAGAATTTCCAATTCTTCCGACCATGTCACCCGGCGCTCAGGGGAGCTCAGATCCAATTGCCAGCTTCCCACGTTTGCCGACTTTTGCGCGAGCGCCAGAAAACGCCGCTGTTCTTCCAGTTTCGCTTCAACTTCGCTACGATGGTGAAGTTCCCGCATTGCGGTTTCATACAGGCTCGCGTTCTCGAGAGCGACGCCGGCTTGGGCCGCAACCGCTTCGACGAACCGCTCGTGTTGCTCGCTGAAGACTCCTTCCTGCTGGTGCCCGAAAAAAAGACCGCCAATCACATGTCCTTCTTTGCCTTTGACAGGTACGGCAAGATAGCTCACGACAGGGAGATGTCCGGGTGGAGTGCCGTAGTAAGGAGCAGTGTGGCCTAAGCGGGTATCCTTGCGGATATCGGCACTGCGGACCGTCGGTCCGCCCTCGAATGTCGCAGCAAACAGTGCGGTGTTTCGCGGCATCGGAAAATTGTCGAAGTTCGACCGAGGCACTCCTGAAATCGTAGACAGCATATATCTGCCGCCTTGCCCATCGTCAATGTTGTAGAAGAATGCTCCGAATTGCGCTCCGGTCCCTTTCGTGGCCACATCCGTGATGAGTTGCAAAAGTTTCTGCTGGTCAAGTTCAGCAGAAATCTGTTGCCCGATTTGATTTAGAGCACGCAGCTGTTCTGTGAGTTCCCGCGCGGATGTGATATCGGTGCACGCGCCGATCATCTGCAATCCCCCAGTAGCGTCAAGCAACATCTTGGCGCGATCGTACAGCCAGCGGACGCGCCCTCCCGGGAGCAGGACGCGGTACTCCATTTCGAAATCCGCGCCTGCGCGTGAGCGGTCTACCGCTGCCGCTACCTTGGTGCGATCGTCTGGATGCACCCGCTCCAGGAACTGTTCCGCATGGACAACCGTTTCCGCCAGTGGTATTCCGAATAACGCTTTCAGGCTATCGTCGAAGTGCGAGAACTTGTCGGTCGCCGGATCCCAGCGGAATGTTCCGGTGGAGGATGCAGTCAAGGCGGCTTGCAGGAGTTGCTCTCTGCGTTCCACCTCCTGGCGCGCATGCACCTTGTCGGTCACATCGACGGCGTGTACGAGAATGCCTTCGACGGCACCATCGGCATT
Organism: Terriglobia bacterium; assembly: GCA_021324365.1. Taxonomy (GTDB): domain Bacteria; phylum Acidobacteriota; class Terriglobia; order Terriglobales; family Acidobacteriaceae; genus JAJPJE01. The sequence continues at coordinate 50,760 of JAJPJE010000100.1, read as the reverse complement.
CCGCATCGGCTGGTAGACGAAATCCAGGTACCAGGTCCTGCTTTTGCCCTCCGGCTCCACGAGACGAACTTCCTGCTCAAGTCCAACGTAGGTCTTGCCCGACCGGTAAACCGAGTGGAGCAAATCGAGGAAGCCTTGAGATTCGATTTCCGGCAGGGTCTCGCGAACACATCGATTCAGAATCTCTCCGGGTTCCCTGCGTCCAACAATCTGCAAGTAACGAGGGTTGGCGTATGTCCAGACATGGCTGGGTCCTGAGAGCACGCAGATTGCCGCCGGGGTCTGGTCAAAAAGATCCTGCAGCTTTTGACGTTCGGCTTCGGCTTCAGCGCGAAGTCTGCGTTCGTTTTCCTCGGCAGCTCGTCGCGCGCGAGTGATAGAAACTTGCGCATTCACGCGCGCCAGCAGCTCTCTCGCGGTGAACGGCTTTACAAGGTAATCGTCGGCCCCGGCATTCAAACCCTCGACACGCGCTTCTTCGCCCGCACGCGCTGACAACATCACGACCGGTATCGACGAAATTGAGTCATCTGAACGAATTTCTTTCAGCAGGCCGAAGCCGTCCAGCACCGGCATCATCACATCGGTGAGAACCAGATCCGGATTGTAATTTCTGACCAGTTCAAGTGCCTTGACTCCATTTTCTGCGACGAGGACGCGATGGTCAGAGCTGAGCAGGTTCCTGACGTAATCTCGCATGTCGGCATTGTCGTCAGCTAATACAACGGTCGATGGATCCGCTGCAGAATCTTCCATCGCACGTTCCGCATTTCGATAAGTGCTTGGGTTCCCAGGGAGCCAGTGAAGTGCCTCATCGACGTAGGCTTCGGCTCGCAATCCGGTGCTGCTGGTTCGTTTCGCGTTGATCCTTTCCCCCGGAAGGTGAGCTTTGCCTTTAGGAATCGTGATGAAAAATGTAGTTCCTACCGCGACTTTGCTTTCAACGCGAATGTTGCCGCAGTGCAACTTCACTAACTCCTGGACAAGCGCCAGGCCAATTCCAGAGCCTTCGAAACTTCGCCCTTTCGCCCCTTCTACACGGTGAAATCGTTCGAATAGCCTTGGGAGCTCATGCTCAGGGATGCCGGTACCGGTGTCGCGAATGCTCAACTCAATTTCTGAACCCAGATCCCGTACCGCGACTGTAATGCTGCCTTCAAAGGTGAACTTAAAGGCATTTGAGAGAAGGTTTAGAACGATCTTCTCCCACATGTCGCGATCCACGTAAACATCACCCTCCACCGAATCGCACTCTACGTCCAGACGCATGCCGGCTTTTTCGATTGCCGCGCGAAACACGCTGGCGAGTTCCGCGGTCAAGTTGCAGATGTCAATTGCTTCGTACGAAGCCTGAACGCGACCCGCTTCAATGCGCGAGAAGTCGAGCAAACTGTTTACCAGTTTCAGCAAACGTAACCCGTTCCGATGTACAGTCTCCAGCCTCTCGGAATTCTCATCTCCAAGTGATTGGCGGCCCTGGGCAAGCGTGTCCTCAAGCGGGCCCAGCATAAGAGTAAGCGGAGTACGGAACTCGTGACTTACATTGCTGAAGAATGTAGTTTTGGCACGGTCGAGTTCAGCCAGCGACTCAGCTCTTCGGCGTTCCTGTTCGTAAGCCTCGGCATTCGCGATACTCGCTGAGATCTGTCCGGCGAGCAGTCTCAAAAATCCGCAGTAGTTGTCATCCGGAAGGCGATACGGATTAAGACCGATCACCGCGACGCCGGCTCTGCCGGTCGGACCTGATGATGCGATTGGCACAACAGCGACAGTGCTCGGAGGAGTGTCCCATGCCCCCGTTGGAAGGCTGAGAAACCGGTTCCCGACATTCCGGACAAGCTCTAGTTGATGAGAACGAATAGCCTCGGCAAGCGGCCAAACGGAATCGTCACTTACGAGAATACTTTCAGGGGCGGCCGGATGTCCGACGCTGATCCCCGACCTACCCGCCAGCCGCAAGTGCTCCTTGTTGTCATCCAAGACGTAGAGGACCGCGAAACAAATGTCCTTTGGATTGGTGGAAAGGCTCTCGGCACTGAGGCGGCAAACATCTTCCCAGGTACGCGCATCGGCAGTCCGGAATGACAATTCGCGCATGGAGGTGAGCTGCCGTTCACTGATAATTCGCTGTGTGTCATCGGTATTGGCACAGATTATGCCTCCGGTCCCACCCTGATCGTTGGGAACCGGGCTATAGGAAAACGTGTAATACGTTTCTTCGGGGTACCCATAGCGCTCCATGATCAGTAGCAGAGCTTCATCGTAGGTACCCTCGTTGCTGCGCATAGCAGTTTCCGCGCGTGGTCCCACCTGGTCCCATATTTCACGCCAGACGAGTTTGGCCGGTTGTCCGAGGGCTTGCGGATGCTTGCCGCCCAGAATGCTCTTGTACGCATCGTTATAGAGGTTTATGAGGTCGTCGCCCCACCAGACGAACATCGGCTGGCGGGAAGTGAGAACAATGCGGACGCACGTTTTGAGGTTCTGAGGCCAGCTTGCAACTGGGCCGAGAGAGGTTTTTGACCAGTCGAACGCGCGCATTAGCGCGCCGGTTTCGCCCCCTCCGGAAAGTACCTCTTCTCGTGCGCTGAGCTCCGGATCATTGCGTAGCAAGGGTTTCTGCATTCTAAGAGCGGCTCAATTGGGAAGAATAATTGGAGCGAAACGCACATTCGATGCGGTGCCGGGAGTCGAGAGTTGCCACCGAATGTTGAATTTTGCATCGATTGCGATTCTCGTGTGTTCCCGGCCATGGCTCGCCTGTGACGGCAGCTACGGGACGCATCGCCGGTGTTCAGCGCGCACTGAGACAGGCTGGCTGCGGCTGCCAAGCCCGTTCCGTAACTTTCGTGTGTTCAGGGGGGGAGGTGCCGAAATCCAAGAGCGGACACTCGAGATGCCGGTGGCCGCTGGGTGACAATTGCGGCTGCTTCACGACAGTGCCAACTAGGTTTCCAGCTTGTACTTCGTCGAAGCCAGAGCGTAGAGCCGCCGCCAAACGAGTCGATTAATCGTCACGACCATCAGTGCCATGACAATTGTCGCCGCAAGCAGCATGTCAAAGTTGCCGCGGTTGGTTGCGTCGCTGATTACCGCTCCCAACCCCACGGTCGAAATCGTTTCGCCGTGAAAATGAAAGTACTCGGCTACGATGCTGGCGTTCCAGGCTCCGCCTGAGGCGGTCACGAAGCCAGTCACGAGGAAGGGAAATACTGCAGGCAAGAAGAGCTTGCGCCAGCGCTCGCCCTTGCTCAGCTTAAAGATCTGGCAGACTTCTTTCAAATCGGTAGGGATGGCACTCGCGCCCGCAATTACATTGAAGAGGATGTACCACTGCGTTCCCAGCAGCAGCAGAACCAGGGCCCCGATTCCGAGTCCCCCGCCAAGGCGGATCAAAAGCAGAAGAATGATCGGAAACAGCGCCGTTGCCGGAACCGACGCGGCAATCTGCGCTATCGGCTGTGCAATAGCTGACAACCTCGGTCGTAGACCGATATAAATTCCAACCGGCACAGTCCATAGCGCCGCTACCAGTAGTACAAACTCCACCCTCAAAAATGTTGCTCCCGCGCCGATGAAGATAGCACGCCACTCCGGCCATGAGACGCCCGCCACCATCCTCAACATGCGAACGACGCCATAAGCCAGCGCGCCCGCGCAAGTAGCTCCGATCAGGTACCAGATCACGGCTGAGTGTTTCCCCGCCTTGCGTCTTTCCTTGTGCATGCGGGCAAAATGCTGCATGAAGGCTTCTCGCGCAGGGACAGTTGTCCATGAAGACGCGAGCGACAACAGATGCGAGCGTCGCAGCAGGTCGAGAATCGGCGAAGTCGGCGTCTCCACGGCCTCCACCTGCTCGACCTTGAATTTCTGTGACCAGGCGATAACTGGCCGCCAGATGAGCTGATCCATCAGCACAATAACGAGGATCATCGTTGCCAAACCAGCGAGAATCGCGCGCGTATTGCCTTCGTTCGCGGCGGTTTGCAGATACGATCCGAGCCCCGGCAGGCGCAGGTCGCGGTCGCCCAACACGAACATTTCGCACGCCATCAGGAAGAACCAGCCACCCGCAACCGACATCATCGAATTCCAGATCAGGCCGATGGAGGCGTATGGCAGTTCCATCTGAATGAACCGCTGGAACCAGCTGAAGTGGTAGATCTTCGCGGCTTCGCGCATCTCGCGCGGAATGCTCTTCAGCGAGGAATAGAAGCTGAAGGTCATGTTCCAGACCTGGCCGGTGAAGATCAGCAGAATCGAGCCAAGCTCCACTCCCAACTGTCTTGTCGGGAAGAGCGAGACCATGGCGACCATCACGCCAGGTAAAAAGCTGAGCACGGGGATCGATTGCAGTGTATCGAGCAGCGGGATCATTAGCTTTTCAGCCCGCTTGTTATAGGCGGCGATGTACCCGTAGACGAAAGTGAATGCCAGGCTCAACGCGTAGGCAGCGGCGATGCGAATGACTGAGAAGAGCGCGTATTTGGGCAGCGCGCTGGGTGCAAGTTGAATTTCGGCCTCGGTGTTCATCGGGCCAATGCCGTAATGTGCGAATGAAATGATTCCGTAGAAGACCGCAAGGCCGGCGAAGACAATCGGCAAATCGCGAAGCAGCGAGGAGCCGGCCGGAAATATTCCCCACGGAGGTGCGCCCGAGCGCGTGTTGGTCTGTTCAGGCATCAGCCGCGCTCAGTCTGCGCTTTCTCGCTGAGACCGTTGTCATGCAGGATCAGCCGTTCGTCTTCTGAGTCGTAGGTGAAGATTTCGGCATAGCGGCCCCAGTTGAGCGCGGTTTCAATCTGCTGCTCCACCTCTTCCTGCGAGAAATGCTCATCGAGAACATCGCGGAAGAACTCCAGCGGCAACGCATGGTCGGATTTTCTGTCGAGGGCACTCTTCATCTGCTGCAGAAGAGTAACGTGGGTGAGTGCCGCTTCACGGAAGAGAGGCTTTTGCGCCGAGATAGTCGCATTCCCGAAGGCCTGTCCTTCCGGGGTGATGATCATGTCTCCGGCCTCGAGCGTCGCGAATCCCAGGAGCACGGCTGCGTCCACCGTGGGCAAGAGATCATCCACTTCCATGCGCAGCTCGTCGGCGAGGTGATACAGATCCTCACGACCGCCCCGATCATTCAGCAATTCCAACAACCCGGCGATGCCGCCCGGTCGTGCGTGCGGAAGCATCTGGAATTTCGTCTTCGGAGGCTTACCTGGCACCGATGGGAAGGCAATATCGGCCTGCGGTTGCGTCATCACCTTGTAAATGTAGTCAACATATACGGTGAACTCGGCTGCGCTGCGCTCGCGCGGCTGTGGAATGTTCACGCGGAAGTTAGCTCGGATTCTTGCGGGATTACGGCCCAGGACAATTACTCGATCGGCGAGCAGAACGGCCTCTTCGATGTTATGGGTGACGAGAAAAATGCTCTTCGTCGGAATCTTCTTCGCCATCCACAACTCCATCAGTTCGCTGCGCAGGTTCTCGGCAGTGAGAACATCGAGTGCGGAGAAAGGTTCATCCATAAACAGGACTTCCGGCTCGACCGCTAGCGCCCGCGCGAATCCGACGCGCTGCTTCATGCCGCCAGATAGTTCCTTGGGATACGCGTTCTCGAATCCTTTCAGACCTACCGAATCCAGCGCCTGGGTGGCGCGCTGCTCCCGCTCTTGTTTGGCCATGCCGAGCGCGGCGAGCGGCGCTTCCACGTTCTCGCAGACTGTTAACCAGGGAAAGAGCGCGAAGCTCTGGAACACAATTGCAACATTTGGGTGTGTTTCCGCCAGCGGCTTTCCGTGCCACAGTACCTGGCCTGAGGACGGGCTCGAAAGTCCCGAAAGCATTCGCAGCAGCGTCGATTTGCCGGAGCCCGAGGGACCGAGCAATGCAATGATGGTCTCCGGCTCCAGGGTGAGATTGGTCGGGGCAATCACCTCGATGCGGTTGCCGTCCGGCTGCTCGTAGAACTTCTGCACCTGCCGGGCTTCGATGATCGGCTCAACCACCGCGGAAGGCCCTGGCAGCTTGGGCTTGCTAACCGGCTGAACCTGCGGACGCTGCGGATGCGGCAGCGCCGCTCCGGATAGCTCATCCATCAGGTGCTGCCAAGCTTCCTCGGGTAGCTCGTCGAAGAAGCGCATGCGGTCATCGGCATCGATTTTGTCGACAATGGCGCGCATTGCTTCCGGACCACGCGAATGCAGCAGCACATACTGGTGGTAGTAAGGGAAGTGTCCGACGACCCGGGCAGCGAAATCGACCTGGAAACGTCCGAAGATGTTCTGCTGCTGCTCAAACGGCAGTTTCTGCAGCAAGTCCGCCACCTCGGATGGATCGAGCCGTTCCATCGCGTGTGCAGCGGCTTCCCAGTTCTCCTGCGAGATCAGCTCAAGAACCTTGTTGTGATCAGACATCGCCATCGCTGTCCGCCAAGGGTACTACGCCGTCGTAACATTTTTGTGAAAGCGAAAGAAAAGATGCCGCTGAGACGCCGTGGAACAGACCAAACCGCAGATTCAGAGAGGAGTGCGTCGATCGGCGGCCTTCGGTGAGACTACTTGCCGGCCAAATCCAAGTAATAGGGGCCGAGATACAGGCGTGCACCGTTGCCTTGGACTGCGATCTGCAGCGGGCGAACAGGCTTCAACGATTCATTCTTGTCCATGGGAACTTCAGCGAGCTGGTTGCCGCCCAGGTCGTACACACAGAGGGTGATGATTTCTTTGTCGCCTTGATTTGTCTTTTTGCGGCCGAAACCGTAAGCGCCGGGACCGAAGTCCTTGCCGCCGAGAGTGAAGCCTCCCTGCGACTCGATCACGCCGATGTACTTTTCCTGGTATCCGGATGAATATCCGGCGGTATCCACCAGCGCTGCCAGGAGCAGTTTGCCATTCTGCAATTCCACCAACGATGAATTGCGTTTTTGCGTGGGAACGTTTTCGCCGTCAAGGAAAACTGTGGCGGGTAACAACTTCGTAAGCCGTGCTTCAGGTTGAACGGTCGCGGGCTTCGATTGAGCGAAGGACGGGGATGCTAAGACGGCGAGCAGCAGTAGAACGAGGCCGATTCCAGCAGAACGGTTCATATGTACCTCGAAGGCATGAAATGTATGGAGCCTCGCAGGCAGCATACACGCCGAAAGAGAGGAGGAGCAAGCTGAAATGTTCCGATAAACCCCGGCTAACTACCGTAACTGCTTACATTTGACACACTATAGCTAGGCCAGTAGGCTTTAAAGGAGACTTCCCGGGTAGGGAACTCATCCAATACCAGGTATTCATGAAGAAGTGGCGACAGTTTCTGCGTTTTTCAGCCATGTTGCAGCTGCTCCCGGCACTGGAGAGCGGTGAGGACATTCTTGTCGGCGGCCAAGCAGTGCTGGAGGGCGTGATGATGCGCTCACCCCACGCCTGGGGCATCGCCGTCCGCAAGAGTACCGGGGAAGTGGTTTCGCACTGCGAGCCGCTCGAACGTCCAGCTGACAAGCGCAAATGGCTGGCTTGGCCGATTGTCCGCGGCGTAGCGACGTTGGGACAAGCAATGGCCTTGGGCTTTCGCGCGCTTCGGTATTCGGCGAATGCCGCGCTCGACGAGATTCCGGTTAACGACGAAGGGAAGACGGTTCAGATCAGCAATTGGGTGCTGGCGGTAAACGTTCTGTTCTCCGTCGGATTCTTCATATTCATGTACAAGTTTGTTCCGTTGCTCGCGGCGACTGAGTTGAAGCATGTCTGGCCGGTGTTCGGGCATCAGGTAGCTTTCAATTTGATCGACGGAGCTGTTCGCATCGCGCTGTTCCTGCTTTTCATCTGGGGAGTGTCTCTATGGAAGGACATCCGCCGTGTGTATCAGTACCACGGCGCCGAGCATAAGACGGTGTTCGCGTTCGAATCGCACGATCCGATGCAGGTGAACGCAGTGCAGAAATATTCGACCTTCCACCCGCGCTGTGGCACCAGCTTCCTGATGACGGTGATGCTCATCAGCATCTTGGTCTACACGCTGATTCCCGTAACCGGGGTCTCGTCCGGCGCTGAACACGGGCTCCACATTCTGGATCGCCTGTTCTGGATTCGGTTCGCGTTGCGCATTGCGCTGCTGCCGGTAATCGCGGGCGTGTCATACGAGATTATTCGTTTTGCAGCGAAACATCGAGGATCGCTCTTCGCACTGATGACGGCGCCCGGATTGTGGCTGCAACGGATCACCACCAAGACTCCTTCGGATGATCAGGTTGAGTGCGCGATCGTGGCACTGAATCAAGCGATGGAACTCGAAGCCAAGCGCGGTGGCGAACTCGTGCTTGCCTAGGGGGCTTCCCCCGAATTCGCGCGCCGCTCTCTTTCATTTCAACCACAAAAGAGGGAAACGAAGTGTGCGTGATGCTTCGTGTCCTTGGTGGTTCGATTCTATGCTGTGACAAACGAATTTATAGAGTGAAATCATGTTCGAGAAACTGGACCAAATCGAAGCTAAGTACCAGGAGTTAACCAACGCTCTGGCGTCTCCCGAGATCGTCTCCGACTCGGGCAAGTATCAGAAAACAGCGAAGGCGCATAGCGAACTGATGCCGATCGTCGAGAAGTATCGCGAGTTCAAGGATCTGCGGCGCGGCATCGCCGAAAGTAAAGAAATGCTAGCGAGCGAAACTGATGCCGACATGAAGGCCTATGCAGAAGAAGAGCTGGCACAACTGGAAGACCGCGTGGCAAAAGTCGAAGAAGAGCTGAAGGTGCTGCTTATTCCGAAAGACCCGAACGACGATAAGAACGTCATTCTGGAAATCCGCGCGGGAACGGGTGGTGACGAGGCCTCATTATTCGCGGCGGAGCTGTTTCGAATGTACTCGCGCTACGCCGAATCGCAACGCTGGAAAGTGGAAGTGCTGTCGACGTCCGAGTCCGGTGTCGGAGGGTTGAAGGAAGTGATCGCATCGGTCATCGGCCACGGCGCGTACTCGCGTCTGAAGTATGAAGGTGGCGTGCATCGTGTACAACGCGTGCCGGCAACCGAAACGCAGGGCCGCGTGCATACGTCGACGGTTACGGTTGCGGTAATGCCGGAAGCCGAGGATGTCGACATCAAGATCGATCCGAAAGACGTTCGCATCGATACATTCTGTTCCTCGGGACCTGGGGGCCAGTCGGTGAATACGACCTACTCTGCGGTTCGCTTGACGCACTTGCCAACGAATACGGTGGTCAGCTGCCAGGACGAGAAGTCGCAGATCAAGAATCGCGAAAAGGCGTTCAAGGTACTACGAGCACGTTTGTACGAGGTCGAGCGGGAGAAGCAGCAGGAAGCGCTGTCGAAGGAGAGGCGTTCCATGGTTGGCTCGGGAGATCGCAGCGAGAAGATTCGCACCTACAACTTTCCACAGAATCGCGTGACAGACCACCGCATCGGGTTGACATTGCACCAGCTGACCGAAGTGATGGACGGCAAGCTGCAGCCGTTCGTGGACGCGCTGACGACACATTATCAGGCCGAGAAATTGAAGGAAGAGGCGGGAGCGCTCGCGTAGCGATTGTGAGATTGACTCATTGAGTCATTGCGGAAACCGGAGCCGTTCACCCTCAGAAAGGTAAACAATTACCAGATTACCCAATTCCTGAATGTCTCAATGACTCAATGATTCGATGACTCAATTGTCTGTGATCTATCTGATTGCCTCGTCGGGCTCATCGCGCTATTCTGACCGCGACTTCCAGTACAGACTTCAGGGACCCATCTGATGGCCAAACTCTTTGAGGCGCCTCGCTATATTGCGGTAGAAGGTCCGATTCGGGTAGGCAAGAGCACCTTGTCCAGCATCATTGCGGAGCGGCTTCACGCACAACTGGTGCATGAACCCGAGGATAATCCCTTTCTTCACGCGTTTTACGACGGCGAGAACGGCGCGGCCTTTCAAGCTCAGTTTGCATTTCTGATCAAGCGATTCGAACAACTGCGATCGCTTGAAGTGGGGCCTAACTCGCGCAAGGTCGTGGTAGCCGACTACATCTTCGAAAAAGACAAGCTGTTCGCGTATCTGAATCTGAGCGACCCGGAACTGGATATTTACAACCGGTACTACAATTTCTTTCGCAATCAGCTCCCCACGCCCGATCTGGTGATCTATCTGCAGGCCACGCCAGAAGTTCTGCGCAAGCGGCTCAAGAAAAAAGGCGCGGCGTCGGAGAATGCCATCAGTGAGGATTACGTCGAAGCAGTGATCAAAGCATACGAGCACTTTTTCTTTCACTACACGCAGTCAGACTTGCTAATCGTAAACACTACCGAAATCGATTTCGTGGACCGCAACGAAGATTTGCAGGAGCTTCTACGCAAGGTGAGCGAGCCAGTACGCGGGACGCAATACTTCCTGCCCTTGGGTGGGTCGCAGGCGGTGAGCGCTTAGCAGGTTTGCATTTCTGTGGGCTACTTACGCGACGCCGCAGTCACGAATTCTCGAGACATCTCCGCCCAAGTTCGCTTTTGTAAAGAATTCGCGAAGCTGCGGGTACCTTCTTTCCATAGGTTCATCTCAGTCAGGCACTGTGACAGGGAATTTGCCAGAGCAATGGCGTCGTTCGGGTCACGGAGGAGCAGGGGACTAAGCTCTGCGGGGTACAATTCTGCAATGCCAGCGCAGGCGCTGACGACGGAGGGAACGCCTCGGCAGATCGCTTCCTGCACATTCAAACCATAAGGTTCGTAACGGCATGGACTGGCGAGCAGGTCGGCTGCCGCTAAAATGTCGTTGACTCGATCCGTGAAGCCGAGGATGCGAACCTGCTTACGAAACTTGCTGGATTGAATTTGTTGCCTCCACCATCTCAGTTTCGCGCCGCCCCCAGCAATCACCAAGACGGTTTTGAACTGCTGTTGCTGCCACAATTCGTTCATTGCACGCCATAACGTAGAGAGCCCTTTTCGGTCGTCCCATCCGAGTGCACCAACAAAGGCCACGACCTGCTCGTCCTCGGCGATCTGAAGCCAACGACGAGCGGCAAGTCGTTCTTCAGGAACAGGCGGCCGCAACTCGGGTGAACAGCCTAGATAGATGACTCGAATTTTGCTGGCGTCGATTCCTAACCTGAGAATGTGTTGTGCGGTTGAGTTCGAGTTCGCAATGATAAGACCCGCTGCTTCGAGAGCGCGCTTCTCGCGGTGTAGATACATGCCCTGTAGAAGCGAATGTTTGGCTTGGATTGCCATGGGCAACTCTCGCGGATCGGGGTTCCACGCGTGGTGAACGTAGTGCAGCCAATTGATGTCGCCGAAGGTACAGTTTCCGCCGTTCACAACCACGCGCGCAGTTGGGCAGGACCTACGCAAATCGCGGGCGCGCCGGTTGCCAATAGCAGAAAGGAGCCGTTCTCCTAGAGGAGTCCAGCGCAGGCGCGGCACGCTTACGGGATTGAAAAATTGTTTTGAACTTTCGGCATCGAAGTCGTGGCCGACAAGAGTCACTGGATGCCCCGTTGAGCGAAGATATTTAGCCAGCGCAAGATTCGCCCGATCCATGCCGCCGAGCTGGTGGAATCCCCCGCATACGATGAGCCAAGGTTCAACTGTTTGGCCTGGCGCGCCGGGCCGTGAGGCGTCTGCCTCCGCGCTTTCGACGAGCATAGACACTCCTGCAGGCGGGAGAAGAAGCTGCGCTAAATAATAGTAGGGTCCGAAAGCTTCCTTAATGACAATCCTTGTACCAGGGTTGTTTTTGCTAAGGGCTAAGGCTCGGTTGAATTACTGTAGGCACGAATGGAACCTGCACCGAGCCCTGGGATCGATCCATTGTTGCGCCACCGCCAGTTCGCCGCGCGCGAATCGGGCGGGACGAGTGAAGACATTATCTATTCGCTGGTACTGGATTTGATTACGCGATTTGATTTGTACGGCGATGTACTTGATTTTGGAGCCGGGATAGGCAGCCTAAGCGAGAAGCTATTCAGCCTGCAGCGTTTTGAAAGCGTGCATGCCATCGATCTGCTGCCGCATCCGGCTGAAATCAGCGAAGGCATCCATTGGACCAGCAGTGATCTGAATGACAAAGTTCCGTATGCGAATAACAGCTTCGACACGGTTGTGGCTGCGGAAGTTTTCGAACACCTGGAAAATCCGCGCTTTGTCGCGCGCGAGCTGTTTCGGGTATTGCGTCCGGGTGGAACGCTGCTGCTCACCACTCCGAATAATGAGAGCTGGCGGTCGCTGTTGTCGCTCGTCGTCCGCGGCCACCACGTCGCTTTTGGCGAGAGGTCGTATCCCGCTCATATAACGCCGTTGCTGTGCATTGATGTCAGGTGGATTCTGAAGGAAGCAGGGTTTTCAGATCCGGTCTTTTGCTACACGAACAAGGGCGGCCTTCCCGGGTTTCCGCGCACCAGTTGGCAAAAAGTTTCGCTGGGCCTGCTGCATGGGAGGCGCTTCAGCGACAACGTATGCGCCGTCGCGCGCAAGAAGGCTGGATGTGAAACCTCAGCAGCGGAATGAGAACACTGCGCCAGAGTGGCGCCGTAGTGGTGCTCGTTCGTAAACCGGCGTTGTAGTGAGTGCGAACCGTGTGCCCCTGCGAGGCCCAGTGGTTTATGCCCTTGGTCCAGCGCTTACGCGCCGGGCTAGCATATTTCGCCACTCCGCGGCTGGAATTGAAAAGATTTGTGCCACTCGGATTTCAAGAACCGAGTTCTCGCGCAGAGGTTAAACCCCGCTTGATGGGAAGACGAGTTACGGATGCTGGAACTGCCGTCCCCCCGGCTGTGCTCGCATTCTCGAGTTCCTGATCAGCCTGTTTAATGGACGAACGAGAGAGGTTCGCTGAGAACTTGTTTGTGCTTACGGTCGCCTGCGGCCCTCATCCATGGCCTGGTTCGCTAGCCGATCGGCTTCGGCGTTGTGGCCGCGGAGCACGTGTTGGATCTGGAACCAGTCCAGTTTCGCGATGAAGTCTTTAGCGCGCGTATGCAGCTCTCTTAGCTGCAGATTACTGACCTTGTACTGCCCCTTGATCTGCTTCACCATCAATTCCGAATCGCTGATCACCTTGAGAGCCTTGTAGCCGTGCTGGACCGCGTACTCGAGCGCTGCCAGCAATCCCGAGTATTCAGCGTAATTGTTGGTTTGTTTTCCTAGATATTTGCTCAGTCCGGCAATTTTCTTTCCGGTGCTGTCCTCAATTACGACTCCATATCCTGAAGGTCCCGGATTTCCACGCGAGCCGCCGTCTGTGAAGGCGGTAATAGCGTCGGTTGGGGCGTTCGCCAAGGCAAAAAGGTCCGATTGCGTCGAACGAGATCGTGAAACTCGAAAAGGCATACGCCAAGTTTACACGTCGATGTGCCGAGTTGCTGTTGCTCAGGTAGGTCGTTGCCGCAACTGAGTTGCGCGCCTATACTTTCGACACTCGCGTGGGGGTGGGATATGGCAAGCGCTGCTAACAGCTTCGCTGAACTGAAGACACGTCTTCGAAGCACATGGATGGCGGGAGATTTCGGCCAGATTGCACGGTTAAATGAAGAGGAAGGAATCAGGTTTGTCGACCGCTTAGGTTTGCAGCCGGGGATGAAGGTTCTGGATGTCGCCTGTGGGACGGGAAATCAGTCCATTCCTGCTGCGATCAAGGGAGCTAACGTTACCGGGCTCGACCTCGCCCCGAACCTGTTGCAGCAGGCGCGAGAGCGCGCAAAGGCGCAGCAACTGGAAATCGAGTTCGTCGAAGGCGACGCCGAGGAACTGCCGCATGAACCACGGAGCTTCGACGTGGTTATGTCGATGTTCGGCGCGATGTTCGCGCCACGTCCCGAGCTGGTGGCTTCCGAACTGCTTCGGGTCTGCCGCCCTGGTGGCTTTATTTGCATGGGCAACTGGACTCCCACCGGTTTCGTTGGAAAAACCTTCGCCGCTACAGCGAAACATGTGCCTCCACCGCCTGGGTTGCCGGCGCCACTGCTATGGGGAGATGACGAAGTGGTGCGGCAGCGGCTCGGGACACGTGCGAAAGTCAGCACAACAAAGCGCATACTTCGGTTTGACTACCCATACGGGCCTTCAGAAGTCGTTGAACTTTTCCGGAAATACTTCGGGCCTACGCAGATGACATTCGCGCGTCTCGATGCGCAAGGACAGGAGATGTTAAGGAAAGACCTCGTCCGGCTTTGGGAAGAACACAATCAGGGCGATGCTGATCATACGGTCGTCGATGCGGAGTATCTGGAAGTGAGAGCGGCCGTAGCCTGATGATATTAGCGGCTAGGAACCAGATGGCGAGGAATAGAAACGGCTAAAGTTCGCCGGGACGATAGAGGTGAAACTTAGGCGTTCAACACAGGGCTAAAGCGTCGATCCTCCGTTCTATTTGTTGGCGCTATTTGGCGCCGGAATGGTTATCGGAACCTCTAGAGCTCCCATCTTCTGATCGGTTCTGTCCATGACTCCGAGATGAAGCACGTAGCTGCCGGCTGCGAGTGCAAGCTCCTGATGGGCGCAAAATCTGTCGCTCATCGCAGCGCTAAACGGCTGTTGTTTAACGCCTTACTTTGCGCTTGCGCTGTCGGCTTTCACCACGTTAGCGGCGTAGTCCATGTGCTGAACTGGTCCGACGTCTAGCTTCACCAATTCCGGTTCGATTTTCGCGCGGTCACCGACGGCTACCACCGCGATTTTCCCAGGTACAAGGTATTTCCTCGCCATTTCCTGTACTTCAGGAGCGGTCACAGCATCGATCTTTGCTGGGAGCGTGCGGTAGTAGTCGAGCGGCAGATCGTATGCGAAGAGATCACCCATGATCAGCGTTGTTTGCGGCGTAGTCTGGAAGCGGCCTGCGAGGGAGAGCGCGAATGCGTCGCGTGCCAGCGTCAGTTCGTCCGCGGAGACGGGCGCCTGCTGAATACCGCTAATTTCTTTCATCAACTCGCTGACAGCCGGCGCGGTTACATTGGCCCGAATACCGCCGCCAGCGACGAATAATCCCGGCTCGCGGCGGAAGGCGAACTGCGAGAAGGCGCCGTACGTGTAGCCGTGCTTCTCACGCAGGTTCATATTGATGCGGCTGGAGAACAAGCCTCCAAGCGCAGTATTCATCACCTGCATAGGAACGTAGTCGGGCGAATTCCGCGGCGCCGCAAGTCCTACAGCCCGGATTTCTGTCTGCGGAGCTTCCGGTTTGTCGATGATGACGAGTTCTTTCGTCACCTTGCTTTCGATTGGCGGAGGCGCGAGTTTCTGGCTGGAGCCAGTCCATCCGCCGAAGTATTTTTCGGCGAGGGTACGGGCCTGCGCCGGCGTGAGATCGCCGGCAAGCACCAGCGCGGCATTGCCGGGAACGAAATCTTTCTTCCAGAAGGAAGTAAGATCGTCCCGCGATATGTCTTTGTTGGAGCTTTCGGTACCCGTCGTGAGATAGCCATAAGGATGCTTGTCGCCATACACGACTCGGTTGGCGGCTTTCATTACCAGCATGCGCGGGCTATCCTTTTCCTGGAGGATATTGGTCATGCGTTCGTTGCGGACGCGGTCGACGTCCTTCGGATCGAATGCCGGATGCAGAGCCATATCGGACAGTAGATCGAAAGCCTGAGCGGCGTTCTTGGACAGAGCGCGGATGCTCACAGAAGAGTAGTCGTAATTAGAGTCAGTTTTGACTTCAGCGCCGATCTGGTCGATGTCATCTGCCAAGTTCAGGGCCGGACGGGACTCGGTTCCTTCCTGCAGCATGGATGTAGTGAACGAGGCGAGGCCGGGTTTATCCGTGGGATTCGCGCCCGCGCCGCCCACGATTACGAGATTCGCCGCAAACACCGGCAGGCTATGGCGTTCGACTAGCAACACTGTGAGCCCATTCTTCAGCTTGATGCTTTGCGGCGCCGGGAGGGTGAACTTCGCCAGTGTGCCCGGTTTGGGGGCATCCTTACGCCATGGCTCGTCAGGCATGCGGCCGGTAACGACAACCTTCTTCTCTGCCTCCGACTCAGGCGTTTTAGGAACATCATCAATCACCTTCTTGCCCCTTACAGCATAGACGACGACCCGCTGATTGTTCCCCAGGCGCTGGTCGGCCAGAGCCTTGACCGAAGCGACGGTAGCTTTGTTGTAGCGTTCAAGGTCCTGCGGGAGGAAGCCGGGATTTCCGAGGTAATGGTTGTACTGGTTCAGTCGGTCAGACACGCCACCGAAGCCGCCTAGATTCTCAAGTTGTCGAATCATGGTGGATTCAATCGAATTGCGAGCGCGTTCGAGTTCCGCCTCAGTCGGCCCGTTCTTGCGCATGTCGTCCAGTTCGGCGTTGATCGCCTGCTCGAGTTGTTCGGGTGTGACACCAGGTTTTGCAGTTGCCTGGATATCGAGCACCGAGCCCAGCAGTTCGCTGTCATTGTCGACTTCCACGTCCTGTGCGATCTGCTTTTCGTAAACTAGTTTCTTGTACAGTCGGCTGGATTTGCCCCCGCCCAGGATGCGCGCCAGCAAGTCGGAGTCGGCATCGCCAGGCGTGTAGATGGAAGGGGTGATCCACGCCATGTAGACGCGTGGGAGCTGCACATCGTCGGTAACAGTAACACGCTTCTCGGAAGTGATAACCGGCGGTTTCACTTCGATCTTCGGAACCGCTGGCCCTGCGGGGATGCTGCCGAAATATTTCTCGACCTCAGCCTTCACCTTTACGGGATCGAAGTCGCCCACAATGGCCATGCTGCAGTTGTTCGGCGTGTAGTACTGCTCTGAAAACTTGCGGACGTCGTCGATCTGGGCAGCTTCGATATCAGCATGCGATCCGATGACAGCGGCGTAGTAGGGATGACTCTTTGGGAAGAGCTGATGGTAGATCTCTTCTTCGGCTAATCCATAGGGGCGATTCTCGATGCTCTGCCGCCGCTCATTGCGGACCACGTCACGCTGATTCGCCAGCTTTTCGTAGTCCAGGGTGTCGAGGAGATAGCCCATGCGATCACTCTCGAGCCAGAGCGCCAGATCAATTTCGTTGGACGGGACCGTTTCAAAGTAGTTCGTGCGATCGAAATTGGTGGTGCCGTTGATCCCCGTCGCGCCGGCGCCTTCCAGGTAGCGGAAATGCGCCTTGCTGCCAATGTGCTTCGATCCTTCAAACATCATGTGTTCGAAAAGGTGAGCAAAACCGGTGCGTCCCTCGCGCTCGTTTGCCGGTCCGACGTGATACCACAGGTTTACCGCAACCAAAGGCAGGCGATGATCCTCCGACAAGATGACCGTGAGCCCATTCTTCAACGTGTACTTCTCGTATTTGATGGTGGGCAGGGCTTGTGAAGAGTTTCGCTTGGGAGCAGTCGTCGAGGCAGCGAAAGCGACGCTGCAAAAGCTGCCGGCAACCAAAATAAGGGAGATCAGACGTTTGATCATGATGTATCTCCTGGCGAGCGGGGAGTAGGAATCAACCCGAAACGATGAAAGACGCGCGAACTCGTGAAATGTTATCAGAACTGCTGAAACAGAGGTGTAGGGAGCTATTTCCCGTTCTTGAGACGGCGGGATTCCGCCAACAGCCGCATGCTGTGCATCAGGTTCTGGAAAGTGATGATACCAACCAGGCGGCCCTCGTCAACCACGGGGATGAGCGTAAGTCGCTGCGCGGTGAGTTTACGCAATGCTGACGCGAGCGATTCGCCTTTCTGGGCAATCTGGAATGCCCGGTTCATGGCTGACTGCACGTAACCGTTACCTTCGCCACGCAACTCTTCGACAATACGCTGCCGGGAAACTACACCAACCATGTCGCCGCCGCGGATTACCGGGAAGTCATCTTGCAGCGTGTGAACGGCTTTGTTCAGTGCGTCTTCCAGAGTGTCGGCGGGGGAGAGCACGGCAAAGTCGGTGAGCATGACGTCTTCCAAACGCAGACTTTCCAGTACCGATTGGAACAGTACGGCTCGATGTTCCAGTTGCGCCGCCAGAAAAAGCACGAGGCCGACAAGCATCAGCCAGCGATTCCAGACATCGGGCACAATGATGCCTGGCAGGACGAGCGCAATGGCGAACATCTGCCCAAGGCTGACCGCCTGACGTGTGGCGCGGACGAAGTCGGTCCGACGCGCGAGAGTAGAACGCAGGATGCGGCCCGCGTCGAGCGGATAGGCGGGCACCAGATTCATAGCGAATAATGCAAAGTTAATCCACACGAAACTGCGCAGCAGGTTTTCCGAGGAGATCAGCGGGGAAGACCATAGCGCGGCTTTGGGAATAAGACCCAGCACGATACTGCCGGTAATAAATGCGACGAAGAGGTTCGCGAAAGGACCGGAAAGGGCTACGGCCCATTCGCCTCCGGTGTCGTGGTCTGGCTCCGCAGATTCATCGACCAGAACGATGCCGCCGATAGGCATGAGCACGAGAACTCGTACCGGCAGTTTACGGTGAATAGTCACCAGGCCGTGTGCCAATTCGTGGAGGATCACCGAGGCAAGCATCAGGCCGACCAGCGCCAGACCGCGCCCATAAACGGCATTGCCGAGGGGCTTCGAGTCGGTCATCCATACGTAGGCGAGCAGGAACAGGAACGACAGATGCACGCGTACGTGCGCGTTTCCGATGCGGCCGACAGGAATCGACCAGCTTCGCAAAATGGATGCAGCCCAGTTTCCCATCTTCTTTCATTTTATACAGTGGCTTGTGCGGCAGCTACCGGCACGAAAATCGAGCCGCTAAAATACGCAGCATGCGGATCATCACCGGAAAATACCGGAGCCGCCCATTGCGGGCGCTTGCGGGACTGGATGTACGTCCAACCTCAGACCGGCTGCGGGAGACATTATTCAATGTGCTCACTGCGGGTGATCCTGATGTGCTGGGAGGAAGCGCCTGGTTGGATTTATATGCCGGGACCGGAGCCGTGGGCATTGAAGCCATGAGCCGCGGCGCAGGCTCTGTGACGTTCGTCGAAAAGACGAAGCAGGCCGCACGAGCGATTCGCGAGAACCTAAAAAGCTTGGGGATCAGTGACGGTGCAGAAGTAGTGGAGCAGGATGTGCTCAAGGCACTTCCGCAACTTGCGACCCAGTACGACTACTGTTTCGTCGATCCGCCGTATCGGATGGAAGGCCAGTATGAGGGTGTGCTGCGGACAGTATCGGAACTAAACCTCATGAAGGGCAAGGGCATCATCGTGGCCGAGCACGATAAGAGATTCGATCCAGGAGATGGAATCGGAAATGTGCTGCGATATCGGAAGTTGGTGCAGGGAGATGCATGCTTGAGTTTTTATCGGATGAACGAACGGTAGGTCCTGCGCGGACGAAGGAATCGATGCAAACCAAACTCAGCCTGCACGGACGAGGGCGTTCGCAGCCCACGATCAGACTGGTCACATCAAGCTTTACATCAGGAATTCGGTTGTCTGCCTCACGATCGGATGCTGGCGTTCCTGGAGTTCGTTTTTTACCATGTTTAATCCGACCACGCATTCCTCGAAGCGCTCCGAAAGCTTACGGAACAGGGGCGCGACCTTCTGGTATTCGAAACAGTCGAATTTGGAGACGATGTAGTAGCTCTCCTTGCCGGCCTTGATGAAGTCGATCATGTTCTCCAGTCGAGTGCGGCGTAGGCGGTAGTGGTTGATGCTTTCCGGAAACATTCCCGTGAAAAAAAGCGTGTAGTCGCCGATATGTTTGCGCACCTGACGCTCGCGATCGAAACTGGGTGCTGGACCGTAAACCGGATCGGACTCAAGCAGCATCTCGCCTACATCGTCCAGAGCGCGTCCACCGGCATTGCGAATCTTATGTAGCTGGTCGGTATCGCAAAATTCGGTGAGGATATCGGAAATATACGCGCTGAGTTCGGGATCGCGCAGATCGAAGGAACTCGCAAAGTGATGCGAGACGATGTCGAAAAAGAAACTCCTAAGTGGATTGCCTTCCGGAACCATTCCCCCTCCCACACACAACACGCACGTGCTGCTGTGAATTGTGACGCATTCTGACGTCAAGAGTTGCGGTGCGCAAGTCACTTTTGCTGGTCGTTCTAAGGTAATCATCACGTGGCGTGTGACAGCTACGCCCACGCTAGTTACCCGACCAGTCGTATACCTTCGTTAGGTGCAGTAATTATGGTGCTAATCAAGAACTACGAATTTGTGGCAGCACTCGGCAAACCAGAGTGCTAGCGAAGACTGCGATTGAAGCAATCGAAAGAAAGATGAACGCGGTCGGCACTGAGGGTTGTCAGGTTCGCGAGGGCTCAGGCAGCAGTCATGAATCGTACAACTCAAAATCGCCGGACAGCAGACCATGATGCGCTTTGATTTCCAGTGCAAGATGTAAGCGCCCACGCGACGGCACTCGATGTATGCCTCGCAACGACACACTGGCGCTGTAAGGGGCCAACTAGAAAAGCAAAAAGGCACGGAATGGCTCCGTGCCTCTGATTTCTCGAACAGAATGAAGATTACGCCTTAGCGGGTTCTACCACGATGTATTTACCCAGTAAACCCTTGTCGACGAATTTCACCGTGCCGCTGACTTTTGCGAACAAGGTGTCATCTTTACCGCGGCCAACGTTCAGTCCGGCCTTGTAGCGCGTGCCACGCTGGCGAACGATGATTGAGCCTCCGGGAACAACCTGTCCGCCGAAAACTTTGACGCCGAGCCGCTGTGCATTCGAGTCGCGGCCATTTCGTGAGCTTCCTAATCCTTTTTTGTGTGCCATGACAATTCCTTCTTCGTTGGGGCGCGATGCGCCGCCCAGATTGTTACCTACTTCTTCTTCCCGGTAGATTTTTTCGCGCTGCTCTTCTTCGCAGCTTTTTTGGCCGCCTTCTTGGGAGCCGCTTTCTTGCCAGCCTTCTTTGACGCTTGGGGTGCCGCTTCCACTGCTTCTTCCTGGGAAGGCTTTTCGACCCTGCGTGGCTTCAAAACATTTTCGGGGGCTTTGTATGTTTCGCCATCCACAGAGATCTCGGTGATCTGAACTGCGGTGAAGGGTTGTCGATGACCCTGAAGCTTCTTGTACTGCTTCTTGCGCTTGTAGTGGAAGACAAGAATCTTGTCGCCACGCCCATCGCCCAAAACTTGGCCAATGACATGGGCTGCGCCAGAGGGGCGCGAAACGCGACCTTCGGCGGATGAAACCGCCAGAACTTCACTGAACTGGATCCGGTCGTCATGGGCTGGCGCCAGTTTTTCGACCCGAATCACATCGCCGGGTGCGACGCGATACTGCTTTCCCCCGGTGCGGATAACCGCGTACATAAATCCTCCAAGGCACGCCACGCGAGCGTAGCCACGACCTTATGGATAACCTAACGCTTGCACTCCACGTTGCCAGGACGGCAACGGCTGTCCCAATCGGAATCCCGCGCTCACATTCGCAGCAGGTTGACTATGACGGGACCTGGCAGTACAGGCAAACCTAGTAATTGTAGCGTGCACAGCAGCTTAGCGTCAACGAGAACGGCAGCCGGTGTTATTCATTCACGGGAATACGATCGCTGGCGGCATGCGCAATTTCGGTGACCGGCTCGATACGGGCGGCCTTGCCATTAGCTGGAACTGACTGCATGCGTTGCCGGATCTGTTCCAGCTTGTGAACATCATCGCGCGAGAGTACTTGTGGGGTTCCGAGGGTTCTTGCAACCAAGGCAATCTTCGCAAAGTGCTCGACGGTTTCCATTCGCATGAAGGCGCTTTCGAGATCAGTGCCATAGGCAACCACGCCATGGTTCGCCATCAGAATGGCGCAATGATCTTGTACCAGGGGACGCAGGGCATCCGTAAGCTCACCGGTGCCGGGGGTTCCATATCGCGCCAAAGGAACGGATCCGACGGTGATGACAACTTCCGAGAGGATGGCCTGATCCAGGGCTACTCCGGCCACGGAAAACCCGGTTGCGGTCGGCGGATGCGCATGCACTACAGCGTTGATGTCCGGCCGCATTCGGTAGATCAGCAGGTGCATAGCAACTTCACTGGAGACATCACGGCGGCCGTGCAGCTTCTGCCCGGAGTTGTTCACGATTACCAGGTCGTCGGCAGACATCCTTCCCTTGCACATGCAGGTGGGAGTGACGAGAAGACGTTCTGCGTCGAGCCGCACAGAGATGTTGCCGTCCATCGCGACTACGAACCCGCGTTCGTAGAGAGAGCGGCCCACACGAACAATTTCGTCTCGATGTTCACGTTCGCTTGTCATGACTGTAAGAACCGAGTGAACGCCCTTCCGGCTGATCTTGGTTCAGTTATGGTACTTCACAGTATAGAGGCGGGCAATGAGGTTCCGCCGAGATGCGACTGATACAGGAGAACAACCTGATGACCGAGGACAAGGTACTCAAGAGCGAGTGGTTGGAGATGTTTGCGGAACAATGACCAAAAGACGTGCCTCCAGCTATAATGCGCCCCCTATGAAGCTTGAAGAAAAAATACAGGAACTGAAGCGCCGCGACGGGCTCGCCGAAGCGGGCGGTGGCAAGGAACGTCGCGAGCGCCAGCATCAAGAAGGCAAGATGTCGGCGCGCGAGCGCATCGAGTTTCTTCTTGATGAGGGCACATTCGAGGAGACTGACAAACTCGTTACTCACCGTTGCACCGATTTCGGCATGGATGAACAGAAGTACTTTGGCGATGGCTTTGTCACTGGATACGGTCGCATCGAAGGACGGCTGGTTTTTGTGTCCGCGCAAGATTTCACCGTTTTCGGGGGATCGCTCAGCGAGGCCAATGCCAGCAAGATCGTAAAAATCATGGACACAGCGATGCGCGTTGGCGCGCCAGTGATTGGACTGAACGATTCGGGTGGCGCGCGTATTCAGGAAGGGGTGATGTCGCTGGCCGGCTATGCCGACATTTTCCTGCGCAATACGTTGGCGAGCGGCGTCATTCCGCAGATTTCAGCAATCATGGGCCCCTGTGCCGGCGGTGCGGTGTATTCGCCGGCCATTACCGACTTCATCCTGATGGTGGATAAGACGTCGTACATGTTCATTACCGGGCCGGACGTGATCAAGACGGTAACACATGAAGAGGTCACAAAAGAGCAGTTGGGCGGAGCTCACACCCACAATGAAATGTCGGGGGTCGCGCACTTTCTCGCCCATGATGATGCCGAGTGCCTGTCGATGGTACGGGAGTTGTTCAGCTTCATGCCGTCAAACAACCTCGAAGATCCGCCGCGGCGAGAGTGCACCGATCCCATCGAGCGCATGGACGAGAAGCTGGATTCCCTGGTTCCGGCGGAATCGAACAAGCCCTACGACATCAAGGATGCGGTTAGGACGGTGGTCGATGACGGCTACTTCTTTGAAGTGCAGGAGTTCTATGCACAGAATATCGTGGTAGGGTTTGCGCGGCTGAATGGGCGATCGGTAGGGATCGTCGCGAACCAGCCGGCCATTCTCGCGGGGACGCTCGATATCAATGCGTCCATTAAGGGTGCGCGTTTTGTGCGCTTCTGTGACTGCTTCAATATCCCGCTCATCACGTTTGAAGATGTTCCAGGCTTTCTTCCGGGCACAAAACAGGAGTACGGTGGCATCATCACGCATGGCGCGAAGCTGTTGTTTGCGTTCGCCGAAGCCACGGTACCGAAGATCACCGTGATCACGCGCAAAGCTTACGGCGGAGCGTACTGCGTAATGGCATCGAAGCACATCCGCTGCGACGTGAATTACGCGTGGCCGACAGCCGAGATAGCCGTGATGGGTCCGGAGGGCGCCGTCGACATTGTGTACAAACGCGAACTCGATAAGGCGAAGAATCGTGCCGAGATGCGGCAGCAGAAGGTTGAGGAATTTCGCGATCGTTTTGCGAATCCGTATGTGGCCGCCGAGCGCGGATTTGTGGATGCGGTGATCCAACCGCGTGAAACACGTAAGAAGCTGATCCAGGCACTGGAAATGCTACAGACGAAGCGCGACAAGAATCCGCCGAAGAAGCATGGGAATATACCGCTGTAGTTGGCACTTCCTAGCAATGGATGCGACTGGGAATGCATCCTGTACTGATGCCCGGGAAGCTAGCTGATCGTCGTTTGCTCATTGAAATTTCTCTTTACCCTCGAAATGGCAGTCTTCGCCGATGGCTCGGACTAACAAATGACAATCAGAAACTGGCAACTGCGAGTCACTTCTTCCGCTTTGGTGTGGCGTAGGGATCGTATGTCACTTTCGCCTGGAACAACGAGTCGGGCAGCCCGGTGTTGTATTTCACGTTAGTAATGAAGCGCTGGCCGGTGGTTTGTCCGTTGCGGGATCGCATAATAATGTGCGGTGTCACGATGCCCTGCACGGGGCGAAAGTTGTCGTAAATTTCCGCTTCTTCGTTTCGCAAGCGATCCGTGGGATCGCGCCAGGAGAACGTCTTTTTCACAGGAAGATGGCTGTAGCGGTCCACGAAAATGGTGACCGAATCGTCTCCATTCATCAACGTGACAGAGTCGGTAGGCTTCTGTTCGGCAACCGCAGGGCCGTCGTAGAACAGTGCGACATTGGGATTCTGAAGCCAGACGCGGAGCACGGTTTCCAGCGAGTGATTACGGTAACGGAGATAGGTTTGCAGCTGCTCTTTCTCCTCGAGGGCAGTACCGCGGTAGGTAATGTCATAGCCTTCGTCGCCGTTGTTCACGGTCACCACATCGCGCTGCTTAGTTAATTCAACGCGCTGCTTATCAGGGTATTTCCAGAACAGCCAGAAAAGCGTGCCCACGCTGTCGGGTTGGCCCTGATAAAAAGTGTAGCCTCGGCCTTCCTCACTCATGTCCTGGATGGACATGTAGGCGGGGCCACCCAGGGCCTGGATCATCTGCTCGAGAATCTGGCGAGCTTTTTGAGCGTTCGCGTCGGCAGAAGCCGGAACGGCTGGAGAGGGAGGATTTGGCGCCTGTGCGAGAGCCAAACCGGCTGTGAGAATGAGAATAGAGAGAGCGCGAAGCTTCATGAGTCGATAACAGTTTAAACACTTACCGGGAGTTTGCGCGACTTCATAGGCCTGCTGTTGTCTGCGTGTCCCATTGTAAGATCGCTGCATGATCATTGATCTCAGTCATCGTCTGGAACCAGAGATGCCATCGTATCCGGGTCTTCCGGAACCTAAGTTTCACGTTTTCCTCAGTCACCAGGACACACCCAAGCATGCGCACTATGCTTGCGGTGTCACGTTTCAGATCGCAAGCTACGAATTTGGCGGCAACACTGGGACGTATGTAGATGCGCCTTTTCACCGCCACCCGGAGGGTGCGGATCTTGCAAACCTTGCGCTTAAGAAGTTAGTAGACCTGCCCGGCTTTCTGGTATCGGCAGCCGAGGACGGAGCAATCGATGAGAACGCATTTCACGGCATTCGTTCCGATCGCATTCGTAACAAAGCGGTGCTGGTGCGAACAGGATGGTCCAGCCGGTGGGGTGACGATTATTTCCGCTCCGGCCCGTTTCTTACCGGAAGTGCCTGCGACCTTCTGGTGCATGCTGGAGCGGCGCTGGTGGGCATCGATTGCGCGAACATCGATGACATGAACGATCCCGAGCGCCCGGCGCATACGAAGTTGCTGGCGGCGGGGATTCCGGTCGTGGAACATCTGCGGGGGTTGGATCAATTGCAGGGGCGCAATTTTCGTTTCTTTGCCGCGCCGCCTGCAATTGTCGGAGGAACATCTTTCCCGGTAAGAGCGTTTGCGATCTGCCGAGAATAGAACGCAATCGCAAGCTGTTACTGCTGGAGGGGAGCGCCGCTGTTATAGAGCGCCGTCATGGTTTCCACTCCCACGCGATAGATGGCGTAGCTCGTTCCGCTGTCTGAGATCTGGCGGAAGAGCAACTCGCCCCGACCGCTGCCGTCAGCGTCGACGGCATCGATCAACTCCAGTCGTGGGTAAACATCCAAGTGGCTGCCGTCTGTCGCCAGCGCGAATACCTTGCGCATGGTGCCGTCATAATTCTGACGAGCTACCACAGTGACATAGAAATCAGTCTTGGGACTTGCTGAGCCAGTAGGGACTTCCTGCGAAGACTTGGAACCAGGAGACTTACGACGAGCAGCACGTGATGGAGTCGCAGATTCTTGCGGAACGGTTGCACTCAAGACGACCACCGCTTCGTTACTGAAGTCTAAATCGAACTCACGGACCTCTACGTCCTGGAGCGTGGAACCGGGGCGCGCGCCGGGGTGTTTGACTGCGTAATCTCGCACGGCCTGTAATGCTAACTGCCGAGTCCCGTCTTCGTTTTGCTTCTCGACATCTGGACTACCTACCCACTTGAAAGGGTGAGGTGGAGCGATATTCGGATCGGAAACGGCGACCTCGGTCCGGTTCATTCCTTTCGGGGCTGAAGGTGAGGGAACTGGCGAAGCCGGTCCCTTGATGCTTTCGGCTTGCCGGCCTTCCGTACCGCGCTTGAGCACTGGCCGATCGCTGTCATTCGTGGAGCCGTTGCTGGAGTTCGTTGCAGCAGGAGGCACGGAAGGCGGAGCCGTCGGTGCCTGCTTTTTCAGAGTAGGCCGCTCCGTGTCGCTGTCGTCGCCTGTATCATCGGGCGTGGAACTCGGCGATGAAGTCTGCTTGGGACGCTTCATTGTGGGACGATCACCGCCGCTGTCGTCGCCCGTGCCTGTAGGACCTGAAGAGGGAGGTGGCGAGGTCTGCGGAATAGGTGGACCACCCATAGGTGGGGCTCCCGGCGGCATGCCTGGAGGGGTGCCGGGTGGTGTACTCGGCGGATTTGGACCGGGTTGCGGCATGGGTGCACTATGTGCGCGACGCAGGCGAGGAGGCCCGGAGTCATCCGAGTTGTGTCGTGAAGCTCTTTCGGCAGCCTTGGCTTTGGCGGCTGCGGCTTTGTTAGCGGCCGCCTGGACCTCGGCTTGCGTCGTGAACTTGCCAATCCCGTAGAACGGAGGACCGTTTTGCTCCTGCATGACGGAGTTGATCGTGAAAAGGCCAGCAGGATCACCAGACTTCTGTACTTCGTAAACATTGCCCGGATCGAGCGCCATGGGAACCGGGTCGGCGAGGTAGATGCCGGCATCGTAGAACTTGCCGTCGACCATGATGGACACGGGAATGAGGCGAGGTCCTTTTGCGCCCCATTCGAGTATGGCGACCGCTCTCGGTCCCTTGCTGGTCTTCTTCCGAATCGATTGTGCCCAGCCATGGGAGAGCAGGCCAGAAACTGCAACCAGGGTGATGGCCGCCATCAGGCAGCGCTGTAGTATCTTCATTGGCGAGGGAGAAAGAACACCCATGAACATCAATGATAAGGCTCCTGACTTTTCTTTGCCTGATCAGGATGGAAATAAGGTATCACTCAAAGACCTGCAGGGGAAAACGGTCGTCCTCTACTTCTTTCCTCGAGCAGACACGCCAGGTTGAACGATAGAAGCGTCCGAGTTTCGCGACGAATACAGCAAATTTAAAAAACAAGGTGTGGTGATTCTGGGCGTCTCGCCTGACACTCCCAAAGATGAGAAGAAGTTCGCCGACAAGTTCAAAATTCCTTTCCAGCTGCTTGGCGACGAAGACAAGAAAGTCGCGACTGCCTACGGCGTTCTGAAAGAGAAGAACATGTATGGCAAGAAGGTAATGGGCGTGGAGCGGAGCACGTTCATCATCGGTCCGGATGGCAAGGTCAAGCACGTATTCGAAAAGGTAAAGCCGGAAGGACATGCGGAAGAAGTGCTGGGGGCCTTGAAGAAATAGATTTCCACATCTGCCAACACAGGCAGATGTGAGGCACCGGCAAATCCCGTTTAGGAGCATCAGCCCGTTCCGTGCTGAACGGGCCAGTTTTTTCCCCAATGCAAACGCCAGCGCGCAAACAGCAGGTATTTTCATTCGCGACGCTGGCACCTATTGCAAAAGCGTTCTACGCACGGGATGCAGTCACCGCCTCGCGGGAGCTTCTCGGCAAGATTCTGGTACGCAAGGAGCACGGCCGGATTCGAGCGGGGCGAATCGTGGAAGTCGAAGCGTATCTCGGCATCAATGATCCCGCAGCCCATGCCGCTGCCGGGAAGACAGCGCGCAATTTCGTGCTGTTCGGCCCCCCAGGACATGCCTATGTCTACTTCATTTATGGGAATCACTATTGCTTGAATGTGTCGTGTGAGCCAGAGGGGAAGGCCGGAAGCGTGCTGTTCCGTGCACTAGAACCTGTGGCTGGACTTGCCGAGATGGCGGGCGCGCGCGGATTGGAGTCAGATCTGAAACGGGTCAGCCAGGTGCGGCTGCTGACGTCCGGCCCGGGGCGTCTCGCTGAAGCGTTTGGGATCACTCGAGAACGCGATAATGACAAAGACCTGACCTCAATCGCTTCGGACCTGCGCATTGTGGATGATGGGTTTCGACCAGAGAAGATCGTCAGAACTCCGCGGATCGGAATTACCAAGGCGGCTCACGAAGAACTGAGATTCGTAATCGCGGGAAATGCGTTCGTGTCGAAAAGAGCGGTTGATTAGTGGGAATCAGCAACTCAGTGCTGATTGCGTTGCTCGGCGTGGCTCTACACCTTCACGACTGACTACTAGCGTAAGCTCGTCCGAACTTCACCGCCTCCACTGAGCAGCACGTTGTCGATCAGTCTTGTAGTTCCGACGTATGCCGCGACCGCGACGAGCGCTCCTGAGCGTAAGTCGCTTACGCCTTGAAGTGTCTGTGGATCGACGATCTCGAAATAGTCCAGGCGAACGCCGGGTTCCTCAGCGATGACTGCTTTGCCACTAGCGATCAGCTTAGCAGTATTGCGTTCGCCCTGATCGGCAAGCTTCTGCACGCGCATGAGTGCCCGATACAGTACCGGTGCCTGCTTTCGTTCCTGTGGACTTAGATAGGCGTTGCGGGAACTCATGGCAAGTCCGTCGGATTCGCGGACGATCGGCGCAACCACGATCCTGACGTCCAGGTTCAGATCGCGCACGAGGCGCTGAATGATCGCGACCTGCGCGGCATCTTTTTGTCCAAAGAAAGCGACATCGGGTTGCACAATCGTGAACAGCTTTGTGACTACGGTCGCTACACCGCGAAAGTGACCGGCACGGGAGCGGCCATCGAGGCGATCGCTGATTTCGCCAACTTCGACAAATGTTTTCGCGCCGGGCGGATACATGGCCTCGGTGGTGGGGGCAAACAGCAGGCTGACTTTTTCAGCTTCGAGCTTGTGACAATCGCTTTCGAACGTTCGAGGATACTTGTCGAAATCTTCATTCGGACCGAACTGCAGTGGGTTCACGAAGATCGAAGCGGCTACCACGTCACATTGAGCCCGCGCCAACCGCATCAGGGAGAGATGGCCCTCGTGGAGAGCCCCCATTGTCGGGACCAGTCCCAGGCGGCGTCCGGAACTCCGTATTTCACCGGACAGAGAATGCATCTGTTCGGGAGTGTCGATGATGCGAATTGAAGCCGAGGCGGTAGGCATTAGTTTTCGTTTCACACATCCGAATCCCGGAGGCTAGGGACGCCGAACTATTTCGACATGGCGCGTTTGCGTTCCTGGATGGTATCGAGCGCGGCAGCCGTGTCTTTCGGGAGGTGATACGACTCGCTGTCAGAGGGATAATTACCTTCGAGCACATCCTGCTTGAACGATTCGATCGCCTGGGAAACCACGGCGCAAGCATCGGCATAACGCCGCACGAACTTTGCCGCTGGATGGAAGGTCATTCCAAGCAGGTCGTGTATCACCAGTACCTGGCCATCGCAGTCCGGACCCGCGCCTATCCCAATCGTCGGCACCGAAACTTCTTCGGTGATCATCGCTGCGACTTCCCTCGGAATTCCTTCCAGAACGATGGAAAATGCGCCGGCGTGATCAAGAGCCACAGCATCACGCATGAGTTGCTCGACGGCGTTCAATGTCTTTCCCTGGACTTTGTAACCGCCCATGGCATGCACCGACTGTGGGGTCAAGCCGATGTGGCCCATGACGGGGATCTCGGCGTCGATGAGGCGGCGAACATCGTCGATGCGTTTCTCACCGCCTTCGAGTTTGACGGCCTCCGCCCCAGCTTCTTTTAGAAACCGCGATGCATTGCGCACCGCATCTTCAGGCGAGACATGATACGAGCCGTAGGGCATGTCGGCGACGAGCAGAGCGCGCTTAACGGCCCGCCGCGCAGCACGGGTGTGATGAAGCATTTCGTCGACAGTAACCGGCAGCGTGCTGTCGTAGCCGAGTACCACTTGGGCGAGGGAGTCGCCGACCAAGATGACGTCAATCCCAGCCTCGTCAACAAGTCGCGCGGTGGCGTAGTCGTACGCTGTCAGGCAGGTAATCAATTGTCCATTGGATTTCCGCGCAGCGAGAGTCGCGGTCGTAATTTTTGGACGAGAATCGCCTATTGAAGTAATGCTCACAACACCTCCAGTGCAGTTCCACCCGAGGCGGATACCGCCTGACCACCCCACAAAAGGGCTCAGCATTTTGATGCCGACGGAGATATTGTAGTCGCAGGGCCGAGCAAAATGCCAACTGGCCGAAATTGGCTGGCTGCAGGCTATTTCGAGTCCAGGTACTTGTCCAAAGGGATGTCCAAATACATTAATTCCTGGCCATTGTTGTCATGAATACCGGTTACATACAGGTGAGCGCCAGTCAGAGGTTGGGAGATACCCTCAATATCGAAGAAGAAGAAGCCTGCATGGCTGGAGTGTGGTTCGACGGCCCGTGCCCGGAACATGGCTGCATTGAACTCGTTGATGGCTTTCGAGTTCACTCCAGCCTGCGGGCCTTTCTTCGGGAACGGAACGGGTAAGGGATTGCGTCGGGGTTCATCGCCGCGACTCTTGAGCTTAGAAAATCGACGGTAAAGATCGTCAAGGTTCGCGGGCTGAATCTTGGAATCGTTCTGAGTAACGAGTTGCAGTGTCATGTTCTCAAGGGCGATTGGCTGATCGCCACCATTGGTCACCACCACAAAGATCGGCAGAATCTGGTTCTGCGCGTATTTCTGCGTGAATACCGAAGCCTTGCCTTCTGTGTCGTACGGGTCTGCCGCGACCGTGACGTTTTCGTTGCCGTGAACATCGTGGGCGGGGTAGGTCTGTGCCTCACGCGCAACCGGCATCACGAACTGCTTCGAGGCGTAGGTTAGCAGGGCTCCACTTAGGAGGAGAATCAGCAAGGCGCGACGACTCAGGGTCGGAACCATGTTCCGATTATCCGGCCTGAGCAGGATTAGTCAACTTATCAGGATCGTTTCTACGCTCTCGGACTGTCGCTCATATCCGCATCGCCGGGTTCCCAGCGATACTTCTTTCCATCAAATACAACAATGGCGCCCATGCCGCTGGATTCCTGGATTTCGATGATATTGATCAGCTTCTTTTTGAAAACCTTTTTGTTGATACCCCACTTTTCAAACGGCACGTTGATCAACACGTACTTTGCCTTAGGTGTCGGCTTCTGCCATGAATGGATGATCAGGATGCGTCGCGGTGGGCCACCGTCAACGCTGCCGAATTGCGAGGTAATCCTTGGATTGCCCCAGCCGAAATAGCCGTTATAAGGGTCCTGTACCTTGTAGTTGTATCCCGAGGCACCGCCGAGTGGACTACCACCAATGGCGACCACGGCGATGTCCTGCTCGCCGTCGCCGTCGAAATCACCGAGCTGCGGGGTGAAATCCGGATCGAGCTTGTATCCGGGGCCAAACTGAGTCTCGATGATTGCCTGTAAGTTTGGAACCGACGCTTCGGCCTGTTTCGGCGCTGAGACTTGCTGCGAAAAGGCGTGCGGGGCAAAGATAACCAGCAACAGCAAAACACGGCAACAACGCATAACAAGTACTTTACGCCCGGAAGCGCCGCTGGCAAGCACCCGAATCGAGAAGGACAATACACATTTGGGCCGATGCGGTAGGCGGTCCTTTCGTACTATCTTCCTGAGGGACACATGAAGATTGCTGTCACAGGAGCAAGCGGTTTGATCGGCAAGGCGCTGGTCAAAGCGCTGAAAAGCGCAGGAGATGACATTGTTCGCGTCGGTAGAGATGCTCCCGGCCGAGACGGTCCTGACCTGCAGTGGGACCCCTATGGGCAACTCGATCCGGCCGCGCTTGAGGGCGTGGACACCATTGTGCACCTGGCGGGGCATACAGTGGCGGGACGCTGGAGCGATCATAAAAAAAGCCATATCCTGAACAGTCGTGTTCGTGGAACCGAGACGATTTCGATGGCCGCGGCACGAATGAAGACACCGCCGCGCGCACTCGTGTCGGCATCTGCTATCGGTTACTACGGATCGCGAGGCGATCAAACTCTTACAGAGGAAAGCAGCGCCGGTGATGGATTTCTGGCACAAGTGTGCAGACAGTGGGAGGCTGCGACCAAGCCTGCGGAACAGGCTGGCATACGGGTTGTTCACGCGAGGATGGGACTGGTGCTGGCGAAAGAAGGTGGCGCACTACCCAAGATGCTCCCAGCTTTTCATGTTGGAATGGGCGGCATTGTGGGAAACGGCAGCCAATGGTGGAGCTGGATCGCGTTGAGCGATGTCATCTCAGCGATTCAAATGCTCATCGCAAGTGATTCGCTATGTGGAGCCATAAATCTGGTTTCGCCCAATCCGGTTACCAATCTCGAGTTCACTAAGGCGCTGGCGAGAGCTGTCCGGCGGCCCGCATTGTTTCCGCTGCCAACCGCCGCGGTAAGGTTCTTCTTCGGCGAGATGGGAGTGGAAACCCTGCTTGCCAGCCAGCGCGTGTTGCCAAAACGCCTGGAAGAAGCGGGATTTCGGTTTCAATTGCCGGAGATTCTCCCGGCGCTTCGCACTGAGCTGACAAAAGCGAAAGCGGTCAAGGGACGATAATGCGGCTGCCCTCGTCCGGTCCCACGACTGCGGACTTCTGCTCGGGGAACTGCCTGAACAGAAAATCGAGATACGCCCGCGATTTCGGCCGGCCGTTATTTCGGCCTAACGCAATGCGGACCATAAATACCAGTGCGCGCAGCACCTCGCTGTCGCGCAGGGACGCATAACCGAGGTTCTGCTGCTCGATCTTGCGGTACTCCTCAACCATAGAGCGCAATTCAGCAATGATCGCCTGTTGTGGCAAGCTGGCGGTCGCGGATTCATAGACCAGCCCCGAATCGACGAGAGTCTGGTAGCTCTTAGCCAGGTTCGTCAGCGCGCCGATGGCATCGCGGTCATTGATGCTTCGATCGGCACGAGCAGCTTTCGCTACACCGAAACTGAGGCCGAGTATCAGCGGTTCGCGCTCGTAAATGAAACGCTCAGGAATATCCACAGCGAGGAACAGCAGCTCTTTGTCGACCTGATCGATGGAGCGGGGCTTCTCGTTGTGGCGCGCCTGCTGTAAGTAAACGCAGTCGCTGGGACAATCAAGAGTTACTTCGCGTTCGGTGCCGCAGCAGACCGGGCATATCCGGTCGTGCAAGGCTGGGCAAAAGCGCTTCTCCTTGCGGGAATGGCAGATTTCACAAGACACATGACAATTATTACATCCGCTGCCCTCAGGGCCGCTGTCGCGGCCAGAAGTCGCATGACTGCGGTCATCTTTCCGCCCAGGGACACTCGGACGATGCTAATGCCAGCAAATCCTGAGAGCTTATGAAGATCTATCGAATTGCGCGGTGGTTTGTGCTTGCGGCCCTAGTGCTGGTGATCCTACTCGCACTGAAGCGACCGACGCGGCCGGAGCAGCCGCAGACCGCACCTCAAAACGTGAAACAACAATCCGCCGAGTTCCAAGCGAAGATCAACCAACTCGAGCAGGCCAGCAGTAACGGCGATCACGGCGCGGAGGTGCAGATAACCTCCGATGAAGTGAATGCCGCATTGAAGGAGTCGTTGCGCACTGGGACGCCGACGAACGCCGACTTGGGGCAGGTTCCGATTTCGGCTCCGGAAGTGAGTTTTGAAGGAGACCAGGTTCGTGGCGTTTTTCCGACGCGAATCTATGGCAAGGATGTTTATGTTACGGTTGCCGGACGGCTGGGCTCTCAAAATGGCTACGCAACTTTTGAACCGACTGAGTTCAAGGTTGGTGATTTCATTGTTCCTGTTGCTCTGGTGAATGGTGCACTGCAGAAAAAACTTGCTGATCCAGAGAATCGGGAAAAACTAAAGCTGCCTGACTTCATCGGCGATGTGCGTGTGGTGGACGGACAACTTGTGGTTACTCAAAAATAGCTACAGGGTTCCTCCCGCCGACTGCTGCACTACGAGTCCAGCCGTTCCCGTTATCTTGAAGGGCGAGCCGCTCAGAGGCGATAACGCGCCGGTGGTTTGATCGATGGACCAGCCCATGGTCTGCTGATTTCCCAAAGCATAAAGAAACTTGCCGGTGGCGTCGATTACCAACTGCCCAGCCGCGTACACGGTAAACGTGCTGTTGGGGACTGCGGTGATCTGGCGCGTAGCAGTGTCGAACTTAAATGCCTGGACGCTGGGAGGCCCGCCATTGTAAGCGCCGGTGTTCAGCACAAAGACGAAGCGGTCCTGGGGATCGATTACCGCCCTGCCGGGAGCATTACCGGCATCAAGCGGTGATGACGGTAACGGCAGGGGGGAGCCGCCAGAGCTTATGCTGTAGGCCATTACATGACTGACCTCGTACTGCGGCACGAAGAGATACTTGCCGTCAGCGCTTACTGAGACATCGGTGGTCAACGCACCGGTCTGAAAAGGCGAAGAGGCCTGTGGAGTGATCATTCCACTATTCGGATCACGTATCCAAATATTGACAAAACTTGAGTCACGTTGTGACTCGTACAAAAACTTGTTATTCGGGTCGATAGCGACCGCATACACCGATGTACCGCCGGAACTCGGTTGATAGTTACTCGGAGAAATCTCAGTCCAGGTGCCACTGCTCTGGTCGACGGAATACACATGAATCGATCCGTCATTGAGTCCACCGACGTAGGCGAACTTGCCGGTGGTATCAACGGCAACAGTGTTCGGGCAGCAGTCGCCATCTCCCAGATATGCAGGGAGGGTGTGAAAGGTCTGTCCCGGCATTGGCGTGATGTTGTGTGTATTTGGGTCGACCTTCACCAGATCCATGTTGGTACCGGGCGCTTCGAAGCCTGTAACGTAAAAATTCTGCCCCGTAGCGTCGACGGCGATATTTTGCGCGGCGCGTACCGGGATGGTTGCCGTGCTGAGCTGTGTAAGCAGTCCGCTGTTCTGGTCAATTTGGTAGACGGCAAAGGTGCTCTGATTGCCGCTGCTTGGAGCAACCGCGTAGAGGTATTCATTACCAATGACTGGCATAGGAGCCGGAGTTGGCATCGGAGACGGACTCGGCATCGGCGTTGGCGAGGCTGGCGTGGGCATTGGCGTCGGCATAGGTGTCGGCGAGGGTGCCGTAGGCGGCGGCGATGTTGGCGGAGATGGAGCGGGAGTAGAAGTCGAAGTTCCGGAGTTCGACGTTGCGCCACCACAGTCTGACAACGCAACTATGGCAGCAGAGATGACTACAGTCGTGAAGAAACGATATACAAGGTTATTTCTTCGCAGCGCACACATGCTGCACCCACGCGGAGCCTCTATTACTTGTGAAGAAGCTCGTCTACATGGAAGGATGGTTAGCTTGCAAAGTCATGTTGGCCTCGGCTCTACATTTTTCGCGAGCTGCCGCAAGTAGCTGCGCAACAGTTCCGGGCGGGGTCTCGGCTTGTTTGTCACAGCAGGTGAGCAGCTACGGGGCAACCTCAATCGCGGGCTTGTCCGATGAGAGCACCTCCCCAAGACTGACCGCCGGAACTGCCGCTTCGTTCAATTCGCGCAGCAGCTCGTCAGCATCTTCGAGAGCAACGGAAATCAGCAGACCACCGGCCGTTTGAGGATCGTAGAGGATGGTCCGCAACTCTTCTGAAACCGCTTCGTCGTAGTACACCATGCACTCGGCAAACTCGCGATTGGCCTTCAGACCACCGGGAATGAATTTTTGTCGAACACATTCCAGAGCGCCTTCGAGCAGCGGAATATGTGATGCGTTGAGCCGAAGGCTTACATTGGAGCCGAGCGCCATCTCGCGTGCATGGCCGATCAGGCCGAAACCCGTAATGTCGGTCATGCCGTGGATTTGAAAAGGAGCCTTCGTCTGTGGTGAAACTCTCGTCACGACTTCAGCGGCCAACTTGTTCAAAGTCGTCATCGAACGCGTCGCTGCTTCGATCCATTTTTCCTCGGCTTTGCCCTGCTTAATAGCGGTTGAGATTACGCCGGTGCCAATCGCCTTGGTCAAGACGAGTCGGTCGCCGGGAACCGCGCCACTATTAGTCAGGACACGATCAGGATTGATCATTCCCGTAACCGAGTAGCCGAACTTAATTTCCGGATCGCGGACGCTGTGGCCGCCGACGATAGTGCAACCGGCTTCCATCATTTTCGAAAGACCACCGGCAAGGATCTGTTCGAGGATGTCGAAGTCACCTTTCTCGGGGAAGCAGACCATTGCGAGCGCTGTTAGCGGCCTCCCACCCATCGCATAGATATCGCTGAGCGAGTTGGTGGCGGCGATCTGCCCGAAGGTGTAGGGATCGTCGACGATTGGTGTGAAGAAGTCGATGGTCTGGACGAGCGCCTGATCCGCGCTGATGCGATACACTCCAGCGTCATCGGCTTTGTCGAAGCCGACTAGCACGTTCGGATCATGTTGCCGGGCTAATTTCCCAAGCACCGTGTCCAGCACCGCCGGACTCAGCTTGCTCGCTCAACCCGCCGCTTTGACCTGTTCAGTGAGCCGGATTTTGGCCGCTGTCTCAGTCATAATCCAATTCTAACCACGAAGTGCACAAAGGGACACAGAGCCTTGCTGATACTTTATGTGCTCGGTGGTTATCTTTGTTTTGGGTTGCGCGCCCGGGTCTTGATCCAGATCGGTGTACCCACAAATCCAAATGCTGCGCGGATCTGGTTTTCGATGAAGCGCTCGTAAGAAAAATGCAGTTTCACGTCCCGGTCGGTGAAGAGGATGAAGGTGGGCGGCGCTACCGCAGCCTGAGTCATGTACATGATTCTCACGCGGCTTTTGTAGGGAACAGAGGCACGTTCGAAATCAATGGTTTCGAGAAACCGATTCATCTCCCCGGTAGAGATGCGCTTGCGCCGCTCGGACGCTACGATTTCGATTTCACTAAATAGGTTATCAATGTTGCGCCCGGTCGTGGCGGAAACGAAGATCATCGGCGCGTAGTCCAGAAATTTCACGTTGCGGCGGATCTCGCGCTCGTAGGCTTGCGGGTCCGCAAGGCGCATGGCTTCATCGAGCATGACTTTTGCCCGTCGCGGCACCTCTGATTTCGCTTTCTTGGCGCCCTCGGATTTAAGTTGCTTCGCGCGCTCGACGACCAAATCCCATTTGTTGACGACGATGATTACGGACCGGCCACTCTCGTGTGCGTAGCCACCAATGTTGGCATCGAGCGCGGTGGCGCCTTCAGTTGCGTCGATGACGAGCAGACTGACGTCGGCTGCCTCCAGATGCTTGCGCGCCATTATGACTGACAGCTTTTCGGCCATCAGTTCAGTGCGGCCCTTGCGGCGGATACCAGCAGTATCGATGAAGCGAAAAGTCTTGCCATGGTGCTCGACGACTTCGTCGACGGCATCGCGCGTCGTGCCCGGGATGGGCGAAACGATGGCGCGAGCAGTGCCGGTGAGCGCATTCAGCAGAGTAGACTTGCCGACATTAGGACGACCGATGATTGCAATTTTGGTTTCACGGGTGGACTCTTTTTCAAGTGCCTGCGCTTCCTCTTCCTCTCGATAATCGGATTCCCGGCCTTCCGCCAAGGGAGGAGAGTAGGGTGGGCCACCCAGACCTGCCGCGCCGGAGAGAGTTGCGTCTGTTCCTTGCGGCATAACCGCGAGTGCGGCGTCGAGGAGTTCAGCGACGCCGTTCCCATGTTCCGCGGAAATTGGGAACAGGTTCTTGATGCCGAGGCGCCTGAAGTTCTCCGCCTCAGCTTCGAGCTTGGGTGTGTCGATCTTATTGACGGCGAGAAACAGCGGCGTGCCACTTCGCAAAAGCAGGCGCGCCAGTTCCATGTCAGGAGCGGCGAGTTCGGTTCGCCCATCGACTACCATAACGACTGCGTCGGCTTCTTCCAGGCCCACTTTAGCCTGCCGGTAGATCTCGGACGGGATCAACTCTTTGTCATTCGGAATGATGCCGCCAGTATCAATGACGCGGAAATTGCGGGTGAGCCAATGCGCGAACCCGTAGAGGCGGTCCCGTGTGATTCCCGGCTCGTCCCCGACAATCGCGCGACGTCTTCCAACCAGGCGATTGAAAAGCGTGGATTTGCCAACGTTGGGACGGCCGACAATCACGAGCGTGGGAAGCTTCGCGGGATTTGCAGTTTCAGCCACGACAGTTTTTCACCGCAGAAAGAACCGAGCAACAGAGCAGCCGAGAATCCTCAGCGCCCTCGGCGACCTGAGCAGTGAGTAACGCTATTATAGATAGCGGTTCTGGTCCCTTGCCCTCGACTTCCCAACCCGCCGTCTCGTTCACTCTGCATCGCTTTTTCGCTCCTGGGGGCATTCTCGCTCAGGCGCATCCGTCGTACGAATTCAGGCGCGGACAGCTGGAGATGGCGCAGGCCGTTGAAGGCGCGCTGGAAGACAAGCGGCACTTGGTCGTGGAGGCCGGGACCGGTACAGGGAAAACGCTTGCATACCTTGCGCCTGTGATCCGCAGTGGCAAACGGGTGATCATTTCGACAGGCACGAAGAATCTGCAGGAGCAGCTCTTCTACAAAGACATTCCGTTCCTGCAAAGGCTGTTCTCCCCTGAAGCGGCAAAGGATCCTGCCCCAGATTCATCTCCCTCTGGCAGATCTGGGATCGATGCCCCGTTGCGTGTCTGTTACATGAAGGGCCGCAATAACTATCTCTGCCGCAAGAAACTTTATGACCTCACGGATCAGCCGGTTCTCAATGGGCTCGATGAGATCAATCAGTATCGGGCGATAGCGGATTGGGAAAAAGAGACGCAGACTGGGGATCGCGCCGAACTCAAAGTCCTGCCCGAAACCAGCGAGCTGTGGTCGAAGCTGGACGCTCGCGCCGAAAGCTGCACAGGGCAGAAATGTCCGCAATACGACCGCTGCTTCATAACCGAGATGCGACGTCGCGCCACCGAGAGCGACATCATCATCGTCAACCATCATTTATTTTTCGCTGACCTTGCGATCAAACAGCAGGCGGAAGATGCGCCGGATGTTGGCATCCTTCCTGATTGCGCCGCAGTCATCTTCGACGAAGCCCACGAATTGGAAGAAGTGGCTTCCAGCTACTTCGGCGTTTCTGTGAGCACCGCGAAGATCGAGGACCTGGCACGTGACATCGAGCAAATGTTCCAGCGCGAGAAAATGTTGTCAGCTCAGATCACGTCTGCGCTGAAGAGCCTTCGCGAGCGGTCGCAGTTCTTCTTTGCGTTGCTGCCGGAAGGCGAGTCGCGATTCCCCTTCGCGCGCCGGCAGGAATTCCTGGAAGAGCACGGCAGCGAGTATGACGGCGTGATGAATGCGATCGGGCGCGTAGGTTCGGAGCTGAATGCACTCAGTCCCAAGCCGGAAGAAGTGAACAACCTGCAACGGCGTGCGCACGAGCTGAGGGTTCAGCTTTCGTTCCTCATGGAATCCGACGATCACAACACGGTGTTCTGGATCGAGCGGCGGGGTGGCCGGCAGCGGAACCGCGAGCGCCTGCGCGGAGCCGAGCATGTTTTCCTCCAGGCCACGCCGATTGATGTCTCCGCCATTCTGCAGCAGGTGTTGTTTTCGAAACTCGACACAGCGATCCTCACCTCGGCGACACTCGCGGTAGGTGGCGGATTCGAATATATTCGCGGTCGGCTGGGACTGGATAGCACGCGCGAATTGATCGTGCCGTCGCACTTCGACTACGAAAATCAGGCGCTGCTATATGTGCCCCCGGAACTGCCAGAACCGACGGCACCCCAATTTGCTGCAAAGGCTGCGAACCGCATCCGAGAGCTGCTGGAGATCAGTGAAGGGCGCGCCTTCTGCCTTTTCACCAGCTTTGCCTTGATGCGAGAGGTCCACGATCGCTTATTGGGCGAACTGCAATATCCGATGTTACTGCAGGGCACCGCGCCGAAATCGGCTCTGCTGGAGGAGTTTCGAATGACACCGAATGCGGTGCTGTTCGCAACAGCATCCTTTTGGCAGGGAGTGGACGTTCAGGGCGAGCAGTTGAGCTGCGTCATTATCGATCGCCTGCCGTTCGCGGTGCCCAATGATCCGGTGGTTGCCGCCCGCATCCAGGCGATCAGTGCCGAGGGCCGGAACGCGTTTTTCGACTACCAGGTTCCAGCGGCGGTCATCACGCTAAAGCAAGGTTTTGGCCGGCTGATTCGCTCGCTGAACGATCGCGGAGTGTTAGCCTTGCTTGATAATCGCATCTTGAAAAAGCAGTACGGCAAGATTTTCCTGGCGAGCCTGCCGCCCTATCGCAGGACGACCAAGCTCTCGGATGTGCAGGCATTCTTCTGATTCGCTAAACGCCTTTTGTCGCTGGATCCCAGATGAACTTATGTATCTGTAAGCCAAGGCGGACGTTAAGGCCATCGGCAACAATCCACTCAGCCAGTTCGCGGGGGTCCACGAGGCAGTGTGAAGCATCGCGGCTGCCGGTCGCCTCTTTCCGGAAGGCCGGCGAAAAGATGATGGACCCAGCTTTCTCGTCGAGCCGGTGATTACGGGTGAAGCTCCGCGCGAATTCGTAATCCTCGCGCCCGGCAATCACAAATTTGATCTCGTCGTTAGCCGTCAGGGTATGCAGGTTTTCGAGTCGAAACGTTCCTCCTTCACCCGATTGTGGACACTTGACGTCGACAATCTTATGGACACGCCTGGGGACGAGATCGAGCGAACGCTCGCCACTGGTTTCGAGAAGGACCTGGTATCCGTTTGCGAGAAGGTACTCGACAAGGGGCAGCAGAGCGCGTTCTTGCAGCAGCGGCTCCCCGCCAGTGATCTCCACCAGTCCGCGCGGGGAAAGCCGTTGTACGTCTGCCGCGACTTCTTCAGGCGACATTTTCTTGCCACCAGAAAACGTGTATTCACTGTCGCACCAACTGCAGCGCAGATTGCATCCGGCTAAACGGACGAACGTGCAGGGCATGCCCGAGAACGACGATTCGCCCTGAATGGACCGGTAGATTTCGATGATGGACAGCATGAGAGCAGGGGCCTACTCAAAATAGGTAGCGGTGGTCGTGTCCGTTTCCCAGATTTTCACGAGCTTTACGCGCACCCGCCCGTTTGTCTTCCCGAGAAGGAACGTATTGCATTCGTCGTAGAAATACTTCGCCATGTTCTCGGCCGAAGGATTCAGGACTTTGAATGGCTCGATATCGTTCAGATACTGGTGATCGAGGCGGTCGATTACCTGGTTCATGGCGGATTTCAGATCCTTGAAATCGAACAGCAGGCCGATGTTATCCAGTTGCTCACCATGCAGGGTGATGCGGACCTTGTAATTGTGTCCATGCGGATTTTCACACTTCCCGCGATACCCGCGCAGCGCGTGTCCGGCGGCAAAACTTTCTTCTACACTGACTTCAAACATTTGCTTCTTTCTGAGATATTCGCTGTTTTTATTGTAGCAACTCTTGAACGAGAGCTTGAAGCAGTGCCTGATCGGATAGTGTGGGGCATGTGGAATTCGCAATTCACGGACTGAGCGGCTTAAAATAGTCTGTTGGCCAGCCCCGAAGCAGCGTTTCGGGCCTTCCAAGTCATCCCAAGCAGCAATAAGCGATCATGAATGCCCAACGCCAGCGCGCTGTCGTTCTCCTCAGTGGAGGCATGGATTCCTGCGTTTGTGCAGCAATTGCAGCCCGTGACTATGACGCGGCGGCCCTACACATCAGTTATGGCCAGCGCACCGAGGGGCGGGAGCAGCGCTCGTTTCAGGCCATCTGCGACCGCCTTGGCTTGAGGGATCGACTGGTGGTTCGTAATCCGATTTTTGCGGCAATCGGCGGGTCAGCTCTCACTGATGACGCGATTGCGGTGCCGGAGGCGCCGCCGGAGTTTGCCGGGATAGACCCGAACGGACACGAAGCACAGATTCCGGTCACGTACGTGCCGTTTCGCAATGCGCATTTCCTCGCGGCGGCCGTCAGTTGGGCAGAGGTGCTCGGGGCGGAGAAGATTCTGATTGGAGCGGTTGAGCAGGACAGCTCCGGATATCCGGATTGCCGTCCTGCGTTTTACAGGGCGTACAACGAAGCAATTAAGGCGGGGACGAAGGAAGGAACGATTGAAGTGATTACGCCCTTGATCGGTCTGCGCAAATGGGAGATTGTGACGCTCGGCCTTGAACTGGGCGCTCCCTTCGATTTAACGTGGTCATGCTACAGCCGCGAGGACCGCGCCTGTGGCGTCTGTGACAGTTGCGTGCTGCGGCTGCGTGCTTTCGAATCAGCTGGCGCACACGACCCGATACCATACGTGGAGACGAAGGTATCGGCGTTACGCCCCGCCTGATTCCCGGCAGATCAGCACTGTTTTTCTGCAATCATATTGGCAGGGAGATTAGCCGGAGGGCTGAAATGAAGAGATTTACGTCGA
Source organism: Terriglobia bacterium (assembly GCA_021324365.1). Classification (GTDB taxonomy): domain Bacteria; phylum Acidobacteriota; class Terriglobia; order Terriglobales; family Acidobacteriaceae; genus JAJPJE01. Next base: position 8,256 of record JAJPJE010000100.1, on the reverse strand, counting down.
TGTTACTGACGTTGGCGGCGATAGTGATTTTCGTGCCCGCAGGATGGGCAACGGAAGTCTGTACCGTTAAAGGCACGGTGAAGGACGAGAACGGCAAACCGATGCCGAATGCGGTTGTCCATATCCAAAGCAAGGAGAGTGGGCGCACCTACGATTTCAAGACCAACAAGAATGGCGATTACTTCTCGCTGGGCGTTGTTTGCGGAACGTACACGTTCTCGTTGATGAACGGCAACTTGACGGTTCTCACCTTCAACAATGTTCCTCTGAAATCGACAATCGAAAACAACATCGAGTTTGATTTGCAGAAGGAGAAGGCTAGAGGCGGCAACGTTCCCACTGAAGAAGAGCGCAAGAAGATTGAAGAGGCGCAGAAGGAAAACGCAAAGATCAAAGGTCTGAATCAGAGCCTTGCCGAAGCGAAGACTGCTGCCGATGCCAAAGACTATGCGAAGGCAGTGGAGATCATGACACAGGCGACGCAGGGCGACACTACGCATCACCTGCTGTTCTTCAAGCTGGCGGACTATCAGAGACTGCAAGCGGCCAATAATCCTGACAAAGCCGCTGCTAAGCCCGAGTTGATGCAGGCTATTGACAACTACAAGAAGGCCCTGGATATGGCTAAGGCGGAGAATCCGCCGGTGAAGCCGGAGTTGCTGGGCGCCTACTACAACAATCTTGCCGACGCTCAGTTGAAGGCCGGACTTCCTGACGACGCGATCCAGAGCTACCAGCAGGCTGCGACCGCCGATCCGACCAAGTCTGCGACGTATGAGTTCAACGAGGGTGCAGTATTGACGAATACAGGCAAAGTGGATCAAGCGATAGCGACCTTCGACAAGGTCATTGCCGCCGATCCGACCAAGGCCGACGCTTACTACTGGAAGGGCGTAAACCTGATGGGCAAGGCGACACTAAAAGGCAACAAGATGGAAGCGCCTCCCGGAACGGAGGAAGCCTTCAACAAGTACCTGGAGCTTGCTCCTACCGGCCAGTTTGCGGATCCCGCCAAGCAGATGCTGGCAAGCATGGGAGCGACGGTAGAAACCAGCTACGGCAAGAGTAAATCCGCGAAGAAGAAGTAAGTCTTAGGAGCACATGAGACAGCGGTGTTCGGAAGGCCGGGCACCGCTGTTTTATTTGTGGCGTAGCGCGGACAAGAATTTCCGCGCCACACAAGCAATCCTCGCTACGCTCGAGAGCGCAGGCGCGGTCTCGCGTCTCCGCACAATCCCGACAAATGAAAAAGCCCGGCCACAGGACCGGGCTTGAAAACCGGGCAGACAGGAATATCCGCCCCACAATTTAGTCGCGGACACCGTCCAAGAACGCGCGCAGCTTGCGCGAACGCGACGGATGACGCAGCTTGCGCAACGCTTTCGCTTCGATCTGGCGGATCCGTTCGCGTGTGACCGCGAAGGACTGTCCGACTTCTTCGAGCGTGTGCTCAGAGCCATCTTCCAATCCGAAGCGCATCTTGATGACTTTCTCTTCGCGCGGCGTCAGCGTGCGTAGAACCTGAGCAGTTTGCTCTTTCAGGTTCACGTTGATCACGGCTTCGGCCGGCGAGACCACAGCGCGGTCTTCGATGAAGTCGCCGAGGTGCGAATCTTCTTCTTCGCCAATCGGAGTTTCCAGCGAGATGGGTTCCTGCGCGATCTTCAGGACTTTGCGGACCTTCGCGACGGGAATATCCATTCGCTTTGCGATTTCTTCCGACGTAGGTTCGCGTCCGAGTTCCTGCACCAGCTGGCGCGAAGTGCGGATCAGCTTGTTGATCGTTTCGATCATGTGCACGGGAATACGGATGGTGCGGGCCTGGTCGGCAATCGCGCGCGTAATTGCCTGGCGGATCCACCATGTTGCGTACGTGGAGAACTTGTAGCCACGGCGATACTCGAACTTGTCCACGGCTTTCATCAGGCCAATATTGCCTTCCTGAATCAGGTCGAGGAACTGGAGTCCGCGATTGGTGTATTTCTTCGCAATCGAAACAACCAGTCGCAGGTTGGCTTCGATGAGCTCGCGCTTCGCCTGCTCGGCGTCCATGTCGCCCTGGATGATGTCGCGCTGCGTGCGCTTCAGCTCGGGGAATGCTGCCCCGGCTTCGACTTCCAGGTGCTCCATGTCGGCACGAATCTGGCGAGCCTGCTTGCGAAGATCCTTCTTCTGATCCTCGTTGCGGGTAAGCTCGACACGCCGCTCGATCGATTCCACCTGGCGCTCGAGAGCGCGCAGGGTGTCAACCGTTTTGTTTACGCGGTCGATGAGTCGCTTGCGTTCGTTATTGGTGAAGCCGAGCTTCCGAATGCCACGCGACAGCTTTACCAGTTCACGCCCAAGCGCCCAGCGTGCCTTGCGGCCTGCTGGCGTCTTGCGCTTGGGAGCAGGCAGAGCTTGCAATTTTTCGGTGAGTCCAGCCGCTTTCTTGTAATGTTTTCCGATCTCGTCGATCTTGCCGGTGAAATCTTTTAACCGGTTCATCAACACTTCTTCGGTGATTTCTTCTTCATCGAAGGTGACGACTTCCTTGATCGAGCGAACACCTTTTTTCAGGTCTTCACCGAGGCCGACAATTTCGCGAATTACGATGGCGGAACGCGAGATCGCCTTCAGGACCTTCAGTTGTCCGCGCTCAATGCGCTTTGCGATTTCAACTTCGCCTTCGCGGGTAAGAAGTGGGACCGTTCCCATTTCGCGCAGGTACATGCGAACGGGATCATTCGTTTTTTCGAGTGCACCCGGCGTGAGATCGAGTTCGACCTCTTCACCTTCTTCTCCTTCGAGTTCGCCTTCAAAGCGCTTGTCCAGTGCCGTAGAAGGCAGCTTGGACCCTTCGAGGAGATCGATTCCCTGGGTGCCAATGGTGGTTAAGAGATCATCGAGGTCGTCGGGAGAGTGAATATCATTTGGGATCAGGTCGTTGACCTCGTTGTAGGTCAGATACCCCTTTTCTTTCCCTGCGTCGATGAGCTGTTTGATATCGTACTTATCGTCAATCGCCAAAGCGGAATACCCCTTGCGGCGCCCGTTCGGAGAAGTTTGTCTTCCCGAACATTGATTCTGTGGGACTTGTCAGGAACTTCGTGGGCGGAAACCTTCGAATTTTAGCATACAGACACTCTGCTAGTAACCCACAATTCACGTTTCAGACTTGTTTTTTCTCCGAAGTTGTGCGCCGCCCTCATATAGATGGCCCTGGAAGGGCTTTGGTTTCTGGTTAAGGGAAGAAATGTGAACTGAATTTTCACCAAAAGTCCCTGAGAATCCATGACTTACCAGAATGGAAACGGCGTGGATTAATGTCATCTTATTCAGGATGGATGCGACTGGTTCAAGGCCCGATCTACTTCAATCTTTTCGCGCAACAGGTGGGAAAGCGTAGCAGAGTCGTTTCGGCGCTCGGCTTCAAGAATCTCGGCGCGAATCTGGCGCTGGCGACGTTCGAGGCTACGGCGGCGCAGGGAGAGGATGGCGCCTTCCAACAACTCGGGGGTAAGTTCCTCGTCTTCGTGGAGCAGGCATTGGGAAAGCAGGCGACGATCGGCTTCTGATAGATCGAGGCTGGTCGGGTCGGTGTCAGGCGCGGCAAGCATGGCACTGAGTAGCGACTCGGCGGTGAGTCCCTGGTGGAGCGGTTCCTGTTCCAACACAAATCGTGCCTGGAGGGCAGGATCGAACTCTTCATCAGCTCCTTCGCGAGTGGAGGTGTGTCCGCCGTGAAGTTCGCTTTGAGTAGCCAATGCGCGGACGAGGATACGTTCGGAGTCGGTGACCTGGACGGAGGTCAGTTGCTTGACAGAATGAGAGGTGCGCGAAGTTGCGGCGCTTTTGAGCTCCTGCGCGAGAACGGCAGAATCGATGCCAATCTTCTGCGAGATTTCACCAGCCAGTTCCATGCGGGCAATTCGGCTGGGAACGCGCTGGATGTGGGGCAGCAGGTAGTTCAGCGCCTTGACTTTTCCTTCGGGCGTTCGGACGGGGAACTTGGAGCGAGCGCGGTCGATGAGGTAGTCGAAGTAGCGCGGAGCTGCTTTCAGCGCCGCGGCGTAGGCATTCGCGCCCTTCTTGCGAATGAACAGGTCAGGGTCGAAGCCGGACTCCAGTGTCAGAACTTTGATCTCGAAGTCTTCTTCGACCAGCAGCGCAAGGGAACGCTCCGCGGCGGCGGCACCGGCCGTGTCGGGATCAAAGTTCACGACGATACGGTGGCTGAAACGTCCGACCAGACGCGCTTGTGCATCGGTAAACGCGGTGCCGGACGAGGCGATTACGTTGTGAAAGCCAGCGGCGTAAACGGAAATGCAGTCCATCTGTCCTTCGACCAGGATGGCGTATTCCAGTTTGCGAATCGGCTCCTTGGCGTGATTCAGGTTGAAAAGCACGCGCGACTTCGAATAGATCGACGTTTCGGGGGAGTTTAGATACTTAGGTCCTGATTTTTCGTCGGCCGCGAGCGTACGTCCGGTGAATGCGATCACGCGCCCGGCCTCATTGCAGATCGGGAACATAATGCGGTCGCGAAACTTAGAGTAGTAAGTGGGTGGCACATTCAGGCCTTCTTTTGCCGTGGGTGGGACCTGCACGGTGGCGCGGCCGCCACTTCGACTGTGCTCAGCGCCGGCCTCGCCTGCCTCCTTCCAAGAAAACAACCCACTCGCTTTCAGCAACTCGTCATCGAATTCCCCTCGGAGACGATCGCGCAGCAGGAACCCCGACTCGGGCGCGTAGCCGATGCGGAATTTCGCGATCATCTCCGCATTCAGACCGCGTCCGGCGAGATACTCGCGCGCATGCGCTGCTTCCGGCTTGCGCAATTGCTCCTGGAACCACGAGCATGCGCGCTCGTGTATATCGAGCAGCTTCATGCGGAGAGCGGCTTCGCGCTGCTCGGCAGGCGAGTCGAACTGCATCTTCGGCATGGGGACACCGAGCTTTTGTGCCAGCTCACGCACGGCTTCACCGAAGCTGATGCCCTCGATCTTTTGCAGAAACTTGTAGACGTCGCCCGACTCGCCGCAGCCGAAGCAGTGGTAGTAACCGCGAGTGGCGTGCACTGAGAATGACGGCGTCTTTTCCTTGTGGAAGGGGCACAGTCCCTGAAAATTTTGCGCGCCGGATTTTCGCAGCTTCACGTATTCGCCGATGATGCGGACGATGTCGGCCTGCTGCTTGAGCTGGTCTTTGAAATCGAGAGCGCTAGGCATGAACGATCTAGTTTGCCGCAGGGGAGGCGCTTGCGCCAGCGAGGGAAATTACGATTTAAGCATGACCTGTGCGAAAGCTGTGCACAAACGCGCCGATCAATAGCAAAACCAGATCACACGGAGACACGGAGGTATGGAGAAACAGGTCAGAAATCGCCTGTGGACTCGGTGCCTCTAGAGTGAAACTAAATCCGTAGATCCACAACTGTCGCCCCGCCACCCCCTTCGTTCTGGGGCGGCTCGCTCACATTTGCAACGTGCGGATGTTTTTGCAGAAAGGAACGGAGAGCTTTGCGGAGTATCCCCATGCCGCTGCCATGCACGATGCGTACGCGCGGCATCCCCGCGAGGAACGCTCGATCGACAAACTTCTCGACTTCGCGGGTGGCGTCGTCCACGTTCTGACCGATGACATTGAGTTCCGTAGGGGCACTCAGATCGTCACTACGCAGTTGCACATTAATGCCACGGGCGCGGGCAGCAGCAACCGGATTATCGCTGGCATGCGCAACGACCTGTGCAATGTCAGCGCGCGGGATGCGCATCTTGATCACGCCGGCCTCGACTTCGAACAGATCTTCGTTGATCTTGCGGCGAACCACTGCCGTGCGGTTCACCGAACGCAGCTTGATGGTGTCGCCCTCGGAGACGTGCTGTACAAGATCGGGACGGGCATTGGGATCGTTGCGGTCGGCGCCCGTCGTGTGCGCCACGATGGTGTTATCGAACTGCTCGCGGAATTCGCGGCGCATTTTTGCCACGCGCCGCTCGGCGTCTTTCGAAAGCTTGGTAGCGGCGGCACGATCCTGAACTGCGTTCACGGTTTCGCGCACCCGATACTCGAGGTCGTGAATCAGGCCTTCGAGCTTCTGTTCCATCTCCTTGAGCTTCGCCCGCTGCTCTTTCATGCCTTCGGCAGCCAGGCGGCCGCGTTCGCGTGCGACATCCTGTTCTTTGCGCTTCAGGTCGGCGCGCTCGTTTTCAACTTCTCCCAATTCCGAATGCAGGCGGTCGAGAAACTTGGAAATGTCCTGCGTCTGGGTGCCGACGCGGGTGCAGGCGGCTTCAATGATCGACGGATTCAGCCCGAGGCGCTGCGCGATGTTGATGCCCGCCGAGGCGCCGGGAATGCCAACGCGCAATTCGTAAGTTGGTTGAAGCGTGTGCTCGTCAAAGCCGACGGCTGCGTTTAACACGCTGGGCGTGTTTGCACCGTAGACCTTCAGCGAGGTATGGTGCGTCGAAATCACCGAAATTGCGCCCACGCGCCGGAAGTGGTCCGCGATTGCGACAGCCAGCGCGGCGCCTCCTTCGGGGTCCGTGGCTGATCCGAGTTCGTCGAGCAAGACGAGAGAATCGCGAGTGGCAGTGCGCGAGATGAAATGGATGTTGGTGACGTGTGCCGAAAACGTCGAGAGGTTCTGCTCGATCGACTGGTAGTCGCCGATGTCGGCCAGCACGGCGTCGAATACCGGGAGTTCGGCGCGATCGGCGGGAATTGGGATACCGGACTGCGCCATCAGCGCGAGCAGGCCAATAGTCTTGAGCGAAACCGTCTTGCCGCCGGTGTTCGGACCCGTAATCACGAGTTGGCGTTGTTCGCAGGTGAGCTCAACGCTGATCGGCACGACGTCTGCACGCTTTGCTTTGAGATTGCGCTCGAGCAGCGGGTGTCGAGCTTTGAAGAGAAGTAGAGCCGGTTGGGGTGGCCCATTCAAGCCTTCTGTTGGCTTGAGTGGGGCAGTGAGGAACTTCGCTTGCACGCAGTTGTAATCGTTCGCGAAGCGCGCTTTGGCAAACTGCAATTCCAGTTCGCCGAGAATTTCGGTTGCCTGCGCAATATCGGCGGCGTGTTCTCCGAGCTTACGCGTCATCTCCAGCAGAATGCGATGGACTTCCGCGAGTTCGTCTTCGAGCAGGCGAACCAGTTCGTTGTTCTGCTCGATGGTCTCTAGCGGCTCGACAAAAACTGTCTGCCCGCTGGAGCTGACGCCGTGCACCACCCCCTGCACGCGCCGTTTCTGTTCCACTTTTACGGGAATCACGAAACGTTCGCCGCGAATCGTGACCAGTTCTTCCTGCAGCGTGCCGCCTTCTGAGAGGTTGCGAAGATAGCGGTTCAGCGATTCGCGAATGGTGCGGCGCTGCTTTTCGATCTCGCGGCGGATGCGTGCCAACTCGGGCGAGGCATGATCGTCGAGCGTGCCGTCGGGATTGATCCTGTTGCGAAAGGCGCGCAGCAGATCCGTAAACTCCGCCAGCCCCGAACATAGCCGCATGATCGCCGGCCACGCCGAAGCTTCTGGTGGCCCAGGTTCGCCCTGCTTTTGGGCTAACCTGGGATCTGCTGGAGCCCGCATCGCATTTGGCGGATTGCGCAGGATCGCGCTCCACTCGTCGGCCCGATCGGCCACCAGCAGGATTTCGCGAATCTGCGCGGGATCAAGCGCTGCCCCTTCGATGCGCGCCTTCGCAAGTTCCTGGCGTGGGTCGAGCAACCCGGCGAAATCGAAACGGCCTCCAGCGCGCAGGAACTCGCGGATCTCAGCCGCCATCTGCTGCTGGTTTTCGATCCAGTCAAGATCGGAAACCGGCTCGAGCGCGGACACTCGCGCGTGTCCCAGCGGGGACCAGGCATAGCCGCGAACCAGGTCACGCAAGGCACTAAATTCCAGCACTTGGGCGCTGGTATGGAGCAGAGGAGGCATCGGCTCTATCGTAGCAAGTTCGGATAGGTAATTGGTGATAGGTAATAGGTAACCAAGCTCATCGCCGGGACGCCTTTCAATTACCTATTACCAATTACCCGATTACCTACCTTTCTGTGTCTCCGTGGTGAAAAACACGCTGTGATCGCCGTCACGGCCCTCATGTACACGCAAATCGGGCCAGGGCTGGACTGGCGGATTTAGAATTGAGGGACCATGAACTTCCCAGTCACCCGCATGCGGCGGCTGCGCCGCACCGACGCCATTCGCAGCATGGTCCGTGAAACGCGCCTTTCACCCGACAACTTCGTGTACCCGATGTTTGTCTGCCCCGGCGA
>JAJPJE010000027.1 GCA_021324365.1 Terriglobia bacterium | reverse complement strand
GGGCTGCTTCGGCAGATTCAACGCCCTTTTCGTATTCTCCAATAACCGGATAGATAGCTCCAGTCAAGTGTGCCAGCGGCAAATATGCGCGCGGGTAATCCCGAATCCAGAGCTGAGATTCCTGCACGGCGGCAGGAATGTCGCCCGTAACCATCTTGTAGTAGCGCACGGTAATCCAATATCTCTCCGCCTGGCTTGCTCGATTTTGCAGTTCGTATGCCTTTCGCGTGTAATTGGCCGCGATACTCGGCTCTCCCAGGTCGTTAAACAGCAGGCCCAGCCAGGTGTAGGCGTAGGCGAAATTCGGATCGAGTTCGATGGCGTGCTTGAAATACGGAACCGCCGCAGCGTCGCCAGAGTGGTAGTGGAAGGTTACGCCTTCGCTCAGGGCTTTCAAGGCTTCAAGCGAAGGAGTCGTCGCTTCCACCAGCGGCGTGTCGAATTTTTGCACCGTGCTCAGCGACTCGCCGAGTTTGTTCCGCATGGCTGACGCAGTCGCACCGAGCGCGTCCAGCACGTGATTCTTGTCGCTCGCTTGAGCTTCCGTGCTGGCAAGCGTATCTCCGTTTGCGCAGTTTACGGCATTGAGAGTGAGCAGGTAGGGCGTCCCGACCTGCGCGATTGAACCTTCAATCACCGCAGTGCTTCCCACTCGCTCGCAGACATCACGTGCGATCTCAGGCGTGAGCTTGGCATCCTGCTTCTGGCCCATCATCTGAAGAGTTTGCTGAATGCGGTCATCGGAGACGAGGCTTAGAAAGGGCGATTGCTCCAATTGAACGGAGAGGCCCTGGCGGAGCGCACCATCGAAAACTGGGTCACCAGTGGAATTCGCAAAATCCGCGAGCACAATAGTGTCCTTGTTCGTCAGCGCATGTGTCTTGTGCGCAAAAAGCAACCAACCGCCGGACGCTGCCAAAACAATGATTACTGCGCCGAGGGCAGCCTTCCATCGAAGCTGCGAGGATTTCGCGAACGGCTCCATGTTTCCGGGCGCTGTCTCGGCGATTACATGCCCGGAATCTGAATCGCGCTTTAGTCGTTGTAGGTCAGCGCGAATCTCCGCGGCTGTCTGGTAGCGCAGCTCCCGGTCCTTTTCCAACGCTTTGTGAATAATCTCTTCGAGTCTCGACGGGATTTCCGGATTCAGACGCCCCGGCGGCACAGGAACGCGATTCAGAATGGCTTCCGCGACCATGCTCGAGGTTTGACCGCGGAAGGGCAAAGTCCCCGTGGACATCTCGTAGAGCACTACGCCAAAGGAAAACAAATCCGTGCGGGCGTCCAAATCTTCACCGCGCACCTGCTCGGGCGACATATGCGTGAATGTACCGATCGTCATACCGGAGCGTGTCAGTTGCTCCAATTCGTCGGACGTCGGCTCCGCTGAAAGATATACACCCTGGCCTGAAGAAATCAGTTTGGCTAAACCGAAATCCAAAATCTTTGCGTGGCTGCGCGTCGTGATGAAAATGTTGGAAGGCTTGACGTCGCGGTGAATGATTCCCGCGTTGTGCGCGGCGTTAAGCGCGTCGGCAATCTCGATGGCGAGTTGCAGGGTCTCCTCGACGGGCAACGGTGTGCCACCGATCTTTTCTTTCAGCGTCTGGCCGTCGAGGAACTCCATGGCGATAAATGGTCGGCCATTTTCCTCGCCGACATCATAGATCGTGCAGATATTCGGATGATTCAAAGTCGATGCCGCCTGCGCCTCGCGAAAGAAACGTTGACGCAACCGCGAATCGGGAGCGGCATTCACAGGAAGAAACTTCAAAGCTACGATGCGGTGGAGACGGGTGTCCTCCGCTTTGTACACCACGCCCATCCCCCCGCAGCCCAGCTTGTCACTAATTCGATAGTGCGAGATGGTCGAGCCGGGAAGGAGTTCATCGGCTTCTGCGATCTCTTTGCCGCCGCGAGAAAAGGCTCTTGCGGCCACTTCCATTGCCGGACTTTCGAGAAAACTTCCAGCTTCTTCCTGAGAACCGAGAAGAGAGCGCACTTCTTGCTCAAGAGCCTTATCGCCCTTGCACGCGTCTCGCAGGAATTTCGCGCGTTGATCGCACGGAAGTTGCAGCGCAAGCTGCAGCAGGCTATCAATCTGTTTCCAACGTCCGGAGTCCATCACTCGCACTGCCTGCCAATTCTCGATAAAGCCAAGCCTTCGCTGTAATCCAATCCCGTATCACGGTGACTGGAGACACTTTCAGCACTTCCGCTACTTCCTCGACGCTGAGGCCGCCGAAGAACCGCATCTCAACAACCTGCTCCTTTCGTGGATCGAACTGTGCGAGCCGCTTCATAGCATCATCGAGCGCGACAAAATCAGCGGGCCGCCTTCCACTGACAATTGCTGTCTCTTCGAGAGGTACGTGCTGCACGCCCCTTCCGCGCTTCACGTTGTGACGTCGGGCATGTTCTACCAAAATTCGCCGCATTGCCTGCGCTGACAGCGCAAAAAAGTGGGCGCGATTTTGCCAGCTAATACGTCTGTAATCCGAGAGTCGGAGCCAGGCTTCATTCACCAAATCGGTCGTTTCAAAGCTGTGACTCGGGCGCTCACGTTTCATGTAAGCGCGAGCCAGACGCCGAAGCTCGTCATAAACCGCGGGCGCCAGCTTATCGAGCGCATTTCGATCTCCTTCGCTCCACGCTTGCAGTAATCGGGTTATCTCGTCGCACTGAAGCTTTTCCGTGCGCTGCTTCTGGGACATGACAGAAGGCCAAATTATACCTCTGCGCGTCATCGATGATAGTTTTGACGCCTATTCTGCGCCTATGTGAATAGGAGGGGATATGAACACCAACATTCTAAAAGGATCGATCATTCTTCTCGGCTTGCTGGCGCTCACGACGCTCGGCGTCGGACCAACCGCTGAGGCGCAGCAGAATTGGAAGCTCACCGTCGGCGGGGAAAGCAAGGACATGGGAAGGCAGGCACTGGCATTTCTTCCGAACGAAATTTGGATTCACGCCGGGGACAGCATCACCTGGACCTGGCAGAGCGACGAATTTCACACGTTGACCTTTTTAAACCCAGCGGAGAACGACCCGGGCTTTAGCGGCCCTGGTATCGGAGGTTGTGCGGACACTGGCATCACGCAGAGTCCAGCAGTATTCAACGGCTCCGCTTGCCTCACGAGCGACGCATTGGTGAAGGGGCAGACGTTCACCCTGACGTTCACGACTGCGGGCAATTACAAATTCGAATGCCTGGTGCATCCCACTATGACCGGCGCAGTCCATGTCCTCAATGCCGCGGCACCCCTGCCGCATGACCAAGCCTTCTACAGCCAGCAAGGGGCCGAACAGCTCCGTGTTCTGCTGGCCGATAAGGACCTCAAAGCAGACGATCATGACGGTATGGATATGGACATGAGTGCCGGCGACCCTACCGGCCAGCAGGTGGGCGGCTCCGTTTCCGTGCGCGTTGTTTCGCACAGGGATCGTGACTCTGGAGGGGCCAGCGACCGGCAGGACAGTCATGATATTTTGGGGGCCGTTCGCGCCGGGAGCAACCAGGTTATGGCAGGACTGGGAGAGACTACGTCAAACGCGGGTGGCTATCAGGCCAGTACGCTTCTCCGCTTCCTACATGGGACGATTGTAGTTCACGCCGGCGACACCGTCGAATGGACCAACCACGACCCAATCGAGCCACACACCATTACTTTCGGACCGCCGCAAGACGATCCAGCCAATCCATTTCCTTCCGGGGCAAATGTTACCGTAGACCCTGATGGCGCGCTTCACGCGATACTTAATTCGCCGAACGATATGGTTCATTCCGGGGCCATCCTGCAGGCGCTGATCGATGAGCCAGGGCTATCTGTGGCGGGTAACACGCTGGTGGCCAATCCCACCCGCTTTCGAGCCACATTTACGCACCCGGGAACTTACAACTACCACTGCGTCTTCCATGACACCTTGGGTATGGTCGGCAAGGTCGTAGTGCTGCCGTGAGGTAAGTCAGCGATAACCCTCTCTAGCTGAACTGCTTCGATGTGAGCTGTAGTACGTCGCGACGGGAGAAGGCAGTCTGAGAGTGTCCTTTTCTCCCGTCGAATGGCGCCCTTCTGTGCCCAGCCAGGCTTAGGACAAATGGCGGAGGGAGAGGGATTCGAACCCCCGGTACGGTTTCCCGCACAGCGGTTTTCAAGACCGCCTGTTTCAACCACTCACACATCCCTCCGCGTGAGTTGTATCAACAGTTTACCAGCATTGCTCACCTTCCTTCCTGAGCGATGGGCTTTGGCCGCACATGATGATCTCAGGCGTGCCGGTCGCTCACACTGCAAACGCCGAAACCTGCTTGCTAGCCCCTGCCGTTCATGTAATTTGATATCCTCAATGTCGGTACTTTCAGCGCGGTGGCGCCGTCCCGGAAAGACAGTCACATCCGGAACCGTTCTAAACGACACGGATGCGGCGCAGTGACAACATTCGGCGTTACAGGGGAAGTTGCTAAACTAACTTTGCGAGGGCGCTTTGTACCCGAGCTTCGCCATAGACCTTTTTTTAGCAGTTGCTGCTATTCCGTTTATTTATTACTGCATCGCGCTCTACAGTGCATGGAACTACTTTCGTAAGAGCACGCCTGCGACGCCGGACCCCAACTTCACTCCTCCGGTCAGTAACCTGAAGCCGATCCGTGGGGTTGATCCCGAAGCATACGAAAACTTCGCCAGTTTCTGCCGCCAGGATTATCCCGATTACGAGATTCTCTTCTGCGTTGGCGATCGCGACGATCCCGTGCTGCCCATCATCGAGCAATTGAGGCGCGACTTTCCGCAGACGAAGATTCGCGTGCTCTACGGCTCTGGCCGCGTTGCTACTAATGACAAAGTCGCGAAGCTCGTACGCATGACGGACGAAGCCGCGAACGAAGTGTTGGTCATCAGTGACAGCGATGTCCGCGTCGAGCCCGACTACCTGCGTCGCGTGGTGGCTCCGCTTGCCGACCCGAATGTCGGCGCTGTCACCTGCTTCTATGTGCCGATCCCCGAAACGGAGAAGACCTTCGTTCAACACCTGCAGTCGATGGGCATGGTATCGGACTTTTACGCGGGCATTCTGGTCGCCAAGCAGCTTGACGGGATAAAGTTCGCGCTCGGACCCACCATCGCCACCACGCGCCAGAAGCTGGCTTCTTTTGGCGGATACCAGGCAATCGAGAATCGCCCTGCCGACGACCTTCTGGTGGGACGCCTCATTGCCGAGCAGGGATTCGAGGTCGAGCTGCTGCCCTACTCCGTATTGACGGTTGCTGACTACCAGTCCATGAGCGACCTCTTCCATAAACGACTGCGCTGGATCACCGTGATGCGCCACATGCGGCCCTGGGGGCATCTCGGATTGATCTTCACGCACGGCCTGCCATGGGCTTTAGCGGCTGTAGCCGTTGCACCCTCAGTCGCAACTGCCCTGGGCTTTCTCGGCGGTTACTTCGCGATCCGGAGCGCGATGGTATGGACGATCGGCAGCCGCGGCCTGAAGGAAAAAGGCCTGTGGAAGAAACTGCCGCTTATTCCCATCTGGGATGGGATGGCATTCGGTATCTGGCTGATCAGTTTCACGCGCAATAGCGTACGCTGGCGCGACGGCGAATACTTCATCCGAGATGGCATGCTGGTCCCGGTGGACGCTGAGCCGGTCAAGAGCGCACAACCAGTCTAAGGACCGGTCTTCGAGCGCGCGCGCTTTTCACAGTAGGTAAACTCTGCGTTGAGTTGTTTTGAAGGGCGCGCCTTCAGGCGCGCCATGAACGTTCACACAAGGCCCAGCTTAGCCGATGAGGTGGTCGCGCGGTTCAAGCCCTCTCCTTTAAAACAGGACGGACTCCGCGCTCGCTGGACCCTCACCGCACTCGCGGAAGTGGTTGCGCGCTCTCCAATCGATCATCATCGGCTTGGACGTCCGCAACTTTTTCCTCGACGAATCGGTTGTCGCTCCCCGGAAAACGCCAATTAACGCGCGGTGGAATGAGAGTCTTATCGATCCGATCTTTGTATCGAATTGCGATATTAACCAGTGAATCCAGCAGGGAGTCAGAAAGCAAATGCGGCTTGAGTCCCAGGTCGATCAGCTTGGAATGTTTGGCATTGTAATAGTGGGCTTCCGCCTCGACGCGTGGATCGGGGAGATAGTCGAGGTGCACCTTCAATCCCAGCTTCTCGCTCGCGGTCTTAACCAGTTCCGCCAACTGTAGAACTGAAAATTGTTCCGTGAACTGGTTGTAGACGCGACATTCTCCGCGGGCGGCGGGATTCTCGCAGGCAATCTCGATGCAACGGACGGTATCACGTATGTCGAGGAAACCACGGGTCTGCCCGCCCTGGCCGTAGACGGTAAGCGGATACCCGATTGCAGCCTGCGTACAGAAGCGATTCAGCACCGTACCGAAGACGTCGTCGTAGTCGAAGCGGTTGATCAACCCTTCGTGCAGCGCGACCTCATCCGTCATCGTGCCGTACACGACACCCTGGTTCAGGTCCGTTGCGCGCAATCCCCAAATCCGGCACGCGAACATCATGTTGTGACTGTCGTGTACCTTCGAGAGATGGTAGTAAGAGCCGGGCTGCTTCGGATAGGGCAACGTGTCCTTGCGTCCATTGTGCTCGATGGTGATATAGCCTTCTTCGATATCAATGTTCGGCGTGCCATATTCGCCCATCGTGCCGAGCTTGATCAGGTGGCAGTCGGGTTGGAATTCGCGGATCGCAAACAGCAGGTTTAGAGTGCCGACGACATTATTCACCTGCGTGAATACCGCATGCTTGCGATCGATCATCGAGTACGGTGCCGATCGCTGCTCCGCGAAGTGAACCACCGCTTCGGGCTCGAAGTCGCGCATGATGGATGCAAGAAAATCGTAGTCGGTGATATCGCCGACATATGACTTGATCACATTGCCGGTGATCTGCTGCCATATGCGCAGGCGCTCTGCCAGCGGGAGAATCGGTGTGAGTGTTTGTGCCCCTAATTCGTGATCCCACTGGCGGCGAACAAAATTGTCGACAATCGAAACTGAGTGCCCTTTGCCGGAAAGGTACAGCGCTGTTGCCCAGCCGCAGTATCCGTCCCCTCCAAGTACGGCAATCCTCATGAACTTCTCTCCTCTAACGAATCGTTCCGGGCTGTACCAGCTCCGTCAGCAAAGCCGGTCCATGCTGTAGTTCACCGGCGATATTCAGATGGTTGGCCGCGCGCATCGGACGTTTTAACTGCTCCTTTGCTTTCGTCGCGCTTCCGTTTGACTGCATGCGATGTGTGCCTGCTGCTTCACTGGCCTGCCCGGTGGCCGATTCCAAGGGATGGTTCGTGAGCAGCATTTTGCCGCCGCTGGTCGCCACCACGATCGGTTTATCCGGTGCAATCAGACCTTGGAATTTGGGCATGTCTGCCGTTTCGGCAAACAGGTAATAGCGTTCCGGCTTCTGCCATAACTGCTGGAACTGCGAATCCGTGATGAAGACATTCGGACAGCCCGGCGCATAAGCGCCATAGACCAGGTTATTGAAAATCCCATTCAGCAGCAGTCCCGTGCGATTCGTATAAAAGAACACCGACGAGTAGATGTAGTAGTGGTGATTGAAAATCAATTCACCTTTTGGCGATTTCTCCAGCACTCTCACCAGCGGCCGCGACGACAAATAAGGATCAAATGTCACCATGGCCAGGCGTGCTGCATGGAAGAACAAAACCATCATCAATGTTGCCGCGATAAACGCGCTCTTTTTCGCGCGAATGGTACCGATGGCGCCTATCAGGAATGCGATCGCTGCGATGAAAAGGGGTAGCCGCAGATAAGCAAACGAGTGCAGCGTCAGGTCTTCCATATGACCCAGCGACAACGTGTATGCACTGGGATGCTCGTTTAGGGCTGAGAAGATATCGCCGGGGGCAGGCAGCCCGCGAACCATGTACAGGATGGCAAAAGCCGTAATCGCACAAAGCACGCAGACAACAGTCAAAACGCGTGTGCCACGCCGGATCCAGTCCGAGGCGCGCTCGTCAGCCATTGCACAACCGATCAGCAACGCCATCGCCGGATAGGCGGGCATGGAGTAGTACTCCTGCGTGGTCGACAGTGTAAAGAACACAAGCACGAAACCGATCATGCACAGTGCGAACAAGCGCATACGCCCCGCGCGATCGACCGGCTTGAACGACAGCTTCGTGACAGCGGGGATGTATACACTCCAGGGAAATAACCAGATCAGGTGGAAGAGCCAGAACGCGAGTCGCGGAACCGTGTTGTAGTCCCGTGGATAGCGCATGTTCAGAAAGCGCAGCAGTTGCTCGTTGATGAAGAAGAACCAGAGGAATCCGTGATACAGCCCCGGTCCGCTTTTTAACGTCCACGCGAAGTAAGGTGGGTTCCGGATCGTTGCCAGGATGTGCCAGGGCGCAGCAATCAACAGGATCACCGCAATTCCGCTCAACGGATGCAGGCGCTTCCATACTTCTTTTGAAAATAGCTGGTGCGTGAAGAAGAGATAGACCATCGCTGCGCCGACAGGAAACACAACCGCAATGAGGCTTTTCAGGAGCAGTCCTGTGCCCAGGTTCGCTGCGAAGAGGAACGCCCATAACCGCGGGTGCGATTCTTCTGGATCGATCGCGCGCAGAAATCCCCACATGCCGAGCGTAATCGTCAGTGTCAGCATGACGTCGGGAATCAGAATGCGAGTGAACAGAAACAGACCGATGCACGTTCCCACGATCAGACCCGCATACAGACCGGCTCTGCGGCCGAACGCCCAGATGCCCATGGCTGCCGTGAGCGCGGCCAGCGCCATGCACGAAAGCGCGATAGGAATGCGCGCCGCCCAATCGTAAGGGCCGAAGATCTTGAACGACGCAGCGATCACCCAGTAAACGAGAGGAGCTTTCTCCAGGTACACGACGCCGTCCAGACGGGCGGTCGTCCAGTCGCCGGAGCTGAGCATGTTGCGCGCGATCTGCGCCTGCACAGCGTCAACATCGTCCATCAGGGATGGGGGAGAAACGATACAACCGAGATAAATCGCGCCTGCAACCAGAAGAACGGCTAAATAGATATGCCAGATCTTGCTGCGACGCGCGGTTCCTCCTGCCAAGCGGGGACTGCTTGTATACCCCACTTTTTCATCCACAGAAACAGCACCATCAAACCCCATAAGTGATATCCAAGATTCGCCTGTCTCTCCAGATGACTGCGAAGGAAGCGTTCAATGACATGCGGCCGGAACAGCGCATCGTGCTCGGCTGCGCCTTGCGTAATCGTCTCCACCGCAAGCTGGCGCAAAGGTCCGCGCATCCATTCGTGCGCTGGAATGTCGAATCCGACTTTCTTGCGCGTGATCACGGAAGCCGGCAGCTTATTCTTCATCAGGTGCTTGAGGACAAACTTCTGCTTTGAGCCGCGGATTTTGAGCGAAGCCGGAAGCGAAGCTGCAAATTCCACAATGCGATGGTCGAGAAAGGGCGGCCGAACCTCTACGGCATGAGCCATGCTCATACGATCGCTCTTCACCAGGATGTCATCTGGAAGATAATATTTCTGATCAAAATAAAGATATGGCGCTAGGTCGTCCCGGCTCTGCGGCAGGTCATTGGACTCGCTCAGCATGGCATCGAGCGATCCCGGCAAGGGCTTATTAAGCAGCACCGTTTTTTGGACTTCCGAGAACGTTCCGTTCCAATAGACGTGTGCCTGCTCAGCCGACATCAACGAACCTTCGGCAAAGCGCTTCAGCTTGTAATCGAGTCCGATCTTCTCGTCCGATACGGGCCAGTACTTCAGCGCGTCCAGGCCGAACTCGATGATTCCGCGCGGAAGCCGTCGCAAATTGCGCGACAGCCGGTTTGCCCGATAGGTGAGATATCCACCAAAGAGTTCGTCGGCTCCTTCACCGCTAAGGGCAACTGTCGTGCCCGTTTTACAAAGCTTCGAGAGGAACCATACAGGCAATGCGCCAGCATCAGCACTGGGTTCATCGGAGTAATACGCAAACTGCTCGATGGCACCGAGCAGGTTTACGTTGGGATTCAGATCGAGCTGCTCATGCTCGGTCCCATACTGCGCGACGACTCGCTTAATGTATTCGGTTTCGTCGAAGCTGCGTCCTTCAAAGGAAATCGAGTAGGTCTTCAGCCGGGAAGAACTTGCTTCAGCTGCATAATGCAGAATCGTTGAGGAATCAACACCACCGCTCAACCAGACGCCGAGCGGAACATCCGATAGCAGGTGTTCGCGGACGGATTGCTTCAGGAGCGAATCAAGCTGCTCTTCGGCTGATTCCAGTGTCCAATGGTCCGAAACTCCGTACGGTAGTTCCCAGTAGGAATCGGTCCGAACGTGCCCGTTCTTCCATTCCAGCCAATGCGCCGGTGGAAGCTTCTCGACTCCGTCGACCAACGTCCACGGAGAAGGCACGTAATTGAGCGAGAGGTAACAATCAAGGCCGTTCAGGCTGAGGTTGCGATCGATCTCCGGATGAATCAAGATCGTCTTCAACTCAGAGCCGAAGTAAAGATCGTGTCCGCGCTGCGCGATGTACAGGGGCTTGATTCCCATGCGATCGCGCGCGATCACCAGCCGCTTCTGTGACTTCGTCCACAGCGCAACCGCAAACATTCCGCGCAGCTTGGCAAAGCAAGAGACGTCCCATTCAAGAAATGCGTGCAGCACGGTTTCGGTGTCGCAGTGAGACTGGAACTTATGTCCGGCGAGTTCCAGTTCCTTGCGCAATTCGAGGTGGTTGTAGATCTCGCCGTTAAAAACGATGGTCGTGTCGCTGTCGCTGCTGGTGATCGGCTGATTTCCGCCTTCAAGGTCCAGGATCTTCAGGCGGGTTGCGCCGAGCGAACAGATGTCCGACCGGAACACTCCCTGCTGGTCCGGTCCGCGGTGCACCAGGGTGGATACGGCTTTGACAATTCGATCGGAAGCGGGCACCCAGTCCTTGTGAGTGAACCCGGCTATTCCACACAATTTATTGTTACCTCGCAACGCTCGGCAGAGTGCAACGCTGAACCCAGCCTGAAGGCAATGATCTTCTATTGTATATTTAATGCTTCCCTATTATCACTAGTGCAACTCCAACTATAACCAGCATTACCCCCGCCCACCGTTGAGCCGTCACCTTTTCACCCAGAAACAACTTGCCTCCAAGGGTACCGAGCACGTAGCTGAACGCGGTGACAGGGACTACAAAGCTCACATTTTCGAAGGAAAGCACACCGAGCAGTGAAAAAAAGCCCACTGCCATTAATAAAACACCGAGCCACAGCCATCCCACTCGCACTGCTTGGCCGAAAGCACGAGCAATGCCTCCCGGAGTAAAACGGGTCACTTCTCCGACTCTCTTCATTGCGCGCGCCACGCACAACTCTCCAGCGGTTCCTGACACCATGATCAGCAGAAAAAGGATGAATTCGAGCATCAAACGGTGTCCTTCTGATGTTGAGTGGTCCTGTCCGGGGTCCGGCCAACCACGAACACTCCAACGCAGATGATCAGAATTCCGGCCCAACGTATCGGAGCTACTGGTTCCTGCAGCCAGAAATGCCCGAGCAGAGCGACCGTCCCATAGGAAATCGCCGATGCCGGTAATACCCAGCTGTAGTCCGCCCATGAGAGCACCAGCATGTAAGCCATGAAGAAGCCGATCATGAAGGCAATACCGAGCCAGATGGTACCTGATGAGAGCGTCTTTTCTCCTAGGGCCAAAACCTGCTCCGGACTACGCCCGGTGATCGCACCTACCGATTTCATCCCCTTGCTTAAAAGGGTGTTTCCCACCGGACCGAAAATCACCATCAGCAGAATAAAAACATAGGTTTTGAACGGACGGGGAGTGCTCATTTTCGCGTGCTGACCTGTGCCTTTCTTACAGACCAGCAGGTGCAAAGCACGTCAGGAATAAAATGAGATGGATCGTTCATTGCTTCTACTCTAATTGATAAAGGCTGGTATCCCAACTTTGAGCCTTCGATCTCGTCTTGCGGTTGCGCCGCGTTTCTTCTCCGAAAGGCTGAACTGCCTCGTCCGATCTGAACGATGATCAAGAGCGAATCTTTCGAAATCGCAATCGACGCGCTGCGCGCCAATAAGGCTCGAGCCGCCCTCACCATCATCGGCGTCGTAATTGGCAGCGCGTGCATCGTGCTCGTTGTTACCATCACGCTAGTCGGGCGAAATTATGTCGTGCGATTAGTAGAAGGCGTTGGGTCCAACCTCGTTTACGCCTACTACTCCGGTGACGTCGCTAAGCACTCGTTGGCGGACGAGATCTCGGTAACGGATTTCGATGCTGCCAAATCTCTTCCTCACGTGGCACAGGCTGCGGGTACCAACGACTTCGGCAGCCAGATTGTCATCATCAACGGCCATCAAATACCGGTGGCGCTGATTGGAGTTACGGAAGGATTTCAGCAGATACGTAACCTGCTCATACTGGAAGGCCGCTACTTCGACGATATCGACATGCAGACGAATGCGAAGGCGTGCCTGATCAGCGAAGACCTTGCCAAGCAATTCAACGATGACATGCTGGGCCAGAAAATCAAGGTCGGAGACCTTACGTTCACCATTATCGGTGTATTTCGAGAGCGTGTTTCGACGTTTGGGCAGTCCGAGATTCGTCCCGAGTCTGTGCTCATCCCGTTCCCGATTATGCGTTTTTATCTCGGCAAAGATTACCTGCGCACTCTGTATGTGCAGGCCGATTCCCCGGATACGGTCCAGGAGGTTACGCAGGAGGTCAAGCAGATGCTGGCGGCGCATCACCGCAACGGGAGCGATTACTCGGTGGAGAATCTGGTTGCCGTGCTCGCTGCGGCTCGTAAAATTTCTTTTGCGCTTTCGGCGGTGCTGTTACTGCTGAGTGGAATTGCGCTGGTAGTGAGCGGTGTCGGCATTATGAACATTATGCTGGTTACCGTCACGGAGCGGACAAAAGAGATTGGCGTACGAAAGGCTGTGGGAGCCAAACGCAGTCAGATCCGCTACGAATTTCTCTTCGAGGCGTTGTTGATCAGCGGTACCGGCGCGATTCTCGGAATCCTGCTGGCAATCGGACTCGTCTTCGCTGTTCAGCCTCTGATTCCGCCACAGTACAGCCTGCACATCCCGCTGCTTGGACCGTCCATGATCCTGGCTTTTCTGGTTTCCTGCCTGACGGGAGTTATCTTCGGCTACATCCCTGCGAACCGTGCCTCGAAACTGCACCCGACGGAGTCGTTGCATTACGAGTGATAGCTTTAACTTTTGCACAACAGCATACGCGCGCGATCCAGGTCGTGCGGAAAAAGATCCTTCGGCACGGCGATTCCTGCTGAGGCCAGCATGTATCGCGCGCAGGCGGTTTTATCTTCGAGGCAGTATCTCTTTTTCATCATCTCTGCTACTCGCGGCATGTTTTGCATACTTCCCGCAAAAAACGGGCAAACGTTGAGTCTCTCGCAATCGGCCATCGTCGCCTCCCGATTGGCATCAGTATGTCCAACGCGAATCGTTACTCTGTGACGGAGATGTCTGGGAACAACCTTGGTAACCGAGATTCCCGAATCTGAACCTCAGCGCGGTGCGGTTCTTAGCTCCCGAGCTTTTTCAGCGCTTCCGAAGCGGGAGCGTAGTCTCCGGCGAGATTGAGTGAATTCCGATATTCTGCGGCCGCACCACGCCTATCGCCCTGTTTTTCGAGGATGGTTCCGAGCAGATAATGCGCCTCGAAAGCAGGGGCTTCGTCACTGCCGCCAACTGAAATGTAGCGGCGCAAAAGGTTTGCCGCCTGCGGCAGGTTGCGCCCGGCGTGATCGTAAATGGTGGCCGCGTTGTAGTAGACCTCAGGTGGCTTGTTGTTGCTGGTCACCGCTCTCTGGATCGCCGACTCCATCTGCGGCCAGCGTTCCATCTTGCGGTACATGTTCGCCAGGTTCAGCCAGTAGAGTCCATAGTTATTGCTGGAATGGATCGCCTGCACGTACTCGGATTCGGCGGCTCCATAATCTTTCTTTTTCTCATTGAGCCGCGCGTAAATCCAATGTGCCTTCGCCGGATCCAATCGGTTGATCTGCTTAGCTTGGTCTGCCGCTTTGTCTGCGCCGCCACCGATGATCGCCGGCGCTTCCATGTAGTACTCGGCGAGATCGGTTCGTGCGGCTACACTGTTGCCGTCCAGTTGTACCGCTCGTTCGAAGGAACTCTTCACCTTCTTCGCCAGGGTGTATGCCGCCGCAAAACCCGAGGCATCGGCTTTTTCGCCGTACGCACGTCCGAGCCACATCCAGTAATTTGAATTGTTAGGAGCCAGCGCCACGGAGCGCTCGCCGTAATCAACCGCGAGGTCCCACTTCTTCAGATGGAAATAGGCCTTGGAGAGAAGATGAAATGCCTCTGCATCATTTGGCGCTGCCTGTATTCGGTTATTCAGCAGATTGATCGCCAACTGAATCTGTCCGTTCGTCATCAGTTCGGTAACGGACTGGCCTGGATCGGCGGCGGCGGGAAGAATCAGCGATAAACAAACAGCTGAAACCGCCAGCAAGTAGATGTATGTCTTACGAAACAAAACAACGCCTCATGTCGCAGAAAAAGGCCGTCCGCTAGTGCGAACGACTCGATATTAAAACTTTCAACCGCTCTAGATTAGATTACGGAAGATCGTCGTCGCTTCGAGAAATTCGAGGCCGCCGGGACCGCTATAGCTGACGCCACAGGACAGAGTTGGGGATTACAGAGGCTCTTAATCCAACGCGAAATCGCTTTTTTCACCCGGACAAGACCTCCACGAACATCACCCTAGCAAAGTGGCTTGTTCGCGATTGACTTCTGATGGGGTGGGAGTAAGCTTTGCGAAGCTCGCGAGCCCAGTTCTGCAGTTCGCGGCGGCCACTTCCAGTCGCACGGCTTTCACGGACAACACTGACGGTGCCCGGGCGCCGTGCTGGGCGCGGTACGGAGAAAGTCTTGGAGGAAGAATTATGTCGCTTCTCGATATGTTGAAGCAATATGCCGGCGGTTCCGCACCTACGAATGCTGCAGAAGTAAATCAACACTTCGATCAGGCAGCGCAGTCGGTTCCGCAGAATGTCCTCGCGGATGCGCTTTCTCACGCCTTCCGATCGGACCAAACACCCCAATTCGGACAAATGATTTCAGCCATGTTCAGCCAATCCAATGGCGAGCAGAAAGCGGGCATGCTAAACCAGTTGCTGTCTTCGGTTGGCCCGGGAACGCTTGCTTCCATCGGCGGTGGAGGCATCCTGTCGAGTTTGCTGGCCGAAGGTGCAAAACAGGTTACCCCGGAACAGGCGCAGAACGTCTCTCCGGGCGCCGTGGAGCAAATGGCAACGCATGCCGAAAAGAACGACCCCTCGATAGTTGACCGGGCTGGCGAATTCTACTCCCAGCATCCCACCCTGGTTAAAACGCTCGGAGCGGGCGTGCTTTCTATCGCTATGGCCAAAATGGCGAAGCGCGAAGCCGCTTGATTGGGTTCGCTGTCCGGACCGGCTCGGTTTCCCGTTCTACTCCTGTTGATGATTTCGCTCGGTGCAGTCGCTCTCGACTGCACCTTCCGAGGGAGGATCTTGAGCCAACTCTGTCGACTTTACCTAATATGCTTTTTAATCAGTACCTTACAACGGATGGACAACTTTTTACAAAAAATATCTTGACTGCCTGTTAACGGCGGGCGCAGACTTAACGTCGTTAAGTTAACACCGTTAAGTATGCGAGCGATGTTATGGGAGTGAAGGAACGGCGGGAACGAGAAAAGTCAGAAGTCCGCGACAAAATCCTCGATGCGGCTCGCGAACTCTTCCTCAGCGAAGGGTACGAAGGCGTCTCCATGCGGAAGGTGGCCGACAAGATCGAGTACACCCCGACCACGATCTACAGTTACTTTGTCGACAAAGAAGATCTGTTCCGCCAGCTTTGCCACGAGGACTTTGGCAAACTAGCTGAGGTATTTCAGAGCGCCTCCATCTCAGAAGATCCCGTCGAGCGCCTCAAGCAGATCGGCAAGCTCTACATCGATTTCGGCGTTCGCTTTCCGAACCACTACAAGTTGATGTTCATGACACCGCATCCTGCGGCGGAACTCGATGACGTCGACTGTGAAGTACGCGGCAATCCGGAGAAGGACGCGTACGCGTTCCTCAAGCATACGGTTCAGCGGGCGATCGATGCTGCCATGTTCCGGGAAGAGTTTCACGATGCCGAGTTAATCGCCCAGACCCTCTGGGCCGCGGTGCACGGCGTCATCGCGTTGCACATCGCCAAATCTCATGACCAGTGGGTCGAATGGCGCGCGATGGAACAGCGGGTCGATTTCATGCTCGATGCCATCCTGCACGGCATGCTGCGCGAGAGGAGATAACCATGCCTCCTCTTGCGGAACGAAACCTGCTTCACGATAAGGTAAGGCTGACCGTGACCCTTACGGGCATCGTCTTCGCTGTCGTTCTAATCGTGGTGGAGCTCGGCCTGTTCGTCGGATTCACGGTTACCACTTCCAACCTTATCGACAACTCCGGCGCTGATCTCTGGGTCACTTCGAAAAATGTTCCGTACGTTGAGCAGGGAGTGCCGTTCAGCGAACGCAAACTCTATCAGGTACGCGCTGTTTCGGGAGTGGCCAAGGCCGAGAAGCTCATCACTCGCTGGGTGGAGTGGAAGCGTCCCGATGGACGTCAGGAATCGGTGCAGGTCGTTGGCATGGATGTGGATGAACCTCTGGGTCGCCCCTGGAACCTCGTACAGGGGCGGATCGACGATCTCAAGCGACCTGACGCCATCATCATGGACGAGATCTATCGGCAGAAGCTTGGCGTGGATCATGCCGAGCAGGTATTTGAGATCAATGGCAAGCGCGCACGTGTCGTTGGTTTCACGCGAGGCATTCGCGCCTTCACGACGTCGCCTTACGTTTTCACAACCTTCAAGCGCGCACAGCAGTACGCCAATATCCCTGATGACCAGACTGTCTACATCCTGGTAAAACTCGCTCCCGGAGCCAATCTCGAGCAGGTGCGTCGTGAAATTCTCGACCATGTCAAAGACGTTCAGGTTGTCACCAATCACGAATTCAGCCGGATGACGCAGGTCTACTGGATGTTCACCACCGGCGCGGGTGTCGCGGTGTTGCTTGCGGCTGTGCTCGGATTGGTAGTCGGCTTCGTCGTCGTCGCCCAGACCATCTATGCGACCACAATGGATCACCTGCGCGAATTCGGCACGCTAAAAGCGATGGGCGCGCCAAACAGCTACGTATACCGGGTGATCATCAAGCAGGCAGCGATCAGCGCCGTCATTGGCTACTTCCTCGGCATGATCGTGAGCATATTCGTTGTTCACGCCAGCCAGAAGGGTGGTGCCGCTATCCTCATGCCGGTGCCGATGGCGATCGGCATGTTCTTCCTTACGCTGCTGATGTGCGTCGGAGCAGCGCTGGTTTCCATCAACAAGGTAACGCGGCTCGATCCCGCCATGGTCTTCAAAGGCTGAGGGTAAACGCAAAATGCAACCAGCCATTGCAGTTCGCGAACTCACGAAGAACTATAACGAGGGCACTTCCGGAACGGTCGCATTGCGTGGGGTCGACCTTGACGTCCACGCAGGAGAACTCGTCCTGCTCATGGGCCCCTCTGGCAGCGGCAAGACGACGTTGCTCTCCATCATGGGCTGCATCCTCAGCGCGACCTCCGGCAGTGTTCGCATTGCCGGAAAGGAAGTCACGTGCCTGAGCCAAAAACTGCTTCCGGCGATTCGCCTTGAGCACATCGGCTTCGTCTTTCAGGGATTCAATCTGTTCCCCACGCTTACGGCCTCAGAAAATGTCGAGCTGATGCTCGATCTCAAGCGCGTCCCCAAAAAAGAAGCGAAGCGGCGCGCACACGAATTACTCGATCAGGTCGGACTCTCTGATAAGTACGACAGCTTTCCTGCCGACCTGAGTGGTGGACAGAAGCAGCGCGTCGCCATCGCCCGTGCACTCGCCGGCGATCCTGAGATCGTTCTCGCCGACGAGCCCACCGCCGCGCTTGATTCACACACCGGTCGCAGCGTGATGGAGATGATGCGTGACCTCGCACACGATCGCGGACGTGCCGTCGTTATCGTCACGCACGATTCACGCGTGCTGGAATTTGCCGATCGTAGCATTCGCATTGAAGACGGCCTGATCGTCCAGCCTCCGTATGGAAAGCCGCCAGTTGCAGTTGGGGCAGAAGTGCTGACGCAACACTTCGTGGGCGCTCCATCTCTGCCTGCTTTTGGCAGAGGTGGGATCTGATTGCTTGGCGTTCCGAGTCTTTGGACGCCCGCGTTTCGCAGTCCTGAAAAGTTTGGAGACAGTCATGAATCGAAGGAACATTCTCCTCATCGTTGCCGTAGTTATGGCACTGACGATTTCCGTAAAGCTCATCTCTGCGCGCTCCCAAGCAGCGAAGTCAGCAGAGCTCGCGCAATCGAAGCCGTCCGAGCCCATGCTGGTTGCAGGTCCTGGCAAGGTCGAGCCTGTCTCCGAAAATATCGAGCTGGGCTCTGAGTTGAGCGGCAAGATAAAGAAGGTCTACGTCGAGGAAGGTGATACCGTCCACCATGGCCAAATTCTTGCCGAGCTCCAGAACGACGACTATCGCGCGCAGGTGCTCTCGGCCAATGCCGAGGTCATCGCGAAAGAAGCTACCCTCCGCAAAGTCGTAAACGGTGCTCGTCATCAGGAGCGCTCTGAGGCGTTGTCCGAAGTGAATGAAGCGAAAGCTGCTGCGGATAACTCGCATTCCGAGATGTTGCGCCGCCAGAAGCTTTTTGCCGCCGGTGTGATTTCGCGCGAGGAAATGGAGCGCTATTCCAGCCAGTACAAGGTCGACCAGGCGAAGTATCAGGCCGCGCTCGAGCGCCATGCCCTTGTCGACGACCATGCACGCGAAGAAGATCAGGCCATCGCCGAGGCCGACCTCAAACTCGCCCAGGCGCAGCTAGAAGAAGCCAAAGCGCGCTATGAGAAGACATTCATCCGGTCGCCGATCGACGGTACGGTCCTTCGCAAACATCATCGCGATGGTGAGAGCGTTTCGAACTCCTCGACAGTGCCAGATCCCATCCTTACGATTGGCAATCGTCGCGTGCTGCGCGTGCGTGTCGACGTCGACGAGACCGAGGTCGCGAAGGTCCATGTGGGCGAGAAAGCCTACGTTACAGCCGATGCCTTCGGCAACCAGAAATTCTGGGGCAAGGTGGTGCGCGTCGGCGAGCAACTGGGACCGAAGAACATCCGCACCGATCAACCGACTGAGCGCGTGGATACGAAGATTCTTGAGACGCTGGTCGAACTTGACGGCGCGCAGGAACTGCCGGTCGGGTTGCGGGTGGATGCCTATATCATCGCCGATCGTGGAGAACTCGCCCAGGCGCGATAGTCAGTATTGGCGCGCGCGGAATCGGGCATTCCAATCCGCTCTGTTTCTGGATGGCTTGGTGCTGTCCTGAGCAAAGTCGAATGGGCCTGATCGCGATTCAATCGGCAAGTAATTGGTACCCTCCAGTAGCGTAGGTTGAGCCGAAAAGCATGATCAGCACTGCCAAGAAGATCGGACCTGATCGTAGGGCTGCAGGTTTCATCGACTGATCGTACCTCCGACTTATGCCTTGCAGCGCAAGGACGGCGCGCACACGTAGTAATTCGTCCCTCGGCGTGCCCGACCGACCTCTTAGTTCCGCCATATACTTCCATTCCAATCGGAGGATGGAAATGATCACAGCACGTGACCTGAAGATAGCCTTTCTAGGCAGTGCCGTAACCATCGCCGCGCTCGCCCTTGCCGCGCCGACGACTGTTTTACACTCCACTGTTTTCGACTGGAACTCTATGGTGGCAAAGCCAACTCCGGAAGGCTCGGTGCGTTCGATCTACCGTGGACCGACCTCCACACTCAACGAACTCGAGATGCACATCAGCACTTTGAATCCGGGCGTTGCGTCTCATCCGCCGCATAAGCATTCGAACGAAGAGGTGATCGTGATCCGCGAAGGAAACCTCGAGACGCTCTCCCACGGCAAGTGGGTGAAAGCCGGGCCGGGCTCCATCATCTTCGAAGCGGCAAATGAATTGCACGCGACCCGGAACGCCGGCAGCACTCGCGCGATTTACACGGTGATCAGCTTCAAGACTGACAAAACGCCGAAGTAACTGTTGCTGCAAGGTTGTGCCGGCAATTTTTTTCAACCGGCGTGCTCCCGCGCTCATCTGTATGCGCGGAGGTCATCTCATGTACGTCGTTACCGGGGCCAGCGGTAATACCGGAAGTTCTCTTGCCAATGCACTGCTCGATTCGGGAGCAAAGGTAAGGGTGATTGCTCGCAATTCCGAACAGTTGCGCCCATTCGCAGCGCGCGGCGCTGAAGCGATTGCGGCCGACCTCACCGACACTGCGAAGCTAGTCTCCGCCTTCAGCGGCGCAGAAGGCGTTTACGTCATGATTCCGCCGAATCCCGCGGCTCCCGACACATATAAGTACGACGAGAGCATAACCTCATCCATTGCAACGGCGATCGAAGAAACCCGCGTGAGATTCGTGGTTGCGCTCAGCAGCATAGGTGCCGACAAGACATCCGGTACCGGTCCGGTGCTCGGCCTTCACTGGTTCGAAGATGCGCTGAATGCGATCGATGGCGTCAACGTTCTCCACCTGCGCGCCGGCTATTTTATGGAGAACACACTCGCCCAAGCTGGAATCATCCACTCCATGGGCAAGGCCGCCGGCCCGGTCCGCGCTGATTTGAAACTGCCCATGATCGCCGCTCGTGATATTGGCGCTGCTGCTGCTGCTGCGCTGCTGAAGAGCGACTTCGAAGGACATGAGACTCGCGAACTACTGGGCCAGCGAGATATCGACTATAACGAGGCGGTCGCTATCATCGGTCGTGCCATCGGGAAACCAGGCCTCGGTTATGTGCAGGTGCCGAACGAGCAATTGCAGCCGATGTTGGTCGGGATGGGAATGTCAGCCAACTTTTCTTCGTTGTTGCTGGAGATGACGGATGCATTGAACTCCGGTTATATGCATGCACTGGAGACGCGCACACTACGCAACACCACCGCAACGTCGTTTGAAACTTTCGTCGCTGAAAAATTCCTGCCTGCGTACCGGCAACAGTCAGCAGCAGCCTGAGTTTTGTACGGCTCGAAATTGAATCTTGATACCCACCTTGCAGCTATTTGTGCGGAAAGGTGGGTTTCGGCAACTAAGCGGCACCTCGTTCTTCTCGGGCAGCGCTCAGCTGTCTGAGCGCGAATCCCGCCGGCGCCATGTCGCAAAGGCGGTCGAGCATCAGGTTCGCCGCAATCCCTGGCAGCCATGCCGACTCGCGAGGCGCGTGCTCGACGAAAGAATGACGGGACCCGTCAACATCACCATCACCCCGACCACCCGCATGAAGTTCTTCCTGCTGAGCGGGACCTTTCGTTTCGCTCCGGCGCCAGGTACTTATCCCACTTCGTCAAACCGATTCGTGAATTTGTCCTTGCCGGCTACAAACGCGGTCGCGCCCGATCTCAGCCTCAGGATCCAAAAAGCAGAGTTGACTTTGCTGTGATGACTCATTCGCCCATCCTACCCATGAGGCAGGTAGCTGGACTGAAGCCGAAAGATAAGAGCGGATGGTTGAGCCGTCAACTTGGCTCCATTAAGATTACTTGATGGCATTTCCGATCAGAGTCTGCGCAATCTGCGGGGAAGAGTTCGAGCTGAAACCCGACAAACCCGGATTCGCCAATCATTGCCCCGACTGCACTGCCGAGCGCGCCGAAGACGCAGCTCAGAAGCAGCCCAGCACTGGGGATTCCTTAAAAAGGAATAAAGAAGCCAATGCTGCCCGCCGCGAAGCCATGAAAAACCTGTTGTACCGCAAGGATAGCTAAGCTTCTCGCCTGTCGTTCAAGCGAACGAATACCGATCGGTCTGCACTTGCTGACGGCGTGCCCGTGTATCTATGCTTTTAAAATATGCGCCGATATACGGTTGTTTCGATTCTCGTCCTGATCCTGTCTGCCTTCTCTTTTGCCAAAATTGCTGAAATCGGACCCATTGCGCCTGGCTCCGTTCCCGACGCTGTTTCGAAGACACTCGAAGCGAAGGGATACCGCGTAGCCCTGCCCGATGGAACTGTCATCTGTGACATATGGCTGCGGGCGAACATTCCTGCTCAGACAGGACGTGATGTCGAAGGAGCGAACTATCCCGAGTTGTCGCCATCGGAGTTCATTGGCACTGTGACGTTCCCCAGACAGGTCACTGATTTCCGAGGCCAGCCGATTACTCCCGGAACCTACAACCTGCGCTACGAGTTGCTGCCCAATGACGGCAATCACATGGGAGTGGCGCCCAATCGTGATTTCCTGCTGCTGTTGCCGGTTGCCTCGGGCGCAAATCCCGCAGCACAGTTAAGTTTTGACGAAATGGTCGCGCAAAGCGCAAAAGCGTCGGGAACTCCGCATCCTGCAGCATTCAGCCTGGTGCAGCCCGAAGGAGATACCTTTCCCGCAATCTATAAGAACGATGATGGATACTACGTGTTCGCGGTGAAGCTAAAAACCAGCTCGGGAGAATTGCCGATCGGATTGGTTGTGAAGGGTCAGGCACAATAGAAAAGCGTAGGCCCTCGGGCAGGCACCCACCTGTATCTCAGAGAACGAAGAAAAGAGAAATAACACCCGATTCTAATTTCTGCGGGTCGGGCCCAACGCCGCCCGGGTAGGCTGATGCAGCTGGCGCCTTCACCCACATTTTCTCGGCATCATGCTCAGCGAATTGTGTGCTCGGAAGCACGACCGAACTTCCGGGTCCCTGAGTTCGCCTCCGCTTCCTTACTGTGGCATTCGGTCGCGACCCAAACGCCCTTTTCCATGCAGCGGTTTTGAAGGGGATCCCCCGCGTGCCAAGGATGAAATATAGATAACGTTTCCGGCCCATCATGGGAAATTCAAATTTTCTATGCCTGTTATAACTGCCTCACAGAAATTCCGTAAATATCTTCAGCATGCGATATTGAGAAATTCAACAGTGGTCGAAACCAGCGAATTTACTGGCCCTCTCGATACTCTTGCGATTTTCAAGCGGCAAGGTTGTTGAACTTCTCAACACCTCACTCCAACGCCCAAGAACGCCGTGGAACGATGCACTTGTGTCTAATGTTGTAACTTTCCCCAGCATTTTTGCGGACTTGCCGAGATTCTCATCAACCCAATGGTTGGGACTCTCAAGTTGGCAGCGCAGTTGCCTTAATGAAAGTTGGCGAGTGCAGTCATAGATGGAAAGCGCCAGACGGAGATCACGATCATGACAGTCATATTGGTGCTCTCAACCTTTGTCCTCTTCCTACTTATCGATCATTTCTTCAGCAAGAAACCAGTTGTACAGATGGCTGCGAAGCCAGCGCGCGCTGCGATTTCCAGCGTTGAACCTCGGTTGCAACCGCAAGTGGTGAATGGCTTCAGGGTTCCTGAAAATCTTCGCTATCACCCCGGCCACACCTGGGCGCTGAGTGAAAGCCCGAGCCTGGTCCGCATCGGCATCGACGACTTTGCTTCGAAGATGATCGGGAAAATCGATCAGATCACGCTTCCCCAGCGAGGGCAGTGGGTTCGACAGGGCCAGAAGATCTGGAGCGTGATGCGTGACGGCAAAAAGGTCGACATGGTTTCTCCGATCGAAGGCAGCGTAGCTGACGTAAATGAAGAAGCGATTCGCAATCCGGAACTCGCACGCAAGGATCCTTATGGCGAAGGCTGGCTGCTGACCGTGCAATCGCCCGACGCAAAGACGAACTTCCGCAACCTGCTGGGTGGAGCGCTGGCTCGCTGGTGGACCGAAGAAGCCGCGGGCCGATTGCAGCGGAGGTTCCCCATGGCGCTCGGCGCGCTCGCCCAGGATGGCGGTGTAGCCACCGACGATCTGACACAGCACATTACCGGTGCGGACTGGAGCGAAGTGGCACGCGAGTTCTTCCTGAGCTAGGACAGGAGCGGGGGCCGCACCAATCGGGTTCGGCCTCCTGCGGGAGCACTCGCTGATGTGGCTCTGGCAAGCGACTTGGAAATTGATTCCTCGATCGGAAGCAAGGCGAACTCGGGCGGAGTGCGCCGACGCGGATGACGATTGGAAGTAGACCCGGCGGCAATCACCGCCGGGCCTTTTTGGCATCGAATCTTTCCTGAATAGTAGCCGGCAACAAGTGCGATCATTTTCGACTAAAGCGAAAACCGTTCGTCTACCTGTGCTGGGCGGTGATCCCTGGTGAAGCAGCTGCAAAGACCGTATCTTCGGGATTCTCACCGTAGTAAACAAGTATCCCGCCCCGATCTGATCCGTCCTGTTTTTGAACAAGCCGGATTAGATACTCGTCATCTTGTTCAGGTTCTGGGATCTGAGTCCAGGCCCCAGAATACGCGACGACGGTGTACGTCAGGACGGATTCTGTCGCGTTGCCGTCAACTACTGCGGGATAAAACTTCCATTGGTCCAAAAGGAAAGACTTAGCCCATCTGAATGCATTCGAGTTGTTTTCTCTTGGCATTAACTCCGTTGGCACTTCAACCACATCGGTGACTTTGCCTGTTCGATCGATGCTGACCTGGACGGTCGTGGTAAACGGAAGCGGCACGTTACGCGCGAGTTCCTTCGGCACCTCCGGAATGAGTTTGAGTAGCGCATCTACCCGCCAACCCGGCTTCTCGAACGTAAGGAAATGACCGTCTGAATACACGACCCGGGCGTAAGACAGAGTCGCCTTAACAGGGCAGGTTCTCATCATGCCGCCCATGAAGCTGGGCGCCAACAGCACATTTTCGCCAACCTTCGTTTGCTGGTCCCAAATTTGAAGCTCCTGGCTTGGAAAGGGCACTGTAATCCCACCGGCGACGCTTCCAACCATCGGAATGCGGCTGACCGGATCTCCGTTGGCATTGGAGTACTCCAATACCAGCGCAACACCGCGGACATCGCTGGCTCCAGCGTTCCTAAATTCAACTACTGGAATCGTGGTTCCGTCTCTGAGGTACTTCATCTGATGGTGATCCAGAGTTCCCGGAAATCCAGAGATCCCTCCGTAGTTGATCGCTATGCCCTCGCAGAGCACCTCGCCCTTCTCCAACATTTGATCCCGGAAACTTCGCGGGTTGCTTGCAGAACCGGCGATCGACAGACAACAAGCGATAACGATTGCGCCGCTACTTACACGCCACATGTTCTGGAATGACCTCCTGCACTTCGCAAGCAGTTGCAGTCCACGTTAAGTCGCCTGTGGGCCTTGGATTTCCCGAATAACCATGCATCGTGAACTGCTGCAAGAAACAAGCTTGGCTCGTGCCATTACAACCGTTAACTCTCACGGGCCCTGACAAGTTCATCGTCAGTAGGTCAGGGACTACCGAGTTGACTTTTGCATACAGGTTGACGTATGGGTTGCCTACGGACATTATCACCAGGTTGCCTGTAGTTAGCGTTGTACCATCGCAAACGGCTTGTTCGCCAGGGGCAGTGAACTTTTACTACGCCGCAATTCGTATTCTTGACCCTACCAGAAGCCGCCACCGCAAAAAGGATACCAGCTGCAGAGCAGATCACCTGTCCAGTGGTTGCTGTCGATGCATCCTGTCCACTCGACAGAGACGACAGTGGAATCGACGTCGTTGTTTGATACGACAGGTAAGAGAACGGGAAATAATTAGGCGACGTGGAGGTGCCACCAGATGTACCTACGGTCCCGGAAAAGTCCGAAGCCAGAGAACTGCTGAGCGAGGTCGCAGGAAAGAGGGTGTCTCCGAGGGCGGCAAAGCGCACCGCTGATTCCGATGAGAATGGCCGCAACCAGTCCAACGGCAACCCATGCTGCCCTTTTACCACTGTACTCGGTGCGCTCGGGAGGATCACTCAGCCATACGCCGTCAGCGCAATTGAGCCAATCAGCAACAAAGTGTTGCAAGATGAAGCGAAAGAAACACCGCGCGCGATGCGGACTGGTCCTTGCCGACGTGTTGCAGGAGTACGAGCAACGCTCCGAGCAATGCTTCATTCAGCATGAGTACCACCGATAGCACAGCCGCGACGCGCGCCCACGCCCTGCGGAGTGTTGCTCGCCAGGTGAGATAAAGGAGAGCAAAAACTGAGATCAACGCCAGCCCACTCGTAACTCGGTGAGTGAATTCGATCAGCATCTGCTTCTGCGGCGAGGTTGGAATCACTTCGCCATTGCAGAGCGGCCAGTGATTCCCGCATCCCGCACCGGAACCGCTGGCACGAACATAGGCGCCCCAGAGAATCACGGCGAGCATATAGACGAGAACCAGCCAGCCGATCCTTGATGCGGTTCGCGCCGAGATGATTCGGCGCTCCGGAACCAAGCTTTCTGAAAACGAGCTCAATCGTTCTGGCTTAGTCGTCACCCGAACTCCCGCTTCTAATCATAGCCCTGTCCACCTTCAGCTCCGGCGGGTGTCTGAAATTCGTCGGGTTCCTCGCTACACCTCCCCCACCCCACTGCATAACCTGCGCGTTTTCAGCAGACTGGCGCTCACGTCCGTGCAGTCGGAATTATCCCTTTGACAAACCTAAGATGTAAGTATATGATAATAGAATAGTTGTGCGAGCGCCCGTGGCGGAATTGGCAGACGCTGGGGCTTGCCAAGCGACTGAAATATGGAAGTTCAGCCCCTTACATG
>JAJPJE010000040.1 GCA_021324365.1 Terriglobia bacterium | reverse complement strand
GGGACAAATAGCTGAACATCTGATCTTGCTGATGATCGTTTCCGCGCATGCTCTCTGGTAGCATGCCTGCGCTGTGGATTACGAGTAGTTTTTCAGCAGCCTGCTAGTGTGTTCCCCAGAGAAGATTGAACCTCTATTCAAAGTTCAATCTCAGAATTCGGTTTCAGCCACCCTTTTCAACAGACGAATAAGCATGTCACGAGCTTCCGGCGTCATTTCCTGCCGAAGTTTATCGTCGGCGGCACGACGAATCTTGATCAGATTCTCCCTGTACTTATTGCCCTTGAGTGTCAAGCGCACGACCAACGCCTTTCCCGCAGGCGCCTTCCTCTCCGATAACAGCCCTTCTCGCACCATCGATTTGATGGCGCGGTGCACAACCGTTCGGTCGAAGCCAAGCATGTTGGCAACCTGGTTCTGATTGAGCCCGGCACCACCTCGAAGGGCGTTCAGGATGAAACCGCGCGTGGCTGAACAGTGCGTCTTTCGCTCAAGCCGCCTGCCAACCGAGAAATACGCGGCCGCAATATGGGCCAGGACCGAATCTCGCAGAATGTCTTCGGGAACCTCTTTCTTTGGAAGCATATTCATAGGACGGTTACCGTCCCCTGGAGGGGTCTGCGCCACTGCGGTGGCTGAACAAAGGCGTGCGATCGCTTACCGACCGCAATCACCATGATAATGTCGTGATACCGACGGGATAACCCCAGATACCGAGACAGCCTGCGGCCATCGAAGCCTTCCATCGGACAGGTGTTCACGCCCAGCGCCTCGGCAGCGATCATCAGATTCTGGCAAGCCAGCGATGTACTCTTCGTGGCCCACTTGAGCAAGTCCTGATGGAACAGTGGCGGCATAGCGCTCGTCCTCCACAGATTCAACAGCCAAAATGCCACCCACTTTAAGGCGGCGAAAATACCGAATGGCCCAGGCATGAACAGGATCCGGCCGATCTTTGCCGCTCGCTCGTAGTCGTGGATCTTCTCTTCGCTGAAGTTGCTCGCGCGCATCCACACCAACTGGCCTTGTGTTGTCGCAAACATCGATCCGATGTCGGCCACAGCAACGACCAGCGCGGACGCAGTCTTCGCGGGTTGCTGTCCGAGGCACAATTTCGCCACTGTTGCCCTCTTCGCCGCGGATTCCACCCAATAGAACCGGTACGGCTGCGAGTTAAAGCTGGAAGGAGCAAGCCGAGCCGCATTAAGAATCTGCTCGCGCAGCCCTTGGGAGATTTCCATAGGCTCAAAGACCTTGACCGCTCGCCGTTGCAGGATCGCCCCTAAGGTGTTGTCCATGACTGCCTCAATGTTGCTATTACAACATGAAGATGTTGCTATTACAACATGAGTCTATCCAAATTTTACAAGTTGTTCCTCAGCTCCCGAGAATGCGACTTGAAGATCTGTATCGGCCGGCCGAGATGCGATGGCCATTGTAGAATGGTTCAAGTGAAGGCCGACCTTTTCAGATGATCGTTAGATTTGCGGACGACGAGCTGTTCTCAAGTTCGGATCGTGATGTTTGATTACCTAAACAAGTCTCTTGTTCGTATGAAGTGACTCGAGTTTTGGGCTGCCAGATACAGCGGGGCTCTTCACCAAATGGATCTCCGGTGAGCGCGTAGGCGCGTGCCCGTGACCCTCCGCAGACCTCGCGAAACTCGCAAATTCCGCATTTGCCTTTGAGATTCGAACTGTCGCGCAGAGCGACGAAGAGCGGCGAATTTCGGTAGAGTTCCGTCAGAGACTGTTTGCGCACGTTGCCCGCAGAGACCGGCAAGAAACCGCTGGGGAATACTTCTCCGAGGTGGGAGATAAACACAAAACCTTTGCCGTCATTGATGCCCCTGGGTGCACGTCCGATTCCGTCAGGACTATGTCCGCCGAAGGGAGGGGGTGCGGCAACAGTTTTGCTTGCTCGCTTCTCCTCTGCCCGTCGTTGAAGCAGGAAACGGCGATAATGTTGCGCCTCCGTGCTCTTGATGTCGAAACGAACTCGTTGCGAAGTCTCGTAGAGCTTTTCAAACACGGCCTCGAACTCCTCAGCCGAGATGAGGTCGACCGCCGAACCCCTCCCAGTCGGAACCAGGAAGAAGACACTCCACAGGACGATATCGAGCGTTTCAAGTAGAGCAATCATTGAGTCCAGATATTGAAGGTTATGGCGCGTAATCGTGGTATTGATTTGCACTGGAAGACCGATCTCGCGTGCCCAGCGAACAGCAGAGAGAGTCCAATCGAAAGAGCCTGCCACGCGGCGAAACGCATCGTGAACGTCAGTAGAGGGTCCATCCAGGCTTATAGCGAGCCGCGCCAAACCGCAGTCCTTCAGTTTCTGAATGGCTTCCCGGGTCAGCAAAAGGGTAGCGCTGGGAGTTAGAGAAATTCGCACACTCTGTCTGGATGCGTAGGAAACTAATTCAAACACGTCCGGCCGCTTGAGCGGATCGCCCCCTGTCAGCACGAACACGGGAGCACCTAACGCTTTGACTTCGTCAATCAGGCATTTTGCTTCGTCTGTATTCAGCTCTAGCGAACTACGCAGAGGCTGCGCACATGCACGGCAATGCACGCAGGCAAGATCGCATGCCTGAGTCGTCTCCCAGATAACAATGAACGGACGCTTGCTGAAGTCCAAACCTCGTTCCACGGAACTCCTCGTTTTACACAAAAGTAAGGATGACAGGGGCGTCACATGCTGCATGTGATGAAAGTCACGGGGTGGCGAAATCACACCTTCCACCTGCTTGGTTGTAACCGCATCTGTACTCTGGTTTCTTCGAGATCCGTGACTTATGTCATTGGCCAGCACGGTCGCTGCTTGCAACATTTGTCTTACAGGGTGAGAGTCTATGGAAACAGCAAAGATCACCAAAAACACCAGTGTTGCTGAAATCGTAAAGCGCTGCCCTGGGGCACGACGTATCTTCGATGAGCACGGGCTGCGCGGATGCGGGGGCGAGCATGGTCCCAACGAGTCGCTTTCGTTCTTTGCTGCTGTCCACCAAGCGAACCTGGACGAACTGCTTCGGGCGATCAACGCCGAAGTAGCAAATCCGTCCAAATCTTATGTCTATCGAGAGAGTCTGCAGGATCACATTTTTCGACGCTTCTTCAAGGCCGGCGTGATCATTGTTCTAACAGTTGGATGTCTCTGGGGTGCAATCGATCTCTTACAGATTGCTCTTAGAGGGAGCTTTCTTCAAGTACACCTCTTGCCGGCTATCCATGCCCATGCACACGCAATGATCTTTGGCTGGGTGGGGATGTTTGTGATGGGCTTTGCCTATCAATCGTTCCCCCGATTCAAGAACACCAGGCTTTGGGGTCCAGAACTGGCAAACGGTAGCTTTTATTTACTTGCCATAGGAATCGGATGCCGAGTAATTGCCGAAATTGTGGCGCCAGTAGCAGTCGGACTCGCACTGGGCGCAGTCAGTGCGATATGCGAGCTCTCAGCAGTACTCCTCTTCATGCTGGTGCTGTATCGAACGGCACGGCAATCGATTGAGCCACGGAGTCGCTACGAAAAGTTCATTGCCACTTCTGTACTTTGGTTTCTGTTGGGCACGATCGGAGAGGTAGTCTTCTTTTTCGCCAAAGCAACAGCGCATTCGCAACAGGTGCTAATTAGGCGCATTGCTCTGATCGACGGACCATTACGCGACATTCAGTTGCTCGGTTTTGCTGCATTAATCATCGCTGGCGTTAGCCAGCGTTTTGTCCCACATGTCTACGGACTTGGGAAGCCTGTACGCGATCGGCAGAAACTGATCTTCTGGCTGATGAACGGAAGCTTGATTCTAAACATCGCCAGCTACGTTCTGTTCCTGACCACGTACAACATTTATTTTGTGATCGGTCTTGAGTTCGCCTATTTGCTGATGCCTTTGTGGGCAGCACTGTTATGCGTCCAACTGGGTGTGTTTCGGAGGCCCTCGCAACCAGA
Organism: Terriglobia bacterium; assembly: GCA_021324365.1. Lineage (GTDB taxonomy): Bacteria > Acidobacteriota > Terriglobia > Terriglobales > Acidobacteriaceae > JAJPJE01. The sequence continues at coordinate 15,191 of JAJPJE010000040.1, read as the reverse complement.
TCGCACGTTTAAACTCATTCGTGCTGCCTATATTTGGCTGCTGATTGCTAGCGGCATGATGCCGTTCTTTCCACTGTACAGTGCGCTCACGCATCAGATGTTCGCACACACATATATGGGCGCCCACCGTCACGCGTTCACCGTGGGTTTTATCAGCATGATGATCTTAGGTGTCTCATCCCGAGTCACGCCCATTCTGGCGGGGATCGACTCAAAACAAATGAACTCTCTCTGGGCGCCATTCCTTTTGTTCAACGCCGGTTGTAGTGGAAGAGTGGTGTTACAGGTACTGAGCGACTTCTTCCCCAAGATGGCATATTCCTTGATCGGAGTTACCGGATTTATCGAGCTGGTCGCGCTGTTGTGGTGGGGTATCGAACTCTGGCGGACGATGAATCTCGGAGCAAAGCGATCGAACCCGATACCGCTGTCACTTCCTGTGCCCGCCAACTAATCCGCAGGAAGCATTGATGTATTACAAAACTTAGATAATAAAAGTCACGGTACATGTGAAAACGTTTTCCGTTCTGAGTTGGTAGAAGAGGTATGTGGCCTGGTGATGACCTTTACCAGGATGGAGTTTTGGCGGCTGCCCTCCCATTGTGCTGATCGCATGCAAGAGTTTCCCTAAGGCTGCCTGATTTCTGCCTGCCGAAAACGGAATGCTCAAGCGACGGGTAACCTCCAAAAAAAATCGAACCAGCAGTTAAAGATCCTGCGAACACCAACCCGCCACGAGAACTTGCACATTTCCGGGGATCGAGCACCCCCGAATGCCCTGCCGCGCTGGAGCAGGAGACATTTGAGACATTTGCGGCTGTCATCGGAATGGCAGCATCTGATAGATGTCGGAGATGAAAGCTAGCACTGGCTGTGCGCTCCAGATCAACTGCAGAGGCTGCGTCATGTGTGCGATGAAGAATTCCGATAAGCCAATGCTCCAGGCGGAGGTCGGTGGCGGGGGCAGAGTCGACACTTGTGAAGGTCTACAGAGGCCCGGATACATGGTTCACGACTTCTCGCTCCCCACTATCAGCGGCAATCGTATTCGCATTTCGGATTATCGCGGACGCGCCAGTCTTGTGTTGTTCTTTCTTGGAAACTCATCCAAAGATAATGGATTCCTCAAGGAACTAGCGGGAAGAAAAAACGAACTCACAGAACAGGAAGCTATCGTTATCGCCATTGCTCCTCATATGCCCGGAATCGAATTGCAAAAGATGGCAGCCAAATTTGTTCTCGTCCTGGTTGATGAGGACACAAAGATCCATAGACAGTTCGGCGCTGTCGATCAGCAAGGACAACCTGCGTCGGTCATCTACATCACGGACAAGTTTGGCGAGGTCGTGTCAGTACACTCCGAGTTGAATCACAAGCAATTACCCAACATCAGTGAGATAGTGAAGACGCTGGAGTTCATCAGTCACCAGTGTCCGGAGTGTGAGCCCTCCGAGTGGCCGCGTTGAACTACTAGGAATCCCGATTAGGGTCAAAGTTGAAGTTAAGCACTGACGGGTTAGGATCTGTCGAGAGCGCATCGCTGCATGGAAACGTCTGCGCAAGGGTTTGATCCAGGCCCTTTTCCCGCTCGATGCGCATATGATCGATGGGAACCACATCCGTTTCTGAGGTCTCGCCATTCCGGGTTGTCCGACTTTTCTCGTAGCGGCGTGCGATGCGATGTTCCGGCCAGGCAATCGTAAGTAGAAATACACTGTCCGCCACGGCCACTACGTCATGCGCCAGCTCTTGATCGATTGTAGTAAGGGTGCCCGCCGGCATTTCGATGATGTTGCCTGGCGTGTCTATCCGTAGCAGACCCGAAAGAGTCTGAATCGAGATACGTCCGGCAGTTTTGTGCTCGTGAAGCCTGCCTCCGGCTTTTAGGGCGATGAGCACGATACGAAGGTCGGGATATTTAACGATTGTATTTGCAGTGTGTTCCGCTTGCCAGGGCTGCTCAGACTGCAGTCGATGGATCTCACGAAACAGATCGAAGCTCAGTGTAGGACCGGAAGTAGGGATTGGCTGGCGAATTCGACCGTCATGATGTGCGTACGCATTGGATGCCATCGTGTTCTCCTTTGTAGCTATCCGTGTGGCTGGGCAACTTGATCTGACACAAAGTCGCTATATTCCGTAATTACGGGAGACCGGCTCAGATAAAAAGGCTCCTCCACCGGTATTAGTTGAACGCCCTCGTGACTGTTGAATTTCAAGCGGAATTTGCGGCAACACTCCATACACATCCAGAAAAAAACAGTCGCTCGCGACGGTTTGTCACTGCAAATTGCATTAGGGACATCGACACAGGGGAGTTTGGGTGACCTGATCTCGAAGCGATACAATCGCCCACCTCGCAAGTAATGAAACGGCACGTGGCAATCTGGATTAGCGCAGTGTGAAACCATGAGGTGAGACTCCTTCCTGCAATTGATAGGTCATCGAAGTACTACTGTCATCCTGAAGGAGATAATTCGCAATGGTGCACCTGTACCACTCTCAAGGACGAGCATAACTGTTCGCTTCTCTGCTTATCGGAAGTTGAAGCTCTATATCAGCTTTCTCTGAATGGCATGCATAACCGCCTCCAGGCGATTGTGCGTGCGGAGCTTCTGATTGATGTGATGTAGATGATTGCGAACGGTCTGGGCACTAATCCCCAGCAGTTGAGTAATTTGCTCTGTTTCTTTGCCTTCCGCAAAGAACCGCAGGATCTGCTTCTCCTGATCGCTCAGAGCAATAGCTGGGGCCGGACGTCCCAGAGGCAGAGCCTCTTCCTCGTCGAGTTGCCGGGAAAAGCTGCGTATTTTCTGTACCAGTTGTTCGGTCTTCTTCTGCTCGGTAATGTCGTGCGCCAGATGTATTAGCAGGCGATGGCCAGTACGCTGATTGACATACACTAGCGTCGACATGTTGACCCAAATGCGCTCCCCGGAACGAACTCGAACATTGAGATCAAAATTCGGGATCTGACCCTTGCCTCCAGCGCATTCGAGCACGCTGCAGTTCTCGTGGCAGACCTGTGTTCCGAGGGGTCCCATACCCTCAAGTACCTGATAGCAAGTCCGGCCCAAGGCCTCCTTGGCCGAAAAACCAAAGAGTCCCTCCGCAGCCTTGTTCCACGAACGGATTTCGCCTTGCTCCGACACAGTGAAGGCTGCGTCGGCCGTGTTCTCCAGAAGCGCAAACACCTCGCTATCAAGCATTGGGCAGCTTAGTGAACCTCCGCGTACTCCTGATTGGTATGGGTTGCTCATTGCCGCAACCCACCGATCACATCAGACTAAGATACGAACAGAATTAAAGTCTGCGGCGACATCTGGGCACGACTTTTGTCACATCGCATCGCAGGACGACATGTAATTATAGCTTCATTCCATACATGAGTCCCGAGATCTACGTGGGAAGATAGTTCGGGACGGGGAAGATTTCCATGGCGACTCAAATCGAAGTACCAGAAAGGCTGACATTTCCTTCAAATTGCGAGACGGTATCGGCGGATATGAGAATTCCTGAACCATCGCTGGATGCTGCGCTCCTACGACGTTTGTACTCTTACATGCTCAAATGCCGCACTGTTGAAGAGCGTATCCGGAACCAGTTTCGGCAAGGACGCTTTTCCGGAAACTATTTTGCGGCGGTCGGACAGGAAGCCACGGAGGTTGGGGTCACGATCGATCTGTTGCCGGAAGATACAATCGCGCCATCCCATCGGAACTTTATAACGCACATCATGAAGGGTACACCGTTGAACCTGCTCTTTGCCCAGATATACGGCCGCAACACCAGCCCGGATCGGGGCCGTTCCTCTCCGGCACACTGTGGATACGCGGCGCTGAACATTATTACGCCGGCCTCGACCATCGCAGCACAACTCAACATCGGCACAGGAATAGCGCTCGCCTACAAGATGAAACGAGTGCCGAATGTGGTCGTGGCTCTTTCCGGCGAAGGTTCTACAAGCCTGGGCTTGTGGCACGAGGCAATCAACTTCGCCGCAGTTCATAAACTGCCGATGCTTGTCGTCATCGAGAACAACGGATGGGCCGAATCTGTTCCAGTCGCACTGCAGACGGCAGTGGCGGACATCAGCACCAAGGCGCTGGGCTATGGAATACCCGGAGCGACGGTCGATGGCAATGATGTTGTCGCCGTTTATAGGGCAGCACAGGAAGGTATCCTGCGTGCTCGCGAGGGGAAGGGCCCAACGTTGCTGGAGTGCAAGACTTACCGCTGGTACGGGCACTCGGAGATCGATCCTGCAAAGTATCGCGATCCTGCAGAGGTACATGAGTGGAAACGTCGAGATCCGATTCCACGCATGGAAGCGTATCTCGATCAACGCAAACTTTGGACAGACGAGTGGAAACAAGAGCTGTTGGCTGGTTTTGAGAAGGAAATTGAGGAAGCAATCGCATTTGCAGAAGCGTCTGCATTTCCTGAAGCAGAAGAGGCCCTTGATCACGTTTTCTCGTTCAGCATTCGGGACCGGGAACTTCATAGAAAAACATGGGAGCCGGTACTTGATCAGCGGCGCTGAGGCCTTCTGAGGTGGAGCTACTTATGGCAGTAATGACTTATATCGACGCAATCAATAGTGCCTTACGCGAAGAGATGGCGCGAGATGACCATGTATTCATCATCGGAGAAGATGTTGGAAAGATGGGAGGAGCGTTCAAAGCTACCAAAGGGCTCCAGGAAGAGTTTGGAGTTGAGCGCGTTATCGACTCTCCGCTAGCGGAAGGCGTGATTATTAGCTCCTCTATTGGTGCAGCTATGGAAGGAATGAGGCCGGTGGCGGAAATCCAGTTTGCCGATTTCATAACTCCGGCGATGGATGCGATTACACAGCAGGCGGCGAAGCTGCGGTATCGCAGTGCGGGCACTCAGACCTGTCCGCTCACTGTGCGAGTCTGCTACGGTGGAGGCGTAAGCGGTGGTCTCTATCATTCGCAAACGAATACGAGCTGGTTCATTCATACACCAGGTCTGATTGTGGTTGCGCCGTCAACTCCCCATGATGCAAAAGGACTGCTCAAGTCTGCGATCCGCGACGACAATCCGGTCATGTTCTTCGAGCACAAGAAGCTGTATCGATCGGTGAAGGAAGAGGTCCCGGAAGGAGATTACACGCTGCCACTGCTCAAGGCGTCGATTGCACGTCCAGGCAAGGAGGTCACTGCGGTCTCCTATGGATACACCTTGCAGTTGACGCTTCAAGCAGCTGAGAAGATCAAGCAGCAATTCGGGGCTGAAGTCGAAGTAATAGACCTGCGCACGCTGGCTCCGCTCGATAAAGACACGGTTTTAGAATCGGTAGCCCGGACAAGCCGGGCCGTGATTATTCATGAAGACAACCGCACATTGGGCGTGGGTGCCGAAATTGCCGCTTTGATTGCCGAAGAGGCTTTCGACTGTCTCGATGCGCCGATTATTCGGGTTACCGCACCCGACATCCCAGCAATACCTTTTGCGCCGCCTCTCGAAGAGTTCTACATGCCTTCGACGGAGAAGATCGTGACTGCTCTGGAGCAAGTCCTTCGCTACTGATCGCGTCTGGCTTGGAAGTTATTTCCAATCCCCGTGACCAAAGTCATCGGCAACGAAGTGAGGGCCAGATAGCATGGAAGCTTGATGGAGTGAATCATGAAATTGCAATTGGAATCGACACAGACAGTGGGAGAAGTCGCGGCTAGCTTCCCCGCCGCGACCAAATTGTTTGAGAAGATTGGTATTGATTACTGCTGCGGCGGAAAACAAACGCTCGCAGATGCATGCAGAACAGCAGGAATCGCTTACGACCATGTGGCACAGTCATTAGGTGAATTGATCGTGTCGGGCGCAAATGCCGAGGAGGACTGGAGGGAGGAGAAGCTGGCCACATTGATAGAGCATATCGTGGCCAAACACCACGCATTTATCCGCACAGAGTCGCCACGCATCGAATTGCTCCTGGAAAAAGTTGTCAGGGTTCATGGCGGCCACCATCCGGAACTCACGGACGTGCAAGCTATCTTTGAGGATGTTACGGCGGAACTGACTCAACATCTGATGAAGGAAGAACTGATTCTTTTTCCAGCCATCGTTCGAATGGAACAGCAAGGTACGGTTACTCTCGCGGCCAGCAGTTTTGGGACCATTCAAAATCCGATTCGGATGATGATTCTGGAGCACGACTCGGCCGGTGATGCATTTGCAAAACTGCATGAAATTACAGCCGACTTCACTGCGCCTGGGGATGGCTGCACCAGCTATCGCACTGTATACCGAGCGTTAGCAGATTTTGAAGTCGATCTTCATCAGCACATTCATCTCGAGAACAACATTCTTTTCCCGCGCGCAGTGAAACTGGAACGGGCGGGCTAGATGAATGACAGCTGGATTTGCAACTCGGGTTGAAGCACGCGCCGGACATCCTATGTCACCTCACCAGATCTTTGAGGTGACCAGCAAGCGAGAGATGGCATTGTCGCGTCTGCTGGTGGCATACGTCAGTGCCGGGCTTGTCTTTATGCTGTTGCCGGGTACCTTTCTGGGCGTCTGGAACCTGATCTCGATTAGCAACCAAAAAACTGCGCAAGCAATTTCGCCTGCATGGATACAGGCGCACGGGCATGCCCAAGTCTTTGGCTGGATCGGAAGCTTCATACTCGGTATCGGTTTCTATTCGATTCCGAAACTGAGGCAACTGGAACCGTTCGGCTTGGCTCGTGCATGGTTATGCTGGGCGATGTGGGTTGCGGGAGTATCGCTACGCTGGATTGCTGCTGTCTACTCGGTGTATTGGCGCGTTCTGCTTCCCTTTTCCGGATTGCTCGAACTACTCGCTTTCTTGATTTTCTTACGTACGGTTGCCGGGCACCGTCCGGAGGATAGCCGGAAGCCGCGACTGGAGTCCTGGACCTTGGTCGTGATCGCGGGGACCTTGGGCTTTCTCACCGCACTCTGCATGAACTTATTTGAAAGCATTCTCCTGGCGACCTCGGCGGCTACAGCGGCACTCACTCCGCCCTTTGATCAGAAATACCTGGTGGTGATCGCATGGGCCTTCATGGTTCCCTTTGTATGGGGCTTCAGCGCGAAGTGGTTACCAGTCTTTCTTGGCCTGCGAGAAACCGGATCCACCACTTTACTAGTGGCTGTGATTGTGCAGATGGCGGGAGTTCTGTTCGCCGTCATTGGAGCCTTGGATTTTGGCGCATTGCTGTTGTTGCTCGCGTCATTACTCGCGATCTGGGCACTGCGCTTGTTTCATAGAACGCAACAACCCGCAAAAATCAAGGGTCTGCACTGGACTTGGCCGACATTCATTCGGATTTCGTACGGGTGGCTAATCATGGCCGCAGTGTTGGGAATCTGGGCTTCTCTCGCAGCTAATCCGATCGGGGTGGCAGGCGCGTCGCGTCACGCACTTACAGTTGGATTTATCGCGGGCATGGTGTTTAGCATCGGGCAGAGAGTCTTGCCGGCATTTGCGGGGATGAAGAAGCTTTGGAGTCCGCGCCTTATGCTCCTAGCTTCTTCGTTGCTCACAATTGGTTGTACTCTGCGGGTTAGTTGCGAAGTGCTGGCCTACCAAGGTTATGCTCTCTGGGCGTGGAGAATTCTCCCATGCTCCGCAGTCATTGAGTTGAGCGCCGTAACAGCATTTGCGCTAGATATGGCCGTGAGCTTCGCGAGCAGCAAGGCTTCTACTCAGCAAGCCGGGATAGCGGTTCAGGCTTCTGCTTCATAGAATTAATGTCCCGCTATTCATGCTCATCTACGAAGGCGGCTAAGATCAGTTTCCAGCGAAGCAAAGGCGTGAGCGGCTTGTTCGCTTTCTGCCATATTTCGGCGCGTGGAACTTTTGTCACAGTCAGCAGCTCACACAAAGTAATAACTTTCTGAAAGTCAAAGAATGCAAAACACGCCCGTGTCCTATGACTAAAATAGGAAGCCGTTGGTGATGGAAATGCCTGCGAACACCAGAACGCCCAGTGGTCGGCACTTAGCTCTTGGTACGTTCTCCTTCACTGTCTGCTTTGCTGCCTGGGGTCTGATTAGCGCCTTTGCTCCTCACTTCCGGCAATTGTTTCACCTATCGGCTACGCAGACATCATTTCTCGTTGCGGTTCCGGTTCTACTTGGCTCGCTGGCGCGAATTCCGATGGGAATGCTTACCGATCGTTTCGGCGGTCGCATCATTTTCTCGGCCTTGATGCTCTTTGTGGCGCTGCCCCTTGTGCTTGTTCCTATGGCCGGCAGCAATCAAAACCTCATTATCGTGGCGTTCTTTCTGGGGATGGCTGGATCTTCCTTTGCCGTAGGAGTTGGCTATGTCTCGCGATGGTTCCCGATGGAACGGCAAGGCAGCGCGCTTGGCTTTTATGGGCTTGGGAATATTGGACAATCGGCAGCGGTTTTTCTTGGCCCCTTAATCGCCGCAGCATTTGGCTACAGCAGAGTGTATTACGCGATGGCGGTGGTCCTCGTAGTTTGGGCTGTTGTCTTTGCAGCATTTGCCCGGAATGCGGCTGGGACCACCCGACCGACAGGCATTGGCGAGATGTTATCAGTGCTTGCCCACGAGCGACTTTCATGGGCGCTATCAGCGTTTTACTTCCTCACCTTTGGCGGCTTTGTCGCTTTCTCGATCTACCTGCCAACTCTGCTGAGAGATCAATTTGGACTGAAGCCGGCAGACGCGGGTTTTCGCGACGCCGGGTTTGTTGTGCTTGCGACTCTCTGTCGTCCTCTGGGCGGCTGGCTCTCCGATCAGATCGGTGGATCCCGAGTTCTTTCGTGGATCTTGCTGGGAATTGTGGGATTTGCGCTACTGCTAGCCTCCCCCACAATATTGCCGTTTACGGTAGGCGCCCTGGGATGTGCGGCGCTGCTCGGCATCGGCAACGGAGCCGTCTTTCAATTAGTCCCGCGATATTTTCCGAAGCAGCGTGCGACTGTTACCGGATTGGTCGGAGCAATGGGAGGTATGGGCGGATTTTTTCCACCGCTGCTGCTGGGTGCTTTTCGTGACCGGATGGGAGTCATCTGGCCAGGCTTTCTACTGCTGTCGCTGACCGCTTTCCTCCTGTGGATGCTCAACCGTAAGGTCTTCCTGCCTCGCGAAGAAGAGTTGGAGGATCTACTTCCGCCGAAGTTCAAGCGCACTTCAGACCGGCTTCGTGCTGGTGCATTCGCTACGCTCTGGACTGGAGTGCTGGTCGCCGCCATCGTGGTTGGCTCCCGCAATCTGCAGAATTTTGATCCGGCCCTGGTGATCTACACCTTCGCTGTGATCTTCGCGGCGTGGGGTGTTATCTATCACTACACCGTCTGGATTCAGAAGCCCCCCACGAGAGTCTATTGGCACCGGGGCTGGCAACTCTTCTGGAGACGCGGTCCCCTGCGCAGCCTGGGGCACATCGTCGCTTTGAGCCTTACCCATATCTTTGGCCAGACTTTTATCGCCAAACGATCGGCCAGCCGCTGGGCGATGCATCAGCTGATTTTCTGGGGATGCCTGCTGGCGATTGCTATCACCTTTCCACTGGTCTTCGGCTGGATCAATTTCACCAGCGCGCCTGACGATCAGATGACGTATGTGACACACCTGTTCGGATTCCCGGCATTCCGATTCCACCTGCATACGTTCACTTCGGCGATGCTCTTCCACGGCCTGGATATTTCTGCATTCCTGGTTCTAGGTGGAATTGCCCTGGCGCTTTGGCGTCGCATGAGAGATGAAGGTGCCCGAGCGGTTCAAAGTGTGGGTATGGACTTTCTGCCGTTGATCTTGCTCTTCGCGATTTGCATCACCGGGCTGGCATTGACTGTGTCACAAATCTGGCTTCAGGGGAGTTTCTACTCGTTCCTCGCGATCCTGCACGCGATCACGGTTATCTCGGCTCTGCTCTATTTACCTTTTGGCAAGTTCTTCCATATCTTCCAGCGACCAGCGCAGTTGGGAGTAAAGCTATATCAGAACACAGGTGAGTCCGAAGCTGGCGCGATCTGCTCACGCTGCGGAGAGCGCTATGCGTCGCTCATGCACGTCCAGGACTTGAAGCAAGTACTTCCCGAAGTCGGTTTTGATTACAACGTGCAGGGTCCACTTGGAAACTGGCAGGAGTTGTGCCCCGCCTGCAAGCGTAGATCATTATCTATTGCACAACTGAGATTAAAAGAGGAAGCGAATGGCTAAGGCTCCACTTTCGGAAGAACTCCTGAAAGAGCAGTTTGGTCCGCACTTAAATTACGTTCCGCCAGGCGGATGGAAGAACGAATCTGTGCACCCGGCCGAGAAACTAGTAAAGACCCACTGCTGCTTTTGCGGGCAACAATGTGGAATCCAACTGAAAGTGCGGGAAAACAAAATTATTGGCTTCGAGCCCTGGGAAGAGTTTCCCTTCAATCGCGGCATGCTTTGCCCCAAAGGTGTAAAGCGCTACATGCAGGGTGGGCACCCCGATCGCTTGCTACATCCTCTGATGCGAGCTGAGAGCGGTTTCAGGCCTGCTACGTGGGACGAAGCCCTCGACGTCACGGCCCGTCGTCTACGCGAGATTCAAGACAAATACGGCAAAGACGCGGTTGCGGTCTATGGCGGTGCGTCACTCTCGACAGAAAAATCCTATCTTCTCGGGAAATTTGCACGCGTGGCGCTGGGCACCAGACACATCGATTACAACGGCAGGCTTTGTATGGTGTCTGCAGGAACGGCCTACAAGCTGGCATTCGGAGTGGATCGCAGCACAATTCCCTGGAGCGATATTCCGAAAGCCGAAGTTCTGTTCGTGATTGGAGCCAATGTTGGTGATTGCGCCCCTATTACTACCGATTACATTTGGCGCGGTCGCGACAATGGTGCGCGTTTGATCGTGGCTGACCCCCGGATGACGCCGATCACTCGCAATGCCGATCTCTATCTTCCACTGCGCCCCGGTACCGATCTCGTGTTGCTCATGAGCATCCTTCATGTCATCTTGCGCGAAGGTTTGCAAGATCGCACGTTTATTGATCGATATACGACCGGATTCAATGCGGTGGCGGAATCTGTGCGGGCCTACGATCCTCAAACAGCTGCCGAACAGACTGGTGTTCCACCCGAATCGATCGAACGCGCCGCTCGCTGGATTGGAAAATCAAGAAAGGTCGTATTCCTCCACGCACGCGGTCTTGAGCATCAGTCCAAAGGAGTTGAGAACTGTCTTGCTGTCATTAATATTGCGCTTGCTACGGGGAATCTCGGTCACGAAGGCTCTGGACCGACCATGATTACCGGCCAGGGCAACGGGCAGGGCGGTCGTGAACACGGGCAGAAATGCGATCAACTTCCCGGCCAGCGTTCACTCACCGATCCTGCCGCGAGAGAACACGTTGCCAAGGTCTGGGGAATTCGCCCAGAAGATCTTCCGCAACCGGGTTACTCAGCCGAGGAAATCATGGAGGCAATTCACTGGGGCGAGATCAAAGCTCTCCTCTCACTATGCTTTAACCCTCTGGTCTCTTTGCCTGACGCTAACTTTACGCGCGAGGCGCTGTCTCGATTGGAGTTCTTCGGTATCGTTGACTTCTTCTTGTCTGAGACTGCGCACCACGCAGATGTAGTTCTCGCCGGCAGTCTGCAGGAAGAAGAGGATGGCATCGGATGCAGTGCCGAAGGTCGCGTCATCCATTGGCAAAAATCCGTGGACCCGCCAGGAGATGCCCGTTGCGATTCCGCGATCATCGTAGATTTGGCTCATCGCCTCGGGAAAGCAGCGTTCTTCCCATTCGGAAATCCCGCCGACATCCTGGAAGAACTGCGCGAGGCGTCGCGTGGTGGTGTGGCTGACTACTACGGCATCACCTACCAAAAGATTGATGAGATGAAGGGGGTCTTTTGGCCTTGTCCGACACCTGAACATCCGGGAACACCCCGTCTATTCGAAGACATGAAGTTCTACACGAATGATCAGAAAGCGCACTTTCAGGTCACGCAGTGGCGGCCCTCCGGTGATCCTTTAGATGATCAGTACCCGATCTATCTCACTACAGGCCGCGTGGTCAGCCAGTATTTATCGGGGACGCAGACACGGCGCATAGGAGCTTTAGTGGATCAGTATCCCGAGCCGCGCGCTGAAATTCACCCCCGTCTCGCTCAGCAGCACGGAATTGCTGACGGCGACTGGGTCACCGTTCAAAGCCGCCGGGACCGCGTGACGCTCCGGTCTATGGTGGTAAAGACCATTCGTCCAGACACGGTGTTCATTCCTTACCACTGGCCGGGCATCCGCAGCGCGAATCGTCTAACTCATCGGACCCTCGATCCACGAAGCAAGATTCCGGAGTTCAAGGTGTCGGCCTGTAACATCGCCAAGGCATCCGGCCCTGACACGGAACCAGACGATCGCAACGCGGAGCATAGCGATGGCAAGGGAGGCGCCTAGTGTTCGGATACGAATTCTATGTTGATCCCTCGCGATGCATTGGCTGTCGCTCTTGCCTGCAGGCATGCGAAGAGTGTGAAACGCATCGTGGCAAGTCAATGATTAACTTCGACTTTATTGAGCGACGCGAAAGCATACGATCCGCTGCGTACGTCTGCTGGCACTGCGATGAACCAACGTGCGCGCAAGTATGTCCCGCCGATGCGATCAAGAAAGGCGAAGACGGCATCGTTCATTCCTCTTTAAAGCCACGCTGCATCGCCTGCAACAACTGCGTGCTCGCTTGCCCATTTGGCATTCCCAAGATGATGATTCCCGAGCAGCAGATGATGAAATGCGATATGTGCTACGACCGCACCTCGATTGGCAAACGGCCGATGTGCGCAACCGTATGCCCCAGCCAGGCGCTCGCATACGTAAAACCCGAACAGATTGCGCTCCGCCGTGAGAAGCCGACCAACACCTTTTTCTTCGGAAATCAGAAGATCACGACAAAGGTTTACATGATGGCGCCAGCACAATGTGAAGCTATCACACTCGACGTTGTCGATTACATGTGGGAGGACAGCGATGAACTGGTTGCGACGCGCGAGTAGCGAGCCACTTTGGAAAGACGAATTCTCAATCCACACCGCCGACGAAAAGTATGTCACGCGACGGCAGCTGACCAAGTTCCTCGTTCTTACCAGTCTCGGTATGTTCGTGGGCAACATCTGGATCCTCATTCGTTCAGTCTTCTATCGCTCCCCGCAATACGCAGAAATGGAGGTAGCACTCGCCAGCGAAATTCCTATTAATGGTGTGAAGCTGTTTGGCTACCCCACCGAGAAAGATCGCTGCATCATGGTCCGGACGACGGACAATCAATACGTTGCGTACAGCCAAAAATGTACCCATCTTTCTTGTGCGGTTTACTATTCGCAAGAAAACAAGCGCTTGGAGTGCCCTTGCCACGAAGGTTTCTTCTCCGTCGAAGACGGATCCGTTCTGCAGGGACCCCCTCCACGACCACTGCCTAAAATCGAGTTGGAGAACCGGGCTGGAGTCCTGGTAGCAACAGGTGTGAGAGAGGGATGACAAAGATGCGAGATCCAGCAGAACTGCCTCCGCAGAATCGGAGCTTAACCGCAATTGTCGGTGCAATGTCGCTGATCGCTGTTCTCTTGATCGTCCAAGTCTGGTTGCTGAGCGCAACGCTGGAGTCTTTTCTGAAGGGCAACACGAGGACAGCCATCCCCGGCGTTATCTTCTCCGGACTCATATTCATCCTATGCCTCGGACTGTACCTGTTCGTCGATCGTGTCGACTCGGACGTTCGCAGTGTGGCGAACAAAGGTTAGCCTGTGGCCTCAGATGCACGAGATCTTCAGCTCGAGGAAAAGCGTGCTGCTCAACACCTGCGGCAGAGCTCGTAGGACCACAGTGCATCGCAATTCGGTTGAGAAGTTCGACACCGACAGTCAGGGAGAGTTGCTGGCAAGCAATTGCATTGACTAGTGCTTCGAAGACACTTGGGAAACGGGGCGGCTTAAGTCCGCGGAACTGCTCGACGAGCAGAGCGAGACGGCGGTCCCCCAACGCAAGTTCATAAAAGGGCTCAAGATTAGTGCGCACCCCGAGTACACGAATTATGAGTTCGGTTAGGACTTTACGTACCTCGAAATCGGGCTGCCCGGCAACCGAAACTGTTAGGAACGGCCTGTGACTCGGTCCACTTTGGACTACTGCCGCCTCGATCGGCTTGCCATTTACCATGAACACACGACGGTAAGTCGAGCCGTCCCAACGGTCCACGATGTTCCGAGCACGACGCCGCAAAGCCCAGACAGTCAAATCAAGCCTGAACGGAGCAACCGGGCGTAGCCGAAAACTCAACGAGTTCATATGTGTATCGCCGGCGGCAACTGGCATTGTCGTCATCGCAGTGCGTGCACCGGTGTGCTAGTCAGTAATCTCATTATCGGTCGTGCGGCATATCCACACGATCGAGCATCCATCGCCTTCTCACAGCGCTGCTCGCATTGGGAAACACTATTCCTGTACCGCTGATGAACTGCTGCGCGGTGCACGCTCGGCACGCGAGGTCGTGCTCGTCATTGAGCCTGCGCTGGAGATCGTCGAACTGCGATCCGCCGCGTTCCGCGAGGACGCTAAGGCGTGGTTCTGTCTCTCGCGCAAGCGCACGATCCCGGCGCAGCCATCCACACGGCACGACTGAGATGGGGGTGAAGTCGGGCTCTCTGGTCCAAATTGCGTTTCGCCCACCAGTAGCAATCTTCGTAATAAGGACCAGAAGCTATCGCACGGTTGCAATCTATGAGAGAGAGACTTTGTGCGTACTGCAGCAGAAACTTCCTGCGCCTTCCCAAAACCTTCCACGTTTATCGAATGCCATTCACCCGTAGAACCTTCTGTTCCAGCGCGGGTGCGACTCGATAAACTGGACCCTCATCAAAGACGGGTGCGGCTTCGCCCCATTTGACTCCCGGCGGATATACGGCCGCCATGTCCCACAAGTGCCCACCGTTTTCACAGCAGCTAGGGTCGTTTCCATGAAACTCCCGCAACTGTTGTTTCACCTGCGCCGCGATCAAATGGCCCTTGTCCCAAAATTGCATCGCACGTGAATCAGAGACACGCTTCAGTGTCGGTCGAGTAGGTCGGTACTAGTCGCTTGGAAGCATCGGCTCCCAAACTACGAAGACGCGAACCGGTACAGAGCCGGCTCGTTCCAGAATGTGTTGAACTGCAGAGGCCCCCTGCAGACATTTTGGT
>JAJPJE010000117.1 GCA_021324365.1 Terriglobia bacterium | reverse complement strand
GGCTTTCGAGGCAAGTTCTCCGAGGCTGTCCACAGTGAGATGTTCCTTCTCCATGTGCGCGGCAAACTCCTGTTTGCGGGCAGGCGGCCAGTGGTTCTGGGCCGCCACATGATCAATGATCCCGCGTAGCTCGTCCAAACCCGGCTCCACTTCGGCAACGAGAACGTCGGCACCCATCGCTAGTTTCACGACCTCATCACTGGGGCCTGTGTCTCCGGTGAATACCACCACACCATGGGGTGTCTGGATACGGTACGAATATGACTTGAAATGCGAACGAAACTGCGCCGGCATGAGAGCGTAGTGCGAATTCTCGACGGCCGTAATCTGAATTTTGTCGTCGCGATAAACAACTCCATCGCCATCGACTTCGTGAGCGACAAAGGGACTGGTCAGGCCATGGTTCGGCCGGCCAAGGCTGAACCCGGGTCTTTCCGCGGCAAACACTTCAAAGGGAATGCTGATGTAGTGAAAGGCGGCGTCGACCAATTCGCTCGTTTCCGGCGGCCCGTAGATATTGATCTTCCGCGCGCCGGAGGTGAGGTAATCATTGGCCATCACGTCGACGAGGCCGAGATCATGATCCGGGTGCAAGTGGGTAAGGAAGATCGTTCCAATCGTTTCCGATGGAATTCCAACCTCGACCAGGCGCCGGATGGTTCCAATGCCACAGTCGATTAAGTACGGCCGCCCATCGACGATAAGCAGCGTGGACGGTTCGGAGCGATCCTTGCGCAAAGGCGGACCGCCCGCAGTACCGAGCATCAGCAGCTCCGTATCATTTGCATGAAACGCCGCAGTCTGCTGTTGAGAAGCAACAGGAGCACTGAAGAAAGTCAGCCCGAGGGCGAGAGCCACAATGAACATTCCACGTTGCGATCTATTCATCTGGGGACGCCTCTGGCGAGGATGTGAGTTGCCGTAGTAGATCCCGGCCGGGGCAGGAGTATAGCGCAACACTCAAATCCTTGGCTAAAAATGGACTCCGTGATCAGGCGAGTTGTCACTAAGGCTGAAGCGTCGGAATAGACGTTCGAAAATAACGATACCCAGCGTGTCTTTGAAGCGTCTTCTGCCGACCTGTATACTACAGACCCTTTGCGATAAAGGTTGAAATCTGTATGAGAGTGATCGTGATCATTCCCGCCGCGGGGTTGGGTACTCGCATGAGCGCTCCGGGCGGCAAGACAATTCCGACCTCGAAGCAGTTCGCGGTACTCAACGGCGTGCCGATCATCATTCACACGCTGAGCAAGTTCGCCGCGGTTGCCGAGGTGAACGAAATCTACATCGCGATGCGCAAGCCTGAATCCGAGGGATTTCAGCAACGGCTCGAACAGGAAGGGCTTTCCAAGCCGATTCATGTTGTCGAAGGCGGCGAGCACCGGCAACAGTCGGTCGCCAACGCTCTCGCCGCAGTAAAAGCAGCGAAAGAAGACATCATCCTGGTGCACGACGCCGTCCGGCCATTCGTTGATGCTGAAACGATCTCCCATGTGATTGAAGCAGCCAAGAAACACGGCGCTGCCATCGCTGCCATTCCGGCTTTTGACACTATCAAGCAGGTAGACCGTACCTCGGAAGGGGCGGTCGTCAACGCTACGATTCCGCGCGAGCATATCGTGCTGGTGCAAACGCCACAGGGCTTTCGCTATCACGTGCTGAAGCAGGCCATGGACGACGCGGAACGGGACGGGTTCGTCGGCACCGACGAGGCGTCGATCGTGGAGCGTTCAGGGCATGAAGTCGCCGTCGTGATGGGCACGCGGCGGAATATCAAGATCACCACGCCAGACGATATGGAGCTGGCGGAGTTCTTTGCAGGACAAGAAAGCCATTAGCAATCAGCCCTCAGCATTTAATCCCCTACGTTTCCATTGGCTGAATGCTGAGAGCTGAGAGCTGAGAGCTGAAAGCGTCTTCATGAGAATCGGTTATGGTTGGGACTCGCACGAATTCAAGCCTGGCATTCCGCTGAAAATCGGCGGAGTCACTCTTCCCCACGATCAGGGCCTTGCAGGTCACAGCGACGGCGATGTTCTTCTGCACGCATTGACAGACGCACTGCTCGGCGCGGTCGCTGCCGGCGATATTGGGGGCTACTTCCCGCCTGCTGACCCGCGATGGAAGGGTGCCGATTCAGCAGTTTTTCTCCGCGAGGCAATGGAGCAGGTCAAGCGAGCAGGATATTCGGTGGTGAATGTCGATTCAACGCTGATTCTCGCAGCGCCGAAAATCGGACCGCATGCGGCCAAGATTCGCGAGCATGTGGCTGGACTCATGGGGATCGATGCGCGCGCCGTGAGCGTGAAGGCCAAAACGCCCGAAGGTATGGGAACGGATCATGCTGCGATTGCGCATGCAGTGGTGTTGTTGGAAGGGCGGTAGCCGCTCAGTTGATGGCT
This sequence comes from Terriglobia bacterium, assembly GCA_021324365.1. GTDB lineage: Bacteria > Acidobacteriota > Terriglobia > Terriglobales > Acidobacteriaceae > JAJPJE01. The sequence continues at coordinate 24,226 of JAJPJE010000117.1, read as the reverse complement.
GAAGTTGAAGAAATCACGGCTGAATTCTAAGCTGACGGCTGATAGCTGTGGTTAGAAATTCGCCGCTTCCTGTTCGCCGCGGACGTAGTTCAAGAGCAACCGCGCCAGGATGGGATCGAACTGGGTTCCACTACCACGCTCAATTTCCGATGCTGCCTCTTCGATGGTTCTCCCCGAAGAAAATGGGCGGTCGCCAATCATAGATGCGTATGCATCCGCGACTGCCAGCACGCGCGCTCCCAGGGGAATCTGCTCGCCGTGCAGTCCATCCGGATAACCGGAACCATCGTAGCGCTCGTGGTGATGACGAACGATTTCGGCGACTTTGCCGCTTTTCGGAACGCACTCCACAATTTCGGACGACAGCGCCGCATGCATCTTGATGATGTAGTACTCGTCTTCACTGAGCGGCCCTTGCTTAACCAGCAGGCGTTCCGGCATGACGAGTTTGCCCACATCATGAACAAGGGCGGCAAACATCAAATCGGCGAGTTCTTGCTCGCTGAGCCCGAGTTCCTGCCCGATAATTTCGGCATAGCGCGCAACCGAGTGACCGTGTCCAGTTGCTTGTAATTCGCGCGCTTCCGCGGCTCGCGCCAGCACGATGATCGCCTCACGCATCGGTTCGGGATCGTCCTGTAAACCCGCGCACATCTTGCGGAGGGTTGCGACCAGTTCATCGGCCGATTCCGGCCCCATGGTCTCGCGCTTGAGAAAGCCTTCGATATACGAAGCGATGAGCTGCCGTTGCACCGCGCTGGTTTCACCTTCTTTGAATTCCTCGGCTGTTGACACGCGATTGCCGCCTGCGTGCTTCGATACATACATGCCTGCATCCGAGACACGGATGATGTCTTCAACGGTCGATCCATGCAAAGGGAATGCTGCGACACCGAAACTGCCGGTAATGCGACGCTCGTTCAGCATGGGATCCGTCGCGATCCAGAGCCGCAGGCGTTCCGAAAGAATTTGTGCCTGCTCGATGCCGGTTTCGGGCATCAGAATCACGAACTCGTCGCCTCCGTAGCGGGCGACTACGTTCGATTGCCGGCACTTCTGCTCCAGCAGACGTCCAACACGCGCCAGCACCAGGTCGCCTTCCAGGTGGCCCATGGTGTCGTTGACCTCCTTGAACTTATCGAGATCAACCATGACCACCGAGAACGGGCGTCCGGCGCGTGAAGCACGTTTCCATTCCGCCTGTACGCTCTCGATGAAGAATCTCCGGGTCTTGATCCCCGTCAGACCGTCGGTGATCGATTGCTGCTGAAGTTTCTGGAAGACGAATGCGTTGTGCAAAGCAGTTGCCAGCAGGTCGGCCAGCGTGCGGAATGTGAGCACTTCCTGTTCCGCGAAGGCCTGAGCGCGCCGGCTCTCTACATTTAAAACGCCCAACAAAGTCTCGCCGTATGTCAAAGGCAGGCACAGAACCGAACGAGATTCAGGCAGAATGCCAAGCAGAGGTCCATCCGCGACGTCCTGTACCAGCATCATGTCGTTGGTGCGCGCGACCTTGCCAAGAATGCCAGTGCCCAGTGGCACGCGTTTTCCGAGCGCAAGGTTCGTCGTGCCGGCTTCCGCTTTGATTTCAATTTCCTTATTGGCATAATCGAGCACGCCTATACCGATATGATCCAGGTCGAAGTTCTTCTGGATCTCATACACGATCTCGCCCAGCATCTGTTCGGCATCCTGGCTGGAGATCGCCGTCTTCGAAATGTTATTCAGGAAAATGAGATAACGAGCACGTCGCTGCTGTTCTTCGAAGAGCCGGGCATTTTCCACTGCTACGGAGACCTGCCCTGCGGCGGTCTGCAACAGCTCTACGTCGCGCTCGCTGAAAACGAACTCCTCTGTGTAGTGCAGTGCAGCCATGATGCCGACGGAACGCCCGCTCATGAAAATCGGAACTGCACAGAACGATTGTGCACGCTGTTCCGGTACAAAGGTGATCCCCAGGCGAGCCCGCATGTCTTCCAGGCCAGACTTGATAAGCAGAGGCTGCCCAGTTCGAATCACGTATTCGCTGAATCCGTTTGCGATCCTGCGCGAGTGCTTGGGGACAGTTTCGCCATTACGAACGTCGAATTCGAAGCGCAGCTCATCGCCACTCTGGAAGGCGATATAGAAATTGTGTACGTCGACGAGCAGACCGATTTCCTTATGGATGGCCCGCAATACTTCGTCGGAATTCAGGTGTGAGCTCACGACCTGGCCGACCTGGGTTAGCAGTTCGTACTCGCGGGTGCGACGGCGCGTTTCCTGCATGGAAACGTGGCTCTCAATCGTAAGGCCGATCTGCATCGAGATCCCCAGCAGAAGACGCACATGCGACGGCCCTAGTGCACGCCCGGGGCGATGCGGAAGCAGAACCACTCCGAACTTGCGATCACGAGTCTGCAGGCTGACAGCACTGAAGTCGCGTATGCTGTTGGCCACTAATATGGTTCGGAGTCTTTCGAAATGGCCTGGCGGCCCGGGAGGAAGCGGTTCGGAAAGATGAGGCAGGTTACGAAGCGTGACCACGCCCCCACGCCTATAAGCTAGATCGATGAGGTACTCGCTCAAGTGCTGCGTGTGTAGATTGTGGGCGAACTCAGGCGTGAAGCCGACTACTACATTAGGAAGCACCGAGCGCCATTCGTCCCCTACGAAGATGGCGGCATGGTCTACGCCGACCAGCGACATCATGCGGCGAAGAATCTTCTCGAAGCCGGCAGAGACTTCGGCCGGACCTGCGAGCCGAGTGTTGTCTACATCGAGTGTAGAAAAAAACAGAGAGTTTTCCTGAACGGTTCGGCGCTCCTGCTCGTACAGAATGACCACTAACGCCATGCCGATCACCATCTGCGCCAGTGGTCCGATGTAGCGGTCCATACTCAACACGCGACTCGCCCACACTCCTCCGAGCAGGCCTGATAACAGCAGCAAAGCCCACGCAAGAAGGGCAGCGGAAAGGATCCGATATCCCGTAGATTCCCGCTGTCGACCCAATCTGAGGAACCGATTGGCCGCGTAAGCCAGGATTAGCGCGATGAAAACTTCAGGACCGAGATGGCGGTGAACTGCAATTGTCTGGAATGCGCCTCCTGCGAAGTGACTCAAAGTATCGCTGACCGCGATCGCAACTGCCGCACCTAGGAGAACGAAGTCGTACCAGACAAAACGAAGAGCGACGCTGTTTGCTGGGCGCAGAGAAACTATGATCGCGATCGCCATCGCGATCTGAAGCAAGTTTGCCAACAGAAAAACCCATGGGCGCTGGTAGCCCAGATAAATGGCCGAAAGCAAAGCGAAGCTGACGAAATAGCTGGCCCACGCTACTTGCCATACGAGGAAGAATGGGGACCGGCTTTGCCGATACAGGTAGGCAGAAATCAGCAACAACAGCAGGGCAGTTATCCCCGGGACAATAATCATGCTGACCAAGCCGGAATCCATGCAAGAGTCCGCAAACGACTCCAACGGGGGGAGGAGTAGCTACGGCCGAGCACTGCTGGTCAGAGGAGAGAGAGCGATACGAAGTGGACGCGCGCATCGCACAATCAGGACCCCATCTTGCGGCCCTCCAGCGGCACAGCACAGTGTGTCGACTATAGGGTTTTACATCAACAGAGTCAATGGCTTGCGGTGATTTTGAAGCACTAGAGACCGTGCCGGTGCTGTCCCATTGTGGGACCGAAAAAAGGTAAGTTGCTGTGCCATAAGCGCTTCCGCACCCCGCTCTGAAAAAGGGTTTAGTGAGAGGTTATCTGCCCTTCTTCTCGATTTTTGCCCAGCTATCCTTCAGGGCAACGGTACGGTTGAATACCGGCTTTCCAGCTTTCGAGTCGGGGTCGACGCAAAAGTATCCGAGGCGCTCGAATTGATAGCGGGTTCCCGCCGCGGCATTTGCCAAAGAAGGCTCGAGCTTCGCGTCGGAAATGATTTCGAGCGAGTTTGGATTCAGGTTGGCGGTGAAATTCTGACCTTCTTCAACCGCGCCCGGATCTTCCTTCGAAAACAGCTTTTCATACATGCGCACTTCGGCATCCACGGCGTGTGCGGCGCTGACCCAGTGGATCGTCGATTTCACCTTCCGCCCGTCGGGAGCGTTGCCGCCGCGCGTTGACGGATCGTAGGTGCAATGGACTTCGATCACTTCGCCCAGGGCATTTTTCACGATGCTTTTTGCCGTGATGAAATAGCCGTAACGAAGGCGAACTTCTTTACCGGGCGAGAGGCGAAAGTATTTCGGGGGCGGAACTTCGCGAAAATCGTCCTGTTCGATATACAGAGTCTTTGAGAAGGGCACAGTACGCGAGCCAGCGTTCGGATCTTCTGGGTTATTCACCGCGTCCATCTGTTCGACCTGACCTTCGGGATAATTGTCGATTACGATCTTCAACGGTTTGAGCACCGCCATCACACGTGGTGCATGCTTATTGAGGTCCTCGCGAACGAAGTGCTCGAGCATCTCCAGTTCGACGATGCCGTTGGTTCGCGATACGCCGACGGCTGCGATGAAGTTGCGGATCGCTTCCGGCGTGTAGCCACGGCGACGCATGCCGCTGAGCGTCGGCATGCGCGGGTCGTCCCATCCGCTTACACGTTTCTCGTTCACCAGTTGCAGCAGCTTGCGCTTGCTCAGCAACGTGTAGGTGATGGCAAGACGATCGAATTCGATCTGCTGCGAAGGGAAAATTCCGAGCTGCTCGATGAACCAGTTGTAGAGCGGCTGGTGATCGGCAAACTCCAGCGAGCACATCGAGTGAGTGACCTTCTCGATCGAATCTGACTGGCCATGCGCCCAGTCGTAGGTCGGATAGATCAGCCACTTGTTTCCGGTGCGATGATGCTCTGCCCGCAGAATCCGGTACATGATCGGATCGCGCATATTAAGGTTCGGCGAAGCCATGTCGATCTTCGCGCGGAGCGTGCGCGAGCCGTCGGGAAACTCGCCATTCTTCATGCGAGTGAAGAGATCGAGATTCTCCTCCACCGAGCGATTGCGATACGGGCTCTCTTTGCCGGGCTGGGTCAGGGTGCCACGATACTCGCGTACCTGATCGGCGTTGAGATCATCCACGTAGGCCTTGCCGGCCTTGATCAGTTGAATCGCCCAGTCGTAAATCTGGTCGAAATAGTCTGAAGCGTAGTACAAGCCCTCCCAGTCGAAGCCGAGCCAGCGAACATCTTGCTGGATGGAGTCGACGTACTCGGTATCTTCCTTTTCGGGATTGGTGTCGTCGAAGCGCAGGTTGGTTTTGCCGCCAAACTCGTCGGCCAATCCGAAATCGATGCAGATGGCTTTGGCGTGTCCAATGTGCAGGTAGCCGTTCGGTTCCGGGGGAAAGCGGGTCTGAACGTGGTGATATTTGCCGGTTTTCAGGTCGTCGGCAATCTTCTCGCGCAAGAAATTAGAAGGACGTGGCTCTGGCGCCGAACTGGCCATCTCGGGCTCTACAGATGACTTCGATGGATTCATAAGCATTCTTACTGCTGGGATTAATCTTTCAGTTTACCTGAGAGGGGCCAGGCGGGGCGAATGAAAGGCCTTCAGCGAAGTACGTCTCGAGAAGCCGGATTTCCAAATTCCGGAAGGATTCCGGATTTCACCAGAATTCAGCTCTGGCGGGTGTACATTCCTCCGCGAATGGGGTGAAGCAATGCATCGGTCTACTTCCATTCTGTTCTGCGAGGCGTGCCAGGAAGAAACGCAGTTCCTTGGAATTCAGCAGGTCATCAGGAAGATAGGGATCAGCCGGTCCACCGTGTACTACTGGATGGAACGCGATTGGATTCACTGGCGCGAGCTGCCAAGTTCGCGGCGGGTGATTTGGTTAAATCGTTAAGCCGCGGCATCACTCGTGAGGCGAGCTAAAAACGATCGCTACCCGCACCGAGGCAAATAAAGAAGAAGCCATCAGCTACGCGGCCTATCGCGCTCTGACCGATCTGCTGCCTGCCGATACCGAGTCTGTCTACAAGCCGCTGATGAAGCAGCTTGGATATGATCCCAACACCACCAGCACCGATATCGAAACGCCTGCCGGGATCGGCAATGTCGCGTGCGGCGCCGTACTCGAGTTCCGGCATCACGACAAAGCCAACCAGCTCGGCGATCTTGCGCCCGGCAGCTACTCCGACTGGACACACTTCCGCATGGTGAACATGCCGAGCGCAGTCCCGATCTCTCTGCCTTCGATTCACCCCATCGACTTCAATCACTGGCAACCGCTCATCTATATCGGCGATACGGGCGAATTCGTGTCCCAGATGTTTCAGGCAGCGCAGTGGTGTTTCGTGACTCCGTTCGCCTTGTCCAAAGGAGACGAACTCCGCTCATCGGAGTATTTCGCCGGGCCTGCTAAATACGGATCAAAGGAGTACGAGGAGCAGGCGCAAGAACTGATCGCCATCAGCGCGGGCCTGACCGATCGCGAGAAGGCCATCGCAGAATACTCGTCGGATGGACCTGGCACCGAACAGCCGCCCGGACACTGGGTGCGGCTCGCCGAATTCGTTTCCGAGCGCGACCATCACACGCTCGACGATGATGTAAAGATGTTCTTCGCGCTGAGCAATGCCATGTTCGACTCCGGCATCGCGGCCTGGGAGATGAAGCGCAGCTACGATTCCATCCGCCCGATCACGGCGATACCGCTGCTGTTCCACGGTAAGAAGATTCGCGCCTGGGGAGGCCCCGGAAAGAGCGCGGTGGAGATGGACGGCTCGCAGTGGATGCCGTACCAACGCGCTACGTTTCCAACTCCGCCATTTCCGGACTACGTTTCCGGCCACAGCACCTACAGCGCAGCAGCGGCTTTCATCCTGAAAAGCTGGACGGGCACTGATCGCTTCGGATACTCCGTCACAATTTCCGCAGGCAGCTCGAAGATTGAACCGGGTACGACTCCGGCGCACCCGCTTACTCTCTCATGGGCAACGTTTACCGATGCCGCAAACGAAGCCGGCATGTCGCGTCGCTATGGTGGAATCCACTTCCGCCGTGCAGACCTGGATGGACGATTGCTCGGCCGGCTGGTCGCCGAGAAAGCATGGCAGAAAGCGCAGAGCTATTTCGACGGGACCGCTTCGCCCAACATCAGGCCGGTCGAAGACAGCGTGGCAGTGGCGCAGAATACAGTCGGGGAACGGTGAACACGAAGCGTCTCTATCTCTTTAAGGAGAGGCTCTTTGAGCGCGGTACAAGAATGTCCGCGCCACACAGTCAAGGGTCACCGTTACTCTCGATTTCACCTTCTGGATTCCCCACTTGCGTGCTCGACCCCGATCATCAACACTAGTATGTAATCAAAAATTCAGGTCGTAAGATCTGCCGGGGAAGTACCCTGCTCGGGACCACCCAGCGCCCAGGACCCATGAACGATTTGCGCACATACCAGCTTATCTTTGCCGCAGCGGCCGTCATTGGTACGCTCCTGATCTACTTTGCGCTGCGCAAACGTAAAACACCCGAGCAACTGGAGCGTGAACGGCGAGAACGCTTGAGCCAGGTTGGGCGTATCACCGATGGGACCGTCGTTGACGCCCAGGAACTCGACGGGCAGGGTAAAGCTGGCCCGTTTCAGTTGTTGATCTACCACTATGACGTCGCTGGGGTTTCCTATGAAGCCTCGCAGGACATCACGCACCTGCGACAATTCGTTGACATTCATACCTGTCGAATCGGGTTGCCAACATCCGTCCGTTACGATCCGCAAAACCCCGGTAATTCCATTGTGATTTCGGAGAACTGGATCGGGCTCCGGGCGCGCTGAAGCAAAAACTGGCAAGGGAAGAAAGAACTGGCACTTTCCTGCGCGGCGTGTAGAATCTCGCACCACCCCGCAAGTCTTAATCCGGCCCGAGGTAATTTGGCCTTGTAGCTCAATGCAGGAGGACGTAATGAAGCCTTCTATCCGGATTTTGCTTCTGGCCGCCTTGTGTCTGTTGGTATCTTCTGCGATCTCGCAAAACAACAAATCAAAGGCGGGAGAAACTGAAATCAAAGCTCTCTACGACCGATGGGCGAAGGCATTCGAAGCCCGCGACCTCGACGGCATCATGACTCTGTATGCGCCGGGAGATGAGGTTGTCGCCTACGACATCTCGCCGCCTTTGCAGTATCGAGGTAAGGAAGCATACCGGAAGCACTACAGCGACTTCTTATCTCTTTTCGATGGGCCCCTGCACGTCGAGTTTCGTGACATGCGCGTCGTGAGCAGCGGTGATGTGGGATTTCTATACGCGCTGGAGAGAGTCTCCGGGAAGATGAAGAATGGCCAGTCAATGGACATGTGGCTTCGCGCCACCAGCGGGGTTCAGAAGATCAATGGCAAGTGGTTGATCGTGCACGACCATATTTCTGTTCCTACCGATTTCGATACGGGCAAGTCGCTGCTGACCCTCCAGCCATAAGAGTCGAGCTGAGAGACAAATACGAATCGGCCCTATGCGGCATGGTATCTCGGCATCTGGCGAACCGAGGTATCGATGAAATTCGGGGAACGCTGCACATTCGTCGTTGGGAACAGCTAGGCTTTCTGAAGTCTTAGGTTTTCTGTAACATTTTGCCTCTTCGTGCATCTTTTCTGCAGGAGACAATCACCTTTGGGCTGGTTGTTACAATATTGACGATGTCCACCACGCCCCTGCCTTTGGCCGCCTTTCTAGCGGGTTTACTGTCTTTTCTCTCGCCATGCGTGCTTCCGCTTGTGCCGGGATACGTTTCGCTGATTTCCGGAACAAGCCTCGAGGATGCCGGAACCACCGAGCAGCAGCGCTTGCTCGGACGCGTAATGATGAATTCCTTCATGTTCATCATCGGTTTCAGCGTGGTCTTTATCGCGCTTGGCGCGGTAGCGACAGGCATTGGGCAACTGACACACGAGTACTACAAGTATCTGACCCGCATCGCCGGTGTGATCATCATCATTTTTGGACTGCATCTTACCGGGATTTGGAAAATCAAGGCGCTCTACGCCGACAAACGCATGCACAGTGTGAAGGGCAATAGCACGATGTGGGGATCCTTCATTGTCGGCTTTGCCTTTGCGTTCGGATGGACGCCATGCATCGGCCCAATCCTTGCCGGTATTCTTACGCTGGCCGCTTCCGAAGATACGGTACTGAAAGGTGTCCTGCTGCTGGCGGTGTACTCGGCGGGGCTGGCAGTACCATTCCTGCTCACCTCGCTTGGGATCGACCGCTTTCTTGTCTTTTATACCCGCTTCCGCCGGCATCTGCACACGGTAGAAGTGGTAAGCGGTGTATTGCTGATCGCGGTCGGGGTGCTGGTATTGACGCGCCACTTGACGATGCTTTCGGGATATCTGTCATTCTTGAACCGGTTTTCGTTATAGGAGTTTTGGGTGAATCGTAATACGACGGTTTTGATGGTAGTCATTTTCGTAGTCGCCGGCATGCTGCTGACCGGACACTTCCTCTCCAAGCGCGCCTCGGTAGCCCCCGTCGGAACTGCGCTGGGTGCCGCCGATCCGTCGGGAAAACTTGCCCCGGACTTCCGGTTGAAATCGATTGACGGCAAAAGCTACAGGCTTGCCGATCTGCGCGGCAAAGCTGTACTGCTGAACTTCTGGGCCACGTGGTGCCCTCCCTGCAAGATAGAGATTCCGTGGTTCGTGGAACTCCAGAAACAATATGCAAGTCAGGGCCTGGTGATCGTCGGAGTAGCCATGGATGACGATGCGGATAAACAGAAGGTCGTGGCGGATTTTGCCAATGAGATGAAAATCGATTACCCGGTTCTGCTCGGCAATGACGAAGTGGCCGATGAATACGGTGGTGTCGACGCGCTGCCGACTACATTCTTTATTGGACGCGATGGAAAAATCGTGCGCCGCTTCATGGGACTCGCAGCCCACAGTGATTTTGAAGATGCCATCCATGCGGCTTTGAGAGAAGGACAATCCACCCAGGCGTATACTGCTCCCCTGGAGAACGTCCAAGGGAAATGAAGACCAGCAATGCGAAGCTGATCGCTGCTCTTGCAATTCTGACTGCTGCCGCCTCTGCTCAACTTGCCAAGCCCAAGCCGAAGGTGACCTTTGCTCCGGTATCTCCGGTAAAGATCACCCGGGGAGGCACTGCGAATGTCGAGTTTATGTTTCGAGTGGTTCCCGGTTACCACGTCAACTCCAACAAACCCAATTCGGAGTTGCTGATTCCGACCGCATTGCATCTCGACATGCCAACCGACATATCGATGGGAAAGATCAACTACCCTCCCGGCAAAGATCAGTCATTTCCATTCGCTCCAGACGAGAAGTTAAATGTCTATACGGGAGACGTCTCCGTTTCGGCGATGCTGAGCGCAAACAAAGACATTACTCCTGGACGCTATCGCGTTCATGGATATTTAAAATATCAGGCATGCGACGACCGTGCGTGTTATCCGCCAACCCGACTTCCCATTGCTTTCGATGTGCAAGTCGTGAAGGGCGGCCCCAAGCCCGTCCACCGGAATCCTGCCCAGAGCCCACACGTGCATAGCTAACTCTGGGCTATCGGCTATCCGCCATACTTGTTCTTCGAAAAGAAATTCACGCGCTGACGGTGCATTCAAAGTGACAACCGCAACAAACGAGCTGAGGGCCGAGAGCCGGTAGCTGATAGCGCGGTGTCAATTGCTATACTCAAAAGTTATGCTACGCGTCCGTTTCGCGCCATCTCCCACTGGGTTCTTGCACGTGGGCAGTGCGCGCACGTTCATCTTCAACTGGTTATTTGCGCGCCGAAATGGCGGCACCATGATCCTCCGTCTCGATGACACCGATGTCGAGCGCAACACTGAGGCTTCCGTCAATTCGATTTTTGAAGGCTTGCGTTGGCTCGCTCTTAACTGGGACGAAGAATACAAGCAGTCCGAGCGATTGAATCTGCATCGCGAGGTTGCGCAGGCGATCTTTTCAAAGGACATGGCTTATCGCGACTTTACCCCGGCGCACGCCGGAGAGGCGGAAAAGTCCGGCACGCAGGGAACGTGGCTGTTCAACCCTGACACTCGCAACATGTCGAAACAAGAAAGCGATCGGCGTGCCGCCACGGGCGAACCCTTTGCACTGCGATTTCGTGTTCCGCGCGAGCAAAACGGAGAAGTTCGATTCAACGACGCTGTTTATGGCGAGCAGACGAAGGCGCTGGCCGACATTGAGGACTTCGCGCTGTTACGTTCAGACGGCATGCCGACTTATCACCTGGCCTCATGTGCGGATGATGCCGATCTGCGCATCAGTCACATCATTCGCGGTCAGGATCACCTTTCGAATACTTTCAAGCACGTCCTCATTTTTGAGGCTGCCGGTTTTAAGCCTCCGCAGTTCGCGCATTTGCCGTTGCTGGTAGCGCCCGATGGTACGAAGCTTTCGAAGCGCAAGCATGGTCCTGTGGTCAGCGTGACAACCTATCGCGATGCGGGATTCCTGCCGGAAGCATTCATCAATTTTTTGTCGCTGCTCGGGTGGTCGCCGAAGAACGACCGCGAGTTTCTGCCGCTTAAAGAACTGACAGAACTGTTCTCGCTCGAAGGTATCAATCGCGCAAATGCCGTGGTGAATTTTAAAGAGCCGGCGGTCACACCCGAAGACACATTCGATCCGAAAGCGCTGTGGCTGAACGGCGAGCATCTGCGAGCGCTGCCAATCGAAGCGCTATGCGATCGCCTGGTGCCGGTGGTCTCCGATGCGGGGTATTGCGTTTCGCCAGAAAAATTACTGGCTATCACGCGCCTGTTGCGTGAGCGCATTCGACTGCTGAACGAAGTGCTCGCCGTCGGCGACTTTTTCTTTGTCGATCAGCTTCCGCCATACGATCCCGGAGAATTGATTCCTCAAAAGGGCGACAAAGAAATGGCCTTGAGAGCACTGACGAGGGCACGGGAGGTTCTGCCGACTTTAGAGTTTAAGCACGACTCTCTCGACCACGGGTTGCGTGCGGCGGCGCAAGAACTCGGGTTAAAAGCCGGCCAGATGTTTCAACCGATACGCGTGGCAGTCTGTGGAAAGAAAAATGCCCCACCGCTGTTTGAAACCCTGGAAGTTGTCGGGAAACCGAAGACGCTCGAGCGGATCGAGCAGGCAATCGAAAAGCTGCAGTAACAAAGGTCGCCGGTTCCTTTTAGGAATTAATTCCTCGAATCCGTTTTTTCTGCCGCTATCGTTATTCATTCGCGACCGGATTACTCAGCGTCCCGATCCCACCACAAGTGACTTCAACCAAGTCGCCCGCATTCAGCGGACTGACGCCCGCTGGAGTTCCGGTTGCAATCACATCGCCAGGCAGTAGCGTCATGGCTGCCGCGATGTAGCGGATCACCTGGTCGAGCGGGAAAATGAATTGCATAGTGTTCCCCTGTTGGCGAATTTCGCCATTCACGCGGCATTCGACGGAAACTCCTGCCCAGGGATCGATTTCATCTGTCACAACCGGGCCGATCGGGCAGAAGGTGTCGAAACCCTTAGCGCGCGTCCACTGGCCGTCTTTCTTCTGCAGGTCGCGAGCGGTCACATCGTTTAAGCAGGTGTAGCCATGGATGAACGGGCGCACATCCTGATCGTCGGCAACATGGCGGCAGCGCTGGCCGATAATCACAGCGAGTTCGCCTTCGTGGTCGACACGTTGCGATAAATTCGGTCGCAGAATGGCCTGGCGTGGCCCGATAACTGCGGAGGGCGGCTTGGAAAAAATCAGAACTTCTGTGGGAACCGAATTGTCAAACTCTTTCGCATGCTCCAGGTAATTGCGGCCGACGCAGATGATTTTCGAGGGACGCACGGGCGCGAGGGGAGTTATCTCAGAAAAAGCGAGGGGCTGAATTTTCGAAGTGGGCGCGTCTTCATCCGGCAGGTACCCATTTTCGAGACGAAACGTACGAGTGATTGTGTCGGCACCGGCCACGGATTCAATGAGGCCGAAGGCTGTGCGGCCGTCGTGCACAAACGAGCAATATTTCATAAATGAAAGATGTTACCGTTTTCGCTGCGATTCGGGGAATTCTTAATTTACGCACCTGGATTGGAGATTCGAGACTTCTGATAGCAGATTTCCTCGGCGGGTTCGGTATCTTCAACCGAAAATCTTAAATCCGACGTCCTTGTTTTTGTGTGGCAAATCAGACGGCGACTGACTCCGCCAAGGTTGTACTGAAGAACCGATCTACGCTCGCGAGAATCTCCGGCGCACTCTTCGCCTCGTAAACTGCCTTGCGCAAAGCGGCGCCACCCCGGACTCCATGTGTGAACCATGACGCGAACTGTTTCATTTTGCCGGGAGCATCGCGGAAGCCTTCATCGATGAGCATCTGGAAGTACGTGCGGATCATGTCATAGCGATCGGCTTCGGTGGGCTCGTCATAGCGCGCGTTGTCGGTGTACTGCGCGATTTGGCGGAAGATCCACGGATTCGAAGCAGCGGTACGTCCGATCATCACGGCATCGCATCCAGTCTGGGCGATCATTGCGGCGGCATCCTCGGGCGAGCGGATATCGCCATTGCCGATTACTGGAATTTTGACCGCATTTTTTACATGAGCAATCCATTCCCAGCGCGCTTCACCGGAGTAACCCTGTTCGCGGGTCCGCGCGTGAAGTGCGACCGCTTGCAACCCGCAACTTTCGGCTAAGCGGGCCAGTTCCACGCAAACGATTTCGCTGTCGTTCCATCCGGCGCGGAATTTTACGGTGAACGGGATGGAAACGGCCGAGCGCACGGTTTCGAAAATCCGGCCGATCAGCGGAAGATCGCGTAGCAGGCCCGAACCGCCGTTACACTTCACCACCTTTTTCGCCGGACATCCGAGGTTCAGGTCGACGATATCGAAGCCCCGGTCTTCGATCATGCGCGCGGCATCGCGCAGTACCTCGACGTTGCTGCCAAACAGTTGCGCGGAGATGGGATGCTCATCCGGGTAGAAATGCAGGTAGCGCTTGGCCTTTATGTCACGGGAGCGCAACACGCCGTCAGCCGAGGTGAACTCGGTCATGATCAGACCGCAGCCGGATTCACGCCCGCTGAGGAGGTGATCCTCCGCCGGCTTCAGATTTACATTCCGAATGAAGCGCCGGAAAACCGTGTCGGTGATGCCGGCCATGGGCGCAAGCACGGTGGCAGGGGCGATCCGAACCGCACCGATCTGAAACGACTCGGGCACACGTGTGCCGGCAGGCGCTTGGGTCGCCGGAGCCGGAGTTTGCCAGTGCTTGCGCATATAGAAATTCTAGCAAGTTAGTCGATCAGCAGGTCGGCCCAGTTCTTTCGGTGACGCCGATGGTTTCGGTCGCGATCGCGTTACAGAAAACAAAGGGCAGCCGCATCGGCTGCCCTTAAGAACTCTTCACAGGCACTTATAGCCTGTCGACCGCTTACTTACTTCTTCGCCGTTTCGCCGGCTTTCGCGTATTTGCGGCGGAAGCGCTCGACGCGGCCCGCGGTATCTACCAGCTTCTGCTTGCCGGTAAAGAACGGGTGGCAAGCCGAGCAGATTTCCACGTGGATGTCACCCCTGTTCGTCGACCGTGTCGTAAAGGTGTTGCCGCAGGCGCAGAGCACGCGGACTTCGTTGTAGCTGGGATGGGTAGCTGCCTTCATATTGCGAAAAACCCTTTCTGCAAAAGCTCTATTGTATCGGAAGCAGCCTGAGCGGGGCAATTGTCAGGCACTTGATAGATGCAAAGGCGCTTTGTCCCGATTCAAACGAGAAGAGCGGCGGAGCAATGGGAGATTACAATGTGACCCACACAGGTGACCGGAGCCAAACCGGAATCTAGAACAAGGTCGAGCATGAGAGCGAATGTAGCCGTCGGAGTTTTGCTTGGGGCCAGCGCAATGGCTTTCTCCTTGCCGGTATGGGGCGCCGCTCCCGTGCTGGAGAAGATTGGTCCGGCGGCGGTCTGGATCATTCCTGCCGACTTCAGTACCAATGCGCATAGGGCTTGCGACGCGCAACAGGACGAGACTTTCGTCAACTGCTTCGTCGATCAGATGAGTACCGCCGGCGCCAGCCCTCAAGCAGCTAACTTTACGCGCGAACTGTACCGGGAGAGTCACGGAGAATTCGGCATTCTCACCGGCTTCCGACGGGTGGGCCCGGTCGACATTGCCTGGGTCAGTTATCCGTTACGCGCCAATACAAATAACGGATTGCTGCTGGTAAACGGCAGCCCGCGAATCGTTAATGCGGAAGATCTGAAACTCCTCGACCACAAGGGACTGGAGCAGAGCGCACAATTTCAGGATCTGAAAGCGCGGCTGCCGAAAGTGGACGTGTGGCCGGGAGACCGCGATGGCAAGACCTGGCCCGAGTCGATGAAAAGTCCCGAGGGAGAGCTTGAGTTCACGCTCAGCTACCCTCTCATCAATGGATGTCATGCCTGCGAGCGGGAGGGAATTGCTTTGTTCAACTGGAACTTCGATGCAAAGGGAAAGTTCCTGGGAACGCAATTCATCGGGATGACCCCAGCGCCGCTGAAGTAGGGTGCTGTAGGGACCGACTTTGGTCCGCGAATTTGATGAAATCGGCTTAGACAGGCCTATCCGCGCCACAATGCTAGAAATTCCTATCGATACCCCACTCCTCGCCGGCAGCTGTTCGCAGGGCCCAGGCCATGCGCGGGGTGTTGTGCGCGATGCCCCATCGACCTCTTGGGTCCAGCAGAATCATGCCTCCGTGACCATTGAGCCGCTGCTTCAGGTAGGCAATGGATTCAGCCGTAGCTTTGTCGGGATCGGCACCGTGGCGCACAAGGTCAGACGCATGCTTCGCAATCACGAGCTTCATCATGGGCTCGCCCCAGCCAGTCGTGGAGACGGCCGCGCTTTCGTTGTCCGCGTAACAGCCGCATCCAATAAGAGAAGAGTCTCCGACCCGGCCCGGGGTTTTGTTAAGCGTGCCGCCCGTGGACGTGGCCGCGGCAATGCGCCCCTGCTGATCGAGCGCAACGGCACCCACCGTGTCAGAGGCAATCGTTGGAGTGGAGAAAATCTCCTCGGTCTTGCCTTCGGCCATCGTAGCCTGTGCTTCTTTCAGGCGTGCGACCTCGCGGGCGATCACCAGTTCTGAATTATCGATCAGATGAATGCCGTGCAATTCGGCGAAGCGCTCGGCTCCTTCGCCCACGAGATACACGTGCGGGCTCTCTTCCAGTACCTTGCGCGCGGCGCAGATCGGATTGCGAATGCGTTCTACGCAACCCACGCCTCCGGCGCGCAGAGTTGAGCCGTCCATCATCATAGCGTCGAGTTGCACGCGTCCATCGCGATTGAGAAAGCTGCCGCGGCCGGCATCGAACGTATCGTCATCTTCCATGACCATGATGGCGGCTTCGCAGGCTTCGGTGGCAGAGGCGCCACGTTGGAGCAGAAGCCAGCCGGCGGAAAGGGCGCGGCGCACGCCATTCAGGTGCGCGTCAACGGCATCATCAGGAATTGCCCACGCTCCTCCGTGGACGAGCAGGACAGGTTGGTTGGACATTCAGATCCTTGGGTTCCGAGTACATGATAGCCGAGAGAGAGTAGGCAGTGGTTAGTGGCTAGTAGGTAGCTGGGACTTGTGGGGCAGCAATTGTGGCGAAAATTGTCTGGGCTCCAGACCAAAGTGAAGCCTAAGACGAGGCCAAGCACGGGTCGGTATGCGGTTGACAGCTTCGCAAATTGCGAATATCATTAACTTCGCAATATGCGAAGATATTAAGCCTGGAAGATGTGGATAATCAGCCGGAAGAAGCTGGTGGAGGCCGCAGCAAGGCATGGAGATCTAGCAGCGCCACTCGATGCATGGTTCCGAGTAGCAAAGCAGGCGAGTTGGAGGAGTTTGCACGACGTCCGACGTACCTGGGCGAAAACAGATCACGTTGGCACTTGCACGGTTTTCAACATCAAAGGGAACGAATACAGATTAATTGCATGGGTAAACTATCAGTCGCAGAAGATCTTTATTCGCCATGTGCTGACGCATGCCGAATACGACAAAGGGGGATGGAAACATGACTGCGCTGGCGATTAGCCCTGATTATCTGCTTTCCCGGTTTAAAGCTCCGACCGTTGTCCGTTCAGAAAAACAGAACGAGCAATACATCTCCGCGCTGTCACAGCTAGAATCAAAGAAACAGCTAACCGCCGAAGAGTCGCGCCTTGCGGAACTCCTTACACTCCTCATCTCCGACTACGAAGAGAAACACTATCAGCTTCCAAAGGCGGACCCCCGAGAGGTAGTTCGCGAGTTGATGCGCGCGAATGGACTTCGACAGAAGGACCTCGCCGATGTTTTCGGGACTGAGAGCATCGTGTCAGACGTGCTGAACGGCAAGCGTGAATTGAATAAGGAACAGATCAAGAGGCTCAGCGAAAGATTCAAGGTGTCGCCTGCGGTGTTCTTCTAAAATCCGAATGCAGGAACAGTTTTTTGTGCTTGTCGACAGCTACGTTCGAGCTCGGCTGAGCTGTTTCCTTGCCGAATTGGATTTGCGCGCGAACGGAGCGGAGTATGTATTGTGTTTCCGCCGCACCGACACCAGTCGCGATTCGTCCCGTGTCTACGACTGTAAATACATTAGGACCCCTTCGTCTGCCGTAGCAACGATGGTGCAGCCGGATTCGCTAAGCCAAGTCTTTCAATTAGAGCTGGATCAAGAACTATCGTCGCTCCTTCCATGAGCAACTCGTTGGAGCAACGAAATTTGCGTCTACCGTACTGTCGCTTCCGTTTGCGCTTCGGCGGTGTGTTCGGGGTGGGTTTGCGATTCGCCCATGCCGAGCTCCTTTTTTTCGGTTTCCTGGTAGGTGTAGGCAATGCGGTGGATGACTGTCAGATTCCCGAGCACCGCGATCACCCAGAGGATTGCAGCCATACGGTTGAACACGGCGCCGATGATGACGAGCACAATGCGCTCGGGACGCTCCATGAATCCCACCTTGCATTGTGGAATCGTGTTTTCCGCGCGGGCGCGGGTGTAGCTGACCATCAGAGACGTGACCATCACCAAAGCGGTCAGTACCACGTAGAAGAAACGGTTCGCTCGCGCGTAGTAGACGAGCAATCCGAAGTAGAGCGCAACGTCACTATACCGATCGATGACAGAATCGAAGAAGCCGCCGAACTGCGTCACCTGATTCGTAGCGCGGGCGACGCGGCCGTCGACCATGTCGAAGATACCAGCGCCGATAATCACCAGTCCGGCATAAAAGAACATGCGCTGCTGGTTCAGGGCGTTGGCGTAGCCGAATAGAAACGCAGCCCCTATGTTAATAATCAGCCCGACGAACGTGAGCACATTGGGAGAGATCTTTGTAAGCGCGAGCCCGTGCACGATCCCGTACAGGACCACTCTGCAACCACGCCCGACCGCCCCCGTCCAGCTCATTATGCCTCGTCGTGAATCGTGATTAATTTCAGAACTTCCAGCTCGCGACTACCGCCAGGTGTGACCACCGTGGCAGTATCTCCTACTTTTTTGCCCAGCAGGGCACGCCCGATCGGCGAAGTCGTGGAGATCAGGCCTTTGCTCACGTCTGACTCTTCGCTGGTCACCAGCTTATATTCCAGCTCTTCCTCTTTTGTGGAGTCGTACACGCGCAGCGTGGAACCCAATGCCGCTTTATCCTTGGGGATATTGGCCATGTTCACCAGGGAGAGGTCGGCCATACGCTTCTTAAGCTGGCCAAGGCGGGCGCGAACGAATTCCTGGCGCTGCTTCGCCATGTGATATTCGGCATTTTCGCTCAGGTCGCCCATAGCGACGGCCTTCTTTAGCTCCTTGGGCAGTTCGTGGTTCAGTTCGTGCTCGAGAGTGCGAATTTCTTCTTCCAGCTTCTTCTTGATGTGCTCAGGCATCGATATTCTGGCTCAACAGTTCAGTTATGGCCGAAAAAGGCCATAGCCGACCTTGGCTGTCGCTCGTGCGCAGCCCGCGTCGGCATTTTGCTGCGATACATGGGAGCTACTCGGACTCAGACAGGCTTCCGCCTGGCGGCGAAAAGAGCGCCCCTAACCACAGGACTCAATTATAAACCTTTCGGCTGTGTAGGTTAGCGACGTGTTTTTGATGCCGGTGAGGCAACCCGTTGCCCGGTTACGGTGGTGTTTTTGAGACGTCCGATAGTGCTGGAACCCTCGTAAAATGCGGTCAAAGTTGACCTCAGGGTCGGAAGCCGATAAAATACACATTGTGTTATCTTCCTGTTTGAGCCTGCAATCTGGCGGGTACCTCCGATGATCAATGGAAATCTCCACTTCCAAGTAGGTGACAAAGTTGTTTATCCGAACCACGGTGTAGGCGTCATCGAACAGGTCACAACCAGAACGGTTGGGGCTTCGATCGAGCGCTATTACCTGCTCAAGATTCAGGCGAGCAGCTTGCGCGTGACGGTCCCATTTGCCAGTGTCGCCAGTGTGGGACTCAGGCCGGTAATTCGAAACGGAGAAATTCAGAAAATCCTCGACTTTCTGACCGACGGCGAATGCAGCAACAATGCGGACTGGAAATACCGTTTCAAAGAGAATTCCGACAAGATGAGAACGGGTTCTCTCATGGAAGTTGCTGCCGTACTAAAAGGTCTTTTGCTTCTCGCTCAAAGCAAGCCACTGTCTTTCCGTGAAAAGAAAATGTTGGAACGAGCTCGGTACCTGCTGGTCAGCGAAGTTGCCATGGCCAAGAACTGGGACGAAGCTCACGTGGAAGACCTGATGTCAAAAGCATTGGCGAAATCACACCTGCGGTTCCCGGAAGCTGCAGCAGAAGCGTGATCCAAAGTATCAGATTCAGAAATCGGCATTCAGGGATCATCCTGCTGAATGCTGATTTTGCTTTAGCTCCAGCTTGAGCTCCCAGAGGTATCCGCTGAGTCCCGGCTGCTGACGCTGACTACAGCTTTCAATCAACCTCTTTCCTTTCCCTTTCATCCGACTGCACATGGAAATGTATGCGCACATCATTGCCGTTGGCATTGCGAACGGAACTCACGATCGCAAAATCGAGGAGTACCAGATTACGCTGAATGCAGGGGGAGCCGCCTGGGTCAAGGTGCTAGAAGGGGATGGCGAATTGGCCACTTTCCTGGAGACGGGACTGGCGGTCAAACCCGATCTCGTGGAGCGCGCCATGACCGAACTCCACGAACAGGGACAGACGCTGATTCCCGACATCGAGCTTAAGGAAGTGGAAGGGCCAGCGCTCGGATTGCGAAAGACGCCAATCGATTTCTGACCTATTCGCTTAGCCAGAGGCCATAAGCGCGGAACCTTGGCACGTGATCGCAGATGATCTTCAGCGCTGCCGTGATCGGGATCGCCAAAAGCAAGCCCATTGCACCCCACAGCCATCCCCAAAAGAGCAGCGCCAAAGTAACCGCTAGCGGATTCAGCTGCAGACGACTACCCAGGAACTTCGGGTAGAGTACGTTCATCGCAAAGATGTGCAGTCCGAAAACTGCGATCAGAATGACAATAAAGCTGCTGCCGTGGATGTGTCCGAATCCGGAGAGTACGGGTGGCACAATCGCCAGCAGAGGTCCAAGGTAGGGGACCAGGCTCAGGAACCCGCTGATGAAGCCGAGAAAATAGAAATATGGCAAGTGCAGAAATCCAAAGACAATGGTGCTGACGGCCCCCAACACTAGTCCGACGATCAGGTTTCCGACGATGAAGGCTCGAACCATCTTCACAATGGCACCTAACGTTGCGTAGGCGGTGGAGCGCTCCTCGCGCGGAAACAAGAGCACCGTGGCAGAACGCGCGTGTTCCTGCCAACTCAACATGAAGTACGAGAGAAAAGGGATGAAGGAGGCGGCTAAGGCAAGTTCGGTCGCAGTGCCAAGATTGCTGCTCAGAATCCTGCTGAGGCTGTGCTCCTGCTCAACCGCCACGACCTTCTGACCGCGGTCCTTGCTTGCGGGTAGCACCTGGTTCGTACTTTTCTCGAGGAGTTGCTCCTTCTGGCGGAATTTCCAGGTGAGGTGCTGGATTTCTACTCGATACTTTGGTAGCTCCTCGGCGAAAGATACGGCTTTGTTGTACGAGACATTGGCTATGCCATAGATGGCCGCACAAAATAGCAGAACCGAAATCAGAGCACCTGCCCAGTGGGGTACGCGAATGCGGGACAGAAGGTCGACTAGCGGCGCCAGCACAAAGGCAAGCAGAATGGAAATAAGCACCACAACCAGCACCAGCTTCGCGAAGTAGAGTCCCGCGATCAGCGCAGCCAGTGCGATGATCCATTGGGCCGAAGAGGAACGTTGGTCAGCTACTGGGACCGCGGTTGGCGGAGCGAGGGTTGGGCCCGTGGGTACACCGGGTTCCTGCGCGGCTGCCTCGGCGACTTTAGCGCTCTCATCATCCGACTGCCTGGAGAACTCTGCTGGATTTGCTGCCATCGATCAGCCTCACTGCTTAAGATGCATCCTGAATAGCAGGCGGGCCTATAATCGCCGCGTGTCCCTAACGAATGAGGTTTTTGCAGGCCGGCTTTTAGGGATGGATGTCGGTGCCAGGCGAATCGGTCTGGCCATCTCCGATCCGCTCGGCATTACGGCGCAAGGTCTGGAAACGCTGCAGCGCATAAACAAGCGGACGGACTTTGAGACGCTCTCGAAGTTGATCAGCGACTATGAAATCAAAGAGATTGTGGTTGGCTATCCTTTGCGCATGAGTGGCATGCCGAGCGCGCAGACTGCCCACGTTGAAGCGTTTGCGAAAGACCTGGAAAGAAAGTACGGGCTTCCTGTACATCGCTGGGATGAGCGGTTGACGTCGGTACAGGCAGGGCGGGTGTTGAGGGAATCCAACATCAGCATCGAAAAAAGAGCCCGTGCAGTCGACCGCTTGGCGGCGGTGTTAATTCTGCAGTCGTTTTTGGATCATCGTGCGATCCAAAGAGAGCGTTAATGGAAGATTGATGTAACTGGAAGTAGATGTCGATAGCCCCGGCCGCGTCACTGGCTCACAAAGCACCTTCGCCCTTGTACTTTTTCCCTGCGGGCAGCGTCCTCGGTGCAGTACGGTCCAAGTTGAACATCATCTAAACTAAGGGCAGTCTTAGCGAAGTGGGAATCGATTGTTACGGACCGTCTTCAAATTGATAATCATTGCGGTCTTGCTGGTTGCGGTATGGCTGGCATGGGGACTATGGCTGCCCAAGCATCCGGCAGAAACGACGTATGTGCAACTTCGGCCGGGCTGGTCCACACGACACATTGCGAATAGGCTTCAGTCCGCTGGCGTCATACGCAGCGCGCGAGCGTTTCTGCTGTATCACTACATCGGGCATCCACGTACCCTCAAGGCGGGCGAGTACAAGTTCGATGATTCCGAGAGCACCATTCAAGTGCACAATCGCCTTGTTGCCGGCGACATATTTTTGCATACCGTCGTAATTCCCGAGGGCTACAACATGTTTGACGTAGCCTCGGCAGTGGAAGCCGCAGGGCTGGGCTCCCGTGACGACTTTCTCAAAGCCGCCGAACAACAGGTTGCACTGGTTCACGATCTCGATCCCGACGCAAAGACACTCGAAGGCTACCTGTTTCCCGATACGTACGGCTTCACACGCACCCAGACCATGACAGATATCGTGGCGGAGATGGTGCACCGCTTTCGTGAGCAGGCGCGTGCGATTGGTTTGAGAACCGATGTGCATCGCACCGTGACGCTGGCCTCCATTGTGGAGAAGGAAACGGCTGTTCCGGAAGAACGTCCTCTGGTCGCGAGCGTATACGTAAATCGGTTGGAGCACGGCATTGCACTGGATGCCGATCCGTCCGTGATTTATGCGTCGCTGCTAAACGGCAAATACGACGGAAAGATTTACCAGTCGGAATTGCAGGCCGACTCCCCCTATAACACCTATAAGCATCCCGGTTTGCCGCCCGGCCCGATTGCGAATCCCGGACGTGCTTCCCTGGTTGCTGCCATGCAGCCTGCTAAAACGGATTACTACTACTTCGTTAGCGACAACAACGGTCATCATCGTTTCGCACGAACTCTCCAGGAACACTCACAAAATGTCATCGCCTACCGGCGTGCTGTAGCGGCCTCTCGCTAAATTCCACAAAGTCGTAAGTACGCCTACTCGCTGCGGTAATACGAGTTGAGGTCATAGCGGGAATTCCGTCAGTCACAACGAGTTAGATCGCCGCGGCATCTCTTACACAGCTTGTATACTGAGACTCGGCTGACCCAGAAATGAAGCGCGCCACACAAGTCCGGTTGGCGTTTGTACTGAGCCTTGCGTTGATGTCGACCGGGTGCCTGTTTCGTTCCCGGCGAGTACCGCAACGCGTAGTCGCAAGCAATGTGCGCTCGGCCAGCGTCGAAGAGCTTATCGACCTGGTAAACACACGGGCAAAGGCGATCCGGACTCTGAACGCCACCGTGGACATTGATGCGTCGGTTGGCGGCTCGGTAAAAGGAAAGATCACGGAGTACAAAGAAATCCGTGGCTACATCCTTATGCGCCAGCCCGATCAGTTGCGCATGATCGGTTTGATGCCAATCGTTCGCAATCGAGCCTTCGACATGGTTAGCGTAGGCAGCGGCTTCAAGCTATGGATTCCGCCCACGAACAAGTTCTTTGTGGGTTCTGGAACGGTGGTGCGACCCTCAAAGAATCCGCTGGAAAATTTGCGTCCGGAAATCATTTACGACGCGCTCATTCCGCGCCCGATCGATCCGCGAAACGAAATTGCGGTGCTCGAAAACTCGAGCGAAACCATTCAGGATCCGAAGTCGAAGCACAGGTTGCTGGAGCAGCCGCAATACGTCCTGGACGTTATTCGCAAAGTGAATGGGCAATGGTATCTCGATCGAAAACTCGTGTTCGACCGCTCTGACCTGCTGATCCGTCACCAGATCATTTACGACCAGCGTGCATACGTTGCGACCGACGTGCGCTATAACGCCTACAAGGAGTACGACGGCATCAACTTCCCCTCCGACATCGACATTTGGCGTCCGCAGGAGGAGTATTCAATCGGACTGATTATGGTGAAGATGACGATCAATCAGCCGTTGAACGATTCGCAATTCACCCTGGAGCAACCGCCGGGCGTACAGGTGGTACAACTCGACAATCCCGCTTCAGATGAGCCACAGAGCAAAGGCGGAGACGGACAGAAGTAAGCCGCCGACGGTCATTTGTCGGCTCCTCACCTTAATGCATGAACTGCTGCTTTTGAACGGCTGCGTTTAAGCTGACCGCCGAAAGCGGATAGCCGAGAGCGGATAGCCGAGAGC
>JAJPJE010000033.1 GCA_021324365.1 Terriglobia bacterium | reverse complement strand
CAGAAGTTCCATTGCAAAACAGGGCAGCCGCTGAGCGATCGCGAGTACGACGAGCACTTCAAAGAGGCGATGCCCTCGGCGGAAGACAAGAAGCTGCTGATGGAAATTATTCAGAACGATCCGAACTGGATTGTTCCGAAAGCGGGCGCCAAGGATCCGTTAGAGACCATAGGCGAACCGCGAAAGATGGCGATCAATCTGTAGCGTCGCCATAAGCGGGCGGTAGTCGTTCGAGAAACCCGCTCCCGGTGTAGAACAAAGGCCGGGCGACTGCCGTCCGCTGGTGCGCACCTCGCGCCGACGAAGTAAGATCAAAGTCATGGCCGCTCAAACGAATCCCCGATATTCCAGACTGATGGTCACCATGCAGGCGCCGGTGGCGCGTGTGATCCTGGCGAATCCACCCGCGAATGTCATCGATCTAGCGATGATGGACGAATTGCAGGCGGTGCTGGAGACGATCGAAGCGCAACCGCAAATCTGCGCGACTATATTTGCCGGGAGCGATCAGGCGTTCTCGGCGGGGGTGGATATCGCGGCGCATAAGCCGGAAAACATCGGAAGCATGCTGGCCAAGTTTCATTCAGTGATCCGGGCGGTGATCAGCAGTAAGAAGGTGACGCTCGCGGTGGTGCGCGGGAACTGCCTCGGAGGTGGCGCGGAACTCGCAGCGGTGTGTGACATCGTGTTTACGGCTGATAACGCGAGTTGGGGGTTTCCAGAGATTTCTCTGGGTTGTTTTCCGCCTGTAGCGGCCGCAATGCTTTCGGCTCTGGTAGGGCAAAAGCACGCGGCAGAGCTGATACTGACTGGGCGCAAGATCACCGGGGAAGACGCCATGCGTATTGGACTGGCCAACGAAGCTCTTCCGGAAGATGAACTGGCCGAGATGGTGGATGACACCGCTGAACGGTTGTCGCATTTGAGTCCGGCGTCACTTGCGGTCACCAAGAAGGCACTATACGCTTGGGATTCGGCGCACGTCGACAAAGGGTTGCAACGCGCCGAGAAGATTTACATTGAAGAACTGATGCCGCTAAACGACGCGCAGGAGGGAATCGCGGCGTGGCTGGAGAAGAGAAAGCCGAAGTGGACCGGGCGGTAGAAGGTGCAGGTTCTTTGTGAACAGCGATTGGATTACTTTTACCGTTGTCTGTATGGGCACGCTGATTCTCGTTCCACTGATCGCTAATGAAGTGAGCCATTTTGTTCGCGCAAGTTTCGGGCCGCTTCCACACCATTCAATTTTGGACGATGTCGTAGTCGTTTTAGGTGCTCTGTGGTTGTGGCTCGCAAGCACAGTTCGCTCCCGAATGTTAAGGTTCGGAATTGGGCTGGTGGCCGGTGCTTTTCTCGTCGAGAGAATTGCGTCTTTGTTGTTACACAGGACGCCTTAGCTTTGAGAGCCGGATCGTTGCTGATGCAATTGTCGGGATTCATTTTGATCGAGATCGCCGGAATTGATTGGATCAGGAAGCAGGTTAGGTTTGCCTGAATGGATTTTGAGATCACGCCCGAGGAATTGAAACAGAAGCTCGATGCACGCGAGGCGCTCACTGTGCTCGATTGTCGCGAGCAATGGGAATACGATGCCGCACGAATCGAGGGCAGCAAGCTGATGCCGATGAATGAGATTCCGACTCGAGCGCATAACGAACTGGATCCGGATGAGCACATTGTGGTCGTATGCCATCATGGAGTGCGATCCGCGAATGTGACTGCCTGGCTCCGCCAGCAGGGATTTGAAAATACGCAGTCGATGCGTGGCGGCATCGATCAGTGGTCGAGAAGAATTGATCCGAAGGTGCCGATTTACTAGCTGTCAGCTATCGGCGGTCGGCTGTCAGCTTCATTTGCGGAATAGACTGACTTGCCGAAGGCTGAGAGCCGATAGCCGAAAGCTTCTCATGAAAAAAGAACTCATCGAACTTCGCGTGAATGGCCGCATACACGAGCTGGCGGCCGAGCCTAATAAGCTTTTGCTGGATGTGCTGCGCCATGACCTCGGACTGACGGGATCGAAGCGTGGTTGCGATGATTCTTCCTGCGGCGCCTGCACGGTTCTGATCGACGGCATTCCGATGCTTTCGTGCACGTTGTTGGCGGCCAGTTGCCAGGGGCAGGAGATCACGACGGTTGAGGGGGTTGCGGAGCATGGCGGGCTGGCAGCGATTCAGCAGGCGTACGGTCGGTGGGGCGGAGCGCAGTGCGGCTACTGCACCCCAGGCTTCATGATGACAGTCAAGTATCTGCTGGCGAACAATCCTGATCCAAGCGAGGAAGAAATCCGCAACGCGCTGAGCGGGAATCTGTGCCGCTGCACTGGATACGAGCAGATGTATCAGGCGATTAGGGACGCGATCGAAGCGGAGCGCAAAGGATTGGCAGCGAGCAGCCGATAGCGGATAGTAATTAGCGGTTTGTAATTAGTGATTATGTCGGTCAGTAATATATTGCGGCTGCCACAGCACTCGGTGCGGCTAATTGCTAACAATGAATTACCAACTACCAACTACGAATGACTGAATGCTGAAAACTGAGTGCTGAGTGCAGAAAGAATTCTCCATCATCGGCAAACCGGTTGCGCTGGTTGACGCGGCACAGAAGACTACCGGCCTCGGCAAGTACACTGATGACCTGAGCCTTCCGGGAATGCTCGTGGGGAAGATCCTGCATTCGCCCTATCCTCATGCGCGCATTCGTAAGATCGATCTGACGCGAGCGCGTGCCGTGCAGGGTGTGGTGGCGATTGTCACCGGGCAGGACGCGCCGACTTCTTACGGCATTCTTCCCATCGGACATGATGAGCATGCGCTGGTGGTCGATAAGGTTCGGTACGTCGGAGACAACATTGCGTGCGTAGCGGCGACGACCGAGGCGGCTGCGGAAAATGCCCTGGAGCTGATTGACGTCGAGTACGAACTACTTCCGGCGTGGTTCGATCCGGAAGACTCGATGAAAGCCGAGTCGAACCTCATCCACGAGAACAAGCCGCACAACATCGAGAAGGAATATCACCACGTCTTTGGCGATCCGGAGCGTGGGTTGGCTGAGGCCGACTACGTTGCGGAAGCGCGTTACATGGCGAATGAAGTGACGCACGCGGCCATGGAGCCGCATTCCACGCTGGCTTCGTTTGAGTTCGATCCCCAAACAGGGAAGCAGGGGCGACTGACGGTCTGGTCTTCCACTCAGGTGCCCTACTACCTGCAGCACAAGCTTTCGCTCGTGCTCGATATGCCGATGTCGCAGATCCGGGTGATCAAGCCGCTTGTCGGCGGTGGCTTTGGCGGGAAGAGCGAAGTGATTCCGCTGGAAATCATCGCTGCCGTGGCGGCGCGCGCGGCAAAGACTCCGGTGAAGATCACGTATACACGCGAAGAAGTTTTCTGGGCGCATCGGGGAAGACCGCGTACCATCATCGATCTTAAGACCGGTGTGAAGAACGATGGCCGTATCACCGCTGTACGGGCGCGCGTGGTGCAGGATGGTGGCGGCTACTGCTCGTATGGTCCGGTGACAATTCTGTATTCTGGAGCGCTGCTTGGCGCGTTGTACGACATTCCGAACGTTCAGTATGACGGGTATCGCGTGCTGACGAACAAGCCGGCATGCGGCGCGATGCGAGGGCATGGCACCGTCAATGTTCGCTTCGCTTTTGAGTCACAGTTGGACGAAATCTGTGCGCATCTGAAACTCGACGCGGCTGCGGTGCGACGCAAGAATCTGCTGAAGCCGCCATGCGTAACGGTAAATGGGCTGCGGGTGCTCAGCTATGGGCTGCCGGAGTGCATCGAAAAAGTCGCAAACGCGTCGCAATGGCCGGTTCGCCGCGGGAGGCTGGGCCGCGGACGCGGAATCGGAATGGCGTGCAGTCACTATGTGAGTGGCGCGGCGAATTCGATCATCAAGTCCGACATGCCGCACTCGACGGTAAACATCAAGATCGACCGGGACGGTGGAGTGGTCGTGTACACCGGCGCGTCGGAGATTGGGCAGGGCTCGGACACGATGACCGCGCAGATCGTCGCCGAAGTCCTCGGTTGCTCGATGAAGCGCGTGAAGGTGATTGCGGCAGATACGGATCTGACGCCGATCGACCTGGGATCGTATTCGAGTCGAGTAACGCTAATGTCCGGCAATGCGGCGCAGCGCGCGGCCGAAGACGTGCGGAAGAAGATCGAGCAAGCGGCCGCGAAAAAGCTGAACTGCTCCCAGGAGGAGCTGGTGTTCCGAGGAGACCTGATCTGGAGGCGCGGAGCAGAACTCGAGAACACGGGGGAGCAGCTTCGAGCGCAGGGAAGAATCGAAGGCCAGATCCTACGCGAGTCGGTGCTACAGGAACGCAAAGAGCAGGACGCGCGCGATCACCTGAGTTTTGAGGAAGCGGTTGTGGCAGCGATCGATTTCAGCGGCACACTGACGGGAACGGGTTCGTACGCTCCGCCTGCGGATGCACGGGGCGGCAAGTTCAAAGGCGCAGGGGTGGGGCCGTCGCCGGCGTACTCGTATTCCGCGCAGGTCGCCGAGGTCAGCGTCGATGAAGAAACCGGGCAGGTTACGGTTCACAAGATATGGGCGGCTCACGATTGCGGACGCGCATTGAACCCGGTTGCAGTGGAAGGTCAGGTAGTCGGATCGGTGTGGATGGGACTGGGGCAGGCGCTACAGGAAGAAATGATTTGGAAAGATGGGTTGCTGATGAATCCTGGGCTGCTCGAATACCGTTCTCCCTCCTCGGTTGAGTCACCCGAGATAGAGACCTTCATCGTGGAGAGCGTCGATCCCGAGGGGCCGTTCGGGGCAAAGGAAGCAGGCGAGGGCTCGCTGGCAGCAACGATTCCGGCGATCGCGAATGCGATCTACGATGCCGTCGGAATTCGGCTCCGGGAAGCCCCGTTCACGCCCGAGCGAGTGCTGGCGGCGCTGCGCGCGCAGAAGTCGCAGAAGAAAGTGAACATGACCGAGGGAGTCGATCCCGAGCGCCCCGTGAGCTTTCGCGAGCATGGCGGATCGCTGTGCTTCCGCGGAAAAGGGCCGACGCGGCATCCGCTTGATCCGGCCGTACGCGAGCAGAGTAAGGCCGAACAGCCGTCACCTGTCGGAGGCGACGACTGATGGCACTATCGGAATTTCAGCTGTTCCGTCCTAAAACAATTCAGTCCGCGGTGGCGCTGCTCGCGCAGCATAAAGGTGACATTCAGGTGCTAGCCGGCGGGACCGATCTGCTGCCATCGATGCGGCAGAAGCTATTTGCGCCGAAGTATGTTCTCGATATCCGAGGCGTGGAAGAACTGAAACGTATTCGCGTTCTCGCCGGTGGCGGACTGGAAATTGGAGCGCTGGTCACTCTGTCGCAAATCGAAGATTCGGAATTTATTCGCCGGAATTATCCTGTGCTGCGCAAGGCGGCGATGACGATTGCATCGCCCATTTTGCGCAATATGGGGACCATTGGCGGCAACATCTGTCTCGATACGAGATGCCTCTGGTACAACCAGTCTTATGCCTGGCGAACATCGTGCGGCTTCTGCATCAAGAAGGACGGAAGCTTGTGTCACGTGGCGCCTGGCGGAAGCAAGTGCTGGGCTGTCTTTTCAGGCGATACGCCTCCGGCTCTGCTTTGCCTGGGAGCGGAGATCGAAATTGCGGGGCCAGGTGGAACACGGCGCATTGCACTGGCCGATCTCTACACCGGGCTCGGTGATACGCGCCTTAAGATCGCGAAAGACGAAATGCTGACGCGTGTCTTCATTCGCGAATCGATGTCCGGGTATCGGGGAGCGTATCAAAAGCTACGGGTTCGTGGATCGATCGATTATCCACTGGCCGGAGTCGCCGTTATTGTGAAAAGCAGCGGACGGCATGCCCCGGTTCAGGATGCGAAAGTCGCGATAACTGCTGTGAATCCTTCGCCGATGCTAGTGGTCGGGGCCGACCACGCGTTGATCGGACGTGCAGTGGACGAACACATCGCAACCGTTGTTGGCGAACTGGCTGCGCGAACCGCAAAGCCGCTGACGACATCGGCGCTCACCCCGGAGTATCGGCGCGAGATGATCAAAGTATTCGCGAAGCGGGCGGTGCTGGAAGCGGCGGCGGGATAGCAAGCTGATTACCAGCACGCTGTGGCGCGAATCACGACAAAGTCGGATGCTTTTCTTCCGCCGCTAAGCGGCTCGGAAAAGATCCTTGCTCGGCGTGCTGAAGCCAACACCGCTTCAAACGCTGCGCGGTGTTTCGATTGCGCCCTGCCGTACAATCAAAAAATGGCGGAGCACCATGGTCGTGCTGTTCCAGTTCTCGCGTTGGCAACTGCCGGGTGTTTGTGAGGAACAGGATTTTTCTTCGGCAAGATTGCGCTCGCTGAGATGCCCGTCGTCACCATGGTGCTGTTTCGATTCGCATTTGCTTGCGTCGGACTGGCGCCGGTGTTCCTGCACGATCGGCCCCGGTTCGCCTTCCATGAATGCGGATGGCTGCTGGCGGCGGCATTCTTCGGCGTCCCAGTTCAATTCCTCGTTCAATTCAAGGGATTATCGCTGACCACGGTTTCCCATGCCGCGCTGATGGTTGGCACGTTGCCCGTGTTGCTGGCATTGGCGGCGATGATGTTCTCAGGGGAACGGCTGCATCTGGGCGGATGGATTGGTCTGGCAGCGTCTACGGCGGGCGCGGCGCTCATCGCGATGTCGGGAAGAGAGTCCGGGAGCACGGGACCGAGCGTGATGGGCGATCTGCTGGTGGTGATTTCGATGTTCGCGGCCATCGCATGGATTCTGATCTCGAAGCGACTCATCCGGCAGCACTCGGCTGTCATCGTTACCGCGGTTGTCCTTTGGATCGGGACAGTGATGCTGCTGCTAATGGGACTGGCCATGGAGGGACTTCCGGCACTGCATTACTCGGCACGGACCTGGGCAGCGGTTGCCGCTCAGGGTCTGTTGGCGACGACCAT
Organism: Terriglobia bacterium; assembly: GCA_021324365.1. Taxonomy (GTDB): domain Bacteria; phylum Acidobacteriota; class Terriglobia; order Terriglobales; family Acidobacteriaceae; genus JAJPJE01. The sequence continues at coordinate 17,611 of JAJPJE010000033.1, read as the reverse complement.
AACGACGCTGCTATGGAACTGGGGCCTCTCGCGCGTGCCGGCATCGGAGGCTGGGATTTTCGTGAATCTGGAACCGTTTGTGGGAGCGATATTAGGAGTATTCCTGCTGCATGAGAACCTTGGTCCGGCGGCGCTGTTAGGCGGAGCACTTATAATCGGTGGCGCGGTTTACTTCAGCTTGAAACCGGCTTAGGTTAGCTGTAACCCACATCTGCTAACTACGGCAGACGTGGTGGGCACCAGAGCGCAGATTCAGCTAAGAGCGATGATCACTGACTGCCACATTCACATACAACCGGTCGAGATGTTTAATCCTGCGGCGCTGGAACTGATGAAGAACAAGCGCCCGGACTGGGAGAGGATCGTCGACTATTGCCGGTCGCCCAAGGCATTGCTGAACTATCTCGATGAGTGCGAGGTGGAGCGAGCGGTTTTGATCAACTATGTCGCGCCAAAGGTGATTGGTTTTACGGACGGCGTGAACCAGTGGGTAGCGAATTACTGTAAGGCTAACCCGAAGCGTTTGATCCCATGCGGCAGCCTGCATCCACGGCATACCAAGAATGTGATGGCCGATGTGGAGCAGATCATTCGCTTGGGCATACGGATGATCAAGATTCATCCGCCGCACCAACTGTTATACCCGAATGAGTATCTTGGCGCTCACAAGGAACTGGAGATCATTTATCGTGCTGCAGAAGGCAATGGTATTCCGGTGATGTTCCATACAGGAACCTCGGTTTTTCCCGGTGCCCGGAATAAATATGGAGATCCGATCTATCTGGACGATGTGGCCGTCGATTTTCCGAAGATGAAGATTCTGCTGGCACACGGGGGACGCCCGCTATGGATGGATACCGCGTTCTTTCTGGTGCGACGGCATCCGAATGTGTATCTCGACATCAGCGGAATTCCGCCAAAATCGCTATTGAGGTACTTTCCTAGATTAGAAGAGATCGCGACCAAGACATTGTTCGGGACCGATTGGCCCGGGCCGGGAGTTCACGATATCAGGAAAAACCTGGAGGAATTTCGGGCGCTCTCTGTCAGCGAAGCGGCAAAGAGGCAGATACTGGAGCAAACTGCGGCCCAGATGTGGCCAGAGAGTTAGCTGCAGTACAGACGGAGCCGGGCATCAGGCGTTCGCCTCAGAATCTTCGAGCACTTGTTTAATCTTTTTGTCTAACGCCTCCAACGTGAAAGGCTTCTGAAGGTAGGCGACCCTCGGGTCGCTGAATCCCTTTCGTATAACCGGATTGCTCGTATACCCGGACATGAAGATGGTTTTGAGGCTCGGATCCAGTAGCTTGAGCTTGTCGGCTAGGTCGCGTCCATTCATACCAGGCATGACCACGTCGGTGAGAAGTAGTTGAATAGGCTGGCGCTCGCCGAAGAGTTGCAGAGCCTCCTCGGCGTTCGATGCAGCGATGACCTGGTATCCGAGTGACTGCAGAATCTCGCGAGCGACATCGCGAACGTAAGTTTCATCTTCGACGAGAAGAATGGTGGGGCGGGTCTCGGGATCAATGACGGGCATGGAGTGCGTCTCCGGCTGGCTAGCAGTAGCGAGATAGGCACGGAAAGTTAGAGCCTTGGCGGGCTCGGAGAATTCGTGGAGGGCTCCGCCGGAATTAGCGAGGATTTCGCGGGCAATTAGGGTCGTGTCGGTGAACTCCATCGAGGTGAGTGCCGTGGGGCCGAAGGAGACGAAATCATCGGGCGTGAGGCGAATGCACGTCATCTCGAGAAGGACATAATCACCCGGCGCAAGAGATGCCTCGGAAGCAAGACGGGCGTCGAGTTCTACGTTGGCGGTTTCCACCATCACTTTCCCGCCATAGGGAAGTGAGATGCGTGCACGAAGCGCCAATTCTAAGAGAGCGTGTTCGAGGTTGGCAGTTTCGCCACAGACGGGGTGCAGTTGCGCTCCCGGTATCCAAAGCAACTCTATGTGCTTACCTAAAATGCGCTGCATCCGTTGCTTCAGGGAGGGGAGGACCGGGTTGAGATCAATCATAGGTTAGGGCCCGTGCGGGATTTTCGTATTAGAAGCTGATACTAATGCAAATCAGCGGCCATCATGCTGAAGCAGGCGATAAAACGATTTGACCGGAACTGATAGAAAAGACGTCAGAAAAGTGACAGAGGCTAAGTGATTGTGCCGCAAAAGAGAGGCAATGATGTGCATAGTTCCCAAATTGGGACAGGAAAATTCCGGTAAGGGATGAAACGAATCGCCGCGGCAGTCGCGGGGAATCCTGAATAGGTGGAGAATTTTCACATTGTAGGCAACAGTTTTCCCTCAGAATTCCCTAATAAACACTGGTCTGATTCATGCGGCAGGCGATGCTGTGCTTAAAAAATGCGCAAACGAATCGTGCTACGAGCGTTTTCTTTACTTGCGATTCGGAAAGCTTTTTCCTTTTTTGAAGAAGCAGATTGCTTCGACAGAATCAAGGGAAATGGAAGCATTCTGGTTGTGCCCAAGTTGCGCGCGACAGTTTACTTTGCGATGGGCGGAGGAAGGAGCGCAGGTCGTGCCACGAAGTAAAGTGCCGTCGCGGGTCGAGGGCATTCACGGGGGTGTGATTTCCAAACTCAGAGCTTCGTGATCCAACCGGTCAAACATCAGCGAGAATGCTGCTCGGGCGAGGCGAACCCAGAACTAACCGAGAGGTCGAGGTGGAGCTATTGGAAATAGAAGCATCGCTACTGGCTGTCTGCTTCCTCCCACTTTGCCGGCAAGTGCCTTCTATGCGCTGCCATCAAATGGAGCGTAGCAGCGGCCGCTGTAAATCGGACTGCACTTTTGTCGTCGTTTAGAGAAGCCTCGACATCGTTAAGCGAGGAACGATCGCCGCGTCGGGCCAGGCTTTCCAGTGCCGCCACTCGCACCAGCCAATTCTTGTCAGAAGTCGCGTCGACGAGTGCGCGGGTGCTGGCCGGGTCGGGATCATGGACCAGCATTTTCGCGGCAGCGACTCGCACCGGCGCAGAGGACGAATCCTCCTTACGAATTTCCTGGAAGGCACCCCAGCCGATTCCGGCAAACGGAACGAAACCGATGCCTTGCTCGAACCCGAGCATCGCCAATTTCTTTTTGTCTTTTAAGGTGGAAAGCTCCGAAGCTATGAATCCTTTACCGGTTTTTCGTTGTCCGGTGAGCACTTCGTAGTAGATCTCATAACCGTACTTGTCGTGCATAAGAACGAGGGAGTGGGCTGCAGCAAGGGCCACAGAGGGGTCGTCATCATCGAGTGCGTGCTGCAGTTCCGGAATGCTTTTTCGGTCCCGCATCTCACCGAGGGCGGTGGCCGCAGCCGCCCGTACTTCAGCTTTGTCATCCTTGAGCGCGCGCAAGGCAAGTTTCCTCGCCTCGGCGTTATCCGGTAGGAGTCCCAGCACACGGACGGCACTGGCACGGTCGGTGACGTTGTCGCCCCTGCAAGCGCTGGCAAGTATGCCCCAGGCAATTCGCTTCACCTGTACCGGCGTATGGTGATCCGGCGGCATGGGGAGCGTCGGTTGCGTCGATGTTCCCGGGCCCTGCGGTTGCTCTGCAGGAGCGGGTTTCTCCGTGGTTGAAGCCTTGCCAGAATCAGGAGTACCTGGTGCCGGCGTCTGCTGCGAGTGTGCGTAAAAGGAAATTGCGAGACATAGCGGCAATACAGTTGTGATTCGTATAGTCATTTCGACGGTGGCCTTCCCAAAGCTCCGGCAGTCACGAGGAAGACATTCGGAGCCTTGCATTCCGAGCAAAAGGGAAGGAGAGAACAGAATTAATTCCGAAATGTCGAGTTGAAAGCATTCTCATCCAGGCCCAGACTAAGCAGCGGAAGCAGAGAAATACTTATTCATAGATGCCGCTTTGCCAATCTTACGTGGTATATCCCCGCCTTTGGATCGATGTTTGTTTAGCTTTCGGAAGATGTGAGGTTCGACTCGTATCGCTTCTCCGTTGTCGTGGGCACTATGTCGCGGGTAGCAGATGGCTGAAAAATGTTAATCAGGCTTTATCATCGTTACTACCACGAACGCGTAAGTGCGGTTGTGCTCGCGATAATGTCCCGGACCTTGGCTCGAAGGGTTAATCGCGGCTGCTGAATCATCTGAGATCAACAAAAGGACGGATAATGAGGGCTCCTGTCGCAGCGAACAAGCTGTGCTTTGCAATCGTCGCCGTGCTCGCCGGCAGTCAGATATTGTTTGGCGCAGACCTTCACCTCACCTCACAAGATGTTCTGGAGAGCCATGGGTTGGAGGTTTTGCTGTTCCATAATCCGTATCACAAGGTTTTCGGCGACCAGAAGATGAATGGACTGGAGATCATTCTGCAGGACCAGAGAATCGCTACAGGAGGCGACGTTCGCCTGTCTGCGACGCCGGAGCAGTGGGATCCAATACCGGATTACAAGGCTCGGAAGCGAGGAAACGCACCGGACGAGGTAGCGGCGGAGTGTGTTTACGACGATCGTGGGCTGAACTATCGAGTAGATGTAAGGCCAGAGAGTGGCGGGTTCCGGATTGCGGTGCAACTCGATCAGCCAGTGCCCGCGGCCCTGGCGGGCAAAGCCGGATTCAATCTGGAGTTTCTCCCGACGCTTTACTTTGGTAAGTCGTACATGACGGATAAAGGGTCGGGAATGTTTCCTCGCCACGACGCCGGGCCGATGGAAAAAACGGCAGACGGGATGGAACCACTCCCGTTGGCAACTACGAACCATATTGTGCTATCGCCGGAAGATCCCATGACGCGCGTAAGCATTGCCTCGGACAGTGGTCCGATCATGCTGTACGACGGCCGGAACAAAGCACAGAACGGATGGTTCGTGCTGCGCACGTTGATTCCGGCGGGCAAAACCGGTGACGTGGTCGTGTGGCACGTACATCCGAATGTCATTGCAGGATGGGTGCGCAAACCGGTAATTGGCTACAACCAGGTTGGCTATACACCAGCACGGGAAAAAGTGGCGGTGCTGGAATTGGATCCGGTGTTTGAGGCTCCGAAGACTGCTCGCGTGTCGCGGCTCACAGCGGAAGGCAATTACCAGAAGGTCTTTGAGGGACCGGTGAAGCCGTGGGGCAACTGGATGCGCTATCGGTATGCACATTTTGACTTCTCGCCGGTACGCGAGCCGGGGATTTACGTCATCGAGTATGGGGGCGAGCGCACTGCGCCATTTCGAATTGCTGACGACGTCTATGACGGAATCTGGAATCTTTCGCTGAATACCTACCTTCCGGAGCAGATGGATCACGTCAAAGTCCGGGAAGGATATCGGATCTGGCATGGCGCATCGCACCTTGACGATGCGCGGCAGGCTCCCGTGAATTACACGCATTTTGACGGATATAAACAGGGGCCGACCACAGATTCGCCATTCAAACCGGGACAGCATATTCCGGGAATTAATGTCGGAGGCTGGTTCGACGCCGGTGACTTCGATTTGCGAACGCAGACGCAAACGCGCGTGATTACCGACCTTGTAGACGCATTTGAGAAGTTCGGCGTGAACTCTGATGACACTTCAATCGATGAGACGGCGCGATATGTACAGTTGCGGACTCCCGACGGGGTTCCGGATGTAATCCAGCAAATTGAGCACGGAGTAATTCTATTGTTAGCCGAGTATCACGCGATTGGGCACGCGATTCCCGGAATTATTGAACCGACTCTGCAGGAATACACGCATCTGGGCGACGCGGCATCGAAAACAGACGGCAAGATCTATTCGGATCAAATGGGTCCGCTACAGAGCGACGGAATCTATTCGGGCGTACCAGACGATCGCTGGGCATTTACGACGCACACTACGGCTCTGAATTACGACATGGCGGGGGCGCTTGCAGCAGCGAGCCGCGTGTTGCACGGGTACAACGATGCAATGGCGCAGGAATGCCTGCAGATCGCTGAACGTACCTGGAGCGAAGAGCAGAAGCAGCCACCTGCGACATTTCACTACTTCAACACGACTGGAAGCGATCTACAGCAGGCCGAGGTTGAGTCGACCATCGAACTGCTCATCAGCACGCGGGGCAGCAGCGTGTATCAGAAGCGTTTGCAGGACATGCTGCCTCTGATCAAGGAGAAGTTTGCATTCCTGGGAGGCACGGCAGCGCAGGCGATCCCGTACATGAATATTGGTTACAAAAAGGAATTAGGAGACGCCCTCGCGGCATATAAGCCGAAGATGGAAGAGATGATCGGTGAGAATCCTTACGGCGTGCCGATCGCGAGGGGCGGTTGGGGCGGATCGGGATGGGCGACGCGATTTGCAACGGAAATGTATTTCCTGCAGCAGGCATTCCCGGAAACGATCGGCCCAGAGTATACGTTGCATGGGCTGGATTACGTTCTGGGGGTGCATCCGGCTTCGAATGTCTCGTACGTTTCCGGAGTGGGAACTAAATCGAAGCTAATCGCCTATGGTAACAACCGAGCTGACTACACATTCATTCCCGGAGGCATGATTCCCGGTGTGGTGATTCTTCAGCCGGATTTTCCGGAGCTTAAGACTGGATGGCCTTTCTTGTGGTACGAGAACGAGTACGTGGTAGATGCAGCAACCTCGTTCATTCTGGCGGCAAATGCGGCCAATGCAGAGGCGAAGCAGAGGTAACCCGGCCTACTGCTGGATGGAAGGCGGCCCAGACATTTTGGGTGTCAGATTGGTGTCAGCCTTCTGATGCAGCTGCTGAACTTTCTTCATTTCTGCCTCAGCTTCTGCCGACTTGCCCATCGCCTGGTAGACATGACCCAAACGGTAGTGAGCGTCGGGCTGCGTGGGGTCGAGTTCGATGGCTTTACGAAGAGCTTCGATCGCTTTCGGATAGCTCTTGTTGTCACTGTAGATGATTCCAAGGTCAATGTACGCGAGCCGGAGATCCGGCTTGAGATGAATGACTTGCTGCAGCAATGGCTCGGCTCTATCGGGATTGCCTGACTTGAGTTCAGAGTCTCCAAGATACGCCAGCGCCTGGGCGTTTTTGGGATCATTAGCCAGTTCGGCCTGGAATGCCTGGCGAGCATGCTCGTAGTCGTGCAGCTTCCAATATAGGAATCCGAGGCCGAAGTGCACATTCGGTTCATGCGGAGCCACGGCGGCGGCCTGCTGGAACTCCGCGATGGCGTCCTGAGTCTTGCCGAGCCCGTCCAAGGCTTGCCCTACGAGGATATGAGCTGAGGGCGAATTCGGATCCCTCTGCAGGATGGTCCGGAAACCTTCCAGAGCGCAGGTGTACTGGTGTGCCCATAGACAGCTCTGCGCGAGTACCTGCTGAAGCTCCAGGCTGGATGGATCCGCAGCGGCTGCGACCTTCAGTTGCTCGGCTGCTTGTGCAAACTTCTTGTCACCGTAATAGCTCAGGCCCAACAATGTTCGCGCTTGCATGTTATAAGGATCCACTGCAAGCGCCGCGCGTAGAGGTGCGATGGCAGCCTGCAGACGGCCCTGCTTGAACTCGGCCAGGCCGAGATTTAATTGCACACCCGGCAATTTCGGATTGAGCGCGAGCGCCTTTTTATAAGCTGCGGCCGCAGCCTGAAATTTCTGCTGCTGCGAAAGGACCACGCCGAGACTCGCGTAGGCGCCGGCATCGCGAGGGTTCTGTCGAATGACACTTTGCCAAGCTTCGGCAGCTTCTTCGAGCTTGCCCTGTTGTTGTAGAGCGATGGCCTGAGATGAAGTATATGTCTGTGCGAGTGCAGTTAAGGACAAGAAGGCAATCAGGAAAACTGCGAAGTTAGCAAGACGAACTGGAATGTAATGGGTCAACATCACCATGGTAGAGCAGAAGTGCACTGAGACAAAACTTTACGCAAGCAGCCTCGTCTGGCTGAGATGAAAATGCCCCGTCTGCATGAAGCAGGCGGGGCAAAGTGAAGAGAGGAGTGATGAGAAGTTAGAACACCAGCTTCGCACCGAGTTGGAATACGCGGGGATCGAATGCAGACGTTACCTGTCCGAAGTTCGATGCGCCCAGGTTGGTGCTGATTCCGCCGTTCATATCGCCCCTGAACTGGGTATGGTTCCAGACGTTGAAGGCGTCAGCACGGAACTGGAATTGGCTGCCGCGCTCTGCACTGATGATGAAAGACTTGAAGAGCGACATGTTCCAGTTGTCACGACCGGGTCCGCGAATCGCGCCGTGTTGCAACGTGCCCCAAGTTCCGGGGGCAGGAGCAGCAAGAGCAGCGGTGTTGAACCACTCGGTGACAGTGTGCGGGTTGTTGAGGTTTCCAACGAGGTCCGGACGGTTTTGGCAGTTCGGAACGACGCTGCAGACACTCTGTCCGTTGTAGGTCATGTTGAGCGGAGCGCCCGACATGATGTTGACGATGCCCGAGATCTGCCAGCCGCCCGCAACTGTCCTGACCAGATGGCTGGACGCATTGCGGAAGAATGGCATGTCATAGACCCAGTTAACGAAGGCGACGTTGGTGCGATCAAAGTACGACGGACCCACGTCGTATCTCCAACCAGCGTAGGGATTTGAGACGTTCGACAGATCGCCTGCGCTGTTACCGGTGTTGAAGCTGTCTATGGCGCGTGCCAACGTGTAGCCGGCGCTCAACTGCAGGTCTTTCGTAACCTGCCCACTGACGTTAGCCTGAAGCGAGTTGTAGTGACCACTCGCCTCGTTTTGTGCCATGCGGAGGGAGTGATAACCGATATAAGGTACATTCTGGTTGTAAACGGTGGAACTGTTGCTAGCAACCAAGCCGGGCAATAAGCTGGGGTTCGGGAGTTCCCACTCCTGATAGTCGCTCATATGCCGCGTCTGAGTACCAACATACATCACGGAGAGAACGGTCCTGGTGTTAAGAGACCGCTGCACGCCAGCGCTGTACTGCATGCTGTAAGGCATCTTGTACATGTTGGAGTTGAGGCCGGTGATGTTGCCGACCACGATGGGCACCGTATTGTTGATAGCTCCAGTCTGAACGTTCATCTGCGGATTGGACAGTGAGACGTTGTTGAAGCTCGTGGAAGCACTGAAGGGCTGATTCGGGCCGGCATTGTACATGTCGTTGCCCTGAATCGATGTGTACATCATGCCGAAGCCACCGCGAACCACGGTTGTGCCGTGACCGGTAACGTCATAGGCAAAACCAAGGCGCGGGCCGAAGTTCGCCCAGTGATTGTCGACCAAGCTCTTCGGAATTCCACCCTGGCCAGCAATACCGATACCATTCAGATAGAACTGGTATCCCGCAAGAATCGGATTCGGGCTAGTTCCAAGGCCAGGACTGGTCGGGCTGATGTTGCCATTCGGAAGGAGAACGGCCGCATTAGCAGGGTTGTAGAGGTTCGGGTAGAAGTTGGACTCACGCCCATTGGCTTCGTAGGTGTGCGGCAGTCCATCCCACCGCAGACCTAGATTGAGGGTCAAGCGGTTAGTCGCACGCCAGTTGTCCTGGGCATAAGCGGAGTACGCGTTGAAGTTCCAGTGACCGGTATCCTGCACGGCGTTCTCGCTATAGTTGTTGGCGTAGCCGAGTAGGAAATCCGCGAAGTCGTTACCGGTGTAACGACCGTTGAAGCTGAACGAACCCTGGGTTGGAGCAAACAAGTCCTGAATCTTGCGATATAGCAGAACGCTGCCGCCCATTCTCAACTGGTGCGTGCCCTTGGTCCAAGAGACGTTGTCCATCCACTGATACGAGTCGGCCTGGTTATTCCAAGGCATCCAGTTGACGGTGTAGTTCGTGCCAGTGCTTCCGGAAAGGTTGATCGACGGGAACCGGTTGTCTACATTTGGCCCTGTGAATACGCGGTTAAACGCGAAACTGGACGGTGCCGAGAAGACGCCGACCGGGGTGATGTGAATACGGTTGCCGTTGTAGTTGAAAGCGATTTCGTTCAACAGACGGGGATTGATGATCTCCGTATAATGCAGAACGCCGCTATACGAAGGGTTCCCGAAGGTGTTGCCGATGGTGGGAACGTTGTCGCCGCTCCACATCGTAGTACCAAATCCCTGAGAAATCTGCTCAGCGATGTAGTGTGCGAAGATGGAGTTCTTACTGTTAAATTCATGGTCGATGCGAACGATTTCTTCGCGCACATCGGTTGGGGTAACTGGCGTCCCCTGGAATTGCGTTCCATTTGTGGGAGCAGGGAAAATCCCGGCGGCCAGCATGGTCTGAGCATTAGGATCCAACAGACTCGTTGGGATCTGATTTCCAGGGAAGAAGCTCTTCGTGGTGACGTTACCACTGGCATCGCAAGTGCTCAAGGCTACGCCGGCAGCGGCAAACCTGGCTTGTTGTGCTGCTGACAGGTTGGCTGCGCAAGGTGCGTAGGGCACCGAGGAAGCGCCGGCAAAATTGCCACCGTACTCGCTGGGCAACGGAACGGTCTGGTTGTAGTTGCCGCCCTGACGAAGCTTGCGCCATTCCATGTTGTAGAAGAAGAATGTCGGGTGCGATTTACCCCAAGGAACCTGACCGCCAACGTTGAAGCCGTAGGTGTTGAAGTTCAACTTCGCGACTTTGTTGGGAGCAGGGTTGAAGTAGTTACGCGCATCCAAGGCGTTGTTGCGGTTGTATTCCCACGCGGACGCATGGAGTGTTTTGGTTCCAGACTTCAGAACCGTGGTCATCGTAGCGCCGGCGGAGAGACCGTATTCCGCGCTGTAGTTGGAGTCGAGTTGACGGAACTCGGCGATTGATTCCAAGGAAGGCATGACGCTCATGTTGCCAGCGCTGCCGCGATCCAGGTCTTCGCCGCCATCAATCATGTAGAGGTTACCGCCCACACGCTGTCCATTGAAACTCACGCCGGCGTCGCCGCCGACGGGAGTTGGCGTCTGGAAGTCGCCCTGCAAGTTCGAAGCGCCAGTCGTCAAGTTGACCAGCGTGTACATGCTGCGGCCGTTAGTAGCCAGATTCGCCACCTGCTTGCCGGTGATCACGTTACTGACTTCGCCGGAATCGGTTTGAACGCCAACGGCGGCCGCTTCTACGGTCACCTGTTCCTGCGCGCTACCGATTTCGAGTTTGAAGTCGAGACGAGTACGGTCACCTACCTGCAGAAGAATGTTGCTCTGGTCAACGCGCTTGAAACCTGTAGCGTCGACACGTGCGGTGTAGTGGCCGATGTGAAGGTTTGGAGCTACGTAAGTACCGTCAGAGTTGGTGGTCGCAGTTCGGGCCACTCCGGTGTCGGTATTGGTAAGTGTGACGGTTGCGTTGGGAACGGCAGCGCCACTGGGGTCAGTAACGGTGCCAAGGATGGTCGCCTCCTGCGCAAATGCCTGGGTTGCGAAAAAACCCAGTAATAGAAGGATTGGAAGGTGAAGTAACTTTCGGCGTTTTACAGCCAGGACAATACTTTCGGCAGTCGTGGGCGAAAGTTGCATTGCCAGCCTCCGGACTAATTTTTACAATCGTTTTTTGTAGTTACTGATACAGCTTGGTTTTTCGTTAACGTTAACGTCCGGGTTCGTTAACGTTAACGAGCAACAGCTTTTATCATTGTGAGCAGAGCAAAGTCAATAGGGAAGTTCGCCGAGTAACTTTACCGAAAATGCCATCTTGCCGGTAAACCTAAGAAGGAGAGGGAGTTGGGACATCAAAGGCGTTTGTTTTCATGGTCAGTATTGTGTCTAATTCTCCTTCCGGGACTCTTTCCAGCAGGCGCCGTGGCACCGAATTCAAAGGGCGATACCCCGGATCAAAGTGCGAAGGCCGCGCCGGTTCCCATTGTGTTCTCGTACAAGCCAATCGCTTTCCGACTGGACAGCGATGAAACGTTGCAATTTCATGCGCCTGAAACGATGGCCGGAGGGGTAGCGGTCTTCGACTATAACAATGATGGCAAACTGGACATTTTTTTTACGAACGGGGCGAATATCGACACTCTGAAAAAGGATTCGCCGAAATACTACAACCGGCTTTTCGAAAATGACGGCAAAGGACACTTTGTCGATGTAACGCAGAAGGCGGGTCTGCAAGGAACAGGATACGACACCGGAGTGGCGATAGGAGACTACGATAACGACGGCTTCGAGGACATTTTTGTTGCGGGCGTCCACCGCAACACTCTGTACCACAACAATGGCGACGGTACCTTTACCGACGTTACCGAAAAAGCGGGTCTGAATAAGCCGGATCCTGAATATGGTCCCTTGTGGTCAGTCGGTGCAGTGTGGGTCGATGTTAATAATGATGGGCTTCTTGATCTAGTGGTGATCAACTATCTGAAATGGGACGGCGCCCACGAACCGGTGTGCGAGGCGTACGGGCACCGCGATTATTGCCATCCAAAGATGTACAAACCCACCCCCAATCAACTGTTCATCAACAACGGCGATGGGACATTTCGGGATGCGTCGGTGGAGTCGGGACTGCGGGCCTATCCGGGGAAGGGAATGGGAGCGGCTACCGCCGATTACGATCTGGACGGAAACATGGATCTTTTCGTGGCGAATGACAAGCTGGTGAACTGGCTCTTCCACAACAAGGGCGGAGGAAAGTTCGAAGAGGTTGGCTTCGATGCGAATGTCGCATTACGAGAGGATGGCGTATTCATTTCCGGAATGGGCGTAGACTTCCGCGACTTAGACAACGACGGGTATCCGGACATTGTAGTGGTAGCACTCGATGGGGAGACATTTCCGATTTATCGGAATACGGGCAAAGGAAACTTCGTCGAGGTGACTGAGTCGAGCGGAATGGCGAGATTGAGTGCCAACATGGGAGGATACTCGCCGAACATCGCTGACTTCGATAATGACGGGTGGAAAGATATCTTCGTTTCACGTGGACATGTGCAGTCGAAGTTCTCGGAGCCTATTATCACAGTCGAGCAGCCGAACACGGTATTCCGGAACCTGGGTGGAATGAAGTTTGCAGCCTTGACATCGGAGGCTGGATTTACTGCAGTGCCTCCGTCACGTCACCGCGGCTCCGCTGTGGGCGACTTCAATGGCGATGGACGTCTCGACCTGGTGGTGAGCGCACTTAGCGCTCCCGCGGAAGTGTGGATGAACGAGAGTCCTGGAAATAATCACTGGCTGGAAATCAAGCTACAGGGCACGAAGAGCAATCGGGATGGAGTTGGTGCGCGGATCAAGGTGGTGACGGCAAGCGGAACGCAATACAACCATATGACGACGGCGTGCGGGTATGCGTCTTCAAGCGCCGGTCCAGTTCATTTCGGACTGGGAAAGAATGCCTCGGCAGAGCTGGTGGAAATTCGCTGGCCGTCGGGAATCGTTCAGACACTGAAGAACGTGGCGGGCGATCAGATTCTAAAGGTGGAAGAACCGCGGAGTCCGCGGTAACGGATTGCGCAGTCATTTGCTAATGAGTACAGGGCACGCCGTGCAACGTGCCCTGTTTTTTCGAGTACTAGAAGTGAAAACCCAACGTGGCTGTATACGCGCGCGGCGAAACATAGTGCGTGCCACTAAAGGTTGAGAGGAAATTGTAAAGCGCGTATTGATTCGTTAAGTTGACGACGGTAAATTGCGCGCTCCACTTGCGTTTATCGCCGTGGAACAGGTTGTCATCTCCAAGCGACAAATCGAACAAATTGCGCGCCGCAATGCGCGGAGGATTGTGGTCGGCGTTCGCAGTTCCAGGTGCAGGAATTGAAATCAGGCTTGAGCCGTAAATGGAAGCAGGGCACAGCCCTGTTGCGCTAATCGGGTTGCTCGGAGTAGCGCGGACAGTACCGCAGAACAGCCCAGCCTGGAATTGCTGATCGGGCGTGAGATTCGAAACGTCTACGATCGTGCTGGTGCCATTCGGGCCATTGTTGCAGTTACCACCGGCGCAGGGAACTGGACCGGCCACCAGGCCGCTGTCGTAGCGCCAGTTGAATCCGAACCACGGTAGGTTCGGACGCGGCTGATATTGCAGGTGCGTGGTCTGATTGAATTTCTGGTCGTGATCGATCCGAAAAACTCCTCCGGGCGCGGAAGGAGTTGCGCCCGCGCCGCCCAGTTGCGGCAAGAAGAATCGCGCAGCGACGCTGCCGAAAACCGTGAAGGCAGATAGACCGTGGAAGTTGGTCAAGTTCACACGCCCGACCGGTCCGGTGATCTTCGACTTCTGCCACTCGATCGGAAACGTAATGGGGCTATTAGCGAAAATGCTGAAGTCGTACGCATTGTGGGTGTATTTCCAAACGTATTCGGCGGAGACAACGATATGACGCCCGAACGCCTGTTGAGCCCCGGCATGGAATTCGTTGCGGCGGCCGGGGCTGATGGGCGTAAGCCCGTTCGATGTGCAGACGAGCAGTGGATTCAATACCGGGTTGGCGCAGCCTACGCTCGAGAGAACAAGGTTTTCGTTGAAAGGCGTTTCCATGATGCGTGCATAGGAGAGGCGAAGGATAGTGCTGGTGCGCTTGATGTTGTAGGAACCACCCAGGCGAGGCTCCGCCATGCGCGCGACGCTCAAGCCGTTATAAAGATCACCACGAATGCCGACGTTGAACGACCAGCTTCCCTTCGTAATCGCGTCCTGGACGTACATGGAGAGTTCCTTCACATCGGTGTGGCCGCTGAAATGGTACTTGGTGCCGCCTACGGTCAGGTCGTAGGGAGCCAGATCCGTGCAAGGCGAAGCGATTGCATTTCCGTTTACATCGACACAGGGGTTACCATTTACATCGCTCAGCGAGCCAATGAAAGTAGGATCGACGATGCCGAAACCGTCATTCTCATTCAGGAAGGTTTGCGCATAGTCGGCTCCCACCTTGATGTTGTGGATTCCTTTCACATACGAGACGTTGGAACGCAAGCCGGCATTGGTGAGATTGCGGTCTTGGGAAACCGACGTCGATTGGAGATCGGGCACGAAATCAGAGAACGGATTGTGGCTGGGATAATAGTTGAATTGATCCCTGCGCCCCCATGCTCCGAGGGTGAACACCGTGGAGTTGTTGATGAGCCGTGTCCACGACGGCGCAATGTTAAACGTCGTGATCTTTGAGCGCTGGTCGGTGGGTCCGACGGGAAGGCCATCGGGCCCAAGACCGCCATTGTTGACCACCAGCCCGTTCCACGCCGTTGCGTTCTGCATATCAAAAGAGTTGGGGGTTTGGAACCAGGAGCGGGTGAAGCCCAGGTTGAAATGAATGGAGTCTGCCTGAGAAGCCTGGAAATCGACGCGATCGAAGAGGTTCTCCTCATTCCCCTTGGCATGCATGATGGTGAACTCCGGCGGATCGAGAAACCGGCCGCTGTTCAATCCGCTGGCGGAGATGAAGTTTCCCCAATTCTTCCCGCCGTAACCGAGGTTCACATCGGCCGTCGAAGTGCCGAAACTCCCATAGGAGGCGGAGATGCTGCCGGTGGGAGTAGTCAGACCCTGGCCGGAGCGCGTGGTGACATTAATCACGACACTGGTCTTGTCTCCATACTCCGCGGGAGGAGCTCCGGGAATGACTTCCAGTGACTCGATGGAATCGGCGGGGATTTGATTCGAGAAAACCTTGCTCTGCTGATCGGTTATGGGCTGTCCGTCGACAACGAACGAGTTTTCGGCGTGATCACCCATGCCATGAAAGTTACCGTTGGAATCGGCTGCAATGCCAGGTGTGGAGAGAGTCACCAGCGAACTGACTGATGACGACTGGCTCTCCAACGGAAGCTTCTGGAAGAGATCGCGATCGACGTCGGTATGGAACGTAGGTGTGTTCTCGAGCAGGTCCGAAGAGGAAGCTTCCACGGTCACCTTGGTGCTGGAAGCTTGAACATTCAACTGGATTGGGACGCCCACTGGGACAACTGAGCGAACGTTAATGTCCTCGGAGTAGGGCGAGAATCCCGGGGCGCTTGCGCTCAGGTGGTAATTGTTGAAAGGAACGTTGGGAATGGTGAACTTGCCTGTGCTGTCGGTCGTCGTCGAACGGTCGAACTGGCTCACCGGGTTGTGAATTTCCACGGTCGCATTTGGTACAACTGCGCCGGATTGGTCGGTTACAGTTCCTACTACAGAGGTAGAACTGCCGCCCGATTGCGATAGTGCGTTCGCGGTCCAGAATAAAAAGAGTGTTGCAAGAAAAGCCGCACGAGGCGACTTTCCGAAGGAAAGCAGCATAAATTCCTCCAAAATCGTTTGCAGTACGAATTAACAACAGAATGTTGGATCGAACTGAGCGCTAGATTTCTGGAGGCGGACGAACAGTAAGCGCAAAGGCGAGCAGCCGTTGCCTGGCTGAAGGAGTGGGCAGAACAACCGTAGCGACAAGAAAAGATGTTGTTGCGGGTAAGGTGAAGTGCGTGGACTTTGTGGTGGAATGCGCGGCTACGCAGACTGCGCAAGTTGAGGCCCGATCGGGATTGGAATGGTGGTGAGCAACGCTGGCAACTGCTAACCACAGCGTCAGCAGTACACAGAGCCATCCTATTTTTCTTGCAATCGATCGCACAGCAATGCCCACGCTCTTACGTGAAAAATCTACACGGAATGGTGTGGGGATGCAACGAGAGGTGACAGCAGTTGCACCGAGGTTTCGTGCACGATAGTGCAGTGCACCTTCAGCCCTGCATTCGGACTGCGCCGAACATGCAAGCGGTCCGAGTGGGCGCTGGGCAATCGCAATAATAAATATGGAAGGCCGGATAAAACTGTTCCGGAGTGCTTTGACTGTTCTCGCCAGCGGATGGGAAGAGCAGATCGAGTAGTCGTACGACCACAACACCGTCGGATCCTCTCCGAGCCTTGGTGCTTGAGCGTTCCAAGTCTACCCAGAGGCGCTGGAGCCGACACGGTTATCCAATCAGCCGGGCCTTGGTCGATGAGCAAAAAGCAAAAACAAAACCTCCAAGAAGGGAAAAGCAAAACCCTCAGAGGTCCACGTGTCTCTTGACAACGCCGACACGGTTATAGAGGGTGCCCCATCTCGCCCTCCTTTGGCGAGGTGGGATTAACTGCTGATCTTCGGTTTCACTCCGGCCCATTCTCTTCGCCGCGACGTCCACTCGCTCTCGATTTCCACGATGCCAAGCTCACCCAGCGCATAGGCGCGAAAGCTACTCCATGCCCATTGTTCGGGACTCAAAACCAATCCTCGCATCACTGGATTCCGGTGTATATACGGCAGTTTCTCAATACGCTTGCGTTCACTCCACACGTTGAAGTCATAATAGCGTCGCTGCCAGAAATGCCCCTCCGGTTCCGGTTCCCAAGCGATGCGCGACTGTTCGCTTCAACAATATCAAGGCAGCCGCGAGCGTGCCGATCTCCGGTTCCGTCACCAACAGATGCACATGTTCCGGCATCACCACGTAACCTGCGACATAGAAACAGTATCGTTGCCGGACGGCCTCCAACGTTCGTTCAAATGCCTCGCGCGCTCTCGGACTATCGAAGTACTGACGCCGCTGATAACAACTGAATGTCAGGAAGTGGAGCTGACGGCTATGCTGAAATCGCTTGAGGCCAGTTGGCACAATACGATCTTTCTCCATACGAATGTTTTCGGCTGGGTTTCCGTACTGCGTCGTTGCCCACCTCGCCAAAGGAGGGCGAGATGGGGCCACCCGCGATCGAGAGACGAAACTCACAGGCGGACCGGTGAGGACATTTCTCATCCCAGGTTAGCGTCCAATCGAAGGACGCGAACCTGGGGCACCATCTATAACCGTG
>JAJPJE010000079.1 GCA_021324365.1 Terriglobia bacterium | reverse complement strand
CGTGGGTAAAACGCGTTGAAGAAATCCTGAAGTTCGATGATGTTCATCTTGCGGAGCTTCATCGTTCCCCAGGCTGGCAACAGGTATTTGTGGGTCAAGAACTCGTAATGCTGCCGGGTTGAGTTCTTGAGATAGGGCCACGTTTTCTCGCGACACTTCGCGATCAGCGAGGCCAGGGTCTCATCGTCAGATGGGTAGAGACCCGGTTCGTTGTTGCGCGCGTTCACCCTCTCCATGAACTGATCGGCCAAGCGCTGCGCCTCTCGCTTGCTTGGCGCAGTGCTCTTGGCCCAGACTTTAGAGCGCTTGCGGCGCGGCTTCGAACTGTAGTCCCAGTACACCATTCTCCACTTCATACCGAGGTCCTTCACCTCGGGTCTTTGGTATTTCTCTCGCACCACGATTCTCCTTCCGTGGTGCTTCAACCGTGATCTACCAGTAGCACGAAGCGGAGTCACTGGCAAGCTCCTGAGCGTTCTTCAAGGAAGTGCTCGATCTCACAGCGGCGAAAGC
This sequence comes from Terriglobia bacterium, assembly GCA_021324365.1. Lineage (GTDB taxonomy): Bacteria > Acidobacteriota > Terriglobia > Terriglobales > Acidobacteriaceae > JAJPJE01. The sequence goes on along the minus strand of JAJPJE010000079.1, from coordinate 9,781 downwards.
GCACGTAACGACCCAGTCGGATCGCTGGAAGTTCGTGCAGGTGGCTGTAGATCCAACTCTTGGGAACTCGCAGAATTTGCGCTACTTCCTCAGCATTCAGAAGCGCGTCTTCGGTCAGTCGAAAGCCGAGATTTGGAACTGTCGTTGAATTCTCCATCGCGAACTCCGATTGCGAAACTCAAATGGAATGGGCAAGGGTGGAAAACCCTAAACGAAATGGATAAGAGGCAAATGGGTTAAGGGAAAGGAGTCCGCCCGGTGGATCAGCGCCGTGCCGGCACATTGTCGCGAGGTTGCTTTTGCGCCCTCGCCTGTTCTCATTCATGCTGTTGCAAGAATTGTCGAAAGAGCGGGTGATAGAGCTTGTAGCGGCCACGCCCCGCACGTATCAGCAATCCTTTATCGCCTAATCGCCTAAAGTATTGCGGATGAAATCTCTGTGCGAATGGTGCGGGGTTGATTTCGTCCTCATCGCTTGCGGCAATTGCCCGTAAGAATGCAATTTCCTTGTCTGAGAGCTGTGCCAAATCGGTAGTAAATTTCCCGCGTTCTAAGCGGCCAAAGACGCCCTGCCATAAATGCACTGGATTTGTGAATCGCCTCACGTGGTACTGACTCCAAAGATCGCGACTTATAAATGCCAAGAAATACAGATGGCCGAACGTCTTTTCGTAGAGCCATTGAGAAGTGCCTAACAAATCCACCTGCGTACTCCCGAATACAGCACGCGTGTACGCCAGCGTTTCCTCGGGTGTGAACGGGTCCAGAAAGCACTTGTTGTAGAACCGGACTGCTGGCTCTGCAAAGCTGCGGATGCCTGCGAAATAATCGCGCTTTGCCGAGAAACACACGCTAAGGTTGACGCCTTCTATCCCAAAGCTTTGAAACTGATCCCTGATTATCAGTGCGGTGTCCTGTACAGTTGGCGTCGCCAGGTTGTGGAGATCGTCGAGGAAGAAGACTGCACCAGAGTAGGCAGGCTGAATGAAATGCTCCCATGCTTCGGACAGGGCATGACGAAGCAGAGCGCTTCCCGAACTCAAGTAATACTGTCTCGTTTTGCGGTCGATTGCGACGGCGCCTAGGCTCACTCTCGTCAATTTCCAGTTTTCAATTTCTGCGCGAATCGCCGTTCCGAGCGAGTCTGACGCGAGCAACGCATCTGCGAGGCGGTCGCACAGTGCCTCCGCAAACCTCAGGTAATCAGAAATGTCCTTCGAGACGGAGAACGTAACCGGGAGTATCCGCGGTATCGAACCGGAACACGTGGACGCAAATTTGAGCAAGAGACTGCTCTTTCCGATTCCCCAGTCGCCCAGGACCGCGAAAGAGGCCATTCTGCCTGTTCCGACGCTGGATTGGAGCGCATCCGCAAACGTATCCAAGTGAATTTGCCGACCAATGAATTCGTCGGGTTTTACAGGAAAGTTGGGCTCTGGAAGCACGGTGACCTCATAGTTACAAAACTCACAATCCTCAACGTTGAGCTTTGTGATTTTTGTGAGTTTCGTTCGATTTCAACCTGCCGGGATGGGTGAGGCGCACGACGGGCTGACGTGGGTACACGTCGCCCATCGTGCGGAGTGGAAGAGAGTTGTGGATGGATTTAACTGCGTGGGTGTGTGGTTCGGGGGTTCAGTTCAGGATTTTGGGAACGAGGGCGCGATTCTCGACGAATGCATAGTCGTTGAACGGCTTTGGACCGCCAGTCCCGAGTTTCACGATTGCAAGCGAGATGCACTCGTTACACTTCTCGATAATGCGGGCTTCGCCGAGGATCGTCTCGTTCAGAACAACGTAATGCGTGTAGCCGTTGCTGTCCTCGGGCATGACGCACCTCCAATGCTTTGTGGCTTTCGGTTGTGGGTGGATTTGGAATCAGGCGGTGATTCCGTTTGTAGTTTTGGAGTGGCGATTAGCGGCGGAATTCGCGTCTCCTCCGTTCAAGAGCAGGCGGAGGATTGACGCATTGCTGAACATCGGCACGGCAGACTTCACACTCCTCGGCATCGTCTTGCAAATGCCGCGAGCGTTGATCCACCGAGAAGGCGGGAAGGCCGTCGCGACGCAGCTCATTGACTTCCGCGGATGCATCTTCGGGCGAGAGATTGTGACTGCAGATGCAGTAAACGTGCTTTCGCCAGTCAAAGAGCATCACCAGCTTCAAATTGACGGACGTGTTCTCATTCGTCTGGCGCATCGCGCACCTCCGGTCAGTTGTCGTGGATTTGGGAGTTGGATCAGAAAGGATCAGAAGAGAACTTGCGTTCTATCTGATTAGCGGGTGGGTTCGTGAGCGCTGGGTTGATTGTCGCAGCCCTTGAACTGGGGCAGGTCTTCGAACAGAATCAGCCCTTGCGGATTGGATTGGGCTGCTGCCTCAATGAGCGCCTCGGGGATTCCGGATTTGCGGAGTGGCGACGGAGTGCCGAGATCTACAGGAAGATCATTGCGGCGGACGGTGCAACGCCGGAGCTTCTGGAAAAATATGGCCAACTTCCACGAACCACAATGGCCAATAGGACTGCCCAATTCACGAAGATTTAATTATCAGTTAACTGATGTGTAATCGGCGCACGGCATTCTGATGGTGTATGGATCAAGTCATTTACGACACGGTGATTCTTTCGGACCTTCACCTGGGATCGGAAACGTCCAGGGCGCGTGAAGCGCTGGCGGCCTTGAAGTCGATGAGATTTCGCCGTCTGATTCTGCTCGGCGACATCTTCTGTGACCTGAACTTCCGTCGACTTCGTAAGGAACATTGGGAGTTCCTCTCCTTCATACGTAAACTCTCTAATCCCAAACGGAACGTTGAAGTGGTATGGGTCGAAGGCAACCACGATTTCGGTCTCGTGGAAGTCATGTCTCATCTGGTCGGTATTCGTGCGTACGATGAGTATTTGTGGCATTTCGAAGGAGAACGACATCTCGCGATTCACGGACATCAATTTGACTCGTTCGTACTGAAAGACCAATTTCGACTGAGCAGTCTCGGAGGACTTCTCTTTCTGTTCATTCAGAAGCTCGATTCCAAGAAAAAGCGTTTCGCCCGTTTTCTCGATCGGTTGAACACACGCTGGTTACGACTGGAAGAGAAAGTCGCCAACGGGGCTCTGGCTCACGCGGCTGCACGGGACGTCAAGCGAGTGTTCTGTGGACACACGCATGAGCCAGCCACGGCGAACAGGCAGGGTATCCACTACTACAACACGGGCTGCTGGACGACGGAACGCCCGACCTACATCACCGTCTGCGAACAAGGAATTAAGATCCACGAATATGTTGATGGTGTGAGTTACTGTTTTGCCAACGAAGAACGACGAGAACCCACCCCCGCGGTAGCTCACGCTGCCAGCGATGCTCCGGCAGATATGGGTTACGAGGGAGCTTACTGCTGACCCCCTCCAACGGATCGGGCAGAGTGTGCTGAGCAGAATCAACGTGTCACTCCCTTTTCTTGGTGGCCTTAACGAAGGTGAAACACCGGGCCGTAAGAATATCCTTATGACACACGGAACACTTCATATCGAAACACGCACTTTTGCGGAAATCACGATTCTCGATTGCTCAGGACGAATCGTTGTCGGTGCCGAAGCCGATCACCTATTCGACGTTGTGACTTCGGCGATGGACAAGAGCGGAAGCGGCCTTCTCAATCTTGCCGGAGTAAGCGCGATCGACAGTGGAGGATTGGGAATGATCGTTCTGCTTCATCGCTATGCTGCCAACTCGTGATGCGCACTCAGGCTGTTGCAATGCTGCTCCACGGGTCACCGAAGTCTTTGTTCTCACGGACTTACACACCATTCTTGATCTTCACCAGCACGAGGGCGATGCTATCGGCCACTTTTTTCGAGATGTCGCGTAGGCACGCTGTGGGCCTACAAACGGCGACGGCAGAATCCAGAGCTGATACTTGAACAATGTGTTTGTGTACAGGCCTCGTATGCCCCTTGTGTTCAGAATCTCGTCCGTTTCGCCAAAGCGATATGCGCCCACAAGTTGCTGTTGCTTCATATCCCAGACGAACAGATGTTTGTATTATTGGTCGTACTCATCGAGATCGAGAGTCCGTCCCGAGCCTTCTCCCACAGCGCGAAACGTAATCTCGCGTAACCGGCCAACCTCATGCAGAATGCATGGGGTCTCCGCGGCAGTTGCTACGTAGACCGCGAACCCTCCGCTGCGACACAGGTTCGACTCGGCAGAAAGAGACTCGATCTCGGCTGCGAGTCGCGCTTGGTCGATCTCCTCCGCTACAGGCGGCTTGCGTTGATTAGCGTGATGACGAACGAGGCTATCCGGGAGTACATGCCGCCGTCCATGACGTCGGTCGCGAGCTCGCAAGAAATAGGTTCGCCAGCGGGAAAGACCACCAGCGCGCCGCCTGATCTCAGCCAATCAATCGCTTCCCGCAATCCACGACTGCTCGCATACGCCGATTCCGTCTTCCCGAAAGGATCTACGAAGATGCAGTACTCACGCAGCCAAGGCACGTGCGAGAGCAGATGGTTCGTAAGGATCTTTACGTCTGGGCGAGCCTTAATAAGGAGATCCGCGATAATCACACCATCGAGGATTCCGAACGGATGATTGGCAACTACGATTGTCGGGCCTTTCTTCGGAATACTAGCTAAGTCGTTTTCTGCAACCTTGTATTCCACATTCAGGGCCCGGAGAAGCCGCCCGAAGACCGAACCCATTTGGTCTATGACGACGTCTGCGACTAAATTGTCGAGTTGCTTCCAAGGAAGAAATCGCGAGGCTACGCCGCGAACAGACAAGAGTGATCTCACGCTTCGCGGCGATAAATGAACTGAACTTGTTTGTGTCGCCATATTGGGTTTCTACACTGGCGACGTTAGCGCTGAATCAAAGGCAGGTGAAAAGGTGATGAAACCCGGCTCTTGCCCCTTAAGCGGCGCGACTGTTTTTTGCAGACCGGCTCGGTCCTACCCGATGTTCTAGATCCAGCAATTGGACCAGATCGAACATGAATTCGTGATGAGGATCGCGTGCCCGTATCGTCGCGGCAAGCGCTAGTATCAGGAGCGCACCAATGGCAAGTAATCGCGCGACCATGCAGAGCCTAGCTTGCGGTTGTTTCAATCTGATGAATAGGTGGTTAAATTTGCTTGGAAGACAGCTCGGGTCATGCGGCGGGAGTTGTTCCTGCGGCCCTAGCTCGCTACAGCGAGGGCTTGCAAAAGCGTAACCGTTTGTCAGAGATGCAACTCTGCTGAAAGAACAGCTGCCACGGAGCGATGGTTGTACCAACGATTGCAATCACCAGAAACATCAAGTTCGGAGTGATGCCACCGGCAGGAACTCCAGGCACGAGCGTGTTCCGTACCACTTCCCCCGTTGACGGCCACAACTTCAGCGCCAGTACTACCCATGCGAGATCAAGCAGGCAGAGCACCTTCACCGTGCGCTCCCAGCAGAGGTAGCTGCCGGTCAGCACGATAGTGATCAGCCCAATAGCTGCAATCGGGACACCGATGTTCGGGTTGATGCCGAGATGGCTCAGCGCCAGAGCGATCGCCGCGAACTCGGTCACGAGCGTCAGGAAATTGATTAGTTCAAGATATAGGAGCGAAAACAGCCCCACCACTTGCCAAAGCGCTGGTAGATCATGGCAGCATGACCCTTGCCGGTTGCAATGCCTAGCCGCACGACCATTTCCTGAATGAAGTAGGTCGTCGGCCAGAGCAATAACAATAGCCACAAAAGCCGGGTGCCATATTGCGCACCCGCCTGAATGTAGGTAGATACGGCTCCGGCATCGTTGTCGGCGACCATGACAATCAGGCCGGGTCCGAATACCATCAGAAACGTGAGCAGGTTGTGCGCCCACTTGGAGCGCACCACCATGCCACGCACCACCGGGGCTTCGGTCTCAATGCCTGCCCGAGAAATTGCGGTAACTTTTTCTTGCATTCCACACCTCCTAACGGCTTCAAGACAGTGAGAAGCCGTGTCTCTGCGCAAAGCGGACCTGTGGACGTGCGACTTTGTGGTACACGACAGTCGTCCTGCGCCTTTGAGGTAGAAGAGATTTCGAGGTGGGAAGCCAGTTTGGGCGGGCCGCTTCGCAACCTCCGCGTCTTCAATTTGTGCCGTGGAAGAAGCAGAGGTGAGGCGGCAGCAATACGGAAGCTATCGGGTCACGCTGATTCTTCTACGACGGAATGCCACCGAGATTACTCGGAGGCTGATCTTCTCGCTGTTCTAGGTATCTCATACAACCTTCTGGAGGCAATTTTGAAACCGCGAACTTGCAACAGATGTCGAGTTCAGCGTAGTCACTGTTGATGGAACATTGTTGAGTATTCGCGTGAGGATGGATGGGATTTCGAAAATGGCATTGTTGTTCTCCGCGCGAGCAGCCATCTTCATTCGTTGCAGTGCGTCGCCGTGGAACACGCTATCGAGGTGAGCGCTGAGTTCACGGAAATGCCGGAGAACAATGCCTACGCCTTTCTCCTCGACCCAGTACGTGTTGTAAACCTCTTGCGGCATTGTCCGAGCGTTTCGGGTCACGACTACCGGCAGCCCGAAGTGCAAGGCTTCACTAATGCTGCCCGGTCCAGGCTTGCCGATCATCAGATCGGATGCTGCCATATAAGTTGGCATATCAGTTGTGAAACCTACGATCAGGCTGCGATGACGTAACTGCAATCCCTGCAAGGCACGGAAGAGGCGCTCATTCCGGCCGCATATGTATATGACCTGTATTGGGCGGGCAGATTCATTGAATTCGTTAGCGATCTGCAACATCTCGGGTGAACCCTGACCGCCAAACATTACCAGAACCGTCGTCAGGTTCGGGTCAAGGCCAAGCCTAGTCCGCGTGGCCACGGGGCCCCGCGTCTGGGTGGCAGCATAGAACTTGGGATGGAGGACCATACCAGATGTCTGGAACACTCTTTCAGGAGCGTGACCCAATGCAAGTGATTGCTGTGCCGCGCGCTGTGTACCGCAGATCAGATATTGCGATTCTTTCTCGATCCAGAAGTGTGGAGGGGTATCGGCCATATCCGTAATCAGCGTCACGAATGAGGCGCTCGGAATCGCTCGTACGATGCTCAATGCCAACGCGCGATTGAGATTCGGCACAACGGAGATGACGATATCGGGCTTCGTGTCGCGCCAATATTTGTCAAGACGCCTTGCGATCAGCGGCGTGTAAAGCCGAACGGCTCCATGAAGCACTGGAAGCAACTTCCGCATGACGCGAGTTGAACCGCGATTCAAGAGTCGATTGTAGATGTCCTGAACTCGGATACCGAAAAACCTGCTCGAAGGATCGAGAGAATCGAGATAGTCCTGAAGGTTCAGAAGCTCCACTCGCCAGCCATGATCTGCATTCAGGACGGATTGCAGTGCCAACGCTGCGGCCCGATGTCCTCCCCCTGCATCGAAGTACGCGATTGCCACGCGAACTGGGTTGTGACCGGGGGAGAGTGAAGGAGTGAACTCCGCTGAAGCCGTCGATGCAGAGGATGTACTCATGTCCTTATTGTCTGTCGCATCGAGTTACTGAAGGATTACAGCGATGTCAAAGATCGATGAATCTCGTGAGGGATAGACGAGCAAGCCGCAGGGCAGGAAGACCTCCGAGAAAGTCTCACCGTACCCATATATTCCACCCATTTACCTGCGAAGACCGTCAGAAATATCGGCCTTTCTGTTTCCAGAGGTCTCCTTCGTGCATCCTCTAGAACGTGAACTCAGGATCTCAGAGGCCAACAATGCGCGGATCTGCCTATGCATTCATCCTGTCCTTCGCCAAAACTAGATCGTTTTCAATTGGTTGTCTTTTCAGCGACATAGCAGCAAGAATCACGAGCTATGCTCGGCGTCCTCTTGCGCCTGTTTCGACTGGTCTGGCTTTTCGGAAAGGGTCACCGCGCGGTGGTTCTGGAGAACCTCTCTCTTCGACAGCAGCTCGCCATTTACAAACGTAAGCAGAAACGTCCGCGCCTGATCGGATGGGACCGCTGGTTTTGGATCGGGCTGTCCCATGTGTGGAAAGACTGGCGTCGTGCTCTGGTCGTGGTTCATCCTGACACCTTAGTTCGTTGGCATCGCGAGCGCTTCCGACGATACTGGGCCAACCTCTCCAAAGCCACCGCGAGGCGCGGACGGCCATCGACTCCAAGGGAGATTCGGGCGTTGATTCACGCCATGGCCCAAGCGAATCCGCTCTGGCGCGCACCCCGCATTCACGGAGAATTGCAGAAGCTCGGCATCGAGATATCAGAGCGAACCGTCTCGCGCATCCTGCGGAGCGTTAAACGGCCACCCTCGCAAACCTGGAGAACCTTCCTGCAGAATCAGTTGAATGAGATCGTCGCCATTGACTTCTTCACGGTGCCCACGATTCGCTTGCGAGTACTGTATGTATTCCTGGTGATCGAGCACCAACGCAGAAGAGTTCTGCATTTCGGCATCACAGAACACCCGACGGCTGCATGGTCGGGCCAACAAATGATGGAAGCCTTTTCCGACCGCGATGCCAAGCGCTACTTGATTCGTGACCCTGACTCGATCTATGGCCAGGAGTTCCGCAATCGAGTCCAGTCGCTTGGCCTGAATGAAGTCATCAGCGCGCCGAGGAGTCCGTGGCAAAACGCCTACGTCGAACGGCTGATCGGGTCGATTCGACGGGAGTGCCTGGACCATGTGGTTGTTCTCAGCCAGCGGCACCTTGGCCACCTGCTGAACAGTTACTTCGCCTACTATCATCGATCGCGCACGCATTTGGCGCTGGCCAAAGATGCTCCCGAGCCACGCGCAGTGCTGCATCGCGGCGAGATCGCCGCCATTCCACAAGTCGGCGGCTTGCATCATCGCTACGAACGCCGCGCTGCTTGAAAAGGGGAAGCACGTGGACACGCTGAACCGTTCAGCCATAGTGGTCAAACCCAAGCAACCGTTTCTCGATTGGCTTCACGCCGCCGATCCGACAAGCGGCGAAATTAGCCTGCTCGATCTTATTCGGGAGCCGACGATCTATCTGATTCCGGAATGGGATACGGATGAAGAAGTGGCCGACGTACTGCGCAATCTGTGCGAGGAGATTTTCGAGGAGCCGTTGGCGGGCTGGTACAGAGATGCCTCAACCTGGCCTCGGAACCGAAGTTACGAGGTGTTCTGCCACTGGTTCGAGTATCAGCACCATTCCATGCTGGTTGACCTTTGCGATGAACCTCTGATCTTTGACTGATTTGTCAGATTTCGGAAGCTTCGCAAAGCTCACCGCTCGCGCGATCTGGTTTTGGCGAACCACAGGTCGCTACCGCCCAAACCGGGGTTTTCGTTCGCGGTCTTTTTTCAGCGTCGCGTCCCGCAGTTGGTTCCTTGACGGGGTGTTGCGACGGCCAGTGGGTAGACGCAACGCTTATGTTTAGAGGTGAACACTGCGTATGGTCCTGTGTTCACCCTTGACGGTGTACCGCAGAACGCGAGCGGCATCTTTCGACCAGAACACTGCGTGTAACCATGCGTTCTGGTCTTGCGCCCCTTCGATTCATCGCCGAGACAGATCCAGGGCGTAGATTTCGTGCCAGCCGACGTCCTCCACGATCAGCGGAGAGCCGTCAGGGGCGAGGCCGCTGTAAGCACCGATAAACCCGAACGGACGACGATACCCTTTGAGGCTGAGGACGCGTTCAACTCTCAGGTCCGGCACGTGCGCGCGGTAGAGCGCTGGGTCGGTGCCCAGAGTGTCGAAATAAACGTACTGGTTGTCACGGCTCCACATCTCGAAGTT
>JAJPJE010000113.1 GCA_021324365.1 Terriglobia bacterium | reverse complement strand
GAGAATACGAATCGGGAATGGAATTCCGAGGTCTACCACCGCGTCTCGAACCCGCAATTTGAGTGGGGGAAGAAGGTTTTAGCGCGACTCGAATTGAAGGGCGACGAGAAGGTGATGGACGCCGGTTGCGGCACGGGCCGGCTGACGGCAGAGTTACTGAATCGATTGCCGCGCGGGCGCGTGCTGGCCGTGGACATTTCGCGCAACATGCTCCAGAAAGCGGAAGAGTATTTGAAGCCGCGCTTCGATGGGCGGGTTCGCTATGCGGAAGCAGACCTGGCGCAGCTTCCGTTTGAGGCTGAGTGCGACGGCATCTTCAGCACCGCGGCATTTCACTGGGTTAAAGATCACGATGCGATGTTTCGTGGTCTGGCGCGCGCCTTGAAGCCGGGTGGATGGATTGAAGCTCAGGCCGGCGGCCGCGGCAATCTGGATGACGTACATGGCCGCGTGCTGGATCTTGTCGAGCGCCCTGATTTCGCGCAGTTTTTCGAGAACTGGGAAGAGCCGTGGGAGTTCCCGTCGCCGGAGACAACCACACGGCGCATGCTGCAGGCCGGCTTTGCGGATGCCGAGGCGTGGCTGGAGCCGGCAGCCGTTCGGTTGCAGGGTAGAGATCAGTATCGGGACTTCCTGCGCGACGTGATCCTGCGTCCATTTCTCGCAAGGATTACCGATGAGGAACTGAAGGCAAAGTTTCTCGAGGAAATCGTCGAGCAGGCGGTCGCGGATCCAGAGTTCAAGCTGGACTACGTGAGGATCAATCTGCGAGGCAGGAAGGCATAGAGGGGCGTACGGCAAGACGCACCGGAGACTTACCTGTCGATCCCGTCCTGGGGAACCAAACGTGGTTGAACCAACCCGGCAAATTCGCGATTGACGAGAACATGGGCGAGATCAGCCTCGCTCACACCATACAATTTCGATTTCTTAATCAATCACTGGCTTTCCTTAGCTGCAAGATCACATTTCTGTTTGTCTTGCGGGCTACACCATTGCAATGCCTGCGTCATTGCCCGTGTAAGATGCTCTTTCGTTGACTGCTCCGTCGCCCCATCTCGCGCTCTTTTAAGGGCCAGTACGGCCTTTTCAGGTTCGTTTCGGTGGATTCCCATCCAAACTATGACGGCGTTCTTGCGTGCTACCTGGGGGGTTGAGTCCTCGGTGATGGCATGCAAGACAGCAGAGGACGCAGGCTCTCCAATCTGTTGGAGTGCGTCAACTGCTGGATAGTAATCCCTCATGCGGATGTGATAGCCGAGCTTTTCGTGTTCGTCTAGAGGTCGACGAAATCCTAACAACGTCACGAGCTCAGGTATCGCCGGGGAATAGCGAGTGTCACCGAGCCTATAAATTGCAAAGGTTACGCACTCTGCATTGCTGGGGTCGCCTTCGCTACTTTGAAGATAAGTGACCAACTCGTCGAGGGTGGCCTGCTGTAGCCGCTCACAATTTTGGGAAAGCGCTTGAGTGCCGATCGCTAGGGTTAGCAGGGAAAGCAAGGAAATGATTGCCAACTGGCGCATACGCGTAGCCTCCGCTATTGGAAATTCCAAGTAGTTAGGGTAGTTCCAGCTTGGACAGTGTTATCTCCGGGAAGCGAATTGTCGAATTGCGGCCCGGACCCTGTGTTCTTGCATGAAACGCGAACAAAATAGTTGTAGTAAGGCGATATCCTCGTCCCGTCAGCCAGTGTTGCGTAAGCATAGAAGTTCCCGCGATACCGGTAAACGTTACCGTCTGCAGGAATGTCGCCTTTGCCAGGTGCATCTAAATCATAGACTTTGCCTGCAGACCCTCCAGATTGAGGATTGTCGTCCCTGTATGTAGGGGATGAGGTGTCGTCCTCATTGGATGAACTTCCCGTCTGCGCGGAGTTAGTGTATTCGGCGTCATTCATTATCCAGCGGTGAATGATTACGGTTCCAGAATATGCGGCTGGAACGATTGAACCGGTGACCTGGTTGCCAATGAAGCATCCGCTGCCGACCGTCCCCGTGCCAATGATTGGGCCCAGATTTGTAGTACCTTCCGCACTGTTGTAAGCCGCAAGGGCACCATTATCACTCGAAACGCTTCCTGACGTCTGCTGAGTCAGGGTTGCAGCTACAACGTTGGTCGGAGCCGATGCCGTTCTCTGCAACCAAGGGCACGATCCCCTGCTTGCATATCGCGGTGTTGAACCTTGCCCAAAAGAACTTGTGGAACCTGCTCCCACACCCGTTACTTGAGCATTCTGCGCCGTCGCTACAGACCCATCATTCGTTCCCCAAGTCGTGTAATAGCCAGTCACGTCCACTGGGTTACCGTAACAGCCGTCATATCCCGTGATCGTGACGCCGAAGACTTGCTGAAGAATGATGTCAATCGGATCCTGATCCAGATATTGTCCCACCGGAGACTCCACAGCATGCCTGGCAACCGTACGACGCGTCGCCATAGGTTTTGTCGGTAATCACTTTCCCTTCGAAAATGTTGCCAATGCGATCATTAAGATCGCGCAGGCCGTAGCTGCCGCTGGTGATCGTGGAAGGAAATACATTTCCATGAACATCAGGCGTTTGGTTGCGGATTAGCTTTCCTAAATCTACGAAACTCTGCTCGTCTTTTGCGAGTTTCTGCTCAATGACGTAATCACCGGGGCCTTTGTCGGTCACGTAGTGGAATGTCATTTGAAAGCGTGTATCCCTGCGTCCACCGTTGCCAACCGTAATCAGAGAGTCGTGGGTGTCGTCGACCTGCCACTTGCCGCCTTCCCAGTGCGCTGAAAGCTGATCGGAAAATGGGGTTTGCGCACCGTACCGGCCGGTCGCATCGTAAGAAGCTGCCATGGCAACGATTTGATCCGGGTCGGTGTTCGACAGAATAGAAACGGTCGCCCAGTTGGCGTTCGAAGGTAAGTCTTTGAACTGCGAAGCGACATCGATCTTCTGCACCTCACCGGCTTTGAGCGTCACGGTTTGCGAGTTGGTCTTTCCGCTGCCCGACGCGGAACGCCAGTAAACGCGCATCTGTAGATTGCCAGGTTTAGACGCTAGGTTTTCGAGAAAGATGATGGGCTGCAACCGAACACTCGCAGGAAAAAGCAAAGCAGGATCGGGTGTTTGCAACGCCAGCATCGGTGCCCACAACATCCAGCCCTCATCACGAATCCACGCGTGTTCCGCTTTTGTGGTGTGAGCGTCGTAGTAGAACATTTTCATGAGTGCAGAAAAACCCTTCGAGGCGTCGTACATGAAATAAACAACGTCGAAGGAGCCGGGATGCCCCGCCACGATATGGATGCTGCCGAAATCAGACGTAAATTTTGCGGCGCTGGTTAGTTCCAGGGTGTTGAGCCGAACAATGCTGTGGGGCGCGATTGTGTAATCACTGGCCCACTGATGCCCGACCGCGTCGGAGAGAACAAGGTGCGCTGTGTCTGCGGTCGATGCGTTGTTCGAAAGCACAAGAACATCCTGCACTCCGGTGTGTCGATTCCACCAAAAGCCGTCTATCGATCCCGAAGTGTAATCGGGATCGAGACCAGTCGGATCAAGGTGAAACATAACCGGCTGTCCCATGATGCCCAGCATTTCGGCCGCGAATAGGTTTCCATGGAACTTGGCGTTGTACTGAATATCAATCGACCCGTAAAAAGGCGCGCTGATACCGTTGGCGGGATCGGCGACTGCGGCGTTGATGTCGACCGAGCGAACTTCGTTGGCAGGAATGGTAACGGGAGCCAGTTTTACCGTTTGCCCAGAGGCCGTCTGCAGGACTGGCGTCACCGTCAGTGGCGCATTCGGCATATTGTTTCTACCTCCGCCCGAAAAAGGCAGATGGGGCACGCTCGCAACTCGTCAGGAATCTAGTTCAAGAAATAGGTGCGATAAAGAGTGTCGCGCTGAACGGGTTTGAATCCGGCATCGCGGATGATGCGGCGTAATTCCTCTTCTGTCGTGCAGTTGGAAGTGCCGGCCGCTTTCACGACATTTTCTTCCAGCATCACTGATCCCACATCGTTGCCGCCGAAGCGAAGTCCCATTTGCAGGACTTTCAATCCTTGCGTTACCCAGCTCGCCTGGACGTTCAGCACGTTCGACAGAAAAATTCGGGAGATGGCGAGCGTCTTCAGATATTCCACCGATGTCGCTTCATCCCAGCCGCGGCCGCCAAGCGCTGTGTGCTTCGGTTGGAAGGTCCAGGGGATGAAGGCCGTGAATCCGCCGGTCTCTTCCTGTAGATCGAAGATGTGCTGGAAGTGGTTAATTCGGTGCTCGAATGTTTCGCCAACTCCAAACATCATCGTAGCGGTTGTGCGCATACCAAGCTTATGCGCAGTTCGGTGGACGCTGAGCCAATCCTGCGTCATGCACTTCAGGCGGGCGATCTTGAAGCGAACTTCGTCGTCGAGAATCTCGGCTCCGCCTCCGGGAATAGAATCGAGACCAGCATCCCGAAGACGTTTGATTGTGTCTCCAAGCGACAAATTGCTGTATTCGGCAATGGCGAGAATCTCTGACGCTGAGTAGCAATGTAGGTGAACCTTAGGAAAGCGCTGTTTGATGCCGCGCAACAGAGACTCATGCCACTCGATTTTAAGATCCGGATGCAGCCCTCCTTGCATCAGTACGCTGGTACCGCCAAGTTGCACTGTTTCCTCGATCTTCTTGTAGATCGTATCGAAATCGAGGATGTAGCCTTCCTTTGCCAACTTGCCCTTGAGTGGACGATAGAAAGCGCAGAAGGTGCAGTACTCAGTGCAGAAGTTCGTGTAGTTGATATTGCGATCGATAATGTAGGTGACGACGCCTTCTGGATGGAGTCTGCGGCGAACCTGGTCGGCTTCCATGCCGATGCCGATCAGGTCGTTCGATTCGAACATCTCCAGCGCTTGTGCTTTGGTAAGGGACATAAGCTTAGTTCAATTTTACCGTGAAGACGTAACCAACCTGAAGTTGCAAGTCGGCCCCTGCCAGCAAAAAGAAAGATGGCATCCGATTATGCTGCATTCTGCCGCGTTGGTGAGGGCTGATCCTGTTTGGGCGGATGTTTTTTCCGCCAATGTTTGTAGTAGATAAGAGCGCCTAAAGAGGCGATCACAGCCAATCCTATGAGTCCATAGAGCATGGGCTTGTAGTACTGTTGAAAGAATCTGAGGATCTGCCTTCCGTAGTGCTGTCCGAGCCATGCATCCAGGAAAAAGCGTGCACCGCGGCCTATTGCCAGCGCGGTTAGGAAATGCTTGCGTGGATATTGAAGCGCTCCAGCGGCGAGCAGAACGGGAACAATCGGAAACGGGGGCGGCAGTATGGATCCAATCAGCACAGTAAAAAAGGCGCCTTCGTCGAACTTCTTGTAGACCTTTTCTGCGCGTTTTTTCCCGATACGCTTTTCGAGAGCTTCTTTACCACCTTTACGTGCGAGGACGTAAGTCACGTATCCGCCCAGCACAGCACCAAGGGTCGCCATGATGGCGTAATACCACCAATAATCTTTGTGGCCGGAGGAGAGCAGGATTGTGAACGCGTCCATGCTGCCGGGGAGCGGGATCACGGAATTGTCGGCCAGACCGATGGCGATCAGTCCGATACCGCCCAGGCGATAGAGCCAGTGGTGGACTGAATGCTCGACTGACAGCGCTAAAATTTCCAAAAGCATGCGGCAAAGCTGCACGAAAGAGCGGCAACTTGGTTAGACGCAGAAATGACGCTTTGTGGCAGCGTACGGCGCAAATTCAATTATGAGCATAGTTTCAAGGCCGACGTCCCGACAAACCGCAGGATGGGAGGTTCGTCGATCAATCCGCACTCGGAGGCATATCGATAAAAGAGTTCAAGGCCGGCCAGATTGCCTTCGTCGAGCACGTAATGGATGTTCTCAGTCAGATACCGTTCGATTTCTGAATCGCTGATTCCGAGCTTTACCGACCAATTTCGTGCGATCGATGCGATGTTGGACGGATTGGTACCATGATCTCGTGAGCTGCTGAAGATCTCCTGAAGGTCGAGATCACGTCGCATCTCACCCAGTGCTGCGAGCCGAACTGCCCAGAATGCAAATACGAAGGGAAGTCCAGTAAAGCGGCGCCATTCACGCCCGAGATCATATATATGTAGATGTTCCAGATCTCCGGCATCCGCGCGCACCGCGCATTGCAGAGCAGGGTCTCCGATCAGCAGCGCTGCGTCGCAACTGCTGAGCATTGCGTCCAAGTCGGGTGGCATATCGACGTAGCTACGAGTCGGCCCGCCGACGAAGCGTTCGCAGAGAATGCGCGTGAGCGCGACAGACGTACGAGATGAAGTATCGAGCGCGATGCTGCCGACATTTTCCAATGGCTTCTTGCATGCGAGAACGATCGAGCGAACTGCGTCGCGCGCGGCGATCGCAGCATTGGGAATAATCACCAGGTTTGGAATCGTGGCATACGTGACCGAGGGAATGATACCGATGTCTGCAGTCCCTTGCCGAAGTTCTTCCGCACACTGCGAAGGAACGGTGTAGGCAAATTCGAAATCCGGTTGGCCCCCTGGAGCGGTTGGTCCATTGTAATTCTTGCCGAGCACTGGCGCCTGTCCTTGCTCAAAGTCCCACATTAGAGGCGCCGTATTGAGGTAGGAGATCGCCGAGATCCGCAGCGGCCGCATAAGAAGGTTCATTCTAACAAAGCACTGAGACGTGCTTCCTTGCACGAGCCACGCCGCTGTGTGTAGAGTCCGCTATTTGTCTGTAGAAATGCGAGGAAACGGGCCATGGTTGAGGGAATTGCCACAGAGCAGATCTATTGGATCGCACTGACGCTTACGCCAGGGTTAGGACCCACACGCGCACGCAAGCTGATCGAACATTTTGGCACTGCGGCCAACATCTTTCAGGCGAGTCTGACGGAGTTGGAAGCGGCTGGATTGCAGGCAGTCTCAGCACAGTTCCTGGCGAACGGGGATGCGCTTGGCAAAGCCGAAGACGAATTGGTGAAGGCACAGGCGGCAGGTGCAACCGTAATCACACAGTCGGATTGTGAGTATCCGGAGCGCTTAAAGGAGATTTACGATCCCCCACTGGTTCTGTATGTGCGTGGCGACGCGAGAATTCTGGCGAAACCGGGTATTGCGGTGGTTGGAACCCGCCACCCCACTCCTTACGGCATGGGCATGGCAGCCCGGCTGGCCTGCGACCTTTCAGGACATGGCATCATCATTATTAGTGGCATGGCGCGGGGAGTCGACACTTCCGCGCATCGTGGGGCTCTGGAAGGCAGGGGCAAAACAATCGCGGTCTTCGGAACCGGCGTCGACGTAATTTACCCGCGCGAAAATCAGAAGCTTTCCGAACAAATCGTGGCTTCGGGGGGAGCTCTGATCAGCGAGTTCCCTGTTGGAACATTCGCCGCTCCGCAGAATTTTCCTATCCGCAACCGCATCATCAGTGGCCTTTCCGTAGGCGTGCTGGTGATGGAAGCAGGCGAATATAGCGGTACTCGGATTACCGCGCGTTGCGCTCTGGAACAGAGCCGGGAAGTTTTTGCCGTTCCCGGAAATGTCACAAACAAGCTTTCCTGGGGGCCTAACACGCTCATTAAGCAGGGGGCTAAGCTGGTTGCGACCTGGGAAGATGTCTGGGAAGAGCTGCCCTCGCAGATCCGGATACAGCTGGAGCCGACCGACGCTTCTGCAACGAAACCTGCTCCTGAAGCATCTCTGTTCGACGAAACGCTCTCTCCGAACGAAAAGAAAGTGTTTGCTCTGCTGCACGCCGACCAAATGACGCATATTGACGAACTGATCGAAAAGCTGGCTCCAATGTCTTCCTCGGAACTATTTGCCGCGCTGTTCGAACTGGAACTCGCGTCAAAAATACGACAGTTGCCGGGGAAACATTATGTTAGGACGTTTTAGTCTTTCAGCCGGCTGGTTCGCTTGTGGCTGTTAGCTGTCGCTTTCGGCAAAATCGCAAGTGGTGGAATGGCATAGGCAATGCAAGGTTTCGGAGACTCAAAGTTTCTGAGAGAGTACATCAGCTAGCATTGGCAATCTACAAGAACACCGCACATTTTCCCCAAGGTGAGCTGTACGGCTTAGTAAGCCGGATTCGACGCATCGCCGCTTCCCTTCCGACGAACCTGGCAGAAGGACATGGTCGTGGCGTGGATGCTGATTTTAAGCGCTTTGTTCAGATTGCTATGGGCTAGGCAAGCGAACTCGAGTATCGACTCTTACTTGCGCGAGACTTGAAGTTACTTAAGGACAACGCGTATCTAATTCCGAACGAAGAAGTGACTGGGACGGAACGCGTGTTAGCATCACTGCTTGTAAAGCTGAGGAGCCGAGAGCTGACAGCTGATAGCCGAGCAAGGGGCAATCGTGCTAGCTTCAGATAACAAGTAAGACAAACAGAGGTAACTTTGGCAAAAGGGTTAGTCATAGTTGAATCGCCTGCCAAGGCGAAAACCATTCAGAAATATCTTGGCAGAGGCTACGAAGTGGAAGCTTCGTTCGGTCATGTCAAAGATCTGCCCAAAAGCAATCTCGGCGTCGATATCGACCATAACTTCGATACCGAGTACGTCGTGATTCCTGGGAAGGAAAAAGTTCTGGTCAAGCTGAAGAAGCTGGCGAAGGGCGCGGATGCCGTGTACCTGGCGCCTGACCCGGATCGCGAAGGCGAGGCCATTGCCGCGCATCTGGCCGAAGAACTTGGTGGCGACGGATTTGATGGGAAAAAGAAAAAGAAGGCCGCTGGCGTAAACATTCGCCGCGTCACTTTCAACGAGATTACGCAACGCGCAGTGAAGGAAGCCTTTGAGCATGCGCGAGATATCGATCGCAACCTTGTGGACGCGCAACAGACGCGCCGCGTACTCGATCGCCTGGTCGGATATCAGGTCTCTCCGCTGCTGTGGGACAAAGTGCGCCGAGGACTATCTGCCGGGCGTGTACAGACTGTCGCTCTACGGCTGATCGTGGATCGTGAGCGCGAGATCAAGGCGTTCCAGAAGCAAGAGTACTGGACAATCGATGCGCACCTTACCGCAGGCAAGGGTCCGGCATTCGATGCGCGCTTGATTGGCAAGGGCGAAGAGAAGATCGAAGTTCCCAACCAGGAGGAGGCCGACAAGATCACGGCTTTCCTGAAAGAAGCGAACTGGCTGGTCCGCTCCGTCGAGAAGAAAGAACGCAAGCGCAACGCCGCTGCTCCATTCACCACCAGCAAGTTGCAACAGGATTCGGCTCGCAAGCTGCGCTTCAGCGTGAAGCGCACGATGATGCTCGCGCAACGCTTGTACGAAGGCGTAGAACTCGGGGACGAAGGGCTGGTCGGATTAATCACCTACATGCGTACTGATTCCACGCGCGTGTCGAACGAGGCGCTAGGTGAGGTGCGCGAGTATATACCGTCGCATTTCGGCGCCGAGTATTTGCCTGAGACGGCAAACTTCTTCAAGTCGAAACAGAAAGGCGCGCAGGAAGCGCACGAAGCGATTCGTCCGACGTCGGCGGCGCGGCATCCCGATGAGATCAAGCAATACCTGAAAGAAGATGAGTACAAGGTTTACAAGCTGATCTGGCAACGCTTTGTAGCGTCGCAAATGAATCCGGCAGTGTTCGATCAGACCACGGTTGACATCGACGCGAGCCAGGGAATCGAAGCCTATCGTTTACGCGTGACGGGATCAGTGCTGAAGTTCGATGGATTCCTTAAGGTCTACGAGGAATCGAAAGAAGGCAAGGACGAGGAAGACGAGGCCCTGAAGCATAAGCTCCCGGTACTGAACGAAGGTCAGAAGCTGACGCTGAAGGAATTGAAGCCCGAACAGCACTTCACCGAACCGCCTCCACGTTACAACGAAGCATCGCTGGTAAAGGAACTGGAAGAGCGCGGTATTGGACGTCCATCAACCTACGCCACGATCCTGGGAACGATTCAGGAGCGACAGTACGTGACGAAGGTCGGTGGGAAGTTTGTTCCGACTGAAATCGGTTTGGTAGTCACAGATCTGTTGGTCGATAACTTCAAGGACATCTTCGATCCTGCTTACACCGCAAAGCTTGAGGAAGAGCTCGACGACATCGAAGAAGGCAAAGAGAAGTGGACCGATGCGTTAAAGGACTTTTACAAGAAGTTCGAGCGCGATCTGAACTACGCCGAGAAGCACATGCAGAATCTGAAGGCGATGGAGAAGCCGACAGATGAGAAGTGCGAACGGTGCGGCTCTCCGTTGGTGATCAAGTGGGGCAAGCACGGCAGCTTCTTCGCGTGCAGTTCGTATGACAAAAACGATCCCAATAGCTGCACATTTACAAAAGAAAACCCGATTGATTTGCCGGATCTCGATACGGCCGACATGCAGGAGACCTCTCAAGAGGAATACTGCGAAAACTGCGGGCGTCCGATGGTGTTGAAGCGCGGGCGATTCGGGCAGTTCATGGCCTGCACTGGCTATCCGGACTGCAAGACCACGCGTCGGCTTGATCAGGCCAAGAAGGTTCCAGATGTTCCGCTGGATGAGAAATGCCCGGAATGTGGACGCAACTTGCTGTTGCGTCATGGTCGCTACGGCGAGTTCGTCTCGTGCTCGGGATATCCGGACTGCAAGTATGTAAAGCAGAATTTCATTGGAATGAAGTGTCCTGAGTGTAAAGAAGGCGAACTGGTGGAGAAGCGAGCTCGGCGCCGCGGCAACACCTTCTACGGATGCTCGCGCTATCCCAAATGCAAATTTACTTCGGCGAACAAGCCGGTTCCAGAGAAATGCCCCGAATGCGGGCACGAATACCTGGTGCAAAAATTCCTCAAATCTGGACCAGTGCTGGCCTGTCCAAACGAGAAGTGCGAGTACTCGCGTCCGTTACCGCAGGAAGAAGCGCAACCGGTTTCGTGAGAGGGGAGAATAGTGAAGAAAAACAAAGATTCGAAGAAGACCGCCAAACCAACACACGCCGATGCCGAACTGCTGCTGAAGCTGTACGAACTACGGCGCGATTCAGAGTTGCGTCGCGCGCGTCAGTTCATGGCGTTTGAATACTGGCCGCAGAATGCCGACGATATCGTCGCGATCATCAACGAGTTTGGCACCGACAGAAACAGGTGGTATCGGCAGGCAATGTCGTATTGGGACATGGCGGCGAGTATGGTCGTACACGGAGTATTGAATCGAGAGTTGTTTCTCGACTCTGCTGGCGAGTTATTCTTCATCTTCGCCAAAATTGCGCCTCATCTGAAGGACGTCCGCGAACGGACGGGACTCCCACGGTCCTTCTGGAACTTTGAGCAACTTATCGAAAGTTCGCCGGTCGCAAAGGAGCGATTCGCAGCAATACAGAAGCGGGTTGCGATGCGAGCAAAGCAGGCCAACGCGGCGAAAGCATAGGAAGTCCCATTCGAGATGCCAATCCTCGCTGTGCTCCGAAGGGACAGCCGACCGCGGCTGCGCTACGCAACTTCTTTTACGCGAAGTATTCCCGGATGTATTCGTCGCGCGAGGCAGCGAGTTCCTCGACCGTTCCATCGAAGATCACCTTTGCATCCTTCAGAAGCAGAAAAGTGGTTCGCGCATCGACGGAGTTGTTCTTTGGGAGCTGCAGCATCTTGTTTTCTTTTTCGTTGAAGTAGTGTGTCGCCATCATGAGCGTATCGGGCAACCGATGCGTGGTCATCAGGGCACTGGTGTGATATACGTCGCGCTGCTTCACCAGGAGTTCGATGATCGTTGTCGAGGTTACCGGATCAAGCCCTGCGGTAGGTGAGTCATAGAGCAGTACTTCCGGACGGTCGATGATCGCGCGTGCGATTCCGACGCGGCGCTTCATGCCCCCAGAAAGCTCTCCCGGGAACTGATCAATGGTGTTTTCGAGTTCCACAAACTGCAGCGCTTCACGCACACGTCGCTCGATTTCCTCGGCAGGGCGTCCTTCCTCAATCAATCGAAATGCGACGTTTTCGCGGACCGTGAGCGAATCGAATAGGGCACTCTCCTGAAAGACCATACCCATCTTTCGCCGTAGCTCGAATAACTGATCTTCCGACATTTCATTCACATGCTCACCCAGAACATAGATGTCGCCAGAGTCCGGCTTAATCAGGCCGAGAGCGAGCTTGAGAATCGTTGTTTTGCCAGACCCGAGAATTCCGAGCAGCATCTTGGTTTCGCCACGGCGCAATTCGAAGGAGATGCTATCTAGAACAGCGCGTTCCTCGAACGCAATCGAAACCCGGTCGAACACAATTGTCTTTTCGTCAGAAGGAGGCGTGTTTGGAGCGGTTTCCGGCGTGGCGAGAACGGTTCCCATCAGTGCACGTGCATCAGGGTCATAAGCAATTTCGTATAGAAGAAGTCGACCATCAGGATCATGACGGAAGAGGACACCATCGCCTGTGTTGTTGCGCGACCGACACCCTGCGTGCCACCCTTGGCGGTAACGCCGTAGTAGCAGCCTACGGTGGCGATGATAAAGCCAAATAACAGAGGCTTGGTGAGACCCATGAATACGTCAGGAAATTCTAAAGACTGCCAGGCTGTGGTCCAGTATTGATTGCTATCGAGACCAAGCGCGAAGCGGGAGACTAGCCAGCCGCCAGCCAATCCCACGAGATCCGCAATGATGGTGAGAAAGAACAGCATGATCGTAGCGGCAAGCACGCGCGGGGTGACCAGTTTCTTCAGGGGGTCCGTGCCGAGTGCGCGCATCGCATCGATTTGCTCGGTAACCTTCATGGTTCCAAGCTCGCTGGCGATGCCTGAAGCATTGCGCCCGGCTACCATCAGGCCAGAAATTACCGCTCCAAGTTCGCGCACCATGCTGAGAGACACCAGCTGACCGGTAAGCGAAAGCGATCCGAAGCGTTGAAGGGTGTTCGAACTCTGGAGGGCAAGTACAGCTCCGATGGACAGGCCGGCGAGCACAACCACGGGAAGAGAGCCGACTCCAATGGAATCAGCCTGCAGAAGCGTATCCGCGAGGTAACGAGGCTTGCGGAAAATGTTGAGCACCGCTTCCCAGGAAAGGATCGTGTATTCCTGAACCGAGAGAACCGTTTCCATGGCCAGCTCTGACGGGGTGCGGATTTCCATTTGCTAGTAGCCTCGCAACCTGCGATTTCCACTCCGAAATATATCAGAAGGCGGCCGTTGTTCGTGCCTGCCCGCGCGGATTGCAAACATCGGGCCGAAAACTTTTACATCCGATTAACGTTTGATTGCAGACTAGCTGTATTCCTTGTCCGACAGGAGACACAACACCTTTGTCAAACCAGGCCTCGCACCAGCAACTGAGCTGGATGTTTACGCAATGGCAGGAAGATCACAATCTGCCTTCCATCGTTCTTCTTCGGCCAGTTAATCTTTATTGCGTTTGCGGATTTCAATATTCAGCCGCTTGA
Organism: Terriglobia bacterium; assembly: GCA_021324365.1. GTDB lineage: Bacteria > Acidobacteriota > Terriglobia > Terriglobales > Acidobacteriaceae > JAJPJE01. The sequence continues at coordinate 16,435 of JAJPJE010000113.1, read as the reverse complement.
TCTTCTGATTCAGCGTGGAAAGCGGGATGTGGAATCGCTCGGCGGCCTCGGTCTGATTGGAGTTGCACTTTTCAAGCATATCGACGATCAGGCGACGCTCGCATTCCTCGACAAGTTCGAACAGGGAAGCGTCAGGACGGTGTTCCAGCATCTGGAGACCATTACCGCGGCCGACAATCTGATCTGGTAGCAGGTCCACGGTAATCATCGTCCCCGAGCTGAGCACGACGGCACGCTCCATGACATTTTCCAACTCGCGTACGTTACCAGGCCACGAATAATCGAGAAGGTAACGTAGCGCTTCGGGAGAGATTTCGCACGCCTCGCGATCGTTCTCCTGCGAAAACTTGCGCAGGAAATAGTTCACCAGGAGGGGAATGTCTTCGCGACGATGGCGGAGCGGAGGAAGATCGATGGTGATAACGTTCAGTCGATAGAAGAGGTCTTCCCGGAACTTGCCTTCCTTCACCATCTGCCGGAGATCGACGTTGGTGGCGGCGATGATGCGGACGTCTACGTGGATTTCCTGAACTCCGCCCAGGTGCATGAACTTGCGATCCTGCAGGACGCGCAAGATCTTAGCCTGCGTCTCCATGCTCATAGTGCCGATCTCGTCCAGGAACAGCGTGCCCTTGTCGGCGATTTCGAACAGGCCCTTTTTGGATGCGATGGCGCTGGTGAAAGCACCCTTCACATGACCGAATAGAGTGGATTCCAGAAGATCAGCCGGCATCGACCCCGTATTTACGGGAACGAAGGGCGCGTCCTTGCGCGTCGAGTTCATGTGCAGGGCTTTGGCAATCAGTTCCTTGCCGGTCCCGCTTTCACCCTGCAACAATACGGTTGAGCGGCTCGGAGCTACCTGCGCAACCAGATCGAAAATGCGCAGCATCGCTTCGCTCTTGCCGATAATGTTCTCGAAGTTGTAGCGCTGCTTCAGAGCGCGTTTCAGCTGTATGTTTTCTTCTTCGGCACGGCGGCGCGCGACGGCAGCTTGAATGTCAGCAAGCAGTTTTTCGTTATCCCATGGCTTCTGGATGAAATTAGTCGCACCTGACTGGATGGCAAGAACGGCGTTTTCCACTGTGCCGTAAGCGGTAATCATGATGACGGCCAATTGGCTGTCGCGCTCGCGAATGTCGCGTAGAACCTCCAGGCCGTTTTTGTCCGGTAGAGCAAAATCCAGCAAGACGAGATCGAAAGGGCGCTCCGCGATCCGGCTCAATCCCTCTTCACCCGTACTCGCGGACTCCACCGAATAGTTCTCCATTTCAAGCAAGGTCTGGAGAGACTCGCGGATTGCTGCCTCATCGTCGACGATGAGAATGGTGCCGGATACGGGCTCCGCCTGCATATGGCGGGTAAAAACAGCGGCTTCAGACATTTACTGCCTTTCTCGCAAGGGGAAACTCCACCAGGAACGTAGTGCCTTCGCCAACACGGCTGTCCACCTGGATCTTGCCTGCATGTTCCTGGATGATTCCGTAAGTCACCGACAAGCCAAGGCCGGTACCACGCCGTCCTGTGTTGCCGGTCTTAGTCGTAAAAAATGGATCATAAATTCGTTGGATGTGTTCCTGTGCAATCCCGGTACCGGTATCCGTGACACTTACGCTAACGCCATCGCCATTGTTGGTGGTCACAGTCAAAGTTCCGCCTTGCGGCATCGCGTCTTTTGCATTCAGGAACAAATTCAGAAATACCTGTTGCAATTTTCCTGCATTGCCATTGATGCAGGGGAGCTCCGGATGCAGGTTTTCCTGCATGCGGATTCGCGCCGTCTTCATCTGGTGCTCGAGAAGCGCAAGTGTCTCGTGGATGATCTTATTCAGATCCACGTCGCGGAACTCGGTACCGCTGGTGCGCGAGAAATTGAGCAGGCTATTGACGATCTCCGAGGCGCGGAAGGTCTGGTGCGTGATCTTCTCGAGCAGAGCAGAGCGCTTTTCGTCTCCCTGTAGTTGTTTGGCGAGCATCTGCGTATACGACGAAATGACCGCGAGCGGCGTATTGACTTCGTGCGCCACGCCCGCAGCGAGCAATCCGATGGACGACATCTTCTCCGCCTGCGAAAGTTGCGATTCCAGTTCGATGCGCTCGGTAATGTCGTCGACGATAATCAAGCGCCCGATCACATGGAACTGCTTGGTGACCAGCGGTGCGATGGCGATGTTGGTGACCCGGGTGTCGCCAGTGATGGTGTTGAATTTGAATTTATAAAGATTGTGGATGCCGGGGGTCTGCCGTACCCGGTAGAACTCCTGTGCAAATTGCTGCGGGAAAATTTCTGTGATGGGCTGCCCTAGGGCATTCATGCGGGGGATGGCGAACATGACTTCCATCTGCGAGTTCCAGAATTCGATGCGGTCCTCCAAGTCAACCGCCAGGACGCCAACGCTGATGGATTCGACGATGTTCTCGTTGAATTCCTTCAGGCGCTCGTACTCCACAACCTTTTGTTCGAGTGACGCGTAGAGCCGCGCATTCTGGATAGCGATGCCGATGTATCCAGCCACGGTTTCGAGCAGTTCCACATCCTCGCTCGAGAGGAAGTCGCCTTCAGCTGTTTTGCCAAGCCCGAGGACCGCGATGGTGTGGTTCTGGACGGTGCACGGAATGAAATAGTTTAGATCGAGCCGTGCGATCGTCTGCTGCGCTGCCGGGGTTTCCCGGACCACCTGATGGGTATTGTCGAAGAATAGATGACCGGCGGCATCTTCGGGACGCTTTACCGCAAGAAACGAGAGGTCAAGGTTTCGTGTATCGGCAATCCCGAATGATTTCGCCATCGTGAATCGGCCAGTGCTCTCCGAAGCGAGGAAGATCGCGAGACGATCCACCAGCAAAGTTCGGGAAAGGCGATCCACAACCGATCCGAGCATTTTGTCGAGGTCAACTTGTGAACTGAGTTCGCGGCCAAATTCGATCAGCGTCTTACGATAGTCGTAACGCTTTTTGTAGAAGAACATGTCCAGGCGGTCCTGGATCCAGTTCTTCATGGGATCGAACAGCAACGCGGTGACCATGATGGCGACTATCAATCCAGAAGGCCCCGCGCTGGGCAGCCGTGCGTGCACAATTTCAGCCGCCAGTCCGACTGCTGCGAAGTAAACGCCCGCGATGGTCGCGGCTGCGAGCGTATAAGCCATGCCGCGCTTGAAGATCAGGTCCACGTCCATCAGGCGGTAGCGGAAGATCGCGTAGCCGAACGTCAATGGCAGGAAGACCAGCGCTAGAACAGAAATTTTGGTGAGCAGCCCGGCTGGCTGGCCATCGGAGTATGGGATCACATAGAACAAAATGTAAGGCAGGATTGCCAGCGTTGTTCCCCTGGTGACCCACTTCATCTGCTGCCGCAGAATCGGCGATGATGCGCGGCGGTAGCTATGCCACAGGACACTAACTGCCACGAGGAACAGCACAGAGATGTAAACCATCTGAGTGCGGTCCAGCCAATAGAGCAGCAACTCACTAGCCTGCAATTTCTGGTTTGCGAACACGCGCACGGCCAGGAGCAATGCGCCAGGAACGTAGGTAAACGAAATCAGCCATTTGTGATCGCGAACGATCTTCTTCGGCTCTGGAAAGGTAAAAACGAAATGCAGAAACAGCGCGGGCTGCAGAAGTTCAGCGACAACATTGGACCAGTAGATCGCCCAATCGAAATCATTCAGTTTTCCGGTGTAGTGGAACGAGAAGTAGATAAACGAACTCAGGCAGAACAGATAGAAGTGCGTGGCCTTGGGCGCAGTCCAACGCCTGAGCAGGACGTAAAGACCGATCCCGAGGTAGATCAGAGCTATGAGCCGCAGGCCGGCATTCAGCGACCGATCAAACGGCACGAGGATTACCGGAACCTGCAGCGGGATGCCATCGCGTATCAGGCTGTACTTTGCTTTTGAGTACGTTCCGATCCGGAACAACTGGCGGGTGAGCGCTCCGACGTTCTGTACTTCGTGATCATCTACAGCCGTGAGAAGGTCGCCCTTCTTAACGCCCGCGCGTGCCCCAGGGCCATCGGAATCGATTCGCCGAGCCTGGATGTGTCCAGCCTTTTCCACCCACCACACGCCATCGTAGGGCGTCTCGAACTGACGTTCTTTCTGGAAGTTGATCCAGGCAAATACGCACGCAGTAACGGTCAGAAGGGCCAGCGCGATGGCAACAAACCGAACTTGAGCATCTTTGGTCATAAGCTGGCCGGGCGGTAGAGAAGGCTGCTTTCGAGGCGCAGGATTCTTCCTCGCTTCCTGTCGTTGCACGCCATTTGCCAGTTGTGTTGGCATTATCCGGAAGGTAAATAGCTTGCTACCTGAGACTTAGACAATCTTATCAGCTCTAGGGCGAGCGATCTTCCATTTTTGGAAGGTGCCTCCAGCATTCAGGAATGTTGCTATTCTCAGCCCATCCCCCGGGAGGTTATGTCACCGGGTGGTCGCAACCGTGTATCAGATAGAATCAATTTTTATAAGCGGCAGCAGAGGAGCGGGCGATTGAGCGACCTGAACGTCGATGAGGTGAAACGGCGCCTGAGCGAGGGTGATTACCTGGAAATCACAACCGGAGGCGGTGCGTACGAAGTCTGGGCGGAGCCTTATGCGAGTCCCCCTGCTATTTTCTTTGAAGGCGAGAAGTATCCGTACTCGGAACTGGAACGAATAGCGACCCAAATCGTCGCAGACATGCGCCGTGGGGAATTGCGCTGCCGTTGGATTGAGGAAGACTAGCGCACAAAAAAGGGGAGTCTACAGACTCCCCACATAGAAGCGACAGAGGCGATATCAGCTAGTAAGAACCTCAAGACCTGCTTCACGGTTGCTTGTAAACGCCGATTGCCGAAATCTTCATTTCCAATCGATGAAACGCAGGTTCTCTGCTTCCCCCGCCGACCCGGCTGTTAATCTAGTTGCCTAAGCTATGGATCCGATTGTCTTTACGCGCGCATTGGTGGATATCGAATCGATCACCGGGAACGAAGCACCGGTCGGTGAGTTTCTGGAAGGCGTCTTGGCTTCGCTCGGATATGAAGTGCGGCGGATGCCGGTGGAACGGCACCGCTTTAACGTGATTGCTCAGGCACCCAACCTTCCGGCTCCGGAGATATTTTTTTCCACGCACATGGATACGGTGCCTCCTTTCATTGCCAGCTCCGAAGATGATCGAAACATCTACGGACGCGGCTCGTGCGATGCTAAGGGAATAATTGCTGCTCAGGTGTCCGCAGCGGAAAAGCTTCGCGGCGAGGGCTTAGCGGTGGGATTGCTGTTCCTGGTAGGTGAAGAGCGCGACAGCGCTGGCGCACAGATGGCTAACACACAAACGGTTGGAGCGAGGTTTCTGGTGAATGGGGAGCCAACCGAGAATCACATTGCGAGTGCGTCAAAGGGCGCCTTGCGCGTCGAGGTAGCCGCGCATGGGAAGATGGCGCATTCGGCATATCCCGAGTTAGGAGATTCGGCGATCAATAAGCTCGTGAAGGCACTCGATCGTTTGCTGGAAATGCCGCTACCCGAAAACCCGGAGATCGGCCCAACGACGATGAATATAGGAACGATCGAGGGAGGCCGCGCGCCAAACGTGATATCTGACACGGCTCGCGCACAACTCTTGTTTCGCTTAGTCGGACCGGCAGAGGACTTGCGGCACAATATCGTTCAGACCGTTGGTGATCTTGCTCATGTGGAATTCACACTCGAAATTCCCTTCATAAAACTGCGCACCATCCCGGGGATCCCGACGATGATTGCAAAATTCACGACAGATGTTCCGGCGCTGAACAAGTGGGGAGAGCCGGTGTTGATTGGCCCCGGATCAATTCACGTCGCGCACACCGAGAGGGAGCACATTTCAAAAGCTCAGCTGCTCGAAGCAGTGGATATTTACTGCCGGATCGCGCGGCAGCTCAGTGAAAGATGCGCCTAGCAATCCGCACGGCTAGGCCACCGCTGCACAAAATCAGGGCTACGATCACCCGCTGTAATTTGCAACTACGCGAACAACTTTCTCACTCCCGTCAAATTCCATGAACTCAGCGGTCTTCGTGCCTCTCTGATTGATGTAGCAGACCACCACGCTCGAGATCCCGTACATCAGTTCCAGAAATTCGAAGCGCAGTTGAGGAACGAGTTCGAGACCGCGTTTGAAGTAATTCCGCAAGGCAGCTTTTCCAACTACTGTTCCGGAGGGATCAGCGAGAATCTTTGCTGCGACCGGAGAAGTTAAAACAACATCATCCGCATAGTGAGACAGAATTGCTTCGAGGTCATGCGAGTTCCATGCGGCAATCCATTCCCGTGCAAAATCCCTGGCCTGCTGTTCCATGATCATGCGCGCCAGCATACATATTCTGAAAATGCCGATCCAATCCAAAATCCCAATGCAGCTAAACGCAAACGTCGCGCCTCAAGTAGACTGTTGAGGTGGGGAATACGACCAACACTGCTGAATTGAACTCTCTCGCGAACGCGTCGTCCTCGTACCTGCGTTCGGCGATGCACCAACCGATTCGCTGGCAGGAATGGGGCGATGCAGCCTTCGCCACTGCCAAACGGGAAAACAAGCCGATCCTGCTCGACATTGGCGCCGTATGGTGCCACTGGTGCCACGTGATGGATCGCGAATCGTACGACGATCCCGAGGTTGCGCAGATCGTGAATGAGAATTACGTCGCGATCAAGGTAGATCGCGACGAGCGTCCCGATATCGACAGCCGGTACCAGTCAGCAGTACAGGCGATGACGGGGCAGGGCGGTTGGCCGCTTACTGCATTTCTCACGCCAGAAGGAAAGCCCTTTTTCGGCGGCACATATTTTCCGCCACAAGACCATTGGGGACGACCCGGGTTTAAACGCGTGTTGTTGACTATCGCCGAAGCATTTCGCGAGAAGAAGGCAGAAGTCGACGAACAGGCCAATGCGGTGATGAGCATGATCGGCCGCAGCGAAACCTTCTCTGAGGTCGACTCGGATCGCGTGAATCCGCAGATCATCGACCACATTGTCGGAAGCGCGCAGAGCATGTTCGACGCGAAGCATGGCGGCTTCGGCTCCGCTCCGAAATTTCCGCACTCGTCAGCCATCGATCTGTTGCTTGACCGCTATGCACGCACCGGAGATCCGGATGTTGGAAATATCTGCATAACGACGCTGGAGCATATGGCGCACGGCGGCATCTACGACCAACTTGCCGGCGGATTCCACCGCTATTCGGTCGATGAGCACTGGCTGGTACCGCACTTCGAGAAGATGTCATATGACAATTCCGAACTGCTGAAGAACTACGTGTATGCCTATCAGGCGACGGGCGTACCGTTTTTTGCCGCCGTCGCACGCGACATCATCCGATGGATGGACGAATGGCTCAGCGACCGCGAAAACGGCGGATTCTACGCATCCCAGGACGCCGACTACTCCATGGACGACGATGGAGATTACTTCACCTGGACCCTCGACGAGGCGCACGCGGTGCTTTCCCCGGATGAGTTGAAGGTTGCAGCAGCGTACTATGACATCGGCGAAGTCGGCGACATGCATCACAATCCGGCGAAGAACGTGCTGTGGGTGAAGTCTTCGATTGAGCAGATCGCGTTGAGCAACAGCATGTCGGCCGATCGGGTATCTGCATTACTGGATTCCGCGAAGCAGAAGATGTACCAATCGCGCCTGAAGCGGCCGACACCCTACGTGGACAAGACGGTTTACGTGAACTGGAATGCGCTCTGTATTTCCGCCTACCTTCAGGCAGCCCAGGTGCTCGGCATGGAAGATGCACGCAAATTTGCATTGCGTTCACTGGATCGCATTTTGTCGGAGGCATGGCGCTCGGAGCGCGGCCTCAAGCACGTGATCGCCTACTCTGACCCAAAGGCGCAGGCACGAGCGACAGCCGGCCTGCTTGATGACTATGCTTTCACCACTATCGCGGCTCTCGACGCTTACGAAGTAACCGGCGACTTCGCATACTTCAAATTCGCTCGCGAGATCGCCGACAAAATGCTCGAGCTGTTTTACGACGAGACTCGCGGCGGCTTCTTCGATACTGCCAAAGGAGACAAGGGGCTGCTTGGCGCTCTCAGCGCTCGCCGCAAGCCTTTTCAGGACTCTCCAACTCCCTCCGGGAACAGCGCAGCCGCCATCGCCTTGTTGCGTCTCTATGGCTACACAAACGAACCTTCATATCGCGACAAAGCCGAATCGACACTCGAAGTATTTGCTGGCCTGGCACAGCAAGTGGGTATCTTCGCTGGAACGTATGGGATCGCAGCTGTGTGGTATTTCAAGCCGCACACTCAGGTGGTTGTCGTAGGCGACGATCGCGATGCCGACCAGCTTTACGCAGCCGCCATCGCACCGTTCGCACTGAACAAGTCGGTAATTCGAATGCGGTCAAGCAAAGCGGATGTGCACAGCCTCCCTCCAGTTCTCTTGGAAACAATTCCTAATCTCCCTGCCGTAAAGCAGGGCAGATCGGTTGCTGTGGTGTGCTCGAACTTCACTTGCATGCCGCCGATTGAAGACCCCGATCAGCTTGCGCAGACATTGCACAAAGTACTCTTAGCCTGATCCTGGCTGCCGTGTTTGTGGGCACGGTGCGGTCCGGATTGGCCGGAAATTTCACAGGCTTACTTTCCTGCAACCTTTCGCTACGGATGAAATCGAATTTCGCAAGGAGTGTCACATGTCAACTGCACTTACTGAAACTCGTTTTTTCGAAACGAGCATTGATCTTTCCGAGCACATCCGCAAGCAGGTCGTAACTCTATTAAACCAGCGCCTGGCGGACGCTACCGATCTGAAGACACAAACAAAGTTTGCTCATTGGAACGTAAAAGGTGTTCAGTTCTTCCAGCTGCACGAGTTATTCGATCAAATTGCGGAGCATTTCGACGATTACGCTGATCTTCTCGCCGAGCGTGCCACCGCGCTGGGCGGAACGGCTCAAGGCACGCTGCGGCAGGCGGCAGCCTCTTCGAGCATCCCGGAGTACGACATCACAGCGACCAATGGGCCGGAGCATGTGCGTGCGTTGGCGAGGAATGTCGCGGCGTTCGGCGAATATGTTCGCGAAGCGATCGACAAGTCGGATGAAGTCGGCGATAAATCCACTGCCGACGTTTTCACCGAAATCTCACGACAGGTCGATAAGGACTTGTGGTTCTTGCAAGCGCATTTGCAAGCCTACTTGTCGCAACTCAGAAAAAAGGCGCTCTCTGCCGCGAGAGGCGATGGGCGCTTTGCTGTTCCCGCCGGTGCATTGAGCTAAGTCTGTCGATATGCCTCATCGAGCAGTTCTATGACATGCATAACGCGCATTTTCAAGCCGCGCTGCTGCACGCCTACTCGCAATTGCAGCACGCAGCCCACGTTTGCTGTTGCAAGAACATCCGCTGTTACTGAGGCAATATCTTCCATTTTCGCGGCGAGAAGTTTGGTCGACAACTGATTCTGAACGACATTGTAGGTTCCGGCGCTGCCGCAGCAGTAATCGGAATGCGGCATTTCGATCAAGTCGGCTCCGATTGCCTTGAGCAACTCGCGAGGCGCGGATCGGATCTTCTGCGCGTGCGCCAGATGGCACGGATCCTGGTAAGTTACGCTCGCGTGCAGCTTCCGTTGAGGCGCCCGCAACCCTAGCTCAGCCAGAAACTCGCTGACGTCTTTCGTCTTGGCGGCAAATGCTTGAGCTTTCGCTGAGTAGCGAACGTCATTCGCGAGAAGGTTGGCGTAATTTTTCATGGTGGAACCACAGCCCGCGGCGTTGGTCACGATTGAGTCAATCTTGTCGGAAAGCATCGCATCGATGTTGCGACGCGCAAGATCGCTTGCATCATCGCGAAATCCGGCGTGGGCGTGCAACGCCCCGCAGCACGCCTGCTTGGGCGGGATGAAAACCGTCACACCATTCTTCTGCAGCACGCGAATGGTCGCGCGATTCAGTTCGGAGAAGCTGACACTCGCAACACAACCGATGAGGAATGCGGCCCTGGTACGCTCCTCGCCTTCGGATGGGAAAACCTTACCCAGATCGGAGAACGAGAATTCCCGATCAACCGGCGGCGCGAGCGCATCCGTATTCTCCAGACCGAGAACTTTCAGAATCCCGCTCCACCGAACCAGTTTCTGTAACCCCGTTTGCTGGTAGAGATAGAGAACCGTCGCCCAGAACGATAGTGCTCCAAAACTCTTCAAGAGCTTGTTGTAGGTGTACCGCCGGGCGATTCGCGCCAGCAATGGCCGCCGGTAGCTCTTTTCGATTTCCGCGCGTGCGCGTTCAACGATCTGGCCGTAGCTCACGCCTGACGGGCAGGCTGTCTCGCAAGCCAGGCAGCCGAGGCAGCGGTCGATGTGAGTAACAAAGGAATTCCCAATCGGCAGATTTCCCTGATCTACCTGCAGGACCTGGTAAATCCGTCCGCGCGGCGAATCAGCCTCCAGTCCTAGCACGCGGTACGTCGGGCATTGCTCCAGGCAGAGCCCGCAATGAATGCAGGTGGAATACAAGTCCCAGCTCGGGCCAGCGCCCGACCTAAATCCTGAGCGCTGTTCGGCACTTCCGGTCTGGGATGCTGTACTCAAATTAGGAATCTCCCGCGATTCAGAATCTGTTTGCGATCCAGAGCTTTTCGTGCGATGCGCATGGCAGCCAAATCCGTCGGAGTTGTGCCCCAAACATCAATGTGCTGTTTCAGCGCCGTGGAACAATGTGTGATTACGGCCATCGAATCACAGCCAAGTGCGTTTCGATATGCGTTGACCATTGTCACCAGTCTTTCGACGCTTTCCGCAGCCGAAAAGGCAATGAGAAACGAGCCCGTGGCACGGCCCAAAGCGCCCCAGTGCACTCCCGTGTTGCCAGCCAATGTCGCAGCTGAGCGCAAGGCGTTTTCTACGGCAGATGAAGGTACAGAGACGCGTAGCAGAGCGCAATTGTTTTGACTCTGCGCCCAGAGATCAGCCCAATCCGCGATGGTGCGCCAGAACATCTCTTCGTCCGCACCTCCTCCCTCCCGAGCTACGTCCGTACCGAGTTCCTGGCGATACCGAGCGAGAACGGCATCACTGCCCGCCGCGCGCAGGTACACGCCCCACGTACCACGGCTCCCACCATCCGGGATCATAGTGCGGGCTTCCGGCGAAGCAATTTCTAAGCAGAGCGGCGACAGTGGAGACTGCAAGATGCGGTCACGGTATTGAATAGCCTGATGAAGACTCACGAATTCAGTAACGAACGTGCGGTATTGGTGCGGAGCGGGAAAGACTTTCAGGTTGGCGGAAACAAGCACGCCAAGCGTGCCGAAGCTGCCGGTCATCAGCTTCATCAGGTCATAACCCGCAACATTCTTGACGACCCGGCCTCCAGCCTTCGCGATCCTGCCGTCTGCCGTAACAAAACGCACACCCAGCAGGGATTCCCGGATGCTACCGAAACGATGCTGAAGAGCGCCGCTCGCGTTTGCAGCAATCGCTCCGCCAACTGTCACGCGCTCACTGCGCGCAGGATCGATGGGCAGCAACTGCCGATTGCCGTCGACCACTCGTCGAAGTTGGGCAATCGTGATTCCTGCGCCGACAGAAAGCGTCAGATCCCCAGGATCATAATGCTCGACGCGGTTGAGCCGTTCGGTCCTGAGCACAATGTCAATCCGTGAAGGAATTCTTCCAATGGCTTGTTGGGTGAAGCCGCCCGCCGGTACGACAACAAGGTCGTGATTAAATGCCAGCCGCATAATCGCAGCAATTTGTTCGACCGTTTGGGGTGTTACCACGCAGGCGGGCGTTACTCCATCAATTTCGAGATGCCGCAAATCCTCCGCCTTTTCGCGGACGTTTTCTTCGCCGGCGATCTGCGCTAACTCGAGAGACAACGCTCGAGAAGGAGCGGCGCTCACTGCTCCACTCCAGCGGCACTTTGCATGGAGATGACGCCTTCGCGACAACTGCGAGGAGCAGGGAGAATCTTTTGCGGATTCAACAGCTCATTCGGATTGAAAGCACTCCGCATGCGGGCCATGACTTCGAGGTCGTCATCGTTGAATAGAACCGGCATCAATTCGTTTTTCTCCATGCCGATCCCGTGCTCGCCAGTCAGGGTTCCGCCCAGTTCAACACAGCGCGTCAGAATTTCACGGCCGGCGGCATGAACCTTCTCGACCTGTTCCGCATCACGCAAGTCGAAAAGGATTGCCGGATGCAAGTTGCCGTCGCCCGCGTGGAAGACATTACAAATCGTCATTCCGTATTTCTTCGCGACCCCATCGATAAAGCGCAAAATGTCGGCGATCTTCGTGCGCGGAACAACTCCGTCCTGGGTGTAGTACGACGGAGCCAACCGTCCGATCGCGGCGAATGCGTTCTTGCGTCCTATCCACAGAAGTTGCCGTTCGCGTTCGTCTTTGGCGCGGCGGACTTCACGCGCTTGGTGTGCCATGCATATGCGTGCGACCGCTTCTGCCTGTTCTTCTACTTCTTCGCGCAGACCTTCCAGTTCGATCAGGAGTACGGCGCCGGAATCAATCGGATAACCCGCGTGTGTTGCTTCCTCCACCGCGCGCAGAGTCCAGCCGTCGAGCATTTCGAGCGCGGAGGTCGTGATCCCTTCCGCAGTGAGCGACGTCACTGTATTGGCAGCGTCTTCAGCAGTCTGAAAAACCGCCAGCAGTGTCGCGATCTGCTCGGGAATGCGCGAGAGCTTAACCACAACCTTGGTCACGATGCCAATGGTTCCTTCCGTGCCGACCAAGAATCCGGTCAGATCGTACCCCGCATGTTCGCCCGCCTTGCCGCCCAACTGAACCGCGCGGCCGTCGGCGAGCACAACTTCCAGTCCAGTGACGTGATTCACGGTGACCCCGTACGCGAGCGTATGAGGCCCTCCCGAATTCTCAGCGACATTACCGCCAATCGTGCTTGCTTTTTGACTCGATGGATCGGGTGCGAAATACAGCCCATATCTGGCTACCGCCTGCGAGAGCTCCAGATTCACGACGCCAGGTTGCACCACTGCGCGTCGATTCGGAACATCGACCTCCAGGATTCTCCGCATACGCGAGAACACCATCACAATGCCGCCCTGTCGTGGAATCGAGCCGCCACTTAACCCAGTACCAGCGCCGCGTGGCACAATCGGAACACCCCTGGCGCCTGCAAGCCGCACGATGGCGGAAACGTGCTCAGTTGTTTTGGGAAATACGACCAGTTCGGGTGTGCCCTTGGCGAGGCCGGCATCGTACTCGTAGAGCATCAAGTCTTCAGGATGATGCAGTACAGCTTCCTCGCCGAGAACGGATCGAAGCTGTTTCGCTAATGCGGCAAGCTTCATGAATGCCGCTCATTCTAGCACCGCAGTGCGGACGCGATCACACCGGATCGGTTCAGCCGGCCTGTTGGATATAGGCGCGCATCATGCGCACTTCCACATCTTTTTCTTCGACATTGTGCAGCAAAAGATCGCGCAACGAGATCATGCCGGCAAGCGTGCGCCCGTTGCAGATCGGGAGATGCCGGAATCCATGCGCCTTCATCAACACCATGCATTCTTCAATGCTGGTGTCCGGTGAAACCGAAAGCGGGGAAGGTGTCATGACGACATCAACGAGCGTAGTGCGCGCATCGCGATTCTCCGCAACCACACGAACCATGAGATCGCGTTCGGAGAAAATCCCGACGAGTTCGCCAAAACGCAGTACAGGCACGGCACCGATATGGTGCTGCACCATGAAGTCGACTGCATCGGTCACCAATTGTCCAGAAGTGACTGCCAGAATTTCGCGGCCCTTAACCAGATCGCTGATTGCTTTCATAGCTTCTCTCCGAGGTTGGTGTGAGAAGTGGCCGACCCGAGCTTTGCCCCTGAAAAGTCCGGAGGGGCGTGAGTATATGCCTACTTGAGATCAATAGGGAAGCACTTTGGCGGTCTCGTTCATCCAATGTCTCTCAGTTTAGGAAGACAATATAAGAACAGGACCAGAGCACCGTAGGAATGGTGCCTCGAGCACGTGGCGTGAATACCAGGTTGTAGTCGTCCGATGGACGCACCTGGTCAAGAACCGAATCCCCCACACGGCTTTGCACCACAGCCAGATAGCGCAAAAACTCGTGCAGATCAGACGTAAGCGGCAGTCCCGGTGCAAGAAAGGTAAGTTGTGCACCCTCGCGGGCGAAGTGCCAGGCCAGAGAGGCAACCAGGGTCACAGCACGCTCATAGGCATCGTCCGTGACTCCGCCCGGCGCAGGGTTGTCGAAGACGAATCGCAGCTTTCGTTCATCTTCGCGCGTGAACTCGCGAATTTTCAGGGATCCGGTCTTGGCGGTCGCCTTCCAGTCCAAATGACGGGCTGGGTCTTCCGACGTGTATTCCCGTATGCGATAGAGATCGTAGCCGCGGCCGGCGACAAAGCTTTCGTATTCCCCAGTTATGATCGGCAGGATTTCAAAGAACTCGTCGGTCGGCTCGATTGAAGGATAGACAATCAATTCCTTGGTAAGCCGGATACGGCGGGTCTTCGTCAGAAAAGAGAACGGAAAGCGAGTGCCGAGGCCGAAAGTATTCTGGGTGAGCCGCCCGCGTCGAATAAAGCTGAGCTTGACGTCAGCGGTCATTTTCTGACGTGGCGGCAAAAATGGGAAATAGACGGAATCACGCAGGATGGGCTCTGATTCCGGACTGACGTTCACTCGCTGCATTGCGAAGTCCGGAAGCTCAATCCATTGCTTGCCAGGCGCGGCTTTCAGTGGAAACCTAAACCTCGTCTTCTTCCACTTCCACTCGCGAACAGCCTTCTTCTCCTTGACAGGGACAACGGATACGGAGAAAACCGGGAGAATTCTACGCGTGTTTCTCAGGATCAGGCGCGCGTAGGCCTCGGTATTTGCGAAGACAAATTCAGGCAGGCCGACGTCCATCTCTATGGAGCGCAGCAGAGCCGTCGAGGCAATTCCTGAAACGAAGATTGCCGCGAGCATAGACGACAAAATAATGAACAGCAGGTTGTTACCGGTATTGAGCGCAGCTACGCCGATGACCACCACCATCCCCACATAAAGCAACCCCTCACGCGTGACATCAAAATCGAGCGCATCTCGCACATGCAGGACGGAGACGCGGCGTGCCAGGTAAGGAACGGTCGTGGCACCGACCCAGGCCGCGAGCAACAAGGCAGCGGAAGCCAATATGGCCGTTGCCCACAGATTGCCTTCCTGCCGTGTAATCGTCGAGAGCAAGGCAGCACCGAATGCCATTGCCAGTCCAATCAGGGCAAGAAAGAAGCGTATCCAGGCTTCTCGATCCAGTCCGGCGAGCACGGATTTCAAGATGCGCTTCATCGTTACTGATCATGGTAATTCACAGGAGGGAGACGAGGCGCTACTCAGGTGTGCATGATGGAAGGGCGTTTGCTACGCCAGAAATAGAATGCCAGCCCCGCGACAATCACGATTAGAAAAGCCAGTTCGATTCGTTTCACGGTGGCGAGCAGTCGATCGAGTTGGCTGCCGAACAGGTATGAGAGACCGGCGATCACGGAAACCCAACTCAGTGCTCCAAGGAAATTGAACAGAGCGAATCGGCGCCACTCCATGCGCAGCACACCAGCGAGCGGGCCGGCAACAATACGCGCACCAGCGATGAAACGAGCAAAGAAGATAGCGGGAGCACCGTGCCGACGCAACAAGTCCTCACCGCTGCGGATGTGCTCATCTTTGACATGGAAGAATCTCTTCCAGCGTTCGAGCAGAGGCCGGCCTCCTCTGTTGCCGATCCAATAGCCAGCGTTGTCACCGAAAGTGCACGCCAGCGTTCCGATCAAAATGATCCAAGGGAGACGTAATTCATGGCTTTTGAAGGCCAGTACGCTGGCAAGGATCAGGATGGTTTCGCCGGGCAACGGGACGCCTGCATTCTCCAGGAGCAGGAAAGCTGCAACGCTCCAGTATCCCCAATGTGCCAGGAACTGACGTATGTAGTCGAAGAGGTGCATGCCATGCTTGAGGGTACCAGAGCCGAATTACCGGTTAGACGCTTAGGACAAACCTGATGTTACGGAAGGGCTTTCAAAAAACGAATGACGATGTCATTAAACGCTTGCGGAGCTTCTTCGTACGGAAGATGTCCGACGCCAGGCAGCATCACCAGTTCAGACCCGGGCAACCGCTTTTGCAGTTCGGAGGCGGAACTTGGAAACACCGCGCGATCACGATCGCCCCAAATCAGCAGAGAGCGAAGACCTCGGATTTGCTCGTAGGCGTGCGGTAATTTCCGTAGGTTGCGATGCCACGAACGGACCACAGCAAGGATGTATTTATGAGTGGCCGGATGATTCAGCGGCGCAATATAGCCTTCTAGCAGGCTGCTGAAAAACTACTCGTAATCCACAGCGCAGGCATGCTACCAGAGAGCATGCGCGGAAACGATCATCAGCAAGATCAGATGTTCAGCTATT